>CALKHR010000065.1 GCA_937988885.1 uncultured Roseiflexaceae bacterium | reverse complement strand
ATGGTGAGCGCGTTGTTGGGGTGCTGGCGCTGGACGCTTTGGGCGGCTGGCACGACTTCTTGGCCCCCGCCACGATCCTAGCGACAGGCGGAGCTGGCGCGCTGTATGGCCTCACCAGCAACGGACCCGGCGCGCTGGGCGAGGGGATCGCGCTAGCCTACCGCGCGGGCGCGGCGATCGCCGATATGGAGTTCGTGCAGTTCCACCCGACGGTGATGCGCACGAAATCGGGCGAGGGCTTTCTGATCACCGAGGCGGCCCGTGGCGAGGGCGCGATCCTGTTGGATGTGAACGGACGCCGTTTTATGCCCGAGTACGATCCGCGCGCCGAGCTTGCGCCCCGCGATATCGTGGCGCGCGGCATCTTCGCGGCGATGCAGGCGACCAACAGCGACCATGTACTGCTCGATATGACACATTTCTCAGCGCATACCTTCGAGCACCACTTCCCGACGATCAGCGCCCGCTGCCGTGCCGAGGGGCTGGACCCGGCCACAACGCCCATCCCGATCGCTCCGGCGGCGCACTACTTGATGGGCGGCATCTGCACCGATCTGCGGGGCGCGACGAGCTTGCCAGGGCTGTACGCGGCTGGCGAATGTGCCTGCACAGGGGTGCATGGGGCCAATCGGTTGGCGAGCAATTCGCTGCTTGAATGTATGGTGTTTGGGCGTCAGGCGGCGGCGGCAGCGTTGGAGGCGCTCTCTCAGGGGCCGCGCATCCAGCCGAACAGTTGGACGCTCGATGTGGGCAGAGAGCCGTTGCCGACGGCGCACCTGCAGCCACAGCCCGATTGGCGCAATGAGTTAGCCCAGTTGATGCGCACGCACGCTGGTCTGATTCGCTGTGCCGAGCAGTTGCGCAACGCTTTGAGCTATTTAGATGCGTTCCCGCGCCAGATTTCGAGCGGGCAGAGCGACGCTATCACAGCGGCGAATGCGGTGTTGGCGGCGCGTTTGGTGGTGGCTGGCGCGTTGATACGCAGCGAGAGCCGTGGCGCGCACTTCCGCTCCGATTACCCCGAGACGAGTAAGGCTTGGCAGGGGCATGTGGTGTTCACACGGGGCCAGCAGCCGCGTATGGTCAACACCATCGCATCCGTCAATGCTTCGCTCAAGGTTGCAGCATGAGGAACATTATGCAATTACCACAGGACATCATTCTCGCCGTTGTGACCCAGGCGTTGCGCGAGGATGTGGGACATGGCGATATCACGACGCAGGCGGCGATCCCCGCTGATCTGCAGGCGACCGCGCAGGTGGTGACCCGCGAGGCGGGCGTGGTGGCGGGTTTACCTGTGCTTGAGGCGGTCTACGCTACGGTGGACTCACGGGTGCGGGTGACGCGTCGCGTGGACGAGGGCGCACATGTGGAGGCGGGGGCGTTGCTGGCCGAGATCAGCGGCCCGGCCCAGGCGCTGCTCACGGGCGAGCGGGTTGCGCTCAACTTGCTGCAACGGCTCTGCGGCATCGCGACGATGACCGCTCGGTATGTGCAGGAGGTGGCGGGGTTGCCCGTGAAGATCCTCGATACGCGCAAGACGACGCCGGGCTTGCGGGCCTTGGAGAAGTATGCGGTGCGCGTCGGCGGCGGCACGAATCATCGGTTTGGGTTGTTCGATGGCGTGATGCTGAAGGATAACCATTTGGCGATGCTGGCGAGCCAGGGCATCGGCTTGAGCGAGGCGATTCGGCGCACCCGCGCGGCGGTCGGGCCGATGGTCTGCATTGAGGTCGAGGTGGAGACGGTGGAGCAGGCCGCCGAGGCCGCCGAGGCCGGCGCTGATATGATTCTGCTGGACAATATGCCGCCGGATCAGTTGCGCGCTGCGGTGGCGGTGGTGGCTGGTCGGTCGCGTACCGAGGCGTCGGGCGGGATCACGCTGGCGACGCTGCGGGCGGTGGCTGAGAGTGGTGTGGATTTTATTTCGACGGGGGCGCTGACGCATTCGGCCCGGGCGCTGGATATTGGGTTGGATATCGCGTAGGTTTATCCGTAGATTAGGTTTTGCTTGCGACAGTGTGGGATGCGCCATTCGGCGAGCGAGCGAGTACGCACGAGGACGTAGGCTGCTGCGCAGGCCCAAAGGGTCGGTCGCGACCTTTTGGAAACCCCGTCCAGGGGCTTATCGCCCCTGGACCCCAAAGTGGAATGCAACCTCATTTGATAGGCCCGTGGTTATGCCTTGTCGTACGTCGCACTGGTGCGGGTGGGGTACTCGCTCGGTGGCAATTGGCTGTGTGGGCTGCGTGATTTGGTTTGTTTACTCACCTTGTCACCTTGTCACCTTGTCTGGCCCGTCACCAAGTCACCTTGTTACAGGTCAAGGCGCGAAGCGCCATCACTGTCCGAGCGCGCACACGTTGTGCACGACGTTGTTGGCCCGTAGCGACGGGCGTTGAGGCGCTGGCTGCGCTTTCTTTTCCCTAACAGATGATGGTTGTGGCTGATGCTGGCGCGGATAAAAAAGAGGATGCTGCCGGGTTGGTGCAGCATCCTCTGCGTGTTTGATGAAGTTAGACGCCTTGGCGTGCGCCACAGTTGGGGCAGTACATCGCTGTGGCGGGCATCTGGAATTGGCAGTTCGGGCACGATTTGGCGACCGAGACGGTGCCCGCTGGCGGCGTCGGAGATGGTGGCGTCGGAGCGGTCGCTGCGGGCGGTGTTTGGGATGGTGCACTGGTCTGAGTTGGCGCGGGTGCGGGTGCTGGCTCCACAAATACTTCGGATTGTACGGTTTTGAGTTCCTCTTCGCGCAGGGTGATCTGTGTTCGTAGGTCTTCGAGTTGTTTGATCATTTCGCCGAGCGTGGGCGATTGGATCTGGCCCGCTTTGTAGAGTTCAAGGGCGCGATCACCGAGTTCGGCGCGCTTTGCGTCGATCTGGCGGTTGAGGTTAGAGATATCGCTCTGAAGTTTGGCGGTGCGCTGAAACTTCTCGGCCTCGAATTTGGCGCGCTCAACTCCGTGATTGATTGTCTTGGTGATGTTATCTAAAAAACCCATAACTTCCTCCGTCTTTTGGGTGTATTTCTCTTCGTTGCTCTATAGTATTACGACGAAATGGGCTATTTCGGTGCAAAACTACGGTGACAATTTCGTTTTACACGGATGGGCTGTTAGCGCTGCCGCACGAGGATGTATCCTGTGACCGAGGCGCGGTATCGGGTGCCTTGCGGATCGTCGCCTGTTTTGACAGGTTCGGCTCCGGCTAGGTACGTGGGCGGGATGTTGTTGTTGATTTGGGTGTCGGGGCCGTAGGCCTCCTGCGCTTTCTGCAGGTAGGCTTGGCGGAAGGCGTCGTTGACCTGCACCCCCGGCGGTACGATGATTTCGAGATCGGTGACCGAGAAGGGTTGCATGATGAAGGTGGCGGGTGTGGGCGTTGGACCAGCGATGATCTCGGTGACGATGCCTTGCAGCAGGGCTGGCTGGAAGTAGGCGAGCCCAGCGATGGCGAGGACCACGACCACCAGTGTGGTGAACAGGAAGCGCCTGAAACCGCCTCGGCGTTTGGTTGGCTTGGCGGTTGGCGCGACTACAGGCGCGGGCTGCGCGCGCTGGTTGGTTGGCGCGGTGGGCGCGGGCACGGGCTGCGTGCGCGGGGCTGGTCTGGCTTGTGCGACGGGCGCGGTTGGTTTGGCTTGTGCCGCTGGTGTCACCGGCGCGGTGGGCGCTGCAACCTGCGGTTGCGCAGATACCGGCTGATTCGCAGGAGTAACTCGTACACGCGGCGGCTGCGCTGGCGTGGGGCGAAGCGCCGCGCGAAATTCTGCTACCGAATGGTAGCGGTCCTCCGGCTTCATTTGTAGGGCGCGGTGTATGGCCTCGGATGTGCGTTTCGAGACGGTGGGCCGCAGCGCGTAGACCTGCGGAAACGAGAATGGTGCCTCGTCGCGCGGGTCGCGCCCGGTGAGGGCGTGGTGCAGCGTTGCGCCGAGCGCGTAGATGTCGGATTCGATGGTGGCGAGGCCTTGGTACTGCTCGGGCGGGGCGTAGCCGGGCGTGCCGATCTGCGTGCCGCGTTCGGCCTTCTGGAACACCTTGGCGATGCCGAAGTCGATCAGTTTGATCGAGTTATCGGGCTGGATCATGATGTTCGAGGGCTTCATGTCGCGGAAGATGATTGGTTCGGGTTTGTGCTCGTGCAGGTAGCTGAGCACGTCGCAGATCTGGTCGGCCCATTCGAGCACTTGCGCTTCGGGCAGGGCACCTTGCTTCTGGATGACGTCTTCGAGGTCTTGGCCACGCACAAATTCCATGGCCAGGTATTGACGCCCTTCGTCTTTGAAATCGACGTAGACTTTGGGAATGCGTGGATGTGAGAGCCGCCGCAGCATATCGGCTTCGGCCTCGAAACGTTCGATCGCTTCCTGACGCTCTTTTGGGTCGGTGAAGCGGTCGATCATCTCTTTGACGGCGTAGACTTGGTTATCGTCGCCAATGGTCTCGAACACGGCACCTTGACCGCCGACCTTCAACACTCGCGTGATGTAGTAGCGTGGGCCGTCGTTGTTGAGCACCATATCATGCCGACAATACTGGCAGAATTTGGCTCGCCGCAGATTCGATTGATGACAGCTCGGGCAGAGGATTCTATCGACCGTGGCCATAGCTGTTCCAGTTGTACTTGGCGACGTGGCACGCGCCATAATCCACTCCTGTTGCTTTAGGGTAGCACAGTGGAGCGTATTCGGCAAGGTCCAGCCAGTGTCCCAACGTCGAGGTGCTAACCCATCGATATGCCGCAATGACCCTCGTTGCGGTTGTTATAGCGAGCGCTGCCCGTAAAAAAGAGCGCAATGCGAGGGCAGCGCATTGTGATCTCTCTTATGGTACGTTCGGTCGGGGCGATGAGTTGCAGCCCCAACCGCGTCGCGATGCCCTTCGGCATGCTAGTTGGCGATGGCTCCGTCGCGCCGTTCGAAAATGCCGAGCGCTTCTAGGTGCGGTGTCTGTGGGAACATGTCGTAGCCTCGCATGGCGCGCAGTTCGTACAGTGGCGCGAGTGCCCGCGCATCCTCGATCTGCGTGAGGACGTTGCACGAGACGTAGACGATACGCTGCGGTTGGATGCGCAGCAGTTCGCGACAGACATCCGGGCCTAGCCCGTTGCGGGGCGGATCGACAACGACAACATCGAAGCTGTGGGCGGGTTGTTCGCGCACAAAGTCGGCCACATCGGCGTGGACCATTTGGATGTTCTCGACACCATTGTTGCGAATGTTGATCTCGCCGAGTTTAGCGCTCTCACCGAACGATTCGACGCAGACGATCTGCTTGACGTGATCGGCCAGGTGCAGCGCGATGGTGCCCACGCCGCCGTACAGGTCGGCCAGCACCAGGTCGCGGGGTGCGATGGTCGGATGGGTGGTGGCGACGTTGCGCACATCGTCGAGCAGCGGCAGCAGCAGATGGACGTTGTTCTGGAAGAAGGTGTTCGGCTCGATGGCGAGTGTGCGCGCACCCACCTGCATCGGCAGCCGATCAACGCCCCAATAACGATGCGGCGCGCCGAACGAGATGTCGGTGAGCGTTTCGTTGACGAGCCAGTGGAAGCCGAGCACATTGGGCAGCGAGAGGGCGTATTCGGCCAACTGCTCCATCTCGGCGGCGTACTCCTGCGAGGCGGTGACGAAGCTGATCAGGAACTGGTTCTGTGGGCTGCGGCGCACTACCACATAGCGCAAGTAGCCGATGTGGGTGCGCAGGTTGTAGTCGGGCAAGCCGAGCGACACGGCGCGCTCGTACAGCGCGCGGGCGGCGGCGAAGCCCTCCTGCGGGATCAGATGGCACTCGTGCAGGTCGACGATGTAGTTGAATTTGCCCCCGCGCCGCAAGCCGAAGCGCTCTTTGCTGGCAACGTAGTCCATGCGGGTGCGGTAGGCGAATGGCTCCGGCGAGCCGACCATCCCAAACTGTTCGATCTGTTCAGCAGGCAGGTCGTCGGCCCAGAGTTGGCGCAACGCCGCAAGTTTGGCGTTGAGTTGCGTTTCGTAGGGCCGATCCTGGAAGGTACAGCCGCCGCAGAAGTCGTTGGGTGGGGCGTGCGCGCAGCGTGGCGGTATCGGCTCGCCGACGCGGGCAGCCTCCACAACTTGGCGGCGAAACAGTTTGGGTGTCAGTGCCATAGCGTTTGTATTGCTTTCACAGGCCGATGTATTCGGCAGATCACGGTTCGTTCGTCTCAGCAGATGTCATAATACCATAGCTGTGGGGTTCATCCACAGATTTCACAGATTTCATAGATGTTTGGAGATGCTCGTGTCGTTGTACTGCATACTACTCCGAAACTGATGTATGGGAGGGTAGAACAGAAACCAAACGTTCAAGGCTGAAAGGGCGAGGAGATTCTTCACTTCGTGCTGCGCACTCCGTTCAGAATGACTCTATTTGAGAACTGGCCATTGAATGGGCGCCATATTGTAGTGCGATATGGGCATCTCGGAATGACAATGAGGGCTACCAAGAACGCAACAAACAGTACAGTGGAAGCCGTTTAGCCTGCGATAACAAGGTACTTCCCTATTCTTGCCTCAGTTCACCTTGTCACCTCCGTCACCTTGTCACCCGTCATAGCCCTCCGATTCGACCACACGGCGTGTGGCGGCCAGCAACTGCGCGCGACGCACTGCCTCGACGACCTGCGGCGGGCTAGGCGGGGCACTGAAGCGCTGCCCCGTGTCGCGCACGTCGATCTGCCCACGCGTCAAGTCGAGGCGCACCACGGCACCCGCGCCGATCGCGGCAACAGCCTCCGGGCAGATCACGATCGGCAGGCCGTAGATATGCGCCATCTCGATCATCGCGTCATCGGCGCTGGCGCAGATCACGGCGACGAATCCCAACGCCTGCAAGGCCAACACCGCGATCTCCTGCGCATCGCCGCCACCGAAACTCTGCCCGGCCAGCAGCAGATCGCCGGGACGCACCGCCTCGGCCAAGTGCGGGTCAACGTCCGCCAAGCACTGCGCGGCCAGCACCGCCGGATCATCGGCGTCGTGCCAGGTCGGCGCGATGATCGCGTCGGTGGTGATGTTGTCGCCGATACGATGGGCGTAACCAGTGAGTACCATCAGACGCCTCCTCACCAAGCGCAGCCGAGCGCCACAAACGGAGCGGGGCGAGCGCTTCATCGTGAAGCACCCGCCCCATCGAAACGCTACCAGCCGACCGCGCAACCATCGCAGCGCGTCTCGGAGCCAGCGATCAGCGCGCCGCTCTCCATCCGCCAGATCGCCTGGCCGCGCCCGAAATCGCCCGACTGCGCGTCGATCTTGACGTTGTGGCCCCGAGCGATCAGACCCTCGACCACCGCGCGCGGCGTGCTGAGTTCCAGCGCCACCACATCATCGTCGTCGATCCGCCAGCGGGGCGCATCCAGCGCCGCCTGCGGGTTCATACCGAAGTCGATGGTGTTGATCGCCACCTGCGTATGGCCCTGCGGCTGCATATGCCCACCCATCACACCGAACGGCCCGACGGCTTGGCCGTTGCGCGTCAGGAACGCCGGGATGATGGTGTGATACGGGCGCTTGCCCGGCTCCAAGCGGTTCGGGTGACCCGGCTCCAAGCTGAAGCCAGCGCCGCGATTCTGCATCGAGATGCCCCAACCAGGGATCACTACGCCCGATCCAAAGCCCATGTAGGTCGATTGGATGTAGCTGACCATGCGGCCCTCGTTATCGGCGGTGCAGAGATAGACCGTGCCGCCACGGGGCGGGTGGCCCGGCCCGTACGAGCCAGCACGCGGCCCGATCAGTGCACGACGCTCGGCCAGATACTCGGGGCTGAGCAAGCCGCGCACGGGCACATCGGCCCGCGTGGGGTCGGCGATGTAGCGGTGCGCATCGGCGAACGCCAACTTCATCGCTTCGATCTGCGCGTGGTAGGCCGCCGCCGAATCGCGGGGCAGCGACGCGATGCCCATCTCATTGAGGATGCCGAGCGCGATCAGCGCCGCCAAGCCCTGCCCGTTCGGCGGAATCTCCCAGATCGTGTGGCCCTGATAATCGATCGAGATCGGCTCCACCCAGGTGCTGGTGTGCGCCGCCAAATCATCGAGCGTCAGCACGCCACCCGTCTCGCGCGAGAACGCCGCGATCGCCTCAGCGATCTCGCCCTGGTAGAACGCCTTCGCGCCCTGCTGCGCGATCAGACGCAGCGTGCGGGCGTGGCCCGGGCTGACGAACCGCTCGCCGATGTTGGGCGCCCGACCGTTCGGCGCGTAAGTCGGCAAAAATCCCTCGAACATCGCACCCTGGCGCTGCTTGGCCAGCATCACATTGCGCGCCCAATTCTGCGCCACGATCGGCGTCACCGCGTGGCCCTGCTCGGCATAGCGGATAGCGGGGGCCAACACCTGCTCGAACGGCAAGCGCCCGAACTGCGCGTGCAGATCCTGCCACGCCGCAGGAGCACCCGGCACCGTCACAGCCATCCAACCGTGCGTCGGCATCTTGCTATGGCCCGCCTGCTCCAGCAAATCCGGCGTCAGACCCATCGGAGCGCGCCCCGAGCCGTTCAGGCCGTGCAACTTCTGGCCATCCCACACCAGCGCAAACGCATCACTCCCGATCCCATTCGAGGTCGGTTCCACCACCGTCAGCGTCGTCGCAGCCGCAATCGCCGCATCGACCGCCGTCCCACCCGCCTGCAACATCGCCAAGCCCGCCTGGGCCGCCAACGGGTGACTCGTTGCCACCACACCGTTCTCCACCACCAAAGGCGTGCGGTGCGATGGATACGTCAACATATCAACAGTCATGGTCATCCTCTCGTACAGACAAGGAGCATGGTGATATCCTACCCCAAAAATTCGCTTCGGCAAACATCGCCGTTTTGCACACGGAAGACTCTCAGGAGCATACCGCTACCACATCAAAACATGACACAACGCAGGTCTCGCATATAATAGGGCCAGACAAACCGCAACCAACCGTAGAACGAGGACAGCAATGCCAGGAAATACATTTGGCCAACTCTTTCGCCTAACCACGTGGGGCGAATCGCACGGCCCAGGCGTAGGCTGCATGGTCGATGGCTGCCCAGCCGGGTTGCCGATCAGCGAAGCCGACATCCAGCGCGATCTGGACCGGCGACGTGTCGGCCAAAGCCGCGTCTCCTCGGCCCGCCAAGAACCCGACAAAGTGCAGATACTCTCCGGCGTCTTCGAGGGGCGCACCACCGGCACACCGATCAGCATGATGGTCTGGAACAGCGACGCCAAATCGAGCCACTACGACTCGATCAAAAACCTCTATCGCCCCGGCCACGCCGATTACACCTGGGACGCCAAATACGGCTTCCGCGATTGGCGCGGCGGCGGGCGCTCCAGCGCACGCGAGACGATTGGCCGTGTGGCGGGTGGCGCGATCGCTAAAGCATTGCTGGCCAAATTCGGCATCAGCGTGATCGCCTGGACCGCGCAACTCGGTGATCTGCGCGCCGAAGTGATCGACGAGGACGAGATCGAGCGCAACATCATGCGCTGCCCCGATGCCGCCGTGGCGCAAGAAATGATCGCCCGTGTAGACGCCGCTCGCCGCTCGCTCGACTCGCTCGGTGGCATCGTTGAAGTGCGCGCCCGTGGCGTGCCGCCCGGCCTCGGCGAGCCCGTTTTCGATAAGCTGAGCGCCACCATCGCCCACGCCATGATGAGCATCCCCGCCATCAAGGGCGTCGAGATCGGCGATGGCTTCGATGTCGCCAATAAGCGCGGCTCCGAGAACAACGACCCGTTCACCCGCCTGCCCGATGGACGGATCGGCACCGTCAGCAATCACGCTGGCGGCATCCTGGGTGGCATCTCGAACGGCGAGGAGATCATCGTGCGGATCGCCGCCAAGCCGCCCGCCTCGATCGCCCGCCCGCAGGAGACGGTCAATCAGCAAGGCGAACCCAGCACCATCGAAGTGCATGGCCGCCATGACCCAACCGTGCTGCCGCGCCTGGTGCCCGTGGCCGAAGCGATGATGGCGCTTGTGCTGGCCGATCATCTGCTGCGTCAGCGCTCGGCGCGGGTCTAAGCCCTAGGTAGGGTTTGAAGTGAACCAGTGCCAACCTGTCGTGCCGCCTGCTATGCCCCGACATCACTGCGGGGTGTGGGCGGCGCGGCAGTACGGGCACCGCCGACAGTCGTACCTCTACGAGGCCAGTTCGCAACCACACGTCGCAATGCGATGGCTGCCCCACACGCCTACTCGAACGAATAGACCATCAGCCACGAATCGCCGCCCACCCGGTTCACGATCGTATCGATCACCGTGAAGCCCATCCGCTCGTACAGGCGGCGGGCCGGATTCGTAACCCGCACGCTCAGGGCCACCGCCGAGAATACGCCGCGCGCCGCATCCAGCAGCGCCGCCAGCAGGCGCGTGCCCACGCCCTGGCCGATGAAGGCTGGCTCCACCGCGATCGCCAGCTCGGGGATTCGCTCATCCAACTGCGGGTGATTATTCTCGGCGCCACGCAGCACCCGCAGCCACGCCGCGCCAATCGGCACACCCGCCGCATCCTCCGCGATCACACCGAGATCATCGACACGGCCCCAATCGCACACATACTTCGCCAGCGTGGGGTTTGTGCGGGCCTCCGCACCCGAGACGGCCCCATCGAGCGCCATATTCGCGGCGTAGAACAGCATCCGATACAGGAACGGCTCATCGGCTGACGTCGCCGCCCGAACACCAATCCCCTCCATCACTCCCTCACATCACGAACGGCGAGACCAGGTCCCCATCACTTGGCGCAGGATCGCAAACTCACCCAAATGGTACGCATTGTGGTCGCTGACCACCAGAATCTCGCGCAAAATGTTGTAGCCCGGCGCGTGCGGCAGGTCGGCGTACAGATCGGTGGCGGGGTCCTCGACCAGTTCCTCCAGCGCATCGTGGTCCTGCTCGAACGCCACAATCGTCGCTCGCCACGTCTCCTCATCGGCGACCGAATCGGGCGCGGGCCAATAGCCCGCCGGCCATGGAGGCGACACATGGGCGGGGTTGCGAATAAACTCCAGGATATCCCACTGCGTGATTCGCATATGCTCAAGCAACTGCCACGGCGAATAGCTCACGTTCGGCGGGCGCTCGTTGATGCGATCCATTGAGAAATCGCCGACCGCCTCTCCGAACTTCATCGAGGCTTGACCACCACGCAGCAACGCCAGCAACTGCTGACGCACACTCTGATCCGCGCTCATTGGCTCCTCCTTATGCTAATGACGGGGTTTGTGGCGAAAATGAATGAAAATCCGCCCGAAGTTGCGGTCGTCCTTCTCGATGCGGTGGTACAACTGGCGGATGTGGCCCTGGTTGAGGAAGCGTAGCACATGCTTCTTTAATTGGCCACTGCCCTTGCCGGGGATGATCTCGACCAACTCAATGCGCTTCTCGACGGCTTCCTGCACCACGCGGTTCAACTCGGCGTCGATGCGGTCGCTACGGTTGTAGATGTCGTGCAGGTCGAGTACCAACTTCGCCATGAGTTCCTCATTGGGTTGGCGCGATTGTATGCAAAGGCATTATAGTTGAAATTGGCCCAGGCCGCACAAAGACGGCTGGGCCATAACAAAAACGCTATTCGCAGTGAATCACTGGGTGTGGTGCGGTGCGGACTCGTGCTGTGGGTTGTTCGTCAGGACCGAGAGGTAGTGCGGGTTGTACATCACGCCCAGAATGTTGCCGAACGGATCGAGCACCGAGGCCGTGATAAAGCCCTCGCCACGATTCACGGGTGGCTCGAACGGCTGCGCGCCCAGCGCGTACAACCGCTCCAGCGCCGCGTTCACATCATCGACATGCCAGTACATCACTGTGCCGCCCGGCGTGTCGCCAAAGCTCGGTGGCGCGTACTTCTTATCGATAATACCCAGTTCGTGCTGGTAATCGCCGATGCGGAACTCGATATAACCAGGCACCACGTAGTAAGGCTCGACGCCTAACAGTTCGGTGTACCACTGCTTGGCGCTCTCCAGATCGGCGGCCCAATAGCTCACTGTGCAAAATCCCCGTAACATTGCCAGTTCCTTTCTGCTCAAACAACCGTTGAGTACCTTCAGGATACTAGCAGTAGCGGTAAAGAACGATCCGCTATTCTACGCAGATTTTGAAGGAGCCTGCCAGCGTTGGCGCAGCGGCGGCTGACCTTTGCGGTACGTGGTGGCTAACACGCGCTCCACCGATAGCTCAAACAGAATGTACGAATCGAGCACGGTGAAATCGGCGAACGAGATCGCCAACTGACGGGTTTCGGCGTCCTCCACCAAGGTGGCCCGACCATCGACCAAGAACTCGCCGCCGTTGCCGATCTGATCATCGACAGCATTGTGCAGCGAATAGCGATTATCGCGCAGCAAGTCGCGTCCCTTCGGCGACTTCGCGTCCATAAACACAAACATCCGGCCCTTGCCAATGATCGCCGTGATCGGGTGAACGCGCGGTGAGCCATCGGCGCGCACGGTGGCCAAATAGGCAATGCTCTTGTTGGTCAAGCGCTGGTAGCCCATCTCGGCCAATTCCGGGTCGCTCTGCTCTAACAGTTGCCAACTCATTGAGATATCCTCCTCGGAATATTCATCACGAAACCAGCGCGCACATGTCGCTCAGCCCGCAGTTGCCGCGCTCGCTGCGGCACTCCGCGCCAGCCGACGGTAGTACATCGTCACGAGCCAGAAGCCGTTCACGTTCACCAAACCAAGCAGTAGGAACGGCAGACCAGGCCACACATCCACCAGTTGACCGCCCAACAGCGAGCCGCCCACCATACTGAGGCTCCACACCGCGTGCAGCAGGCCGAACGCCGAAGCATGTTGCTCCTTGGCGATGCCGTCGGACACCCACATGTACAGCATCGTCGAGAGGCCCCAAGCCGCCGCAATGCCCAGCACACCGCAGATAAACAGGCCGATCACGCTACTGGTGCTCAAACTCAGGCCGATGCCCGTCACAATGATGCCGGCGTAGCCCGCGATGCTCGGTCGGAGCGCGCCCCACTTATCGGCGGCCCGCCCAGCCGCCAACTGCGCCATCGAAGCGACAATCAGATTCGCGGTGCCGTACGCGGCGATGACCCACTTATCGCTACTGAGCTGGTTCAGCATCAGCGGCACCAACAACAGGATCATACCGTAGTATAGCGTTGGGATGCCGCGCATGAAAATGATCAAAGGAAAATTGGGCAGGCGCAGTAGGTGCAGCGGGTTGCCACTGCTCTGGCTCGCTTCGCCCTCGGTCGGCGCACTTTTGATGTTGGGCATCCACCAGGCCAATAGCAGAGCGACCAGCACCATAAAGCCGAACATAAACAATCCGTACCCGCCATAGCTGTACCGCTCGATAATCGCAGCCGCCAACGGATTGCCGATCGCGCCGCCGACCGTCATGCTGAGCGCGTACACAGCGGCGAGCGTGCCGAGTGCGCCGTGCGTGCGCAGTTTGGTGAGGTAACTGGAACTGCCCACAAACAACAGTGAGCCGCTCCCACCGCCGATCAGCCAGATCAGAACGATCAACCACAGGCTATGCAACTGAAACGCAAAACTGCCGATGGAACTGATCAACATGCCGATGAGCAACGTCCATTTACTGCCTATCCGTGCGGCGATAGCGCCTCCCAACAGCGCAACGACCATTCCAACGATCTGCGTTCCGGCCACAATGTTGGAGATCACATTCGGCGCAAAGTTCAATTGCTCTTGGAGGTAGATGAGGAAGAAGGATGTCTGTGCCATGTCGCGCATGCCAACGGCACATTGCGCGCCGATCAGCAGGAGAGCAGGCAGCCAAGCGACGCGAGAGGTGGATGCGTCGCGATTGAAGGTGGTCATGACGCTGTGTGTCCTTCAACAAAGTGAAATGTTCGGCTGAATCCTACGTGAGAGTGGGGGTTTCTGCAAATCTATGGGGCAGTCCTCGCCTGCGGCAGTGCAGTGCTTCATTGGCGCATCGTGAGACGGGATTCTGCACGGGCAACATCACGAAAGAACCGTGATGACCCATATCTGTTTCTTAGACCATTCTCATTTCTATATGCTATCATACCCGTAGATTGAAGGTCGTGGAGAAAAAAGCATGCGCCATTTACGGATACTGCTCGGCTGCCTTATTGCACTGACGCTTACCAACTGCTCATTCGATGCATCCTCACTGCCGATGGTTGGCAGCCAGCCGACAGTGATTATCATCACGCCCCAACCGCGAACGCCGGAAGGTGCGATTATCATAGATCCCAGTAGCAACCCCAAGCCCACCCCCGAACTGCTGCGCTCGTCGCCCGAGCCGCTGCCCACCACCGCACCCGCGCCCACGCTCGAACCGGCCCTCACATCGGCGCTGGAGGAGCAGCAACGCCTGTTAGTGGAGTTGTACAGGCGCGTCAACCTCTCCGTGGTCAGTATCGAGGTCGCGGGGCAACTCTCCGCACGCGATGGGCAGCCCTTTGGACAGGACGTGCCCTTCGGCCAAGGCTCCGGCTTCCTGTACGATGATCAAGGCCACATCGTCACCAACAACCACGTCGTCGATGATGCAAATCTCTTTCAGGTGAACTTCGCCGATGGCTCTGTGATCGAGGCGCGGCTGATCGGGCGCGACCCCGGCAGCGATCTTGCCGTGCTGAAGGTCGATGAACTGCCGCCCGGCGCGGTGCCGCTAAGGCTGGCTGACTCGAATAAGGTCGAGGTGGGCCAGACCGCGATCGCGATCGGCAACCCGTTTGGGCTGCAGAACACGCTCACGGTCGGCGTGATCAGCGGGCTTGGGCGCAGCCTGAGCGGTCCAGCCAGTTCGCAGGGGCGCTTCAGCATCCCCAACGTCATCCAAACCGATGCGGCGATCAATCCGGGCAACTCGGGCGGGCCGCTGCTAAACATCTACGGCGAGGTGATCGGCATCAACACTGCCATCCGCAGCCAATCCGGCACGTTCGAGGGCGTGGGTTATGCGGTGCCATCCAACGCTGTGGCCCGTGTGGTGCCCGCGCTGATCCGCGATGGCTCGTATGCGCACCCGTGGATGGGCATTGTGATGCGCTCGGTGACGCCGCTGCTCTCCAATCACTTCAATCTCGCCGCTCGACAGGGCGTATTGATTATCGAGGTGCAAGCGAACAGCCCCGCCGATAAGGCAGGGCTGCGAGGCGGCAAAACCGATGGCGTTTACGCGGGCATCAATATCCTGTACGATGGCGATATCGTGATCGCTGTCGATGAGAAAAAGGTGCTGAGCAGTGATGATCTGCTGAGCTACTTGGAGCTCGAAACGTCCGTCGGCGACACCGTGATGCTCACCGTGCTGCGCGACGGCGAGCAGATCCAATTGCCGCTGACGCTCGGCGCGCGCCCCGAATAGGCATTACCCAAGGCGAATCTCGCGTAGCGCCGCATAGCGCGGTTGCAGGCGCTCAAGCGCTGCGCGAGCCTCCGCCACCTTCTCGTTCCGCCGCTCCATTCGGCCAGATTCCTCCGCCTTGATCGCTGCGTTCAGGGGAGCCAGCACAGACTCCAGATCATCGGCTTGGTCGTCGTCGCCGTTGGCCCGCGCCTGCTCCGCGATGCGCTGGATCTGGTCGCGGCACTGGCTCAGCGTCGGCTGCCCCGTCAATCCCTGCACCAGCTTGCTCAGATCGCCCAAGCTGCCGATCACGCTGCCATCGACGAACACTTGCGCCTGGCGCTTATCGATATTCCCACCAGCATAATCGCCGCCGCCCGTGTTGATCATGGTATTGCCGAACTGCTGATTGACAGGCCCGCTCGGGTTAATGACGGCCCCCGTCGATCCCTGTAGATTCCACTGGTCGCCGCCGATCACCGTGCTGTTCGTCACATCGCCCTGAATGCCCACGCCCTGGCTCACGTTCATAATCTGCTGCAAGGCCCGCTCGCTCTCTTCTCGCTCGACCGTGCGGGCCTGCGGGGGCGGCGCGATGGGCGCATCGTCCACGCCGAGCGCGGTAGCACCACGGTACAACGCCACTGCGAAGGGCCCCACGCCCTTCAGCACCGTCAACTCCGGCTCCTGCTTAGCGCCGAACAGGCGCTGCACATCGCTCTTCACACGCTCGTACAGCACCGTGTACAGATCGAACGCGCTGATCGTGCCGTTGCGGTTCGGCACGCCTTGACCGTTCAGCGCCTGCACCAGCGCCTCGGTGAACACCGTCTCGGAGCGCTCGTGACTGTAGTACGACTTCTGTTGGGCGCGGCAAGCGCTGATCAAAATGCGCCCGCTACCAGCCGAGAGCAGCGCGTTCGCCAGTGTTTCAGGCGGGTTCTGGCCCTGCGGCGGCGCCGCATCGGTGCCGAGCGTCGGCATCACCGCGCCGGAGTGGCAGGCGTTGAAGATCAGCAGGGCGCGCTGGGCCTTGATGTTGCGCAGCTTGGTGATCAACTCCTGCTGGCTGATGCCCGTGCCCTTCTGCACCTTGCCCTGAACAACCTTGGTATCGTGCGTCGTCAGGTAATAGTTCCCATCCTCACCGAAATCGCCGTGGCCTGCGTAGAAGAACAGCACCGTATCGCGCACGGTGGTGCGACTCGCCAGGGCATCGAGGGCGGCCAAAATGCCCACGCGGCTGGCCTGCCCATCGCACAGCAATGTGACCTGCTCGCTCGGGTAGCCGCATAACTGCTCATCGCGCAATACACGCTCAACCGCCTTCGCGTCGGCGACCGTGACCGGAACGTTCATATGTGGGGCAAACTGATACGAGCCAACGCCTATCAGCAAAGCATGACCTTGAGGGAAGGGCATGGCACACCTCTTTCAGCGATTCTAGGCCTTACGACTACTCCGGGGAGGAGTGGCAGCTCTGCCCACAGTATAGCATACGGCTTCCTCAAGCGGAATACCTCGACCTCAGCGTGGCACATCTACACACTCTCCAAACGACATCCTAACAATCTCTAAATAGTTTTTTTGTATCCTCTACATCATTCAAACAATCGCATAGTCGCAGAGCGATTGCCGAACGATGGAGGTCCGTGTTATGCAACAGTCGGTGCCTGTTCCACAGAAACCAGAGCGAATAGGCTCAAGAAAATCGAAATGGCGCTGGCGCAATTGGATGTTGATTCCGCTAGCGATCCTTGTGATCGGCGCGCTCGTCTATTGGCGCTCGCGAGCCACGCAAGCGCCCGCCACCACAACCAGCTTTGTTACTGTCACCAAAGGCAATCTATCGCAAGTGATCAGCGGCAGCGGCAGTGTCAGCGCTGCCCGCACCATCGACGTGCCGTTCCAGCAAGTCGGCACGATCACCGCTGTCGATGTAAGAGTGGGCGAATACGTTACGAAAGGCCAATTCCTCGCCAGCATCGACGATAGCACCTTGCAACTCGCGCTGCAGCAGGCCCAGGCGTCCCTGAAATCGGCAGAGGCCAGCTACAAGAAAGCCCTTGAAGGCGGCGCTACCGAGCAAGAGATCGCCACCGCCCGTGCCCAACTCGCCTCGGCACAAGCTCAACTCGAACAAGTCCGCAAAGGTAACGCCACCGCCGCAGATATCCAGAGCGCGCAGGCCCAACTCGCCTCGGCGCAGGCCCAACTCGAAGCGCTGAAGAACCCTTCTGAGGCGAACCTGATCGCTGCAGAGACCACGCTAGCACAGGCGCAGACCAACCTGCAAACCCAGCGCGACAGCCTCTCGCAGGCCAAGACCAACGCCTACAACGCGATGCAGGTGGCGGTCAACTCGCTGACCCAGGCGCAATCGAAATACTCGACCGCCAAGCAGCAGTGGGATTACGTGCAGGAGACCGGCGCTGATCCAACCAACCCAACCATGACAAACGCCAACGGCGAGAGCAAAAAGAACAAACTGAGCGACGCACAGCGCCAGCAGTACTACGACGCCTACGTCCAAGCCGAAGCCGCTCTACGCAACGCGGAACTCAACCTGCAGCAGGCACAAGTCGCCTACGACATGGCCCGCCAGAACGAGGCCAACCAGATCCCGTTGCTCGAACAGCAGGTGGCGAACGCTCAGGCCCAGCTCGATGCGCTCAAAAACCCAAGTCCTAGCGCCATCGCCCAGGCACAAGCCGCAGTGACACAGGCCCAGGCCAACCTCACCAAGCTGCGCCAAGGTGGCACCGCCGCCGAGATCGCGCAATCGGAAGCTGCCGTGGCGCAGGCCCAAGCCAACCTCGAATCGTTAACCTCGCCTTCGTCGGAATCGGCGATCGCCCAGGCCGAAGCCACGTTACTGCAAGCCAAAGTGGCGCTTGCCACCGCCGAGCATAACCTAGCCCAAGCCAAACTCACCGCTCCGATCGATGGCGTGGTATCGGCAGTGAATGTACAGCAGGGCGCGCTCTCAAGCACGGGCACGGCTGCTATCACCATCATCGACATCTCGACGATGCACATCAACGTCAACCTGAGCGAGACCGACGCCGCACAAGTAGAGGTCGGCCAAAACGTCACCCTCACATTCGACGCGCTGCCGGATGTTACCTTGGAGGGCAAGGTCGCCACGATCGCGCCTGCCGCAAGTACCGAGCAGAACGTCGTCACCTACGCAGTACAGATCGAGTTCGACCCGGGCGATGCGCCCGTGAAAGTGGGCATGAGCGCCACGGTCGATATCCAAGTCAAGAGCGTGGAGAACGCCCTGTTAGTGCCCAGCCGCGCCATCACCACACGGGATAACCGGAAGACGGTCATGCTGGTGCAGGGCGCCAACCAGCCGCCTGTGCCAGTGGAAGTGACTACGGGCATCGTGAGCAACGGGCAGACCGAGATCACGGGCGTTGTGGAAGGCGCGCAGCCGCTGAAAGAGGGTGATCGCCTGCTCGTGACCGCAGCGACCACTAACCCGAACGCATCGAACAACCGAATGGGTGGCCCGGGTGGAATGTCCGGCGGTATGCCCGGTTTTGGCCCACCCAGCCCATAATGATCCTTGCATAACACCGATCGGTAGCGCGCCGCCCTGCGCGGTGCGCTACATCTCAAGGATCATCCTAAAGCAACAGGAACGAGCTATGAGACCTATTATCTCTGTGCGTAATCTGCAAAAAACGTATCAAATGGGCGATATCGCGGTGCCGGCCCTGCGCGGCG
>CALKHR010000064.1 GCA_937988885.1 uncultured Roseiflexaceae bacterium | reverse complement strand
GTCGTCCCCACGCACGTGGGGGTGAACCGTCGGCGATCGGCACGTCGCGCAACCGCGTGAGGTCGTCCCCACGCACGTGGGGGTGAACCGGGGTTTCAGGGCTGAGTTTTGCGCGAAACCGCGTCGTCCCCACGCACGTGGGGGTGAACCGATCGATGTCTATGATCCTCGCGACGCGTGGATCGTCGTCCCCACGCACGTGGGGTGAACCGAGGTTTGTTCCCACGATCCTCTCATTCACGGAGTCGTCCCTACGCATACCTCTCTACCCCATTACAGCAGCGATATGCCCAATACGTGATACACCGTGTGCTGAAACCCCATACTTCTCAGCTATCTTCCCCAAACTGATGCACATAGGCGTAGCAGAAGCCACGCAACGCCCCAAAAGAGCAAGCGCCTCAGTGATAATCGTAGGCGTAAAACAATATGCTATAATGCCCCTCAGTCGCCGGGTTGTAAATAGTGATACAGGGCGATGCAATGCTCAATCTGTAGGATGGCGCTGCGAACCCTCATATTCCAGCCCACGCCTGACTGTTCTTCATTATGACAACGACCAAGGCTTATGCTCAACGCCCACTGGCAAGGACCTTCACCTCTCAGCGCACGCTTGTAGATGCGACAGAGCGACGAGGCTGGCTCAATAGTCTCGCATTATTGGCCATTGCAGCACTGTTCCTCCTGCTCGCAGATATCGGCCTGCTCTGGGCGCACCCTGGCGCGTATCACGTTGAGATCGGCAACTACCGCGATAAAATCTTCCTCGAATCCGCTAACTTCCAGGAGGTTGCCCCCGACGGCACCACCTATCGCTGGACCACCGGCGATAGTCGGTTGCGCCTGAACCAACTCGGCGTCGCACGACACGCGAGCCTCACGCTCGACTTGGGCGGGCGACCGGAAGCCGCCCCGCTGGAGTTGACGCTGAACGGCCAACCGTGGACAACCGTGACCGCCACCGTTGAGC
Source organism: uncultured Roseiflexaceae bacterium (assembly GCA_937988885.1). GTDB lineage: Bacteria > Chloroflexota > Chloroflexia > Chloroflexales > Roseiflexaceae > CALKHR01. The sequence goes on along the minus strand of CALKHR010000064.1, from coordinate 25,932 downwards.
CGCGCCATATTCAGTTGCTGCTGCCCCCCGATCTCTCCTCCGAGGTGGTGATCGGCCTGAATAGCCCCACCTTCAGCGTGCCGGGCGATTCGCGCAAGCTTGGCGTGAAGATCGAGGGGTTCGCCCTCACAATCGAGCGTGACACGACGCCGATGCCGCTGCCCGCGCACTACGCCGCGCAGGTGACGATCCTGGCGGCGGCGCTGCTGATCGCCAAACGGCTGGCCTGGCCGCTCAAAGCACAGGCGGTGTTCTTGCTGGCCTTGGCGCTGGCCTTGGCTGCGCTGCTCAGCGGGCTGCTGCTGCTGATCTACGCCTACCTGCCACCGTTGGCCGTCGCCGCGTGTGGCTTGGCCGTGCTCACCTGGCTGGTGCTGCCGCTGGCCGAGCGCTACGTGGCCTCGACCAACCTGATGAGCGTCCGCGAACTGCACATCCTGTGGGCGCTGATGCTGGCCGCCTGCGCGCTGCGACTCGTCGGCGTGCTGTACCCCACCTTCGCGGGCCAAGACCTCGGCCTCAACCTGGGGCGCCTCTACCGCACCATGACGGGCCAGATGATCGTGATCGCCTCGTCGAGCGAGTTCGCGAATGGCCGCACGATCTACCCGCCCGGCCCCTACCTGACGGTGATGCCGAGCGCGGTGCTGAGCGCCAACTATGGCCTGCTGCTGCAAGGCATCCTGGCCACCTTCGACGGCACCACCAGCCTACTGATCGCGATGGTGACGCGACGGCTCGGCGGCAATCGCTTAGCGGCCTGCTTCGCGCTGCTGCTGTATGCGGTCAGCCTACCAGCCTTCGCCGTGCTGCAGTTCGGCTTCTCAGCGCAAGTGTTCGGCCAGTGGTTCACCGCGCCGCTGCTACTGCTGTTGCTCCACAGCCGCAACGCGCCAACCACCCGCACCTGGCTGTTCGCCACCCTGTTCCTGATGTTTGGACTCTACTCGCACATTGGCGTGGCGATCCTGGGCGTGACGTGGATGGGCTACACGCTGCTCCTCACGCTGCTGCACGACCGCCGCAGCGCCCTCATCGGCATGGCGATGATGACGGTGGCTGGCCTTGTGGCCGTGGCGCTGTTGTACATCGACATCGCGGCGTTCACGCTCACGCACGCGAGCAAGGCCGTCACATCGGGCGATAAAGGCTTTCTGCCCGGTGCCACGCCGCTGCTGCTGAAGGGCACGCTGCTGGCATACACCGAGGTGGGCCTGTTCCTGATGCCGTTGGGCCTGCTGCTGATCTCCTGGCGCAAAGATGGTTGGGGCCGGAAAGTCGCGCCGTTGGCCATGATCCTGACTGCAGTTATGTATTTTGTGGTCGATGTGGCCTGGCTGATGCAGGTGCGCTACTTCTACTTCGCGCTGCCGCTGGTATTGCCCGCCATCGCCATCGTGCTCAGCCGACTTGCGGCGCGAGGCGTATGGGCGCGGCGCTGCTGTTGGGCATTGATGGTGGTGCTGGTCATTCAGGGGGCGTTGGCCTGGGCAGGCACAGCCTTCGGCGAAGTACAGATCTCGATGACGCCACTAACGCACTAGCGGCGATGCGGGCGGGGCCGCCCAATCGCAAGAGGATTAGGTATCTGCCGAGTTGTTGCTTCTCGGCAGATCACCTGTTTCGACCATATTCTGCACCAACTCCAGCACATCCCGTTCGCGGCTAAAGCTGGCTAGGCGAAGCGCCTGATCCAAGCTAAACCAGCGCACATCATCGACCTCGGCCTGCTGTGGCACCAACATGCCATCGATATATTGCAGCAGGAAGAAATCGACGTATTTGTGGATGCGGGTGGAGCCAGCCCGGAACCAGTATTCGATCGTTGCCAAATGGCACTCGATCGCGCCGTTCAGGCCCGTCTCCTCGGCGATCTCACGGACAGCCGCAGCCTCCGCAGTCTCACCGCGACGCACATGGCCCTTCGGCAGTCCCCAACGCTCGCCCTGATTGGTGGCAATCAGGGCGATTTGGAGGCCGTTCGCATCAACGCGGTAGATGACGCCGCCGGCCGAATAGGCTGTGCGACGCTCTGGTGGGGTTCGGTCGGTATTCGTCGGCATCCCCGTTGATACTAAGCGCGCTTGGGCAAACGCCCAGCCCGCATATCCCAATAATTATTAATAGCGTAGCGAACACGATCTTTCGCCGTAGCTGCGTTTTCCCAACCAACCGGCTCAACACGCACGCCCTCAAGGTCCTTGTAAACCGTGAAGAAGTGCTCGACCTCCTTGAGGTAGTGCGCGGGCAAGTCCGTATATTCTTTGATCTCCGCAAAGAACGGATCGTAGTGCAAGACAGCTAAGATCTTGTCATCGTGCTCACCACGGTCGTTCATGCGGAACATACCTATCGGGCGGGCCTCGACGATACAGCCCGTGAAGGTTGGCAGGTTCGTCATCACCAACACATCGAGCGGGTCGTTATCGTCGTAGTATGTTTGTGGAATAAACCCATAATCGCCAGGATAGTGTACTGGAGAGTAGAGCACCCGATCTAGCTTGAAGGCGCCTGTTTCCTTGTGGTACTCATATTTATTGCGTGACCCTTTAGGAATTTCTACAATAACGTGAATCACGTCTGGTGGCTGAGGGCCTGGGTCGAGCTCATGCCATAGATTTAGAGTCATGTTCCAGCAGTCTCCTGGCTGATAGTCCGAAGGGTAAGGGCGCTCCTTACCTCATACCATAAGTATACCGCTGTTATGACCAAGTTGGTTCACAATTGCACAAATACTGTGAAGCGAAGGTGATGAGCGATCATCGGCCTGACACTCCACAGTTCGGCCAACCGCAAAACACCTTGCTCACAAATGGTATACCCTTGTTAAGATCTCCATGGTATTATAGCATGTCAGCAGGGGCCTGATGCTATTCTTAACCCTACAAACACGCAATTGTTGCGCGAAATCTCGCAGTATACAATCGACTCTCCCTGCTGCAACCGTACAAAATTACTAGTTGAAGAAGTAGCCGACTGTATGCTATGCTAAGGCGTAAGGTTTCAAGCGCGGATGAGGTATGACCCATGGCTATCACAGATCGCATGCTCATAGGCGCGATCGCGAACAATCCAGCCACCTTCGAAGGAGCCGGCGAATATCGATGCTGCCGGACGTGCGAGCAAATCTTTTACACTTCGGCCAAGCAACCCGATACCACGCATGACGATCACAACTGGTTTGCTCTCCCATCGCTCAACCCCGATGGCTCCAATGTGCTAATGCGCGCTTTCCAGCGTTTCATCAAGCGTTGGCCAGAGGAACGCCAAGAGCAACTCGATCGCTTTGCGCTCAAAAAAGGTTGGGATATGGCGATGGAACTGCGGTATGGTGGCGGTGCGCTCGATGATCATGAAGCAGCTGAATGGCAAGAGATCATCAATGCACGGCTTGAACAGTTGATGCAGCAAGCGCGTGCCCAATTCAATGAAGGTTTAGTCCAGGAACAAGAAAAGAAACAATAGTTCCAAGCAAGTGAGGCGGGCGATACACCCGCCTCATGCATTATCGTCTTTGTTTGCCAAGATCGTTTGTGCCCGCTCGATCACCTCTTCACTGCCGATCAGCGTCATACACTCTGGCTGAGCTAATCCTCGCGGACAAGCACTGAACACACCACACGGACTACAAGCCAATTCTGCCCGGATGATGGTGTGCTGTTGCGGATCACCCCACGGCCCGAACCGCCGAGCATCGCCAGGCCCGTACAGGTGAATGGTCGGGATCGATTGCGCCGCCGCTAAATGCAGCGGGCCACTATCCACCCCCAGCACCAGGGTTGCGTGCCCCAACAACGCGGCCAATTGTCCCACGCTTGTTTTACCCGCCAGCACCAACGGCGGACGCTGCATCTGCGCGGCGACCTCCTCCACCAACGCTTCTTCGCCAGGTCCACCCGTGAGCAACAGACGCACCGTGGGGTCCGCGCTGAGTGCATCGGCGACGACGGCCCAGCGGTCAGATAGCCAGTGTTTGGTGGGGCCGCCCGTGCCAGGATGCAGCACGATCAAGCGTTGCTCGTCGCTCACGCCCTGCGAGCGCAGCCACTCCGCCACCCACGCGCGATCGGCGGGGGCAGGATTGAACTGTGCTAACGGAGCCGTCTCGCTGCGGCGCGGCCCACCGAGCGCATCGACCAACGCCAAGCCCTGCACGGTCACATGCTCGTGCGGGTTCCACGGCAGCGCCTGCGTGAGGAACGGGCGACACTCGGGCACCGCGAAGCCCACCCGCACGGGGATGCCCACCAGCATCGCGAGGGCCGCGCCCCACCAGTGGTCGTCCCGCCCGATCAGCGCCGCATCGTAGCGCCCAGCGCGCACCTGCATAGCGTAGCGCCACAGCAGGCGGTAGGGCTGCAACAGGGCCATAACGCGCACGCCCAGCGAGCGGCTCGTCTGCGGCGGGCGCCGCTCGAAGCCGGGGAATGGGCAGGTCAACAGCACATCAATGTTCGGGTTGCGCTCCAGCACCATCGCCGACCAAGGGCCGACCAATGCGGTGATGGTGGCGATGGGGAAGCGCTGGCGCAGGTCGGCCAGGACGGGCGTCGCCAGCAGCAGGTCGCCCAAGTGATCCGGCTTGATGTAGAGGATGGTGCGGGGCGTCTCCACACGACGGCGCACAAATGGCCGGGCCAGCAGCGCCAGTACGTGCAACAACAACAGTCGGATACGGCGTTTCATCAGTTCTGCCTATCGGTGAAAGGATCAGGGGCTATTATACTCAACGAAGCAGGCGGCGTTACATCGTTTAGCCCGAATGCGGAAATCGCGACACAAAACGAGGGGACTTGTTTGCACAAGCCCCCTCACCTTCCGAACGCTGCTCAAACCGACTCTACGGCGTCCCTACCACTGGCAGATAGATGGTGCGTGTTGGCGTCGGCGTCGGCGTAATCGGTGTCGGTGTCGGAGTTGTCGGCGTCGGTGTCGTTGGCGTCGGCGTTGTCGTCGGCGTCGTCGGTGTGGGTGTGGCGGTCTCACCCAAATTCAAGCCAACGATCACCGGATCGTGATCCGACGAGTAGTATGGCGAATTTGTGTACAGGTCTTGTGGCTTGAACTCGGTATTGTAGTCGATCACCGATGGCTCATCGGAGTTGATGTGCCAGATCGTTACGCCGCTGACCTGCGCATCGAGGCTGCTGGTCGTCAGCGCGTGATCGATGTAGCCAGCCTGACCATCAAACACATACGAATACGCTGTGTTGCCGATATGCTTCTGGATTTGATTCACCAAGCCATTGCTCGTCAGGGTGACGATCGGATCTTCGGAGCCGTAGGAGTTCAGGTCGCCGATCACCAGAACGTCGGTGTCGCCGCTGCTGCTCGACAGCGTGGCGATGAAGTTCAGCAGCGCATTGGCCTGCGAAACGCGCAGTTCGTTCCAGCAACCCTGACCATCTCCGAGATCATTATTGTTGCCGGATGCACCGTCGCAGCGCTTCGATTTGAAGTGGTTCACCACCACGCTGAAACGCTCGCCAGTCGCGATATGCTCGAAGGTCTGGGCAACTGGCGCGCGACCCTGACTAAATGCGGGATCGTTGGCAGCAACTGCGCTACCAATCGGCGTGACGCTGTCGGACTTGTAGATCAATGCCACCTTCACAGCGTCGCCACCACCCGGGTACGGGCTTGCGCCGCCGATCCCAACCGGATCGGCGATCGCCGCGTAGGTGCCGCCGCCGATTGCGGTGTTCAATCGGCTGACCAGGTCGTTGATCGCCGTTGCCCCGTTATTCTCGATCTCGATCAAACCAACCACGTCAGCATTGATCGCCTGAAGCGCGCTGACGATCTTGGCGCTTTGGCGCTCGAACTCAGCGGTCGAATCGGCACCACGGCAATCCGATCGCGAATTGGTCGGGTAACACTGCGAACCAGCGACATCGAGCGTGGTGAAGTAGTTGAGTACGTTAAAGCTCGCCACCTTCACATTGCCGCCAACCGGATCGGGAGCGGCTGTGCGAGGATTCTGGCGCGAGAACGTCACCGGAGCGACCGGCTGGATGCGATAGTCGCGGATGCTTGAATCGGAATTGATGGGGCCGTAATCGATCACACCAACGATGCTGCCAACCGTCGTATCGCCACCACGGATGGTGTTGTCCTCGCCGATATAGGGGATCGGGGCGGGATTCTGCCGAGTGGTCGCGTCATCAAGCACGATCAGGCGCAGCGAGTTCTCATACGCAGAAGACGAATCGTTGACACCACCGTTTGGAAAGTTCGTCGGCTGATACAGGCGCCCGCCCGACGACAGCGTCAGTTGGCCATAGCGCCCCAAGAAATAGCTCTGGTTCACCGTTAGCGGTTGCGAGATCTCGACCAGCATGCCCTCGTAACGCTCCAAATCGCCATCGTACGCCTCGGGCAGGCTGAGCTCCACTGGTTCGATGATCGTGTTGGTGCCGCACTTCACGATCGAGGAGACATTATCCATCTCGGTCATGCCCTGATACTCAGTCACACGACCAGTCACCTGCACGGCCTCACCGACACTGACATCGAAGCTATGCAATGTATTCCCTGAGGGCACGTACACAAACAGACCTTCGGAAGTGAGCGGATTATCATCTCCCACGGGGTCTTGAATAAAGAAGCCGCTCATCTCCAAGGAGTCCTGGAAATCGGCCACCACGACGCCCCGCACAGTGCGGTAAGCGTTGTTGACGGTGTTGACATCGCCTGTGCCCTGCAACGCCGCAATGCTGATCAGTGGCTCGGTCGGTGTCGGGCAGACGCCAGGCTCGGGTGTCTCAGGCGTCCCAGGTGTCTCGGGTGTCTCTGGCGTCTCGGGTGTCTCGGGTGTACCGCACGGATTGAGAGGGTTGCTTGAATTGCGGGGCGAGGGAGCGACGACCTCAAAATCGGCACTATTATTGTCGGTATCTTTGCAGCCATTCTCAAGCCGCCGTGCTGCTGTCGTATTGCTCGGAGCCGCCGTGGGACCACTGCCCTCATAGAAATTGGCATTGCCATAGCCCACTAAATCGATGATCCGCGCAAGTTGCTCGGCATTACAAGGGGCCGAACTACCGTTGCAGCCTAGCCCCGCAGTCCCATTCACCAGAGCAATTTTACCTCCTGTACCACCCATCGCGATTGCTGAAGAATCATCGATGAAATCGGGGGTTGGCAGGGCCACACCATTCGAGCCAGATACCTCGGCAACCAAGAAATACTGCCCAGGCTGCAGGGTAACATCTGGCAGTTCAGTTATCGCAGTTGGCGAATTCCCAAAATTGCCGGTACCTGTGGCGCTTGCGTATTGAAGCGAAAGGCCGTCGAGCGAAACCGCCGATGAGCCACGATTAAACAGTTCAATGAAATCGTGCGTGTAGGGAGCGCCGCTATTCCCACCTCCACCGTAGACCTGACTGATCACGAGATCGGGTGAAGCCGCGTAGCTCTGCGGCACCACGCTCAGGGCAATAGGAGCCAACAAAATGATCAAGGTGATCAGCAAGTTATACTTCTTCGCCGAAGTTGCAGTTTGCGTAGACGTACTCATGATTACACCTTCAAAAGGAACGAGACCAATACCGAAATAGGGATATCGGCGCATTGCTCCAAACATACCGCACGAAACGTCTCTTCACAGCCATCGTAATGCAATGACGCTCACTCGTTCATTTTAATGCATTATTACATATCAACCAAAAATTTTACTATATCAATATTTATACAAAGTGAACATGCACAAAAGAGCTGAAAGCGGTGTATTGAGGGGAAACTACGTGCGGCTCTCGCGATACCGAGCGCATCAACCTACGTTTGCCGAACGCGGCCTAGATCGGCATCAGATTCATAGGGGTGAAGATAGAGAGCGAAACCTGCAACACATGCCGCGAGAGTTACCCGTTAGCTTCGAGGCGCAGAAGCGTCAGCGTAGGTTGAGGGTTTTGCAGGGCGCGCTGAAATAGGCGCAGTTGCTCATCGAACGAACGATGCTCGCTCGCACAACCTCGCATGGCAAAGGGACAACGATAAACAATCTTGTAGCTCATCATGCTGACAGAAACCGCAGCGCCGCCAAGCTAATCGCAATCAGCAACAGCGTCAACACCAACAACAGCATGGCCACAATCCACACATAGCTCGACACAACAGAAGTAGCGACCATGCTCTTGTTCAGATCACGGCCTGCCACATCAGCGATGGTGATCGAAGCCAGCCGATTCTGCGCATCGAACGAGATCTGCGCTCGCTCCGAGACAACGACGGGATCGGGCAGATCTTCGGTTAGCGCTTCCAGTTCGGCATCATCAATCGGCTGCTCAGATAACTTCTGAAACTTCACCTCTAACTGGGCAATCATCTGACGAATACGCTTGATCTCGACATCGACATAGGGGCGCACATGGGTGCCTTCAAGGGCAGCCTGTTGTTCGAGCACGTGCAGCCGTTCCCTGTGGCGGTCGATCAGCGAGCTAACACGTGTTTGCAACTGCAATTGCCGTAATTGCACGTACGTATCTTTCTATTTAAGTGAACATGCAGGTTATACAAGTAAACGCTTCATAAATCGATTTTTGTGGATGAAATGAACACAATCACCACATAACACGCTTATCGTATCTCATGAACCACAAATAAATATTTTTCTTGAGAAGTGTTGTTAATCTCCAATAATAAAGCTATTTGCTTTTTGGGATATTAAATTCGGTTAGAAAGCAAACATTAAAGATGAGTTGAAGCTTTCGGCAGCCAACATGAGGAAGCCTCGGATGCGCAACACATCCGAGGCTCAAAGAGGCATTTGGAGGGGCGTTAGGATTCGGGTGGTTCGTTTTCACCCAAAGAGAGGAACAGCTGATTGGCCCAGTTGAACATACCGATCACATGCGTCAAGTCGAGGATCTCCAGATCGGAGAAGCCCGCCTCGCGCAGTGGCGTCAGATCGTCGGGCGTGATGCCCACTGGGTCGAGCGACAACTTCACGGCGTAATCGACGATCGCGCGGTTGTGCGGGTCGAGCGGCGTGTCGGTGCCCTCATTGAGGATGCGGGTGACCACATCGTCGCTCTTGGTCAGTTGCGCGTGGAGCCGCGCGTGCACCGAGGCGCAGTGCACGCAGCCGTTCGCCCGCGAGGTCGCCACCGCCGCAAGTTCGCGGTCGGCCCGGCTCGCCCCGTTGCGGCCACTGTACATCGCCGCCTGCATCAGCGCAGTTCGCTCAAGCAACGCAGGCGGATCGTGGGCCAGCAGGGCGTAGTAGGGCCGCGAAACGGGATTCGGCGCAACTTTATCGATCAGCGCCACTTGTTCGGGCGTGGGATCAAGCTCCTCCACAGTTGGCACCCACGGATGCCACTTCACAACGTCGAGCGTGAACGGACGGTGTTGCACAGGACTCATAGCGTCGCTCCTAACAGGCGCAGCCCGATCAGCGTGCGCGCCTGATAACTCAGAAACGCAATCACTTGCGACAGCGTGACGATCTCGCGAGGACCGAATCCGACCGCCTTCAGCGCATCGAGGTCCTCGGGCTGTGAGCGCACCGCCGAGAGCGCCACCCGCTGAACATGCGCAAGCAGCACGGTTTGCCGCTCGCTCAGCGCGTTCCCGTTGGGGTACTGCTCGATCGCCGCGATCACGTCAGCATCAACACCCGCTTGTTGCAGGCGCTCGCGGTGCCAGGTCGCCAATTCGGGAGTGCCAGTCAGCGTGGCGACCCGCAAACCGATCAGGTCGCGCTCGGTGCGGCTGAGGCCACCAACATCAGCAGGCTCGAACAGCGCTTCGTAGCTCCCCTGCGTATGGCGAATAATCTCGGGCCGTTGCGCGCGCAGTTCTGCCAGCGCCGAACCCTCGGTGATTCCAGCTAATTGGCCTTGCAGATCGATGCTGAGAAGAGGGGCTGTTTCTGTCGAATTGCTCATGGTTTCCTTCTTTCCTGCACAACACCACCGCACCGATCTGCAATGCGGCGGCGCTGATTGCCACCGCACTGCGATCCGCACGGTTTAGCCGTGCGCGTCGACTTTCTCCGGCACCAAGGTGTAGCGCACCCGCACCTGGCCCGGCACGAAGGAGTAATCCTGGCCGGTGTAGCGGTGCGACAGCGCGTTGATATGCTCGTCTCCGCCCTCCTCGGTGATGTTCACCACCGGGCCGCGAATCTGGAGGTAGCGGTACGGATTATCAGGATCGATCACCAGAAATGCGACATATGGCTTGGCACGGATAGCGCGATCCTTTAGGCGGCCCGCCGCCGAGTTGAAGTGCACCAAACCATTCTCGTAGTTGAACCAAATCACCGTCACCTGCGGCGTTCCATCCGGCAATGTCGTCGCCAACGATGCAGGCAACGGACGCTCCAACAGATCGAGAAACTCTGCAGGAATAGGCTTGGGAGAAGACATACGGTGTTTCCTTTCTAATCGACAAGCAGTTCCAGAATGGCACCATGCGCCAACTTCTGATCGAGTACTCCAACTCGCTCAGGGTTGTTGGTGCGCAGAGCCACAGCATAGGGGCCCTCACCACGAGCCACCAAATGCTGTTCTAATGACGCACCAACAAGGCCCTTCGTTTCGTTGGGTGCTACCAGTGTAACACGCGCATCGCCCAATTTAAAAACTGCTGTGTCGATACCCAAGCCCGCCACGCGCGTCACGCTCAACGGCTCGGCGTTCAGCAGCAGGCGGTAGCGGCCCACGCTGGCGGCCAGATCGCGCACGACCACCGTGATGCCCGCCACACCCACGACGCCATTTGCGTGCTCGCGCACCTCGCCCTCCGGCACGCGCAACACGCGCGGCGTGATGTCGCCGCACAAAAACGGCAGGTCGGAGGTCTTGGCCCGCGCATTCTTCCAAACGACCTGTTGGCCATCTAAACGAGTGCGCCCGCCATCGATCGGCCCATCGATCTCCAAACCGCGCTCCCGTAGCGCATCGTAGTCGCGCTCCACCTCGGTAGGCAGCAACGCGTAATCGACCAAGCCCTGTCCGTGGCTCTGGAGCACATCCCACCAGCGCCAGCCCGGTCGCTCCTGCTTGAAGGCGATCAACTCGAAGTAGCTGCCATCGGCAAAGATCACCAGCGCATTGTGGCTTCGCCCGCCAGGGTGCTCGCCACCCGGAAACACGGTGAAACCCAGTTCCTGGTAATCAACAATCGTCTGCTCAAGGTTATCAACCGCGATCACGATATGGTCAATGTTGCTGATGCTCATACTGCCGATACTCCTTCTATACGTTCGCCAATCTCGATACCAGGTGCGCGCAGCGGAATACACCCTGCTCCGTTCTGTATTCCGCAGCGCGCTCAACACCGCGCCTGTAGTGTACTCACAACTTGGCGAATTGTCAACTAAGTTTATCTAATAACTCATCAATCTTCGGATCGAAAAAACGTGTGAGTAGCATGCACTACCCACACGTTATGTAAAACGATCGCTCAACAACTCACGGCAAACTTAGGATCAACTCAACCACATCGGCGGGTGTCTCGCACACATAATCGGCCCCAGCCTTTTGCAGCTCTTCGATGCTGCCATACCCCCACAGAATCCCAACCGATGTGACGCCGTTCGCCTTCGCCGCTGTAATATCGGCCTGCCGATCGCCGATCATCACCGTGCGAGCGGGGTCCAGATCTTCCATCGTTAAAAGAGCGCGCAACAGATCGGCCTTATTATCGTTGCGCCCATCTAGCTCGGCGCCATACACGCGCTGGAAGAAGCCATCGAGCTGAAAATAGTGCACAACACGCCGCGCAAACACCGTCGGCTTCGAGGTCGCGACATAGGCCGGATAACCAGCCTCCGTCAGTTGCTCCAACATCGAAATAACGCCATCGTACACGCTATTTTCGAACAAACCCGTATCACTAAAACGCTCGCGGTACAGCGCCATCGCTGCCTCTACCCGCTTCGGGTCCGTGGTGTTGAGCAACTTCTTCAGCGTTTCGCGCAATGGTGGGCCAATATATCTGGATAACTCTGCAGTCGAAGGGCTAGGTACGCCCATTCGCTCAAGCGCAAAACGGATACTCGCAGTAATCCCAGGTTGCGAATCGGTCAGAGTTCCATCCAAATCAAAAAGCAGAGTTCGGTGGGTCAAATTGTACTCCATTGTCGCGCAACGAATATCACGCACACAGGATACCATAACTTTGTCACAGAAAAGATAAAGATGACTAAGTATTCTTTAAGGCGCTTTTTCCCCGAAATGCCATCAACCAGAGCAAATATTTTTCGATCAAAGGCCCAACCTCGGCCTCAACGCCCGTGATCAAGTTTCGGGCTTTGGTGTGCCATCTAGGGCGTTCAGAAGCCTTCTGAAAAGTATTCCAATGTGGAAGTAACGAACATCAGGCGGGTTATAAACGTACAACGCATGCTGATGCGTCTCTTCTGCGAGAGCGTGGGATGCGCTATACGCGGGAATGCGCGTTCACACGAGCAGGTCGGCTGCAACTCCTCATGCGGCGATCATTCTGGTATCTGTTGTATTCTTTTCAATTATGACTATATCAGCATAATAAGTCATATGATCAAAATATCACAGCATTTCATTCTGCATTGCGAGCGGGAGCGTGAAGGATGAGGGCAGATTCTAGCTGGCGCAGATCGCTTCGCAGCGCTGGCGAGCGTAATCCCACGAGGAGAAGGCGACGCTGGGCAGGTCGGGGGCAACGATGAATGGGTCCTCGCCGAACAGCGTGAACAGCTGGAAGAGATGCGACGCGCTCATGCCGGGGCGATACGTCTCCTGCAGGTACGTATCGATGAACTGCTGAGCCGCAGCGCGCGCCTCCTCGAAGCTGGGGTACGTGCCCAACTCGTAGCGATACTCGGGATCTAAGGCATGGAAGTTGTCATCGACAAGTACGCGGTACAACATAGCATCCCTGCATTGTTTTAAGCCGTGCCAAACCGCAAGCCCAGTTGCCGGAGCCAACGCCGATATGCAATCGCCACGCGGTCAGAGCGAAGATGCAGTTCGGCTTGGAGATCGAGCGGCAGTAGCTCAGGGCGCTGCGATTCGACGATCGCACGATCCTCCTCGAAGATCGTCGTGATGCGCGGGGTGTAATCGCGCTCAAGTTGCTCGCTGTTCTGGACAGCGGTGGTCGCCACGATAAACCAGGCCGTACTATCCATCGCGTCGTGCGGGGTGATAGTGAGCACCATACCGTTGGTGGCGGTGGGCATATGCTTGGTGAAGTGCGCCGTCAGCGGGCGATAGACGTGGTACGTGTACGTGACGAGGCCCGAACTGCCGCCGTAGGGATCGGGCTGATACACCTCGATCGGGTCGGACTCTATGCCGGCCTCGGTGGTGCGCACCTCGAACTCACCCAACTGTGGACGGTTCGGGTCGCCCAACACGCCCTCGTGCACGAACGGGAAGTGCGCCGCATCCAGATAATTCTCGATCAAGCGGGGGCCATGCGCCTGGATATGCTCGAACGGGCCGCAGACGGCTGCACCAAAGCCGGGCTGACCCCACTCTGGGAACGGCGGGATGTCGCCGGACGGCTCGCCTAAACAGACCCACAGCAGGCCGTAGCGCTCGCGCAGCTTGTAGCGCCGCACAACAGCCTTGGCGGGAGGCGTCTGCTCGGGATGCGCGGGCATATGCACGCAGCGCCCGCTCTCGGCGTAGACCCAGCCGTGGTACGGGCACGCCAGGCAGCCATCCTGCACGCGCCCCAACGAGAGCTTGGCGCCGCGATGAATGCACAGATCCTGCCAGGCATGCGCAACACCATTGGCCCGCCAAAGCACCAAATCCTCACCCAGTAAGCGCACGGGTTTGATGCCACCCTCAACCAGATCGCGGTCGCGCATTACGGGGTGCCAGTCGTTCAGCAGTACGGGATCGTCGATCATGATAGCTCCCTTGGCTTGTTGGCGGCGCGCACCAACACCACATCATCAAAAGCGATCTCCTGGGCAACCACTACGATGCTGCCCACCTCAACAAAGCCGTATCGAGCGTAGAAGCGCAGCGCGCGGACATTCTGACGCCAAGCGCACAGCCACAGCGCACCCGGAACCCGTGCAATCGCCGCCTCCATCAAGCACGCACCGAAGCCCTGACCGTGGAACTCCTGATCGATGTACAGTTGCGCCAATTCGGTCGCGTTGCGGTCGGGCACGCAGGCGGGAGGCTCACCCCGCACGAGGCGCGCATAGCCCACCAACCGCTCGCCCTCGTGCGCCACAAGCAGGTCGTTGTTGGCGATGTAGGTGCGGAAGATGTGCGGTGTCAGCGCTTCGCGGAGGTAGGTCGCGAGCGCAGCAGGTGGCATGGCCGAGCCGTAGGTCGCGGCAAAGACGCGCCGCGCCAACGCCGCTAATCCTTCGGCATCGTGCGTGTGTGCTGGTCGCACCGAGAGGAGTGTGCTCGCCACAATCGCCTCACGTTTCAAGCAACAGAGGTGCTGGGGTATAGCTCGGGGAACAGCCCCAGCAAGCGGATACTGTGGTTTGGGCTAGCGATGGTATGACTTCGAGGCGGGATCGGAAGCCTCGGCGCTGTATTTTTCGCGCATATACTTGATCGCCTCGCGCACCGCCACTTCACTACCGTACAAGTGATTCATCAACAGTTCTTCAGCCGCATCAGCGTTGCGAGTCTCGATGAAATGGAGCAGCTTGGTATGGCGCTGCGGCGCGACGGGATCGTAGGGCAATACCACATCGCGGAACACGCTGGAGCTGATGTCGAGCAGGACCGAGATCAACTCGACCAGCATATCCCAAGCGGCCAGGATACGCTTATTGCCCGCCATCACCACGATCTCGCGGTGGAAGGCGATATCGTAGGCCACAATGCGGTCGGGCTGGTTGTTGCGCATAGCCCATTCCACCCGATCAACCAGTTCGCGCAGGCGCGCCAAGCCTTCGGCATCGATCGTTTCGGCGACACGGCGGATGGAGCGTGCCTCTAACACCGATCGACATTCGTAGACATCGTGGATATCTTCGTTGGAGAGACCGACCACGAATACGCCACGGCGGGGTTCGATACGTACCAGACCATTACGCTCTAGCAATGGAAACATCTCACGGATGGGGATGCGGCTGACGCCGAACTTATCGGCGAGCCATTGCTCATCGAGACGCGAACCGGGTGGTAGCTCACCCAGGATGATCGCGCGACGCATCTCATTTGCGATGATCTGTCGTAATGGGGCCGATTGCGCCAATGGAGGAGCAAAACGATCGTGCATAACTCCCTTTCCGCTCACGAACAACCGACGATTGCAGCAGAGGCTTCATCTCGCAGATTGACAAATAGCCAGGGCAATGCATCACAATCGCCGTTTCTGATCGCTAGGGAAACCGGGCTATTCCTGGGGTTTCTCACACAATTGCGACACGAAGCATCTCTCTCACCACGATTCACGCATTGTAATGCTGCTTGACAGAGATTGCAACTCCATCTATAATCCCGCCACTTGGTATATTGTATACAGAATACATTACACTTTGTCAAGCTTTGCTTTTGAGAAGATCGCCAATGAGGGTGATAATGGAGGGCAGCGATGCTCAGGGCTACACTTCTTTCCCTCAGCGCTCGGGCAACCATCGATCGTAGCCGTATCGATACGGGTTGCGCTGCTCCTGTTCCTCCCGCTTCAGAAACACAGTTCCTCAGACTTGGTTTTTGATTGTTCGCCTAGATTGCTCATCCATAACGCCGTGTGGAAGCGCCGCAGGACTATCCCTATCGTTGCTCGCGTGTGGTAGGCTACCCCGCACCCTGAGCGTTTAGGTAGCATCGAGTACATATCACCAGTTCTCAGATTCACCTTGCATTCCAAACAAAGGAGCTTCCACCTTATGGCAGTATCGTCAGCAGAACCAACGCAATGGGTTGACGCCTTTTTGACCACCGAACCAGCACCGACGATCAGTTACCGCAGCAGCTTCACAACCTATGAGGAATCGCTGATCAAGGGGCAGTTCGTGGGGCGGGCCTGGAACGGGGCGGGCTATATCAACGCTTGGGAGGATGTGCGCCTCGACCCCACCAAGCACCCCACGCCGCAAGCCTTTTGGCTTGAGATCGACGGGCAGTTGCTCGGCTCGCACTGGGAGTGGGTCGATTTCACCCGGGCGCAGCGCGAGAAGGGCCTGCTGGTCAGCATCACGCTGCGACACTCGGTGCGCCCGGTCACCGTGCGGGTGAACACCCTGCTGGACGGTACGAGCGTCTTGACACGCTGGCTGGAGATCACCAACACGGGCGAGCGACCAGCGGCGCTGGGCGCGGTGGCCCCGTGGAGCGGTGTGTTGCAGATGGTGAAGCGCTGGGCGGCGCATACCGCGCATCGCAACAAGCCGCTGTTCGAAGTTGGTTATATGGCCAATACGAACTGGGGCGATGAGGGGCACTTCCAGTGGCAGCCGCTGCCGAACGCCAATCTGCGCATCGATGGGCACTACCGCCGCAACCGCTTCCGCCACCCGATGTTTGTGCTGCGCAACAACGCGACCGGCGAGCACTTCATCGCGCAGTTGGAGTGGTCGGGCGGCTACACCTTCGAGTTCGATCTCGATGCCGATATAGGCACGACCGATGGCAGCGCCAAGCTGTTCTTCCGGGCGGGACCGGATGCACCCGCGCCGCAACGGGTGATCGCGCCGGGCGAGACGATCAAGACGCCCGCCCTGCATTTGGGCATGCTGATCGGCGATCTCGATAGCGCCATTCAAGCGATGCACGATCACCTACGCAAGACCGTGTTCAGGCCGCAGGCGCGCGGGCGCGGCGGCTGGATCGAGACGGGCATCGGGCCGGAGATCGAGATCACGCATCAATCGGTGCTGGAGCAGATCGAGATGGCCGCCGAGATCGGCTCCGAGGTCTTTTTTATCGATGCGAGTTGGTACGCCGCGCCGCACAGCTTCTGGTGGGACACCGTGGGCGATTGGCAGGTCAATCTCGAACGTTTCCCCCAGGGCCTCAAACCCTTCCGCGACGCCGCTCACAAACACGGCATGCTGTTCGGCCTCTGGATGGACGCCGAGCGCATCGGCAAGAGCAGCCGCGTGATGCAGGAGCACCCCGAATGGCTCGCCACCACCTACGACGGTCAACAGCGCTTGGGCAATATGCTCGACCTGACCAATCCCGATGCTGCCCGATGGATGGAGGAGCAGATCAGCAAGGTGATCACCGAGAACGAGTTGGAGTTCTTCCGGCTCGACTACAACGTGGGCAACATCGGCCCGGCGATCGCCAATGAGCGCGATGGCTTTGTGGAGAACGGCTACTGGCGCTACTACGAGGCGCTCTACAGCATCTACGACCGCTTGCGGGAGCGCTTCCCCGATGTGATCTTCGAGACGTGTGCCAGCGGTGGCGGGCGCACCGACATCGGGATGGTGCAGCGCTTCAGCCACAGCTGGGTGACGGACTGGCAAATCGCGCCGCGCGCCTTCAGTATCACCAACGGTATGACGATGGCGCTGCCGCCGGAGCATGTCGATCGGCTGTTGGGCGGGCAGAACGGCCACACCACCGCCGAGCTCGATTTCCAGGGCCGTCTGCTGCTGTTTGTGCGCCCGACGATCGCGCTCTTCCACCCCGAAGGCGCGCCCCGCAATCCCGTGCAGATCGCTCGCATCCGCCACATGGTCGATCTGTACAAGAATTTTATCCGGCCTTTCCATCACCAGAGCCGAATCTACCACCACACGCCGACCTTCGAGGGCACCGAACCGCACGGTTGGGGTGTGCTGGAGTTGGCCGCCAAGGATTACAGCCGCGCGATCGCTGGCGTGTTCCAGCTCACGGCGCCGCATGAATCGGAGTACACGCTGCGACCACGCGGTTTGGATGTCTCGCGGCGCTACCGCGTGACCTGGGACAACACTGGTCAGAGCCACGTGGTCGATGGTTTTACGCTCCAGCAACACGGTTTGCGTGTGCGCCTTGAGGGGCCGCTCACCTCCGAGCTGTTCTGCTTCGAGGCGATCGATTAACTGTGAGGAATTGGACGGCGGTATCGCACCGTCGCCACCCGACAACCGAAGAGTATGCTCAATAGGCGCTCGCACTCTGATTGCACAATGCCACAATCAGTAGCCGAATGAGCAATACAATGAGAGAGCCTTCTATGCAACGTCTTGACACAAACTGGTTGCTTGCTACTGATCCCTCCAACAGTGGGCGCAATCAACGTTGGTTTGCACAGATCCAGGCTGAGGCGCAGCCTGCCCCCGTTCCTGGCATTATTCAACAGGTTTTCCCAAACTATCACGGTGTCGCTTGGTATTGGCTGACGTTTCGGACCGAGCGAACGCTTGCAGCGGGCGAGCGGGCGCTGATCCATTTTGGCGCTGTGGATTACGCCGCCGAAGTGTGGCTGAACGGCCAACCCGTCGGCAGCCACGCCAACGGCGAGACACCCTTCACGCTCGATGTCACTGCGGCGTTGCGCGACAACGACGAGAACCTCTTGGCGGTGCGCGTGCTGAACCCCACCGATGAGCCGATCGAAGGGATCGTGCTGCAAGAGGTGCCGCACCGCAACCGCAGCATCAAGCGCTACCAACCCGGCTCGATGTTCAACATGGGCGGCATCTGCATGCCCGTCGATCTGGAGTTCGCGCCAGCGCTGCGGATCGAGGACTTATATGTGCGGCCCAACCCGTTCAACGGCGAAGCCCTGGTCCAGGTGCAGGTGCGCAACGACACCAGCAGCGCCATCGCGGGCGAACTGCGCGCCACGATCGGGCCAGCGCTGACCGCCGAGCACCTCGACAGCGCGACGCTGGCTGGCGAGTTCGGCAGCGGCGTCACCACCCACACGCTACGCCTGCAAGTCGGTGTGCCGCGCCTGTGGGATCTCCACGACCCGTACCTCTACCGCGTCGAGGCGACCGTCTCGGGTGCGGCGGGCAACGGGCTGAACTTCTCGTATAGCAAGGCCACGCGCTGCGGCTTCCGCGATTTCCGCGTGGTCAACGGCTTCTTCCGACTGAACGGTCGCCGCATCTTCGTAAAGTCGAGCCACTCCGGCAACCACTTCCCGGTTGGCCAGAGCGTGCCGCAGAACCCCGATCTGCTGCGCCGCGACTTGTTGAACGCCAAGGCATCCGGTTTCAACATGGTCCGTTTCATCGCCGGAACGCCCTGGCCCGAACAACTCGACTTCTGCGATGAGATCGGCCTGCTGGTCTACGACGAGTCGTTGGCGAGTTGGCTGTTGGCCGATTCGCCGCACCTCACCGAGCGCTACCAGACCGCGATGCGCAAGATGGTGCTGCGCGATCGCAACCATCCCAGCGTGGCGATCTGGGGCATGCTGAACGAGACCTTCGACGGCGCGACCTTCCGCACGGCGGTGGCCTCGTTGGGGCTGATGCGCGAACTCGACCCCGACCGCCTGATCCTGCTGAGCAGTGGGCGTTGGGATGCGCAACCCGCGATTGGCTCGGTCTGCAACCCAGGCAGCACCAGTTGGGAGCATGTGTGGGGCATCGAAGCGCCCGACGCGCCGCCCGTCTCGAACAAGTGGGAGATGCACAACGGCGGCTACGTGGACCGCGCGGGCGACGCGCATCTTTACCCGACTGTGCCGCAGCCAGCCTACACCAACAACTTCATCCGCACGCTGGGCCAGGGCACCAAGCCCGTGTTCTTGTCGGAATACGGCATCGGCAGCCTGTTCAACGCGGTGCGCGAGTATCGCCTCTTCGAGCAGTACGGCGAGCGGCTCGACCTACCCGACGCAGCGCTGATGGGTAACATGGTCGAGAAACTGAACGCCGACTTCCAGCGCTACGGCCTCGGCGATGTGTTCGCCTTCCCTGAGGATCTGCTGCGCGAGAGCCAGCGCCTGCACGCTCGCCAACGGGAACTCGGGTTCGACCTGATCCGCTCGAACCCGCAGATCTGCGGCTACAACCTGACCGGCCTGCTCGACCACGCGGTGTGCGGCGAGGGGCTGTGGACGTTCTGGCGCGAGTGGAAGCCGGGCATCGTGGATGTGCTGGCCGACGGCTGGGCGCCGCTGCGCTGGTGCGTGTTCGCTGATCCGCAACACGGCTACGTGGGGCAACCGCGCCGAATCGAGATCGTGCTGGCCAACGAGGACGTGCTGGCACCCGGCACCTACCCAGTGCGGGCCAAGATTATGGGGCCGCAGGGTGTGGCGTGGGAGCGGCGCACGACCGTGACGATCGATGAGGAGCGCGAGGGCTACGAGCCGCCGTTGGCGATCCCCGTGCTCGACGAACAGGTCACGCTCGATGGGCCTGCTGGCACCTACACACTGTCGGTCACGATGGAGCGTGGCGGCGCGCCGACCAGCGGACGACTGACGCTCTACAACTCTGAGGCGCCCAAGCCCACGCGCGCGCTGCCGACCGTGTTGTTGTTGGGCGTGGGAGAAGGCGTGGCGACCTGGTTGCGCGAGCGAGGCGTGGATAGCGAGCCGTTCACCACCGCGCACGCCGATGGCGAGCACTTGGTGTTGGTGGGCGCGCAGGCCAACCAGCAGCCGCTGGAGGTCTGGCAGGCGTTGGCCCGCAGCGTGGCACGCGGCGGCGTGGCGCTGTTGTTGGCCGCGCATACGCTGCAGCGCGACGATCAGCCGCTCGGTTGGCTGCCGCTCGCCAATAAAGGTCACCTGTTCACCGCGCGCGACTGGCTCTACCACAAAGAGGTGGTGCTGAAGCGACACCCGATCTTCGCGGGCCTGCCCTGCGGCGCGCTGATGGATTGGGAGTATTACGACCAGGTCTTCCCGGCGGTGCATATCGATGGCCTCGACGCCTGCGACGATGTGGCGGCTGTCGCGATCTCAACGGGCTACCCGATCTTGGGCGGCTACGCCTCGGGCTTGATCGCTGGCAGTTACGCGCTAGGCGCAGGGCGCGTGCTGCTGAGCACGTTCCGCGTGCTGGAGCAACTCGGCATCAATCCAGCCGCCGATCAACTGCTGCTGAATATGATCAGCGTGGCGGCCCAGTACGAGGCCGCGAGCGAACGCCCAAGCGCCGAGCAGATCGAGGAATTGCTAACGACAATCGGTTATCGCTAGGGATGACTTGACGGCTGCCGCATCCTGTTCGGTGACTGCGGCATAGGTGCTATACTGCTGCGGGAGGTTGACGCCTCCTACACACAACCACATCTTTAGAAAAGGAGTCGAATCGGTTATGATCTACGAACTTCGCAGCTACGACATCGAGCCGACCCTGCTGGATCTCTACCTCCAGTCGGTCAACGATCGCGTGCTGCCTCTGCTGGTGAACACCTTCAACTTCCGCTTGATCGGCTTTTGGCACGCAGTTCCTACCAGCACCGACCCGGCTCCTTCCACCAATGTGCACTGGATTATTGCCTGGGAAAGTGAGCAGGAGATGCTGGACCGTTGGGCCGAGGCGAAGGCTACGGAGGAATGGGCGGCGGCCTGGCAGGGTTTGCCGAAGTTCCACCTGAAGATTCAGCGCACGATGCTCCAGGCGATTCCGTTCTCGCCATTACAGTAAGCTTCACACCTTAGCCGGACGCATCTCACAGTGTCCGGCTAGGTTTCAAGGCGACAACTTCACGAACTTTCAAGCAATTTTCAATATTTCCCAAAGTAAACTACCAACATTGACAAACGTTGGGCACAGATGCGGTATCATAACAACATCTGCCCTTTCGCGTCTCGATGAAGAGGAGTAGCATGGCAAATCCCGCAAACACGTTGGCGCTGGTTGGCGCTGGCTCCCTAGGCCAGGGCTTCGCAGCACTGTTGGCCGCCAATGGCCAAGCGATCACAGTTCTCTCTACCAAACGAACTGCCGAACGGCTACTCCAAGCCGGTTGCATCCGCCTCTACGGTGTTGTCAATCTCGAAATCCCCGTTGCTCCGGCCCCCGCCCCTGCTGGCACGGTTGGCATCACGACCGATGCGGCTGATCTGCCCGATAACGCCGGCCTGATCTTCACCACCAAGGCCCAGCAGCTCCGCGATGCGATCGCCAACATCAAGCCCGTCTGGCCGCGTCCTGGCGACGATACAAGTTGGGTGGCGGGCGTGCAGAACGGCATGGCCAAGGACCGCATCTTGGCCGAGGCGTTCGGATGGGAGCGCACCGTCGGCTCAGCAACAATCTTTTCGAGCCAGAACGAGACCGATGGTCGCATACAGGTGCGCGGCACAGGGCACACCTATTTGGGCGAGTTCGGCGGCGGTGTCTCGCCGCGCGTTGAGGCTGCAGCCGCACTGCTCAATCAGGCTGGCATCCCCACCACCGCTTCCGACAATATCGATAGCGTGTTGTGGACGAAGGCCAGCCACGCTGCTGGTGTGTTCGGCATCACCGCGACCACTAGCAGCAGCTTGCTCGGGCTATCGACAAGGTTGGGCTTTATCCGCGGCTACATCTCCGTCATCCGCGAAGCTGCCAGTATCGCCGCAGCCCACAAGGTCGAATTGGGCGATTACGAGGGATTCCCGCTCAAAACCTATCTCAGTATGACCGATCAGGAACTCATCGATCTCTTCCTATCGCGAGGCGAAGGAGCGCGCGCCGCTGGTGCAGACAAGCAGTACGCTTCGATGACCCAGGATGTGCTGGCAGGCCGCTCGCTCGAAGTCGATGAGGTCTTTACCGATCTCGTCGATCGCGCAGCCGAGGTCGGCATGACCGCCCCGCGCATTACGCTGCTTCGCGACCTGCTGTGGGGCATCGATCCGGGCCGCTAAGGCATCGCGATGTGTGCCATCTACTGAAACACTACTGCTTTAGATAAGGGAAGTACCATGAAATCGGTCATGCTCTATGGAGTACGCGATCTCCGCGTGGTTGATCGGGAGCCAGACGCGCTCGGCCCCGATGATGTGCGAATCAATGTCTCGTGCAGCGGCATCTGCGGCACCGAGATTCACGTGTATAGCGGTATGGAGTTCGGCCCACCCATCACGGACCCTCGCCCGATGGGCCATGAGTTCGCGGGCCGCATCGTCGAGGTGGGCAGCAACGTCACCACGCTCAGCGTTGGCGACCGCGTGACTGCCATCCCCAACGCGGCGTGTGGGCGCTGCACCTTCTGCCGGATGGGCAAGCCAGGCGTCTGCGTCAACCGCTCGGTGATGAAGTACGGCGCGTGGGCACCCAATGTGATCGTGCCCGCCGCCAATGTCTATCGCCTGCCCGATAACGTCTCGGATGAGATCGGCGCGCTCACCGAGCCGCTCGGTTGTGCCGTGCGCGCAGTCGATTTCAGCCAGTTGCGCTCGGGCGATCGCGTGCTGGTGATCGGCGGCGGCCCGATCGGGTTGTTCATTATGGCGATCGCTCGCTCCTCCGGCGCGAGCAAGGTGATCGTCTCGGAGCCGCAGGCCTACCGCCGCGCCTTGGCCGAGCGCCTGGGCGCCGACCTCACCATCGACCCCACCAAGGACGATGTGGCCGAGGTTGTGCGCGCCCACACCGATGGCCTGGGTGCCGATGTGGTGTTCGAGGCGGTCGGCTTCCCGCAGACGATCGAAACGGGCATCGCCAGCACGGCAGCGGGCGGCACGGTGATGGTGGTCGGCGTAACCGATGCGCAGGCCAAGGCGAGCTTCTACCCGCAGCAGTTCTTCTTCAAGGAGATGACGATCCGCGGCGTGAAAGGCCCCACCAACGCCGTCGATCGGGCCATCCGCTGGCTGGGTGCGCTCGACCTCTCGCCGGTAATCACGCACCACTTCGCGCTTGAGCAGGCCCCCGAGGCGATGGAGTTCGCCCTCACTGGTCAAGCAGGCAAGATTATGATCAACCCCTAGACGAACGACAGCGCCGTTGCATGATGCACGTGCAACGGCGCTGCTTGCACCCTCCATTGAGCTTCTCCCTGTCCCTCTACTCCTGCGGCACACGATCGTTAGGCAACGCGAAAACGGCGGCCCTGGAGACTCACCGATGTCGAACGGGCTAAGAGTCGCTGGGAGCAAGCGAAGGCGACAATGTCGGATGATCCCCCGAGTTTCGCAGGCCAGCGACAGGGATGCTCATAACCTTCAAAAAGCTCAGAAGTTTTTCAGCAAACCTTCCGCAGGTTTCTCATTTTAATACTTTCATAACCTACCACTACACATAGTAGTACTATTCCAACTACGGTACTAAAGTTTAGATGAAAATTTCATCACAACTTACATATGCCCGTTATAATCCAGGAGCGTCCTAATATTACATCCCACCTACAATCTGGCTTACTCCGAGATAACTATAGGGAGACATTGGAATTTCCTCGGTGGTTGCTCCTCAGATGCACCAATGTCGCTGCGATCTTGTGAGGTACGTTTTCATCAACATTGGGTTTTCGACACAAGTCAAGTTGGTAGCGACAAAACGCCTCATGGACGACGCTGTATAGGGAATCATTGCTGATGTGGCATCCGCCGCATCAGGCGTTTGTTCATGGCTGGGAATGAACAGATTCAACGGTTATGGGGTGCCGTTTCAGGAGCAAAGAAGGATATGTCAACATTGTCGCATGCATCACCACGTCTCGTGTCCGCAGGCGCTGCTCCGTCACTGCAGCAACAAACACAATTAGGTGTATCTTCAACACATACTGAGCTCATCGCACAATGGAACAATACGACAGCACCATATCCAGCTCAAACGTGTTTTCCTCAGCTCTTTGAGCAGCAAGTCGCTCAATATCCAACCTCAACCGCCCTCGTTTTCGGGTGTCGGCAGCTCAGCTATCAGCAAGTTAATCAACGAGCGAATCAGTTAGCCCGACACCTCCAACAGTTAGGAGTCGGCCCCGAAGTGTTGGTTGGCGTCTGCATGGAGCGCTCGATCGATATGATCATCGCTATTTTGGCGATTTGGAAGGCGGGCGGCGCGTATCTGCCCCTCGATCCCGCGTACCCGATCGATCGGCTCGCGTATATGCTGGAAGATTCGCAGATCCAGGTCTTGCTCAGCCATTCGAGCCTGGAAGCGAAGCTGCCACCGCACCGTGCGCAGGTGCTCTGCTTGGATCTTCTGACCGAGCAACTCGCCAAATATGCGTCTGAGAACCTAGAGCCTACCGCCACGCCTGATTCGCTGGCCTACGTGATCTACACGTCCGGCTCGACGGGCCGCCCCAAGGGCACCATGCTCGAACATCGCGGCTTGAGCAACCTCACCGAAGCGCAAGTGCGCACCTTCGAGCTAGGCCCGAACGACAACGTACTCCAATTCGCCTCGCCGAGCTTCGACGCCTCGGTCTTTGAGATCGTGATGGCGCTGCGGGTTGGTGCCGCGCTCCATCTGGCATCGCGTGAAGATCTGCTCCCCGGGCCGACGCTGATCAAGCTGCTGAACGACCACAAGATCTCGATCGTGACGCTGCCGCCCTCAGTGCTGGCCGCCCTACCCGATCAAGAGTTCCCGCATCTGCGACAGATCATCGTAGCGGGCGAGGCGTGTTCACCCGATCTGGTGGATCGCTGGGCGCCGGGACGCCGCTTCTTCAACGCCTATGGCCCCACAGAGACCACCGTATGGGCCACCGTGGAACAGTGCGACGGCAGCGATGCGCGTCCGCCGATCGGTCGCCCTCTGATCAACACCACGATCTACCTGTTCGATGAGCAGGGCCAACTTGCGCCGATCGGCGAGCCTGGCGAGATCTACATCGGCGGCGTGGGGCTAGCGCGCGGCTACTTGGGCCGCCCCGAACTCACCGCCGAGCGGTTCGTGGTCAACCCATTCGCCGAGGCGGACAAACCGCACACCGCGCGGCTCTACCGTACCGGCGACCTCGGGCGCTTCCTGCCCGATGGCCGGATAGAGTTCCTAGGCCGCATCGACCATCAAGTGAAGCTGCGCGGCTTCCGCATCGAGCTTGGCGAGATCGAAGCGGTGCTCAGCCGACACCCCGCCGTGCAAGAGAGCGTAGTGGTGCTGCGCGAGGATGTGCCCGGCCAGAAGCGGCTGGTGGCCTACGTGGTGCCGAACAGCGTGGGCAA
>CALKHR010000063.1 GCA_937988885.1 uncultured Roseiflexaceae bacterium | reverse complement strand
TCACGTTGCGGCGCGCCTGGGACAAGCCCACGCGCTTTAGCCGTGGGTAGTTGACGAAAAGAGCAACCTTTGTCGATCGCGGTTTGTACAGGCTTCGCTGTCCTAACCGCTAGAGAAAGCCCGAGGAGTGATTTGGATACCGAACTTGCGGTGAACCATACACGTACGAATGTATCGGATCAGCCACGGCTATTCTTTTTTTCTGAACTCGATGGTGCTGCCCTGCTTGAGTTACTTGGGCGTCCTGGCTTGCTCGAACTGTTAAGTACGCATCAGATTGGGATTGCGCTCTCGGTGGCGCGTCTCGATGCGGCGCGTGTCGAGGCGGTGCGTCTGTTGAACGCGCATCGCATCCCGTTGGTAGCGTGGCTTTTGTTGCCGCCCGAGCAGGGGTTTGCCTTTAATTTGCAGAATTATCCGCAGGCTCACGCTCAGTACGAAGTGTTTCGCACATGGGCGGTTGAGAATGGCTTGCATTTCGATGCGGTTGGCCTTGAGATCGAGGTGCCGCCGGGCGAGGATATGCGCAGGCCGCAGTGGGGTCTGCGCGAGATGGCGCGGCGCCTGTGGCTGGCTGGTGAGAATATTCTGTACCCTGCCGCGCGGGTGGCCTATACCGATCTGTTGGGCGTGATTCGGCACGATGGCTATGAGGTCCATAGCTACCAGATGCCGTTGGTCGTGGATGATCGCAGTGTTGGCACCACGGTGATCCAGCGGGCGCTCGACATCCTCGACCTTCCCGGGGATGTCGATGTGCTGATGTGTTCAAGTTGCGTGCCCAACGAGGATTTAGATTACGATTTGGGCGGCGCGCTGATCGCGAGCTACGGTCCGGCTGCCGATGCGATCGGTATCGGGAGCACCGACGATGGTGTGGATGGCCCGGCGCGTCGTCTGCCCTGGCCCGCCCTGCGCCGCGACCTGCTCTTGGCGGCGAAATATACCGATACGATCTTTGTTTTTTCGCTCGAAGATTGTATCGAGCGCGATCTGCTCAGGCAGATCGTCGCGCTGGATTGGCGCTCATCGGCGCGGCCCGTCACGAGCAAACGGCTGATGGTGGGTGCTGTGCGCTGCTTGCTCTTGGCCGTGTTGGTGTTCGGTCGGTTTGGGCCGCAAATGTTGGCGTGGGGCGGCTGGTTGTTGGCCGCTTGGCTGTGGTGGCGTAACCGCTGGCGGCGCTAGCGCGTCTCTTGAGTAGAGCGGTATTTGTTCTTGTACTTCCGACCTTCTGCGCATCGCAGGAGGTTGATTGTTTTTAGGGAAGAGTTTCTTTTGCACAAATGGGAACTTTTTCTTCGTGGTAGCGTCACACGTGCATAGAAAGCGTGGTTATCCTATGTCGCTCGAAACGTTGATGTGGTCGTTGCCGATCGTTTTTATGCTCCACGATTTCGAGGAGATCATCATGTTCCAGCCCTGGCTGCAGCGCGAATCGGCCCGGCTGCGCGAGCGTTTTCCCCGTTTTGCGCCACGGATGCTAGGGCAGCTCGAACGCCTCTCCACTTCGTCGTTTGCGTTGGCGGTGGCGGAGGAGTTTGTGCTTCTATCGGCGGTAACCTACTGGTGTGTTGCGAGCCAACGCTATACTACGTGGACGGCGATCCTGCTGTTCTTTTTCCTCCACTTGCTTATGCATATCGGGCAGTTCGCCGTGTATCGGCGCTATATTCCCACGATTGTAACGAGTGTGGCTGCGAGCATGTATTGCGTGGTTGCGCTGTGGTTTGTGGTCGATTCAGCGCTGCTGGATTGGTCGGCGCTGTTGATTGAGACATTGATTGTCATTCCTCTGGTAGTGCTCAATTTCGTGTTTGCGCACTGGCTTGCTGCGCAGTTTGAAGTGTGGTTGCGACACTATGCACGTGTATCGTGAGTGAATATTGCAACATTGTCTACAACTGTAGCTCTTGTCCTGCATGTCGATAAATATTTTCTCTTTTTTTTAAGATAAAACCATGAATTTTTACTATGGTCTTTGTTTTGACAGATAGAGTGTTGTATGATACACTTTTGCTACGTATTCCCATATTGTGTGGCGTAAAAAACACTTCATTGCTTATCCCACACAGTGATGGCCCTCCGTTCGTATTCCACTGTCTCAAGATAGCTTTTTGTGCTATCGACTTACTTTTGTGTGATTTGATATTTTTAATATCGTAATCATAGCGGTTCCTTTTTTATATTGGAGGGAATATGGTATTTGCTCGCGGTCGTCTCAACGGCATGTTGGCTTGTGCTATCCTGCTCTTTAGCTTAGCACTCGCCGCGTTGCCGCAAGTGGGCCATGCCCAAACCGAACAGCGTTGTTTCGCTGAGACGAGCTTCTGTATTAGCGGTCGCATCCGCGAATTCTGGGAGCAAACGGTGGTTTGCCCGTGTTCGGCTACCCAATTGGTCCGCAGCAGGAAGAACTGATCGAGGGTAAGCCATTCCAAGTCCAATGGTTCGAGCGGAACCGCCTGGAGTTGCATCCTGAAAATGCTCGCCCATATGATGTGCTGTTGGGCCGCTTGGGTGTGGATCGCCTGACGCAGCAGGGTCGCGATTGGGCCACCTTCGAGAAGGCTGCGCCACAAGCCAACTGCCGCTACTTCGCCGAGACGGGTCACAATGTGTGTGGCGATATCTTGAACGCCTGGCGCGCGAGCGGCCTGGAGTTCGACGGTCGACCGGGCAAGAGCGAGGCCGAGAACTTGGCGCTGTTCGGTCTGCCGATCTCCGAGCCCCAGATCGAGGACACGCCGAACGGTCGCTACACGGTGCAGTGGTTCGAGCGGGCGCGCTTCGAGTTGCACCCCGAGAACCAGCCGCCCTACAATGTGCTGCTGGGCCTGTTGGGCAAGGAAGTGCGCGATAACGCGAATGCTGCGCCTCCATCGAACGGCTCCGCCGATAACTGCGCCGATGTGCCGGATCCGGTGAGCGCCCGCATCCGCCCGAGCAAGTGTGTGGTTGAGGGTGGTGAGTTCGAGATCGACATCTTCGGCTTCCGCCCCAACGAGCAGGTCGGTTTCTGGATCACTGAGCCAGATGGTGCGATCTTCGGTACGGTTCAGACGGTGAGCATTGGGCCGAGCGGCAGTGTCGAAGGGATTCCTTTCGACACCTATGGCGCTCCGGCTGGCATCTACTCCTTCGTCTTTGAGGGTGTCTCCAGCAAGCACCAGGCGATCGTCTACTTCAAGGTGCTCCCGCGTTCGTAAGCATTGAGCCTCAAGCGAGCGGTAGGCTGATCGGCCTGCTGCTCGCTTTTTTGTTTGCAGATCGGCAGGGTGAACGAGAATGTCGCGCCCTGCTGCGGCTCGCTGGTTGCCCACACCTGCCCGTCGTGCGCCTCGACCAACTGCTTGACGATGGTCAGCCCAAGCCCCGCTCCGCCTGTGGCGCGCGTTCGCGAGCGATCCGCCCGGTAGAAGCGCTCGAAGATCAGCGGCAAGTGTTCGGGCGCGATGCCCTCGCCGCTGTTGTACACCTGAACAACCACATGTGTGGATGCGACGTGTGCCTGCACCGAGATCTCGCCCTCGATCGGTGTGTGCGTGATGGCGTTGTTGAGCAGATTGCGCATCACTTGGCCGATCCGTTCGGCATCGGCGTGCACTGTGGGCAGGTCGTCGGGGAGCGCGACGCGCACGTTGAGTTGGCGGTTCAGCGTGGCTGGCCGTAATGCGGTAACGGCGCTATCGATGACGCAGGCGAGGTCGGTTGGTGCGCGGTTTAAGCGCAGTTGCTTCGCTTCGGCGAGCGCCAAGTCGCGCAGGTCGTCCACGAGACGATTGAGCAGCAATGCTTCCTCGTGCAGGGAGTCGATCAGTGAGTCGGTTGGCTCGGCCACGCCGTCGCGCACCGCCTCAAGGTAGCCACGGATGTTGGTGAGCGGTGTGCGCAGTTCGTGGGCGATGTCGTTGACCATGTGCTGCCGCAGGCGCTCGATGCGGGTGAGGCCATCGGCCATGGCGTTGAAGGCGTGGGCCAATTCGCCGATCTCGTCGTTGCTATGCACCACAACGCGTTGGCTGAGATCGCCCTGCCCCATGCGCCGCGCTGCAACGGTGAGTGCGTTGATGGGCCGCAGGATACCGCGCCCAAGCACCATTGTGAGCAGCAAGCCCACCATGCTCGCTACGCCTACCGCCATCCATAACGAACGGTTCACCGCGCTGAGAAAGCCGAGTTGAATGGGATCGCTCTTGTCGCCCTGGATGCGCCGCACCGAGATGAGCGATATTTCACCACTCTCGTCGGTGATCTGCCCCGCGACCACCATCAGTGTCCCGGTGAGCGGCCTGAGCGTCTCGCTCGTCGCTGGTCGTTGTTGAAGCGCAAACGACGTGCTTGGCACGGGCCGGAGCTGCAAATTCGATGTGTTTGTGAGTATCAGCGTGCTGCTTACGCTCTGTTGTTGATTCGTACAGATCGATGTCCCTTTGGTCACGATGATGCCGGGCGAATCGAAGTCGCAGTCGATCACTTGATCGATCAACTCGTTTGCAGAATCTGCCAGCACACGATTGTTGCTATCGGTGACGATCATGCGCTCGCTGATGCGCTCGCTCAGTGAAGACACCATCGCTTGCAGGCTTTCGGCGGTTGGCTGGGTTTTGTAGAACGAGAGCAGGCTGTCCATCATAATGCGGTTGCGCTCGCTGTCGCGGATGATGTAGCGTTGGAGCTCACTGGCGCTGACGCGGCTGGCCAAAAGCGCCACTGTGCCCATCGCCACCGCCACCACAAACATCAACGTGAGCAGCAGGCGGATCTGCAAACTAATGCGCATAGGCTTCCTCGGAGAATTTGTAGCCAACGCCGTAGACGGTGTGAATGTAGTACGGCTGGGCTGGGTTGCGTTCGATCTTCTTACGCAGATTCATAATGTGCACATCGACGGTGCGCTCCAACCCTTCGTAGTCGAAGCCGAACACCTGCTCAAGCAGATCGAGGCGGCTGAATGCGCGGCCCGGCGCGCGAATAAGGATTTCGAGCAACTTGAACTCCTTGGGCGTGAGCCGAACGGCCTGCCCTCGCAGTCGCACGCTGTAGCTCAGGAAATCGACCTCTAGTTCGCCAACCTGCACACTGCTCGGCTCTTTGTTCACTGTGTTGCCCACGCGCCGCAGCACCGCCCGAATACGCGCCAACAGCTCACGAGGGCTGAACGGCTTGGAGATGTAATCGTCGGCACCGAGATCCAGGCCCAAAAGCTTGTCGTCCTCGGTTGTGCGCGCCGTGACCATAATGATCGGGATCGATGACTCGTAGCGCAAAATGCGACAGATGTCTAGCCCATCGACGGAGGGCAGCATCAGGTCGAGCACGATCAGGTCGGGGTGGCGTTGCCGCGCGAGTTCGAGTGCGAGGCGTCCATCGTTTGCGACCAGCGTTTGGTAGCCATCGCGTTCAAGATAAAGCCGAATCAGTTCGGCGGTTTTCGGATCGTCGTCAACGATCAGGATTCGTTTGTGCATGGCAGTGTACCAGTTGTAGCGGATGCGCCGAGAGCTATGCTCGTTGGTGTTGTAGTATACTCCCTGGCGCATCGTTACAAATCGGCTTTGGGTATGAGTAGGGCTTTGTTATGCGTTAGAAATGACCAATTTCGAATGCTTGTTAGAAATGCTTTCACTTGCTCGCGAGGGCGTAGGATGCGCCATACGGCGACTGTGCGCGTACTCACGAACAGGCAGGCTGCTGCGCAAGCCCAAGGGGTCGGTCGCGACCCCTTGGAACCCCGCAACCGGGGCTTATCGCCCCTGGACCCCAAGGAATCCGCTCTGTTATGCCGGTATCATTTGATTCCTCGGTATGGGCCTTGTTCGGTGGTCGGTATGCGCTTTTTGCTCCTTCATAAGCAAGTGCTTTCGCTTCACAACTTCCTGATGCTGTTCGATAATGCTTTCATACCAAGTCCGATGAATCTCGTAACGCTAGACTTCGAGTTGATAGGCTTGGCGAAAGTGTTGCCGCGCGCGCATCAGCCGCATCTTGATCGCGTTTGGCGTGCTCTCCAGCCGTTCGGCGATCTCGCTGATGCTGTGCCCCGCGTAGATCTGCAACATCAAGGGTATGCGGTAACGGCTCGGCACCTGCTGCAATGTTTGGTTGATATGGTCGTTTTCGCCCAATTGCTGCTCGTAGGTATCGCCATTAATTTGGCCGAGCGCATCGTGTAGCGGCTGCAGGTTGGTGCGTCGGCGGCGGCGCAGATAGTCGTAGGCGGTGTTGGTGGCGATCCGATACAGCCACGAGAGCGTGTTGGCATTCGGGTCGTGTTGGTGCCAGTTGCGAAACGCCTTGATAAATGTCTCTTGGCAGAGATCCTCCGCCGTCTCGCAGTTGCTCACCAACCGAAACAAGTATCCTCGCAATTGGTTGTAGTGTTTGTGATACAGCTCCTCAATCGCTTGAGTTGCGAGTGGGTAGTTTGACATAAAATGAATTATCTCCCTTGATATTGTGGATCGACCTGCACGGCGCAATCAGGTGCATTGCCTCCACTATCGATACAGAGCAGGTATTCTTCGGTTTTGCGTTGCGCCTGATCAAGCTCCCGCTCCAGATCCTCGCCTTGGAGCGCACGGTCAACCGCTTGGAAGAACCAGTAGAGATTAATGCGGGATTGTTGGTTGCCCTGCGTGCTCGGCTGGCGTTCGAGTGCGGGCAGGTAGCCTGCATAGACATCGGCGGCTCCTGGAGGCGCGTTGTTGGCGAACGCACTCGATTGGGCGATCGAGCGCCGCGCTGGGAACGCGTTGTCGAGAATGCTCACATCCTCGCTGAGGAACTTGAACCACTCCCAGCATCCCTCCGGTTGTTGGCTGGTGTTTGAGATGAACAGGCCTGTCACATTCAGGCGATCGGGGGTTCTGCGGCCCGCTCCCGGCGGCGCGGTCAGCGCACGGGTGAATCCCCGCCGCCCTTCCTCGCCGATCATGACGATCCGTACGCTACCCGGCAGATCCGTCCACATACCGACCCGTCCTTCTTCGATCAACTGCATCACCTCGCCACCGAACGTGAACTCGGTGGTGTAGCCCTGGAGCTTGGTGTGCGGCGTGTAGTTTTTCAAGAAGTCCAGGTACGTCCTCACCGCGTTGATCACCTTGTCGTCGGTGAAGCGCAGCTGTCGGTCCTGCGTGGGCGCTGCGTCGAATTGATCCAGGAACTGCAGCAGATCATCGGTGTGGCTGCCCATCACCGCGTAGCCGTAGCGGGGGTCGCTCTCGGTGAGATCGCTCAATTGCTCGGCGGCGTTGATGAGGTCGTGGATCATCCAATCTTTGTTCGGGTACGAGAGCCCCACAGCATCAAAGGCGTCTTGGTTGTAGCTGAGCGCCTGCAGGGTGATGTGGAAGGGCAGCCCGTAGATGCCCGTGCCGTTCTGGAACGGCGCAATCACGCTGCTGGGGTAATCGTCGAGCGAGAAAGTGCTATCGGCATCGAACAGCGGGCGCAGGTCGAGCGTCATCGTGATCGGGCTGGCATCGAACCACACAAAGCAGTCGGCGTTGTCCGCGAGAGTCGCAGCGCTCAGCGGCGTGTTCGGGCCGATCGCGACGCTCTGCAGATCGATGAACCATTCGGGGTGTTGCTCCTGGAACCGCTGCGCAAGCGGACGCAATCGCTCGTTCTGGAAGGGCAGGCCCCGGAACACCACGGTGGTAGCACCGGGTGCAGGGCCGCTCGGCGCTGGCGTCGCCACCACGATCGGCGCGGGATCGGGCGTGGGGGTGGGCTTGTTCATCGCTTCGAGGCTCTGCTGCTCGAAGTCGGCCTGCGCCGCGCTCAGGGCTTGCGCAACCGTTTGCTTGCCCGTGAGAATATCGGTGAGCGCACTGCTCAGGAGATTGTTGACCAGCGTGTCGCTGCTGACACCTTCGGGCAGCTTTTTGAGTTTGGTGTTGAGCGCCGTTTCGATGTTGGTGCGCGTCGTTGCATCGAACTGCTGCCAGACGGCGCTGCTTGCGGCGAGCGATTTGCGGGCTGGCACTTCTTGAACGCCCGAGATCGTGTATCCTCTGTCGGTGTTTTGGCGGCTCAGGAAGGAGAGCCAGCGCCATGCGGCTTCCGGATGGGTGGTGCCGCTGCTCATCACAAAGCCGCGTCCCAGGTGCACGCTCTCACCCGCGGGCAACATCGCGTAGCCCGGCTGCGTCTGTTCCTCCTGAGAAGTGCTGATGATCAGCGGGAGATCGACCCACATCCCCACTTGCTGGTTCTGCACCAAGTTGAACTGTTCCTCGAATTGAGGGGAACTTTCGGTGGTGTGCCAGAGCGCGCCCGATTCGATGGATTCAACGACTTGCTCCAGCGCACGCTCGACCTCCGGCGTATCGAGACGCACTTGATCAGGCGATGTACTCTCCAGATCGAAACCCTGCTCGCGCAATAATCCCAACAGTGCATTTAAGCCGTTTCGCCCGTCGATCATGCCGTACACATCGATAGTGTTGCCCCGCTTTTGGGTCAACTGTTGGGCGGTCGCCAGCACATCGCTCCACGTCCAATCGGGCGATGGCGTTGCCAAGCCCTGCTGCTCCCACAGCGTGCGGTTGTAGTTGATCATCGAGAGCCAAAGATTACTGGGTAGCATAAAGATGTCGTCGTGGGAGAAGGCGCTGGTGTAGTAGTCGTCGCGATCGAAGCTCGGATCGGCATCGATCAGCGGCGTGAGGTTGTAGTACAACCCTCGGTCGATGTCGCTCTGGAACAGGAACGGCGCGACGCCGGTATCTGCAGTCGTGACGATCTGGCGAGTGATCGCCTCGGCTGAAATGATAGTGCCCGTCATCTGCAGTGGCACGAACTGCACGCGTATATCGGGATTCTCGGCGTTGAACCGCTCGATCAACGGCTCGTAGGCCTGCCGCTCGAACTCGTCGGCAGTGAAGGTGATCGTGATCGGCTCGTTGGATTGTTCGGAGGATGATAATGATGTCGTTGTTGGCGGTGATGGGATCGTAGGTAGTTGCTCGTTAGGCTCGGTAGGATCGGCTGTATTGCTGCAGGCGCTAAGGAGCACGAGCATCCCAAGTAACGCGCTGATAAGACGTTGTTGAAAGGTGGGGAATGGGTTTTTCCGCATAGCCAAACCTCACTCGAATCAGCAAGCGCGGCGATGCGGTGTGGCTTGCATCACCGCTAGGCACGCTTGCAAACGACACTACCAGCCCGGATGCTGGTGATTCAAGTGTAGCAAAATGGCTATGAAGATCTTATGAAGGTTGTGTCAG
>CALKHR010000062.1 GCA_937988885.1 uncultured Roseiflexaceae bacterium | reverse complement strand
TACAACATTTTGAGACTGGGACTACAGTCTCAGGGGCTACGGCTCCAAGAAGCCCACAGCCTTTAGGTGGGGGAGTAGTCACTTTAGCATCTTGGGATAGCCAATGCACGCACTTGAGTTGATCGCCCTGCAATGTGAGGCGCTGTTTCGCAGCGATGCCGTTGGTCGCCTGCGCAGCATCAACGAGCCGGGCGATCAACTCGCCCCGCGCTTCTTCTTGGGCAGCACGCCCGATGGTGTGATCTGCCGCTTCCGCTTCGATCTGCCCGATGCGTTGGTGCGCGAGCTGACCAAGTTGTGCCAACCGCCCGTGCAGCACGAGGCGATTCGGGCGGCGCTGGCTGCCCACGGGCCCATTGCGTGGGAGCATCGTGGGCCTGCGTTTTGGGCGGCGCATCCGCTGCCTCCCGCGCCGAACACGCTGCTGATCACCGATACGAACGCCGATGCGCTGGGGCGCTGGTTCCCGCGCTTGCAGGCCGAGTTGGAGGCGCGCCAGCCGATTGCGGCGTGGATCGAGGATGGCGATGCGGTGGCGGTGTGCTATTGCGCCCGCCGCACGCAGCGCGTGGCCGAGGCCGGCCTAGAGACCGCCGAGCCGTTCCGGCGGCGCGGCTATGCTGCCGCTGTGGTGCAGCGCTGGGTCGCCGAGGTGCAGGCGCAGGGGCGTTTGGCGCTCTACAGTGCGACGTGGGAGAATGTGGCTTCGCGGTCGCTGGCCGCGAAGCTGGGATTCGTCTGCTATGGCGAGGATTGGTCGGTCGCATGAGTGAGTCGCGCAATTGGTGGGGGCCGCTCTGGCCGCTTGGTGAGGCGCTGCGCTTTCTGACGATTGTGCCGATGCCCGGCCTGCCACCGACACCCGATGGCGGGATGGGGCGGGCGGTGGCCTGCTTCCCGTTGGCGGGCGCGGTGTTGGGCGGGTTGCTGGTGGGCATGGGCTTGCTGGCCGAGTTGCTCTGGACGAGCGGCGTGCGCGATGTGCTGGTGGTGGTGGCGTGGGCGGTGCTCAGCGCGGGCCTGCATCTCGATGGCTTGAGCGACACGTTCGATGCGGTGCTGAGTTGGCGGTCGCGCGAGCGCAAGTTGGAGATTATGCGCGACAGCCGGATCGGCGTGATGGGCGCTCTGGCGTTAGTAGTGGTGTTGGCGCTCAAGGTCGCGTTCCTGGGCGCGTTCGGCGGGCTGGGCGTAGCCTGGTGGCAGGCGGTGTGGCTCGCGCCGATTGTGGGGCGCTGGGCGATGAGTTTCGGGCTGTGCGGTTTCGCGGCGGCCCGCACCAGCGGCCTGGGGCAGAGCGTGCAGTCTCAGACGGGCCGCCGCACGCTGCTGTTCAGTAGTAGCGCAGCCCTGCTGTTGAGCGTGCTGGTGGGCGGCTGGCGCGGATTGCTGGCCCTGCTGGTGGTGGCGCTGGTGGCGTGGCTGCTAGCGCGCTGGTGGGTGCGCGATCTGGGCGGCCTCACGGGCGACACCTACGGCGCGCTCTGCGAACTAAGCGAGGTAACGGCGCTGGCGGTGCTCAGCACGCGGTTGTTAGCGTAGCGCTGGCGCAATTGCGCGACCCACACCGCCGTAGTTACCTGTAGCTCACTTCACACTGCCCTAGCTGGCACTCCAAAGCCCGAAGCATGACCACGGGCGGTGCGCACGCGGTTGCCCCTTCTTGCGCCAGCAGAAAAACCCCACGCTGATAAGCCGAGGTGATTAGTAGATTCCGCCGCTGCCGATCGAGCGAAAGACTTGTTCCAGCACCCAGATCACGATCAGCGCGATCCCGACGGTGAGCGCAGCATCGCGTTTGCGGCGCACGCGCAAGACGCCCTGCACGCCCTGGAAGGCGTAAAATGCGAGCGCGGCCAGTTGCAGGAATGGAATGACCGAGATCAGCGCGACGGGCACGACGTTGGTGAGCACGGCCAGCAACAGCAGCAGATAGGAGATCAGCACGATCGGCACGTAGAATAGCGCGAAGGTGTAGGTGACTTCCTCGAAGTTGCCGATGCCCGCGAACTGCTTGCCGACGAAATAGGTGACGCCAGCGAAAATATAGAACTCGAACAGGTGGTTGATCACGCTGTAGAGCAGGCCGAAGGCGTCGCCGCCACCCGCGATGGCGAAGCCGAGAATGGTCTGCAGGAAGGCTGCGATAGCGACGTAGGTCAGGGCGTCGCTGTCGGAGGCGCGGCTGCCGTAGTAGCTGAACGTTTGCGGGTTGGGATGCGCCAAGAGGTCGCCGCTTTGGCGGAGCATCCGCGTGATGCGCACTTGTGCGTTCATTCTCACCTCATTTCAATGCGGCTCGTTGTGCGTATACTACCATGGCTTTGCTGGTGGTTGAATTGATTGTGTGAATAAGCGGCTTTCTGAAAAGCAGTTCAATTTGAAACGTATGCGCCTTCGCCGTGAGCCAAGGTCGGATGCGCCATACGGCGATTGCGCACGTACTCGCGAGCAGGTGCGCTGCTGCGCAAGACCAAGGGGTTGGTCGCGACCCCTTGGAACCCCGCGACCGGGGCCTATAGCCCCTGGAGCCCAAGAAATCCGCTCTGTTAGGCAGGTGCCGTTTGGTTCCTCGGTATGGTCCTTGTTCGGTGGTCTGTATGCGCTTTTGTCTCTTATTCGCCTGCGCTTCCTGATGCTTTTCAGAAATGTTCTTACAAACGGCTCTTGAATTCCATGACGCGATGCTGGTTTTCAACTGATGCCCACATTTCCAAGTCAAGTGGTGTCGAGGCGCTGTGCGTAGCAGCGCCTCGACACCACATAAAACAGCAAGTACCTTGCTGCCGCAGGCTAAAACAGCTTTTCAGTGATAACAGTCCAAGCGGGTTTGGTATCATCTGTTCATTACAGCCCATCAATCATGCAACAACGACCTTCTGCCAGCGCAGAAGGTCGTTGTCACCAAGTCACCAGGTCACCTAGTCACCTTGTCATCGTTCGATGGTGAAGGTGCCGACGGCTTCGAGGCCGCTGCTCTTGCCGTGGGCGACCATCTGCCAGGTGCCGGGCTGCGCGTCCTCGGGGGCGACCCAAGTCCAGGCGATGCGGCCTGTCGGGCCGGAGCGCGCCACGCCTTCGATCGTGGTGGTGGCGATGGTGCCGTCGGGCAGGTTCAGCCAGATGCTCATGTCTTCGTTAGGCGCGAAGCCGCTGCCCGAGATCACGAAGCGCATGCCGGGGCGGCCCAGGGTCGGCGAGACGTCCATCTGCGGGCCTGCGCCTACGGTCGGGCCTTCAAGCGTGAAGTTGAGCGTCTGCACAACGCCGCTCTTATCGCCGCGCGCTATGATCTGCCAGGCTCCGGTCGGCGCGTCACCCGGCGAATTCCAACTGCCGTCGATGCGGCCATCGGGCGAGGCGGGCTGTGCGACTTGCAGACCCTGTGTGGTGGTGCCGTTCGGCCCGCTCACTTCCACGATGACAAATTCGCCGGGCGTGAAGCCGGTGGCGAAGAAGCGGAAGATGTTGCCGGGCTTGCCGACGCGCGGCTCGATGCCGCCGCTCACACCGGGATCGGGCGGGGGCGGATCGCCGATGGTGAAGGTGATCACGCGCTCGGTGCCACTACGACCGTGGGCGACCATCTGCCAGGTGCCGCGCTGTGCATCGTTGGGCGATTGCCAGGTCCACACGGCGTCGCCGTTGGAGTTGGCGCGGTGCTCTTCGGGCACGAACGGCACTTCGACCTGGCCATCGGGACGGTTCAGCCAGAAGCTGAGGCGTTCGCGGTTGCCGAACTCCGAGGCAAAGAAGAGGAAGCGTGTGCCCGGTTGGCCGATGCTGGGCGTGACGGTGGTGCGCGGCTCCGCCGAGACGGAGGGGGCAAAGGTGAGCAGGCCCAGCAGCATCACCAGGCTTGCTAATATTCGTGGTGTTCGCATCGTCGTTTCCTTATGTACGATGGTATGTTAACGCCATGGTAGCGAGTTTTGCTCATTCTATCAAATCTCGTTCGCGAGCGCCAAGGTCCAGTCGGCTCGGCGCAGCCATTCTTGCCAGGCGGCGGTTTGGCCGTGGACGCGCACGAGCATGGCGGCGATATGGCCGAGCGCCAACGTGTGCAGGGCGGCGACGCTCACGTTCGGCAGGGGCTGCGTGGCGGCGTAGCTGTCTAAAAAGTGCTGCCACAGTTCGGTGGGCAGGTTGCGCCAGCGCATCGTCCACCAGACCCAGGCCAGGTCGAGTTGCGGATCGCCCCAGGCGGCCCATTCCCAGTCGAGCAGGCCGCTAGCGCGGTGCTCGTGCCAGAGCAGGTTGTGCAGCCCTGCGTCGCCGTGGAGCAGGCTGCGGGTCGGCGCGTGCCAAGCGGGCTGCGCGAGCGCTTGTTGGAAGGCGCTGTGCACCTCGTCGCTGAGCGGCAGGCTGTCGAGTGACTCACGCACCTTGCTGACGCGCTCGGCGATCTGAGCGTGTGGGTCGAGCGGCGCGAGAGGTGTGGCGTGGACCTGCGCCAGGATGCGACCGAGTGCGGCAACCATGGCGGCCAGCGGCGGCTCGGGCGCGGCGAGTATTTGCAGGCCGTTGTTGCCGGGCAGCCAAGCCAGCACTTCCACACTCCATTCCGCCGTTTCGCAGAACGCGATCAGGCGCGGGGCGGGGATGCTGGTGTCGGCGAGCGCGTTGAGGATGCGCGCCTCATGCCGCACGTCGGCCCGTTTGATCGGCAGGCTAGCCGCTTTGATCACGCAGGGCTGCCCGTCGATGGTGGCTTGCGCGCTGTGGTGCGAGAATCCGCCAACGGTGGCGCGTAGGTCGGTGGGCGCGCACCCTTCGGCACGCAGTAGTTCGATAACCGCTTCTGGCAGCATTCGGGCACTCCTCTGTTTTACTCGGCGCATAGAGGCATATCATACCAAATCTGGTGGGTTGCGATGATGATGAGTATGTTCCGGTTGATGGTCAGGTTTAACGAAACACGCCATCTTACAGAGTCATTCTGAACGGAGTGCGTAGCACGGAGTGAAGAATCTCTCCGTCTCGTCCAGCCTTGTGCGTTTTCCTTGGCTGATCAACGGCCAGTCTCCGAGTAGAGTCATTCTGAACGGATTGCGTAGCACGGAGTGAAGAATCTCTCCGTCTCATCCAGCCTTGTGCGTTTGGGT
>CALKHR010000061.1 GCA_937988885.1 uncultured Roseiflexaceae bacterium | reverse complement strand
TTCGGTTCCGTAGTGAAGAATAGCACAAATATGCTGGACTGACAAGCGGGGAGCGGGAGGGTGTTTGTAGATTGGTGTAACGAGGGTAGCGTCTTAGGGTCATTCTGAACGAGCGAAGCGAAGTGAAGTGAAGTGAAGAATCTCTCCGTCCCAAATGGCCTTGAGCGTCTGAGTTTTGTTCTTCTCGGCCATCTCTAGGAATTTTAAAGATATATTTTACTACTGTGAGGGAATGAGATTCGAGATATGAGTTTTTATACTGGAAAATATATTTGTATTGTATTAAAATAGCGGCCATCCCAAGCTTTCTTGCTAATAGAAGTTGCTGTAATGAAGAGAATCAGATCGTAAATTTCATCCTTCCTTGTAAGAAAGATGAAGCCGATCCTCTATGATTATTTGCTTAAACCAATTACATAACCGTGTGTGCAAGGCTGTTAATCGAGATAATACACGTTACTGTGGAAAGTGTGGTCACTCACTACAGCATGCACTTCATCTCCTCAATCCAGGGGAACAGATCGGGCAATATCGCATTCGACAAATTGTAGGGCATGGTGGTTTCGGCGCCGTCTACGAGGCTGAATCGCTCACGAATCGGCGATCAGTAGCGCTCAAGGAGACGTTTGATCCTGCGAGCATCCAGAGTTTTCGGAAGGAATTTACGATTCTCCGCAAGATTCGTCACCCAAATCTGCCGTTCTACCAGGATCTTTTTGAGATTGATGGTAACGGCTACTTGGTTATGGAATATGTGCCGGGGCAAAGTTTGGAGGAAGTTTTACTGAGGCGGCAAGGTCCATTGTTAGAAAAACAAGTGTTAGGCTACGCCATTCAATTGTGTGATGTGCTCAGTTTTCTTCATGGACAAACGCCTTGGATCTTACACCGCGATATCAAGCCCGCAAATATTCGCATCATGCCTGATGGTGTGATCAAACTAGTGGATTTCGGTCTAATTAAACAGGGCAACTCGACACTTAGCTCGCAGATTCGACTGACACCTGCATATGCGCCGATAGAACAGTATGCCTTAGCTTCAACCGATCCTCGAACTGATATCTACAGTTTGGGCGCAACGCTCTATCACCTGCTAACAGGCAAAGAACCATTACCTGCAACACAGCGAGTTACTGTAACAGACGACCCGCTTGAGCCGCCCTATGTGCTGAATTCGCAACTCTCGCGCACGACCTCAGACGCCATCGTAAAGGCAATGGCACGATTTCAAGACGAACGGTATGCAAGTGCTGCTGAATTCAACCAAGCGCTTATACATGGCCCCTTTATTCCATCATCATCGGTTACGCCAACTTTACGGATATGTGCAAAATGTGGCTTTAGCCAAGATCCCGACGAAATTTACTGTCAACACTGCAGAGCCTTGCTTAGTGCAGAGATTCCTTGTCATGCTTGTCGGAAGCCAAGGCCAAGCAATGCAAAATTCTGTCCCCATTGTGGAAAATAATCCTGTGTTGAGTGAGAATAGGCATGCAGTGTAAGAATTGTCAGAAATTTCTGCCTGCTACAGTGAACCATTGCGCATATTGTGGGTTTGCTGTTCGACAGCCAAAGCGCCGAAAGCTCATGATAATTACCATTATCGTGAGTAGAGGGGAAGGAAAATGCCACAAGATCAGACTTCTTTAATGCCTATTAATGAACCGCCAACCGCGCTTGCTCAAGCCGATCGCGCTATGGTCTACGCCGAACAAAGCAGGGCAGAAGCAACCAAGCGCGCATATACAAGCGACTGGCAGCGGTTCTCAAGCTGGTGTGAGTTGACGGTTGCAAAAAGCCTTCCTGCCAGCCCTCAGACGGTGGCCGCGTATATCGCGCATCTCGCCGATCAGGGTAAGGCTGTCGCGACGATCGTGCGAGCGCTGGCTAGCATCAGCCAGGCGCATCAGATTGCCGGATACGATAGCCCAAGCCGATCTGAGCATGTTAGAACCGTGCTGAAAGGGATTAAGCGCGCCAACGGGATCGCCCAACGCCAAGCTGCCGCCGCAACGGTTCCTGTGCTACGCCAGATGATCGATAGCCTACCAGATAACCTGCTTGGCATTCGCGATCGTGCGCTGCTGCTGATCGGGTTCGCTGGCGCGCTACGACGCTCTGAATTGGTGGCGCTCACTGTGGCCGATATAGAGTTCGTTTCTGAAGGCGTGGTCATTACTGTGCGCCGTTCCAAGACCGATCAGGATGCAGCAGGACGCCAAATCGGCATTCCATTTGGCATGGCCGCCGCAACCTGCCCAGTCGGCGCGCTGCAGGCGTGGCTTGATGCTACCGGTATCGCCGATGGGCCAATCTTTCGACGAGTTGATCGCTGGCAGAATCTTCGCGACAAGCCACTAGCACCTCAAGCTGTGGCGTTGATTGTGAAAGCGGCAGCCGAACGGGCGGGGCTGGATGCCGACAGGTTTAGCGGTCATAGCCTACGGGCTGGCTTGGCGACGGCTGCTGCGGAAGCGGGCGCGAATGGTTTGGAGATTGCACTTCAGACAGGGCATAAAAGCCAGCAGATGGTTGCTCGCTATGTTCGCAAAGGCTCGTTGTTTCGTGGCAATGTAGCTGGTAGGACGGGGTTGTAGTATAGGCACACGTACCTATAGGTTTGTATAGGCACGTGTACCTATACTCCTACCTGTTACCGTGTAACACCCGCCGCCGCCCCGCCGACAGGCTCACCTCACTCAATATCCCCAAGCATCCGGCTCATCCCATCACCATCTCCTGCACTGCTTCCACGCCAGCACACAGCGCAGCACAATGCTTGCATCGCAGAAAACAATGAAACACAATGCTTTTCATCGAGAACACAATGCTTTTCATCGCAGATTCATCGTAGCGCGTTGCGGGCGGCGCGTGCGCGTGATCGTGGCGAACCATCGAGGCGCGATTATTGTTGAGCGACCGATCCGATCGGACTGATCTGCATGATGGGAGACGATTGAGTATGTCGAGGGGGGATACTTATGGGCGGCTGGCCCTGCATCCTAATGCATCAAACCAGCCCGCCCTCCGACACCGTTGCGCCTTCGTTTTGCCTTCGTGTCGCCTGTGTTCCGCTAGTGCTATCGCCAGGAGTATCGCCTGCGTTTCGCCACACCTGTCGCCATAAAATATGGGCGCGATCTAGACACGTGTTCCACCATTTCACGGGCTTTTTGTGAAGCGTGTTGTTTTGCTGTGGGATGATGATGATAATCGAACAGTTTTTCAAGCTCTGCTCGGATTCGATGAATGTGAGCACGCGAGGTTAGCGCCTTCCTTGCAAGCGTGACGTAGGTATCTTCGGGGGAAGCCTCGAGCATCGCAACGAGCACAGGTAAATGTAGTTGAGAAATTTTGTGAAGTGGTGGGTTCACTCCAACACATATAGGACGCCCAGCATGTTTTAGGCCTGGAAGAAGGAAAAGGAACCCTGGGAGTATTCGAACATTTTCATAGCTAATGATCGCCAATATGTCGGCGATGTGGGCCACCGTAAGCCTTTTGCCGCCTGGTTGTGCTAACACGATCG
This sequence comes from uncultured Roseiflexaceae bacterium, assembly GCA_937988885.1. GTDB lineage: Bacteria > Chloroflexota > Chloroflexia > Chloroflexales > Roseiflexaceae > CALKHR01. Next base: position 725 of record CALKHR010000061.1, on the reverse strand, counting down.
TCTTCACATGTTTGCGCCGACTATCAAGCAGTATTTGGGCTAAAGCTTTGATATGGATTGAACGGCTATCGATCACCAGCGGTAGGTTGATTTCAGGTAACGAACCGCCCTCTTGGAGACAGATACGTGCCCCGCCCATTTCTTGGAACGTTCGAGCTTGCGCCGCGTTGGATGTGAGGAAATAGAAGCTCATTTGCGACCTCCTCTCTTCTTTGAGAGCGTGACGTTGTTGCTAGGTTTTCGCCGCTGTGGGCCAGTTTGTCCTCGTTGTGTGGGCGCTGTTGCTGACTGAATCACTGGCGCGGGTTGCTGGGCGCTTGGCCGTGCGTGTGCGGGCTGTTGCACGTTGTTCGGGCGCGTTGGCGCCGGCTGCACTATCGGCGTCGGCTGCTGTACAACCTGCTCGACCTGTTGAGCAACTGGCGCCGGCTGCGGGGCTGTCGCTACTGGCACTGGCGCTTGTGCAACGGACTCGATAGTAGGAAGCGCGTCGATGTTGCTGAGCGCCTGCGGTTGGCTCATTGATCGGCTGGCTTGTGGTGCAGCACCTGGTTGCTGAGTGGCTGGCGTCGTCGAAGCCCGCGACGTGACGGGCACCGGTGCGCTCGACTGCGCTGCTGGTTGAGTCGCTTGCGCAGGCGTGGCCGCTGGAGCTTGCGCAGGCGTGGCCGCTGGTGTTGTAGTGGGCTGCGCTGCTGGTTGAGTCGCTTGCGCAGTAGGTTGAC
>CALKHR010000060.1 GCA_937988885.1 uncultured Roseiflexaceae bacterium | reverse complement strand
ACAAGGCGAAAAGGGACGGGGAGATTCTTCACTTCGTGCTGCGCACTCGTTCAGAATGACCCATTGGGTCGTTGCATTGGAAGAACAGAACAGTTCCTGCCCTAACAATCTGCGTAATCTGTGAAATCTGTGGATGTTCAAGCAAGTTGAGGTGAGATGAGGGTGGTGCACCGTTTGGCACGAGTGCGACCACCCTCACGGGGATGCCTAGGCGCGCATGCTGCGGGCCTCGCGGCGGGCTTGTGCTCGGTTGCGCAGTTGCGGTTGACGACGACGGTGGGTGCGCAGAGGACGCACCGACTCGCGCTCGCGGGTTGGCACTTCGATGCGCTCCAGCGGCTCGCGCACGTAGCCGAGCAGACCCATAATGGTGCTCAGGCTCTGCGGCTGCACCTCGCGCACAACGAGTGCATCGCCGTCACGCTCGATGATGATGCGGCGCATTTCGGGGTTCAAGCAGTGGTGCGCGCCGCCCCGGCCCGAGATCATCTGCTGGTACGCGCCGATGCCGAAGATCGCCAACACCATGCCCTCGGCGTCGGCGGGGAGCACCATCGGCGGCTGCGACGGGCGCGGGAAGACATCGTCGGAGTCGCAGGTGCGGCGGCCCGCAAGGCGCACTTCGCGGGTCGGCGAGTCCCAGCGGTCCAGTGGCAGGATCAAGAACTCCTGGTTCTCCACGAACAGGCTATCGGGCAGCGACACCATCATGCTGCCGTTCACCAAGTACCAGGGCGTTGCATCGCCTTGGCCTTCCTTCACCGAGCCGACCTCCATCAGGTAGAGGCTGTGCGTGGCCACAGTGTAGCGGCCAAATTCGCCGATGATGTCGGGCTGCGGAACCTGATGCTCGGCGCAGATGGTCGCCACGGTGCTCATCAGTTCGTGCAGGAAGCCCTGGTAGTCGAACGAGAACTCCAGCGAGTAGGCCGATGTGGGCATGCCGCCGCCGAAGTTGAAGGCTTGCAGCGTGGGTACCTGCTGGCGCAAGCGGCAGTACGCCTCGACCGAGCGAGTCAGGCGGGCCATCCAGCCTGCCCGATCTTCGAGCTGACTGCCGACCATCGCGTGATACACGACTAAGCGGTGCGGTGTGTGGCGCAGGCGCTCGGCGGCCTGGGCGATCTCATCGGGCGTTAGGCCGAAGCGCTCGCCGCCGCAGTGCGCGGGGTCAACGGTATCGGGAGCGTGGCGCTCGCGCACGCCGAGCAGCAGCGGCACCTTGCAGCGGGCGATCAGCGCGTCGAGTTCGTGCAGGTCGTCGAGGATCGGCACAACGCGGGTGTAGCCTGCCTCGCGCAGGGCCACAATGGCGTCGATGTAGGCATCTTCCTTGGAGCCGTTGCAGAAGATAAAGCGCTCCTCGGGCAGGATGCCCTGCCGCCAGAGGTGATGGGCGATCAGAACATCGGCTGTAGCTGAGGTCTCGTAGTGCGCGCCCGATGTGATCGCGGTCCGCACGACTTCTTCGGCAAAATTGGCTTTGGTTGCGTAAGCGTATAAAAACGCTCCGGTATATGAAGCACTGGCGCGTGCTTCGGCGGCCCATCCCTGCATCCGCTCGATCTGCTCGCTAATAAGCGGGCAATAGGCGATCTCGAGCGGCGCACCATAGTGGGCGATCATTGCTTGCAGATCAATTTGGTCGGCTAGCAAGAGCCGCCCATCCCGCCGACTGAGGAAGTCAGTCAGCCCACCCTCGGCTTCAACGCCGTAACGATTCTGAAGGTAGTTGAGATAGGTCCGCTTGTTCAATTCCTGTTGTCCTCCATTAATCTACGAAATGCTAGGCATACGAAAGCTAGGCCTTGGTCGGCCCTGTGCATCGTTTATTGATTTTGCGAATTCCGTTGGGTGAAGTTTGCTATTTGTTGTTCCTCCAGTCTGGTTGCGGCGAATGCCGAAAGGCGCTTACGTCGGGCGACGAGGCGCGCCATGCCAGGCTGAAGGTGCTAAAAAACCCCACACCGTGGAGGTGCGGGGCGCGTGCAGCAACGTTGTGCGTCGGCTTAACGACGGCGAGGCGAGACAGCAGGCACCGAGCCACCTTCCAGGTGATTCAGCGAGACACGGCGAGCGAGATCGCAGTGCGTTCGATTGGCCTTACTGTCCATATAACCTCATTGAAAGCCCACTCGGAACGCCAACCTGAATACTCGCACCGCCATTGGTGGTGTATTCTCCCTGGCGGAACACATTGGTTAGTTGTCGCGCTGCGACGGTCAACCGTGTGCCGGGGGCTCGGATACAAATTGGTGATTTCTGTCACCAAGCGTGTATTGTACATCCTTTTCCGCGAATGTCAAGCGCAAATTTGCCGCATTGTGATGCGGTATGTTGCGACGCTACTCTGGCGGGTTCTCGCGGCGACGGCGGGCGCGTTGTTTGGCGGCCAATAATCGGGCGTAGCGCTCTTCTTCCGATGTCGCTGCGGGTGCGTTTTGCGGTGCTGGAGGCGTGCGTGTTGCCGTTTCCGCAGGCGCTGATGGTGCGGTTGGTGCCTCGGTTGTTTTGGGAGGTGATGCCGAATCGGTGCGGGTGCTGGCCCGTTGTTTGGCCATGCTGAGTCGCGACATCGTCTCGTTTTGGACGGGCTTCGATGGCGCGGCGGGTGCCAGTACGGGGCGCGGCAGGTTGATCTTCCATTCGGATGGACGAATGCGCAGCCGTCGCAGGGCGATGTCGAGCGGCAGCAGCAGCAGGGCCAGCCACAACAGCGGCAGGCTGATCTCGCTCACGACGCCGACGGCCTGGTTGGTGGGCGCGAAGGCGGTTTGAGGCTCTGGCTCCAAGCGCCCGTTCGTCATAGTGGCGAGCGCCGCGAGCAGTTGCGGATTCTCGGGCTGGAGGCTGTATTCGGGCGAGTAGCTCACGACCAGACCAGTCGTGACCAAGCCGATTTGTTGATCGTTCTGCGAGGCGGCGACCTGCGCCAGGTAGACGCCTGGCTGCGCGGTCTGCGCGGTGGCCCGATAGTGTCCGGGGCCAATCTGCTGAAAAGAGAGCGGAATATCGTTGCTCTCAGGATCGACGAGTCGTCCGTTCAGCGTGAGTTCGTTGAGCGGACGGCCCTGCGCATCTTGCGCGCTGAGCTCGATCACCGATTGCACATCGGTGTTGCTGGCCTGCAGCACCAGTTGATCATCGCCCTGTGGCGGCAGCATTAGGTCCACGAAGCCGTTCACGAAGCGCGGGAAGTTGTTCCAAGCGATCCAGTCGCGCGCCCATTGCCCCTTGAAATCGCTCGTCCAAGCGACCACGCGCCCCAAGCCGTACTGCCACTGCGCGAGGAGCGGCTTGCCATCGGGCGTGACGAGCAGGTTGCGGGCGGTCTCCTTCATCTCGGTGCCGTTGTAGCCCATCAGCGGCGGCAACCCGCCCAAGCCCCGGATGGCCGACGAGGGCAGGCCGATCTGTGGGGTGAACGGCCCTTCGATGATGTCGCGTCCGACGATCAGCACGGTCTCCTGCAGGAAGATCTTCGGCACCTCTTCGAGGCGCTGCACGCGGTAGAAACGGCCTCCGCCAATCTGGGCGATGCTCTCTAGGTTCGGGTTGGCGTCGTCGCCGATCGCCACCGTCGAGATCGTCACGCCGTTGGCGCGCATCTCGCTCACCAGGTCCTCGTAGTTGCTGTTGGCGATGCCGTCGGTGAGCAGGATGACGTGCTTGATCTTGGCGCTGGCCTCGCTCAGCGATTGGGCCGCGAGCTCCACACCCGGGCGGATATCGGTGCCGCCGCCCACACCGAAGCTGCTGAGCGCCCGTTCGATCTCGATGGCTGGCGGCATCGTTTGCAACTTCATAATCCAGCTTGCGGCGGTATCGAACACCACCAGCCCGATCTGATCGTTGAGATTGAGGCCCAAACTGGCCTGATAGACCGCCTCCTTGGCGAGATCGAGCTTTGTGCGCCCGCTGGTGCCGCTGACATCCTCCATACTGCCGCTACGGTCGATCACCATCACAAGGCCGACATCGGGCTGGAGCGATGTGTCGAGCGGGTCGAGCTCCACGGGCAGCGCTTGCGCAATGGTGGTGCGGCGGTAACCTCCCGCGCCGAATGATTCGGTGCCACCCACCATCGCGAAGCCACGGCCCAGTTGCTGGACATAGGTAGGGATGACCTCGAACATCGCGCGGGGCAGTTCGCGGGCCGGTGTATCGACCAGCACCACGCCCGCGTAGGAACCGAGTTGGATGAGGTCGATAGGCGCTTGGTTGGGCGTGCGCAGGTCTACCCGCACGCCAACGGCTTCCAACGCTTCGACAAGGTTGTTGGCGCGCTCGGGCTGGCTGGCGATCACCAGCATGCGTGGCGGGCCTTGCACCTCGGTGAAGGTGGCGGCGCGGTTGTTTTGGCCCACGCTATCGCCTTGCGCTTCCAGCCGCAGTTCGATCCGCCGGAATCCAGCTTCGCCAGCGGGGAGTTGCAGTGTGATGTTTGTCTCGCCCTGTGCGATGTCGAGTTGCTGTTCGCCGGCCAGTTGCCCATCGACGATCGTTTGCAGTCGGCCCGTCGTGGCGATCGAGGAGTTGATACGGACGTTCAGCGCGATATCTTGCCCTTCGCGGGCCACGGCAGGGGCGGTGAGCGCGCTGAGGATCACATCTTGGCCACGTTCGCCCAGCAGTGTCACCACATCGATCGGGACGCCGCGCACTTGGGCGAGGCGGGCCGCTTCGATGGCCTGGCCGCTATTTTCGCCGCCATCGGAGAGCAGAATGATACGCTTCTCGCGGTCGGAGGGCAGCAGCGCCAAGCCGAGTTGAATGGCCTCTTGGATGTTGGTGCGGGTGGCGGTCGGCACCGAGTGCAGTTGGTTCAGCGACGAGAGCACGCCGGGCGCACGCTCCACCAGCGCGTTCTCGCCGAACACAATCACGGCGGCCTGATTGGGCGAGCGCATCTCGGACAGCGCCTGGTTGATGTATGCGACGGCCCGCTCGCGTTGCAGCGGCGCGAAGGAATCGGAAGCATCGACCAGGAACACGGTGGTGAGTTCGTTGGTGGAGCGTACCAGTTGCGCGCCGGCCAGTGCGAACACCAAGGCGCACAGCAGCACGCTACGGGTCAGCAGAACGGCCCAGAATCGCCAACGGGCCTCGCGTTGCGGCGAGACCCACGCCAGCGCCCACAGCAGGGGCAGCAGGGCGAGCAACAGTAATGCGATTGGCGTGATAAAGGTGAGCGACATGAATCAGAGCCGTTCGTTGCTGCTTCAGAACATGGTCAGTATAGCACGGCGAATCGGCGATGGTGGCTGCTAGGATAGTCGAAATTGGGCCAAAAACAGCACGATACGTGCTTGGCGACCTGGCCAGAACACGTATCGTCTGCAATGTATTGGTTTGTATAGATGAAGTTAGCCGCGTATCGGAAGCGTGCTGGGTTCGGCTCGGTTGATTAAAAACGTCGCCGCACGCTCGAAGTAATCGATCAATTCCTGACGGACAGGATCAACGAACCCAACCGTATCGATGGCGTCCAGCATGCATTTCACCCACTGATCTCGTTCGGCCTGCCCGATCGGGAACGGTGCGTGACGCATACGCAAGCGCGGGTGCCCTCGTAGCGCGTTGTAGCGCGGCGGAGCGCCGAAGAACTGCGTCACAAACAGGAACATATGCTCCTTGCTTGCGGTCAGATCCTCGGGATACATTGGCCGCACCAGCGGCGCCTTCTCGATATTTGCGTAAAAAGCCTCGATCAATCGTCGGAACGGCTCATCGCCACCGGCGATTTCGTAAATAGTACGTTGTGTGCTCATGCCACCATTATACCCGATCAGATTGCGTTTGGAGCCAGCGAACCTCGGTGCATTCGCTTAACGTACCACTTGCACATCGCCGCTGCTGTAGAGCGAATAGACCAATCCCATCACATTTTGCCGCTGGTAGAGGTATTCGCGCCGCAGGGCCAGCAACACATCGCCGAGCCGTTCGCCGCCCACCACAAAGCGCTGGATGAACAGCTTGGCGAACTCCGCCGCGAACAGTGCGGGCGTATCGACCTCGGTGCCCACCACGCCGCGCGCCCCACGGGTGATCAGGTACGGCACCAAGCCGTCGTAGAGGTACGGGCTGAGCTCGGCGCTCTGGCAGCAGTTCAGGAACACCAACGGCGCGCCCGGCAGCGGCGGCATATCGAGCGGTGCCGCGAAGTTCAGGTCGTCGAGCGTGACCGCCTGATCCGAGAGCACGATCTTGGAGCCACCCACACCGCCCTTCTCGCCGGGCAGATTGCTGACGGCGTGGCAATAGAAGTAGATCAACTGGTTGGCCTGTTCGGAGTCGGTGAGCAGCGTGTACAGCTCGTTGACCGTGGAATGTTCGCGCACCGTGATGGCATTCACGGTGTTGAGGAACTCGCGCTGCCCCGCCACGATGGGCCGCTTCATCTGCTCATCGATGGTGGTGTTGCTCACAAAGTGCATCGCCAGCTTATCCTTGACGGGGATCTGCGGGACGAAGTGCACCAGCGAGGGATTCGAGAACTCCGGCTTATACTCGATATGGTGCCGGAAGCCCCAGAACCCTTCGGGGTCGATGTTGCTCAGGTCGGGCTTGAGATCGGCCCGGTCGTAGAGCATCGACCAGGGGAACACGAAGCGCTCGGCCACGATCTCGATGCGCAGTTGGTGGGTCAACGACAGTTGGCGCAGCAGGTCGCCCATTGCGCGAGCGTCCGGGCCACTGCCGGGGCCGTAGAACAGCTTGCGGAACATCAGCGAGCCGTGGCGCGCCATCACCTTTAGCGTATTCGCGTGGATCTCGGGCGGGATGTGCGTATCATCAAGCTGATAGACGTACTGGCCGTTCGAGATCGTGTAGACGATGCTCTTGAACATGTCGCGGGTTTGCGCCACTAGTTCCGCGATCTGCGTTTCGCTCAAATTCAGGAACGCCCGCATCGTGACGCCGCCCTGCAGGATGAATTGGTAGCCCGCCTCCTTCTTGATGATCACTAGGCTGATCGGGTGCTCGGTGCGGGTGGTCACCAGATTCAGCGTGCTGGCCAGCGTCATGCCCCGCGTCTCCACCTCGACGGCGGGCGTTTCGGCATCGATCGGCCCGACCTGCAGTGTCAGGTTCATCTTCTGGAAGATGCGGTTATTCGCGACGAAAAAGGCCCGAATCACGCTGGGGCCGTTGTGCTTGGGTTCGATGTTGAAGGTGGCGGTATTCTTCGAGCGGCCAGTGCGGGGCACGACGATCGGCAACTGATCGGAGCCATGGATGATAAAGTCGTCCGACTCGATCAGCACTTGAATCTCGATCGTCTGCTGCTCGGCTGGCAGCGCCTGGAACAGCTTGGCGACGTTGATCTCGGCGGTGCCTTCCGCCCCTTTCACGGGCTTATCGACATTGAACTTCAGTTCGTAGGTGTTGTCGAGTTCCAGCGGGCGGCCCGCCATACGCTCGCCGTCCATATCGGTCACCCAGGCGTTGATCACGCGCGGGTCGTTCGGCTCGGCTGCTGGTGCGGATTCCTCGATGCTCGTATCAACACCGAAGGAAGCATCATCGGAGCTACTGGCATCCTCCAAGCCGAGCACATTCGGTCGCGGCGGCATCTGTTGTTGATGCTGCTGCGGAGCGCTTTCCGGCGGATAAACTTCTCTGGTGGATCGGCTTGGCAAGCTTTTCGAGATCGACTCGAACGGGTCATCAGTATTCTCGTCGATGTTGAAGGCGGATGGCAACCCCAACACGATGCCGATCACCTGGCCGTTTTGCAGCGCCACCAGACGCTGCCCGGGCGCGCTACGGGCCTGTGTGCGAGCGGCATCATCATCGGTTTCCATCACCTCAATGCCTGTGGTTGGCGGGTTGAGGCCGTCGAGTTGAATGAGTGGTAGCGAAGGGCTGACATCGCCAAAGAATCGGGCCAATTCCTCAATCTCGGCCCATTGCGCCACGATGTAGTGATCCGGTTGATCGATCAATACGACGAAGGTTGCCAGTCGTTCCGCGCGATTGGTGGGGAGTTGGCGCAGAATATCGCCAATGGTCGCCTGCCGAGAGACAAGGAGTACCCGCTGTTCAGCCTGGTGTAGTTTGATCGGCATATCCACCTCTTGGTGTGAGCAGAGAGCTTCTATTGCGGTAAACCTATGTATTTAAACGTTGCTGCCAGGAGTTCCAAGGGAAATTTGCGGGATCATTATTTGCCCGTGGATTCAGGTCGCTCCAGCGTACAACCGCCTCGCGGGGCACGTTGTACTGCGCTTGCAGATGTTCGACCAGCCACGTGAGCGCATCGAGTTGGCGCTGCGTGTAGCCATCGGCAGTCTGCTCAAGCACGATGCCCAAACTGATTCGATTGATGTTTTGCGTTCGACCACGCCACGTCGCCATACCCGAGTGCCAAGCCGCGTACCGATCGTCGATCAGTTGGTAGATCGTGGCATCGGACGCGATGTAATAGTGGGTGGAGGATTGCGCGCCGAGCGCAGCCATCGCGGCGAGCGTCTGCGCGGCGGGGCCAATATCGCTATGCAGCACGATCAGGCTGATGCGCGACCCAGAACGCTCGCTGTAGGCGATGGGTCGGGCTGTGGCGGCGCTGTACTGCACGATCTGGAACGTAGTTGGCTCATCGGTTGCGCGCGGCTCGGTGCGCGGCAGGCTGCTGGGTGGCGCCTCCACCGCGCGGGGCGCCGTCGATGGGCGCGTCAGCATGCTCAGACGGCGCACATCACTCCAGTTCGGCACCAGGTTGTAGAGCGTATCGGTGGCGTACACCTGGATGGAGTACTGCGCGGCGCCCGACGAGACGCGGTACGATTCGGAGAGCGGCGTGCCCAAGTTCCAGTTGAGGGCCTGCTGATGGAAGGCCCAATCGGCGTGATAGGTGGCCCCGCCAGCGCGGTACGTCTGGGCCAGCAGCGCGCTCCGCAGGCGCACCTGCGCGGCATCAGTCGCTTGGGCGAGCGCGCTCAGGCGGCGCACATCGCTCCAGTTCGGCACCAAGTTGTAGAGCGTATCAGTAGCGAACACTTGGTAGGCGTACTGCGCATTGTCGACGGTGAGCGTGGTGCTGGGGCCGAGCGGCGGCCCAAGATTGTTCTGCACGGCGTACTGATGGAAGGCCCAATCGGGGCGCAGCGCCGAACCACCAGCCTGGTAGCTCGCCTCAAGCAGCACACGGCCAAGGCCGCTGGTGGGAATGCGGTTGTTGAGCAGCGCTTTGAGGCTGCGCACATCGCCCCAGTTCGGCACCTCGTTGTAGAGCGTGTCGCGTGCAAAGGGTTGATAGGCGTATTGCTTGCCCTCGAAGCTGATCTGCTTGCTTCTGCCGATCGGCATGCCCAAGTTGTTCTGCACGGCGTATTGATGAAAGGCCCAATCGCTGTTGTAGCCCTCGCCACGGCGGCGGTAGCTCTCCTCCAGCAGCATCTCGGCCAGCGCTGCCTGTTCGGGCGTGGGATTGAGGATCGGGCCGGGCGGTGGCGTAGGAGGCGGTGGTCGCTGTTGCAGCCACGCCTCGACCTCGCCGATCATCCAGCTCTTGGTGATCGCCCAGCCTGGGCAACTCTTTTGATTGGTGTAATCGCGGTGGAAGCTGAGCAACTGCGCGATCGGGATGTTCAGCCGCCGTGAGAGGCCGCCCAGCACAGCCTTGGTGTGCTCCCAGACCTGGCCGCTGGGCAATGTGCGGTCGTAATCGCCCACCACTTCCACGCCGATCGAGTACCAGAAGCGCCCACCGCTGATGCCCGAATTGCCCGTGCCAGCGTGCACACCCACGTCCTTCATCGGCGTGAACAGCCAAATGCCATCGGGGCCAACGAAGATGTGCGGAGCCGCTTGCCAGCCCTTCTCGGCGTAGTAGCGCTGAATGGCGCGCATTGATTGGAGGCCCGACCACTGCGCTACGGTTGGTATCCACGTGTGATGCAGCACGACTCGGGTGGGGGCGATCGTCCCGAATTGGTAGTTCGCCACATAGGCTAACCACTCTGCGGAGGAAAGCCGGCGCCCGATCATCGGTGGAGTACCAGTCGTCGCGTCGTTGGTCGTCATAACTTCCTCCGAATGTGGTGGGAAGCGTGAGAGTGGGAAGTGTACGTAGTACGGACGATCCTAGCACAGCGATTCGGCGGAGTCAAGCCATCCAGAGTGTAAGCGAAAACAGGTCTACTCATACAACGGCAGAACAGGATTCAGTATCACCCGCTCATCAAAATAAATCTCATCTGTGAAATCTGTGGATAGCCCTGTCCCTTCAAAACCAAAATGGAGCCGCCGAAGCGACTCCATCTCGAAATGTCTACGTAAACGCTAGTAGGTGCGGGTCAAGCTGCCAACCACGCGTCGGATACCATCGACCGTATTGCGGGCAGCGCCCAAGTACACCGTATAGACCGAAGCGCGACCGATCATCAGCGGGGCGGCGATCAGCAGCATCAACACCGCTGGGATGTACCAGATGCCACCCAGCGGCGGGAAACCGCCACGCCCAAGGAAGTAGAAGATCAGCCCGCCACCGATCAGCGTGTTCAACAGCGCGATGTTGGAACGCTGGGCATAGGGATTGGCGATCAGATCGCGCAAATTGCCCAGAACCAGCAATATACCAGCAGTTACAGCGAAATAGCCCTCGATGCCCGCGCTAAAGAAGCTCGACAGGAACCACAGGCCCAACACAACGAGGAGCGCGATACCGATATACAAGTAAACCGGCGGAATACCAGCAAAACGCCCAGAAGGGCTTCTGCGGTAATTGCTTCCATTGCCGTTATACATTTCAACCCCCTTTGTACGGTTTATGTACCACCACGTTCTGTGTTATGGTACGTTGACTGAGGGCCGATTGTTGCAGGCATCCTCTCTCGTGTTTGCTGAGGAGCTATTCTTCGCCAAACACCGTGTGAACGCGGAACATGCCATCTTGATGCGCTGGTGCATTGGCGAGCACGCTCTCTCGTGGCAGCGACGGGCGAGTGACATCCTCACGCATCACATTCACCAAATCGGTCACCTGAGCCGTGGGCGCCACATCAGTGACATCAACTTCCTTCAGCATGTCGATATAATCAAAGATCTGCGAGAGCTGCACTCGCATCTTCTCAAGTTCCTCGGGTGCGAGTTGAAGCCGGGCCAAATGCGCCACATGCTCAACTTCTTGCGTCGTAAGTGCCATAAATCCTCCTGATGCACACGTGATGTGTTCGCACGTTGTCTGTAAGCATACCACAAGAATCGCCAAGCGGTGCAAGTTGCTCGCTACGTGCTGGTTGGCGGCGCCTCCTCTTCGCCCTGCGTCTCGGTTGTGGGCGAGGCGGCTGGATCATCCGGCGGAGGCGGCGGCGCTGGCGTTTCGGTTGGTGGTGGTTGCTCTCCACTCGGTGTTGGAGGCACGGGTGTAGGCGTGTTTGGTGGTGGTTGCGGGGTGGGTTCCTCTCCCGGCGTTGTGGGTGTTACCGTTGGCTCGGCGTTATTGTCGTCGGGCGTTGGCACCACCGGAGCGCGCAGCACCACCGTCACCTCGGGCGGCTCGGCGGTCAGCGTGAGCCCCTGCGGCAAGATGATCGTCGGGCGGATGCTGTACACTCCCGCGCCCTGGCCCTGCATGCTGATCCTTGCGATAATCTGCTGAGCGTTCAGCGATCCCAACTGCTGCGCCGTACCGCTCACCGAGACCTGAATCGTGGTTGGGTTGACCGACTGAAGCAGACCACTCGCCACATCCACCACCTCGATCGGCACGGGCAGAGTCACTTGGAATGGCCGCGAGATCGGCATAATCGTCACGGAGACCGTAGCGCTGATCGGCTCGCCCGCCAACAGCGATGTCAGGGACGGTTGGCGCAACCGCACCGTACGCGTGATCGTGGTGTTGGCCCCCTGAATCTCGACCGGGTCAGTGGAAACGCTCGATACCGCTTCGAGCGCAGTAGCACCGCCAACCAAGCGTACAAACTGCGGATCAACCGCCAACTGCGAGACCACATAGCCGCTCGCTGGCTCACCCGTAACTTGCGGCACCACTGGCACGCGCTTGATACCCGCGCTCGACACGATCGGAACGCGCACATTGACCGAACTTGGTTCGATCGTCACGCCCTCGACCTCTTGGTTATCGGCGCCCACCGCTACCAATGGGCGTGGCGAATTGTAGCTCGCCGTGCGGCCATCGATATTCACCGTAGCCCGCACCATCACCACACGCTCGACACGACTCTGAGGGCCGCGCACCAGCACACTCGAGATCGGCTGATTATTCAGCGTCAGGCTTGGGGGCTGGCTCTCGTAACTGAACGGCACGCTGCCCTGCACCTCAATAGTGAGCGGCACCGTATTGGTGATGATCTGCTCAACGCGGATCGAGAGGTAATCTGGCTCGATATCCGACACTTCTGGCTTGCGGCCCGGCACCGTCACTCGCGCGCCAACGGGCACGCTGTTCTCGCCTGGCCGCACATCGGCCAGATCGACATACGCTTGGATATCGTTACTGCTGGGGGTGACGGTTGTTTCACCGATCGAGCGCAGCGTGACGCTGATCGTTGGGAGCGTCGCGTTGGGCAGGCCGTTCTGATCCACGATCACCAAGCCGGGCGGCAACTCCTCGATGGCGACGGGTAGATCGCGGAAGTGCGTGAGGCGATCAGGGGTTTCCGTGTACGAAACGAAGATCCATAGGGCGAAGCCTAAGCCAACCGCCAGAGACAACCGTAAACCTGCTGTACGAAGCCATGTCACTTGCCATTCTCCTCAAGCGAGATCTTGAGAAGACCGGCCAACATATTACGCAACCTCGTTTCATTGAGGTAGCTCACCATCCGGCCATCGTTCATCAGCGAAATAGCGCCCGTCTCCTCCGAAACCACGACCGCAATCGCATCCGACTGCTCAGAGATACCCTTAGCAGCGCGGTGCCGTGTGCCATAGCGGCGCTGGCCCACCACATCCTCGCTGAGCGGTAACACCACATTCGCCGCCAGAATGCGATTGTTGCGGATGATCACCGCCATATCGTGCAGTGGCGAGTTGGGGTAGAAGATGTTCATCAGCAGTGGCACCGCCAAGCGCGAATCGATGATCACGCCACGGTCGGCGTATTCCTGTAGGCGCGTCTCGCGTTCGAGCACCATCAGCGCGCCGATGCCTTGCTGCGACAGTTGCTGTGCGGCACGCGACACGCCAGTGATCGTCTCAAGCAATTCGGAACGGTTGGCACGACCAAACGAGCGCCCAAACAGATCGTTGGTGCGCCCCAACGATTCGAGAGCGCGGCGTAGCTCAGGTTGAAATAGGACGGGGATTGCTACAATCAATGCCGGCTGGAGAATATTGGTCAACAGCCAATTCAGCGTTTGAAGCCGCAGCGCCGAGCCGAGAAAGATTGAAATCGCCAGCACAATGCCAATACCACGCAGCAATTGCACGGCACGGGTGCCACGAATGACTCCCAGCAGCCAGTAGAAGATCAGCGAAACGATCGCGATATCCAGGAGCGGGAGAGGATCGACTAGTGGATTCAGTCGATCAAGAAACCGCAGTATCTCAGACATACGTAACTATTGCTGTTTGAAGAAGATGAAGATCGAGAAGCCCAGAGGATCATCGTGAGCAGAAATGGCAGTATAGTCGATCGTCTTCGTTCTTCGCAGATCCTCTCAAGGTTTGTGTGTAGGCCCAGCCACACAATTACGTCTGGGCCTGCTGCTGTTGCTTCTGTTCGAGCATCCGCTTTGCCGCTGCCACCAGCGCCTCGACACGATCGGTGTCGATATTCGGCATCTTCAGCATGCGGGTATAAATGCGATACGCTTGCTCGTGTTCCTCGCGGCGCATCAGCACATCGCCAAGCTGGTAATACGCATCGATGTCGTTGCGATCCAAGCCGATGATCTGGTGCAACTCGGCGATCGCGTTATCGAAATCGCGCTGTTGCAGGAAGATCTTGACGATCTGCTTCTTCTCGGCGATGGCCTCGCTGGTGCGCGCAGCCAACGTGTGCATCAACGCCAGCCACTGGCGGGCATCGATATCGTTTGGCGCGATCTGCACAATCTTATCATAGATTGCGCGGGCCTCGTCTTGCCGCCCCAATGTCCAATGGATCTCGGCGATCTGTTGCAGGCTTGAAACCGCATCCTTGATCTGGCCAGCCTTGCGTTGCTGCTCGGCCACCCGCGTCAAACCCTCGATACCTTTATCCAAGATACCGCGCCGGATATAGAGCCGCGCCAGCCGATTCCCCAGTGGGATGCTGTTCGGCGCAAGCTTTGCGGCGTATTCCAGCGTTTCGATCGCGCGGTCGAGGTCCTGGCGGCTTTCGTAGTAGGTCGCCAACTCATCGAGCTGTGCCAACGCCTCGTTCAGTTTGCCTTGGCGGAAGTAAATATCGGCCAGCTTCGTGTAGATCGCGCGGTCGTAGGGCAGATGCTGTTTCGCTTCGCGCAACGCCTGTTCGGCCCCCTCCAAATCGTCGGAGGCGGCGTATGCCTCGGCCATACGGCGCACCAAGTCGCCTTGCGAGAGCGGCGTCGAGAACGGGTAGCGCGCGGAGGGATCGACCTTGGGTGGCGTTTTGGGGGCCACCGCTTGGCCCTTTTGCAACTGCGCGAGCGCCTCGTTGGCTTGGCCCTGCGAGATGTAGCTGTCGGCCATCGCCTGATGGATCAGCACACTCGGCAACAGCGGGTCCTCATCATCGTCGAGCAGATCGAGCGCCTGTTCGAACTCCAGCAACGCCGACGGGTGCTGGTTAGCTTGCTGCTGGATGATACCGAGGATATAGTGAAGGATCGGCTCATCGGCGAACAACAGCGCCGATCGATACTCCGACTGTACCGCGCTCATCTGCTGGGGCTGCTGCTTGAGTTGATCAAGCAAGGTCGCCAGCGACTGCCAGATCGCGTCGGGCTGGTCGCCCATCAGCGCAAGCGTCACATTGATGCGGGCGATGTTCGTCAGGTCGCTCTGGTCGAGTTCGAGCGCGCGCCGGAACTCGTTGAGCGCGGCATCGTAGCGTTCGAGCTTGAGCAGACCTTGGCCGTACTGCGTGCGCAGAGTGGCGTTGTTGGGCGCCCATTGCAAGCCGCGTCGGTACTCCTCCAGCGCCTTGTTGGTTTGGCCCATACGGAAGTATGTCGAAGCGACCACAGCCAACTGCTCGGCAGCCTCGTCGGGGCGATTATCGTTCTTGAGCAACTCGGCCAAGCGCAACCGGGCGTTGATGGTATCTGGCGAAAGCTCGATCAGCCGCCAGTAAACATCGATAGCCGGGCGCGGCTCGTTGCGCACCATGTAGGTATCGATCAGCAGTTGATACTTCGCCAACGCATCTTCGGGCCGACCTTCGCGCTCGTAGATCTCGCCAAGCCGCAAGTGAATCGGCAAGAAATCGGGGTTCAGCCGGATCACTTCCATACACGCATCGATCGCCGCCAGAATCAAGCCCTGCTCGATATACTTTTCGCTCGCGATCACATAGCGCTCGCAGATCTCGTCGAGCCCTTCTGTGTTGATCGGCGTTACCGGCGCAAAGGCGGGCTTTTCTGGCACTGGTAGCGCATCGAGTGCATCGAGTGGGTCGGCTGGGGGTGCCGGGGCTGCTGAGCTTGAGGCGATAAAGACGTCCACACTGCTCGATTGCTCGGTGCGATCGGGGCGCAAGAAATCGGTGATGGGCCGAATTTTACCCCACGTCTCCGGCATCGGCTCTTCGGGCGGCGGTGGCGCGGGCATGCTCGGCTCGGGCGCAGTGAGCGCGCCGGTGCCCAGCGTGCGCAGCTTCGCGAACATATTGCGTTCGGTCAGCTCCTTGGCCTTCTGCATGAACTCGTTCGCCCGTTCCTTGCCCCAGCGCTTACCCTGCAAGAACTTCGCTAAGCTCGAATAGAGTGTGGCGGCGCGAGCGATGTCGTTGAGCTGCACGTAGATCGACGCAGCGCTCTCGTACATCTGAATCAAATCTTCGGACTCGGCCTTGCCGATCGATTCGAGATCGACGAGTTGCAGGGTTTGCTCGTACTCGTTGGCCGCTTGGGGAAGTTGCCCAAGCTCCTGGTACGAGAGGCCCAAGGAGAAGTGCGCCGACAGTGCATAATCGGGGTCGTTCGCGGCGCGGCTCAGCATCTCCACGGCCTTTTGATGGTCGCCGCGATCCTGGTAGAGCAGGCCCAAGCTGTAGAACACATCGCTGCGTTCGAGGCCCATCTTCACAGCGCGCTCGTAGTGCTCGATGGCACCTTCGTTATCGCCAGCCTCTTGTCGCTCCTGGCCCATCGCCACGATCTTCTCGATCGCGAACTGCTGCGAGCGCAGATTTCCCGTCATCCCCAGCAACGGTGCGCTCGTATCGGGGCTATCCGGAGTAGCCGTGATCGTCGCTTCGACAGCTTGCGCGAGAGCCTCGTGTAGCTCCGCGATCAGCTCTTTGGCGGCGCGGTTATTTGGATCAAGGCGCAGAGCGGCTTCGGCATCCTGCACAGCTTCTTCAAGCTGGCCGGCGCTCTGACGCTCTTGGGCGATTATGAGGTATTCGTTGGCGGCCTCGTTCAGGCTACCAACGTCTTCGAGCAGGCGGGCTAAACGGGCGCGCGCATCGATATTCGAAGCACGGAGGCGTAGCACATCGCGAAGTGCATCGATGGCACGGCCTTGGAGCCGCCGACTCAACTGGAGATCGGCGAGCTGCGTGTAGGCGGCCACCGCCTGTGTAACGCTATCCATCTGTTCGTGAGTGCGAGCAATATACTCTAGGAAGAACGGGTTATTCGGATCGCTCGCACGCAACTCCTCGAAGATCTGGAGCGCTTGGGGGAATTTGCTGGTATTGAACAGTGCTACCGCAGCCGATGATCGAGCATCGGCATCTTGCGGGAATTCTTGGAGGGCACGCACTGCCTGCTTGAGCGCTTCCTCCCAATTCTTTTGCCGCGCGGCGTCGCGGCTCTGTTCCATCGCACGATCATAGAGCGCACGGTTGCCAGGCATGAATGGCCTCCCGGGTATCGGCAGGACGTCAATGACAACAGGCTACGTACAGTAGCCTGTATCAGGATGTTGCTCTAATGATAGCACAGATTAGAGTTGTAGGGGAACAGCTCTATCCCTGAAATCGTCGACGCATCCCATTGACCGGGTAGCGTTGTTGGATGCTCAGTCGCCGATAATCGCCCGCATCCATCATAATATGCTCCTCGCACAGTGCGCGATCGGACATTCGCGAGAAGATGCGCGGGTCGATATCCTCGGGCTTACGGTTGCTGGTGATGACGGTTGGCAAGGCGTCGTTATAGCGGTAATTGATGATTTGGAAGAGCTTTTCGCGTGCCCAAGGCGTGGTATTCTCGGTGCCGAGATCATCGAGAATCAGCAGTGGAACCTCGCGTATCATCTCGAAGCGATCGTCGTATTCAACCTCGCTCGTAGGGCCGAAGGTCGAGCGCAGATGGTCGAGCAGGTCGGGCACGATGGTGAACAACACTCGTGTTTGCCTTCGTAATGCCACATTCGCGATAGCGGCGGCCAGGTGCGTCTTGCCCGCGCCGTAGTTGCCGAACAGCACCAACCAGCCTTGTGGGCGTTTGGCATACTCTAAAGCGCGTAAATACGCCCTGCGTACACCGGGGATGTCGGGGCTAAAAGTTTCAAACGTTTTGTCACGAAATTGATCAAGATTGCTAATTTCTTCGAGCTCTTTGATACGTCGCTGCTCCTTTTCGGCCAGCTTGCATTCGCATGGAAAGAGCACACCAAAGTGCGGGTGACCGTAGGGCACCGCCTCTTTGTAGTATCCTGCGCCTTGGCAATGGGGGCAGACAGGCTCAGAGGTCTGATGTATCGCTTCCTCGGCGGAATAGGTCGCCATAGGTTCCGTTTGTATATTTTTCAACATCAATAGGTCGCTCGGCGCGATTCGCAGCATCTTGTCGTCCATTGGCGGCCCACCTCTCCAACACTTTTCGGATATAGCGCCAAGATCGGGCATTGGCGCGTACTGCTTCGCGGATAGCTTCTTCGAGCCAGTGCGCCGGATAGCGCTCCTCGGCCTCGCGTAATTCGTCCAACAACAACGGTGTGATCAGGCCGATATTCTGTTCGTATAGGGTGATCAGCGTTGGCCGCTCGTCGGGCCGCGTCTCGTTTGGTGCGAGCGCCGCGCCCGCCAGGCTCACACGCTCGGCCCACTGCCGATTCACGCTGGTGTTCACAACGTACCAGTTCACCGCTCGACCATCGTCGGGCAGCACCACGTGCAACAGGGTTGTGCGCTGTACGGCGGCCTCAAGCCCTTCGGCGAGCAATTCCTCGGGCGGGCGCAGCTTCGAGATCGAGCGTAAGCCTCGTCGTAGCAGCTTGTCGGCGACGAGCTCGTCCCAACTCACGCGGCGTGGTGGCGCGCCTCGTTGGCGGCTCATCCGATAAAAAATGTGCAGCGTGACCTTCAGCTCGCTGGCGAGGCTGATCTGCGGGAGGACCTCGCTAAACAGCTCCGGCGGGAGGCCAATCAGTGCATCGGTTGTGAAGCCTGTGAACGGCATGGATCATCTCGTCCTGATGCAATGGTTTGCGTCCGATGCACACAACCGCTAATCGTGCTAGCAAATTTGTTTGCATCCATTATACGTCGCGCAACGGCGTAGCGACAAGCGCATTAGATGAAATTGTCGTTGCAATCGGGCTAGTAACCGTCTGGCGAGCGATAGCTGAGATCCATAAAACGGGTGGTGCTGGCCTCAAAGCGCATCGGCACCACGCCGATGGGGCCGTTACGATGCTTGGCGATATGGATCTCGGCAATGCCTTTTTTATCGGTCTCTTTGTCGTACAACTCTTCGCGATAAATGAACATCACGATATCCGCGTC
>CALKHR010000059.1 GCA_937988885.1 uncultured Roseiflexaceae bacterium | reverse complement strand
TCACTCCGTGCTGCGCACTCCGTTCAGAATGACTCTGGAACACAGTGAAAAACAGTGTCATCTCGAACGAGCCACAAGGCGAAATGAGGGATCTCAGCGAAAAAGCATCGCATTGCGCTGTGGATGCACTGGGAGATTCTTCACTCCGTGCTGCGCACTCCGTTCAGAATGACTCTGGAACACAGTGAAAAACAGCGCCATCTCGAACGAGCCACAAGGCGAAGTATCACCCGGTCACCGAGTCACCAAGTCACTCCACCACGCGGGCATGCAGGGCCAACAGGGTCATATCGTCGGATTGCGGCGCGTTACCGCAGAAAGAGTTGACCGTTTGCACCACTGTGTCGCACAGGTATTGGGCGCTATCGATAGGGCGCGAAATGAACACATCGCACAGGCGCTCGATACCGAACAGCTCGCCGTGTTCGTTGCTGGCCTCGCTGATGCCGTCGGTATAGAGCAATACGCTGAAACCAGGCGGCAGGGTGAGCTCATGTTCGTCGAATATAGCTTGCGGCCACAGGCCGAGCGGTTGGCCGACGGTGCGAGGTGCCATCGAAGCAAGCCCCTCTCGGCTGATGAACATTGGCAGGGTGTGGCCCGCCCGTGCGTAGCGGAAGGTGAGCGCGGTGAGATCGAGGATACCGTAGATAGCAGTGACAAACATCCCTGTCTCGTTCATGTCGAGCAGGTGGCGGTTCACGTTTTGCAGCGCTTCGCTGGGCGAGACGGCGCGGCTGGCCTCCGCCCGAATCAGGCTGCGGGTGAGCGCCATAAAGATCGCGGCTGGCACGCCCTTATCGCAGGCATCGGCGATCACAAGGCCGACCCGACCTTCGCCGACCGAGAAGATATCGTAGCTATCACCACCCACAATCCGCGCTGGTAAGCTGTACGCGGCCACATCGAAATCGTCGAGTTGCGGGATACTACGGGGGAGGATGCTCTCTTGGATGGAGCGAGCGACCTGTAGCTCACGTTCGAGCCGCTCCTTTTCGAGCAGCTGAGCGTGCGCGGCTTGTAGATCGCGATACGCTTTGGTGAGCAGTTCGTTCTTGGCCTGCAAGTCGCGGATCATCGCGTCGTCGGATTCGCGCAGACGAGCGCTGAGCACACGGACGAGTTCGTAGGCGAGGTGCGGTTGGCGCAGCAACAGCGCGTCGAAGTCCGCGCGCGTCATTTCGAGCAGTTGCGAGTCGCGTCGGGCGCGCACTGTGGCGGCGCGCACGCCGTTCTGCAAAAACAGGCTCATCTCGCCGACATATTCGCCCGGCACACGAACGGCGATCAAGCGCTCTTCGAGGGTATTGAGGGCTTTGACGACTTCAACTTCGCCTTCCGTGATCAGGTAAAAGCGATCGCCGTATTCTCCCTCTCTAAACAGTGTCGTATTGGCGCGCAGCGCTATCGGACGAAGCAGCGTAGCCAGGTGACGAAGTTCCTGCTCGGGGAGCGAGGCGAACAACGGCACCTGGCTAAGCCACATTTCGCGTAGTTGGTAATTATGTGCTGTCACAACACCATAATTTCAACTAAAACGAGCCGACTGCACTGAGCGTATCATCGTAGATCTGAAGCATGGTGCTGAACCCTGTCAGGTCGAGCACTTCGCGGATATATTTTGATGGCCCAGCGATGCGTACATCGCCGCCTTCCAGGTCGGTGAGCTTAAAAGCTCGTGCCCGCTTGCGAGCATCGGCGATCACGCGCAGACCAGCACTAGAGAGCGTCTCAAGATTGGTCAGGTCGAGCACAAGCCGAGCGCGGCCTTTGTCGAGCAACGCATCGATTTCGCGTTTGAGTTCGGGCGAGCTGGAGGCATCGAGACGTCCCGACAATGATATCACATCTACGCGTTGTAGTTGTCGAATGCTAATATCCATAAAGCTTCCTCCACAAGCATTAGTTCAATGAATCCCGAATAGCCAATACGTGTCTACGGCGACCAGTATGCCGTTGCTACCTGTTAGAAGAAGCCTTCGGTATCTGGCCGTTTCTTACGACTGCGGCGCTGAAGAAGTTGGCGATCCCGCTCTAACACAGCATCGTAATCGATCTGCGGTAGGCCGGGCATTTTGAGTTGGTGCCATCCTTGTTCAGCGACTTCTACAGGTTCTTCAACAGATATGACGTTTGGCATAGTTGGTTGGTTACGTTCTAAACGGAGCGGCGGGAAACTGGTGGCAAGGCCGACGATATCGACTTGGAAGATATGCTCGGGCTGCACCAGATCTCGCAGGCGATGCTCGCCGAGATCACGAAGCGCAACATGAATGGGTAGCTGATCAGCGAGTTGTGCTGCGGTAGTCGATGAAAGGAGGGTTTGGCCTCCGTGCCCAACGGCGAGCAGGCGGGCGATTCGATTGAGCGGCGGGCCACCGTAATCACCGTTGTGCGGCTCGATCTCGCAGGTGTGTATAGCGATGCGAACACGAATCACTTCGCCGGGTGGTAAACCTGTTTTGTGCCAGGGTTCAGCTGTTAATAAATGTTGGATGTCGAGAGCCGCGGCAAGGGCATCTGTCGCACTCTGAAAAGCCGCGCAGAAAGCATCACCACCCGTGCGAAACACGAAGCCACCATGAGCAGCAATGCTATCGCGCACCAGAGCATCGTGGCGAGCGAGCGCTTTGGACATCTCCTGAGCGTACCGTTCCCACAACCTGGTGCTGCCCTCAATATCGGTGAAGAAGAAAGTAACGTTGCCTGTTGGCAGCCCAGTCACGCAACCCTCCTTTGGCGATGATGCCACCTAACCAGCATCATCGTTGATGCCTCGCTGTTCTTTATAGTGCAGAATGACGGTGTACACACTATCGTAGCACGAATGATCTACATTGAACAGCGACTAGAGACGGATGATGCTGCAATCATTGGTCTGACCAACCAGTACGACCGCTCGACGTATACACTCCTTTCTTAATGGGCCAGATCGCCGCCAATATGGGGATGCTGGCGGCTATCGGCTTGGCTTCGGGTAACAGCACACGTGGGTCAATCGCCCCACACGAGGCGCAACAGTATTCTAAACTACTTGTTGAGCTTAAATTCGCCTGTCAGGAAGCGACGAGTCGTCTCGGCCAGGATGGCTGCGCCGATCGGCAGCGCTCGCTCGTCGATATCGAACACAGGTGTGTGATGGGCGCGCTCTTTATCGCCGATGGCCGCACCCAAGTTGAACATCGCGCCCGGCACCAGCTCGGTCATATAAGCGAAGTCCTCGGCACCCATGCCAGCGCGGGTCTTGTCGATGCCCTGTGGGCCCAAGAAGTCAGTCGCAACCTTTTCGATCCACTCACTCACCTCGGGGTGGTTGCGGCCCGCCGGGTAGCCGTGCTCGATCTCCAAGCGGTAATCGCCGCCGTACACCCGCACGACGGAGAGCGCCCGTTCCACCTCGGCCAGCAACTGATCGCGCACGCCCGGGTCAAAACTGCGCAACGTGCCCTGCAAAAAAACTTCGGCGGGGATCACGTTCGAGGCCGAGCCACCACGCACTTCGCCCAAGCTCATCACAGCGGGCTGAAGCGGATCGATGCGCCGCGATACGATGCCGTACAAACCCGTCATCACCGGACCGAGCATCCAGAGCGGGTCGGTGCCCTCGTGAGGATAGGCGCCGTGGCCACCAGTGCCCGTGATCCAAGCGCGGAAGGTATCGACCGCCGCCGAGCTGCGCCCTTGGCGAATGGTGATCTCACCGACCGGTTGCATCGAATCGACATGCAAAGCGATCACCGCATCCACACCTTCGAGCGCGCCATCGCGGATCATCAGCGGCGCACCGCTCATCTCCTGATCGCCAATGTCCTCCTCGGCGGGCTGGAAGAGGAAGCGCACCTTGCCCTTCAACTGGCCGGTGGCGAACTCCTGCTTCAACAGATGCGCGACGCCGAGCAGCATAGCGGTGTGGCTATCGTGGCCGCAGGCGTGCATATTGCCCGGGACCTCCGAGACATAGTCGGTATCGTTGGCCTCCAGGATGGGCAACGCATCCATATCGGCGCGAATGGCAATGGTTGGACCGTCGTCGTTGCCGAGTTCGCCAACCACACCTGTGACGCCAACACCAGTGCGCACCGAGATACCACCAATTTCGCGCAGGGTGTCGGCCACCAGTGCCGCTGTACGCACTTCCTTGAATGCCAATTCGGGATGGCGGTGAATGTCTCGTCGGAGACGAATCAACTCCTCCGACAGGGCCTTGGCTTTGTCGAGCATGTGCATTTCTCCCTATTCAGTGCAATCCTTTGCATCTCGATTGCAACTCGTTGAGCTGTGATGCGCCAAACGTCTGGCGCGAGAATATGGAGGCGGCGAGGTAGCCAAAGAGCTACGTGGCGTCCACCACGATTGCATATTCATTTTCGAGCAACAGCGTGGAACCTTCGCGCAGAGCCAGGTGCACATGGTACGTGCCTGGTTGATCGGGCGTGAGGCGCAGGTGATCGACAACCTGCGCCATACAATCGGCGGCCAGCGTGAGCGAACGGGAGGTAGTGGCAAGTTCACGCTCGTCGGGACCAACCAGGCGTGCCGTCACCTGAACTGGCACTTCGCGGTGCTCATCGTTGACAGCGTAGATCGGCAGATCGATCGGCTTGCCCAGCGGGTGATGCTCCTGCGAGAGCAACAGGAACACGTACTGCGGGCTGAACGCCAACTTCATCGCCTCGTACGAACGCTTCGGCTCGCGCCAATAATCGATGATCGAGAAGCTGATCGCCGGGTTCGGATCGTGGAACATAAACGGCACGATCCCGCCAGTTGGCCGATACTTATAGTAGCGCAACCGATCGATGTAGAAGCGGTTGATTGCGATCTGGTAGCTCTGAGTGAGCAGGATCAACTCATCGAGATCGTGCACCTCGCGCCACGGCAAGCTCGATTCGAGGATGCTGGGCTGAAACTGGTGGCGCAACCGCATCGCCTCCCAATCGACCTGCTGCGGGTCACTCGGCATAAACTTCAGGCAGCTCTCGCGATTCGGGAAGCTCTGCGCGCCGAACTCGCTCACAAAGCGAATGTTGGCGGGGAAGCGCTGCGCAAGCTTCTCCCAAGCGCTGAGCGGCCCAAACACGCGCGTGTACCAGCCCATGTAGAAGTGGCTGTCGGTGCCTTTGTTCAGCAGCGGAATATAAAATTCGCCCGAAGCGCGCACAATAGGACGGGTGGGATCTTGCGCGGCGATGTCGCGCTTGAGTTGATTATCGAGCACATCGCGGTTCCAACTGCGCAGCAGCACCGAGGCGTAGACGCGCAACTGCATCAGCGGATTATAGACCGATGTATCGGTGACGTACAGCGGCTCGTTGTGCATGCACCAGATCACCACAGCGGGGTGATTGTACAGCTGCCGTGCCATTTGGCGCACCTGTTGGCGGGCTGGTTCAAGCACCTCGCGGCTGTACAGCCACTGCAACGGGAAATCCTGCCAGAGCAGCACACCCGCCAGGTTGGCCGCCTCGTAGAGTTGCGGGTGATCGACGTGGGCGTGCACGCGCAGCAGGTTCATATGGGCTTCGCGAGCCAGTTGCAGGTCGCGCTCGTAGCGCTCACGGGTCATCGTGGCGAGGCGCGTATCGCCAGGGCCGTAGTTGTTGCCCTTGATCAGGAAGCGCACACCGTTCAGGTACGCGATCCAGTTACGCATCTCGAAGCGCCGGATGCCGAACGTCACGCTGCGCTGATCGGAGACTTGATCGTCGCTCAGCACCTCCAGCGTGACGGTATAGCAGTTCGGGTCGCCGAGGTCGTGCGTCCACCACAGGTGCGGGTCGCGAATGCGCAGGGTCGCGTCGAGCTCTTGATCGCCAGCCTGCACCATTTGGCGCTGCTCGATCACCTGCACCTCGCCAGCGAAGTTCTTGGGCGAGAACGTCCAGCGCAACACCACCGCAGCCGCCTCCGCCGAGTTGATCCCGACGCGATAGCGGATAGTGGCGCTCGCATCGCTGATCTGCTCGGTGTGCAGCAGCACATCGCCGATACGTTGCGGGCCAGTGGTGATCAACTCGATCGGCAGCCAAATTCCGCCAGGATTCGTGGCGGGGTCCAGGCAATCCCAGTGCGAGAACACACCAGTGATCATGCGCTTGGCGAGCTTATTGTTCTCGTCGGGGCACTCGACCTCAACCAGGAGCGTGTTGTCCTCGGCCACCCAGCGCGTGACCTCGAACTCGTGAGGCATAAAGTAGCCCTCGCGCCGCCCCAGATCGATCCCGTTGAAGTAGGGTTGCAGCCAGTAGAACACACCGTTGAAGCGGAGCCACACGCGCGTGCGCGGGTCTGCGGGCAGGTTGGCGGACGGCAGGCTGAATCGTTTACGGTAAACGAGTTTACCCGCATACTCCGCAAGGAGGGGATGTTGCTGCCAATGCGCGGGCAGTTCCTGTTCCAACCAACTTTCGTCATCGAGCGGGTAGAAGCCCTGGCGGAAGATATCGGTTGGTAACAACTGCCAGGTTCCATTGAGCGATAGAGAGGCGGGCAGCGCACTGGTTTGCACTTCAACAGATGAGCTCATGATCGACCTAGTTTCCTGAACAAACTGTAGCGAACTAAGGCTGTCCTACACAGTCTGCACTATGATGCAATAGTATATTCAGCAAGCATTGGATGTCATTCTGCGCATCTGGAGGGCATGATCAAACACAGGCGATTACCGGGCAAACTGCCTGAGAAAGTCCATCACTACCAACTGAAACAACTCCGGTTGATCATTCATCACAAAATGCCCAGCGTTCGGTGCAATACAAAGCTGTGCATTTGGAAACGTCCGGCGCATTGTGAGTTGCTGATCGAGGTTGCCGAAGCCATCGCGCTCGCCAGCAATGAGCAGAATTGGCATCGTAAGGTGTGCTAACTCGGACAGGGCAAGATTCGGCCCAATACGCCAGAACGGGGCCATTTGATGCATCATCTTCTGCCAATACCCTTCGCCGCCGCGCGTATTGTGCAGGCGATCCAACTGCTCGGCCCAATGCGGAAAACGCTCCATGATTCGCTCGGGCGTCATCGCGTCGAGCAGGCGCAGCGCTTGTGCATCGTTGTTTGGGCGAGCACCTACCAACACCATCGCCTCGACGCGCTCGGGATGCCGTAGCGCGAACGTGAGCGCGGTCGCCGCACCATCGCTGAATCCGCACAAACACGCCCGCTCGATGTCGAGCGTATCAAGCAGCGCGGTGAGATCGTCGGCGAATCCGCTATAGCCTTGGAAAGAACCAGTAGGGTTATTGGTGCGACCGTGGCCTCGGTGATCGAAGGCAAGCACACGAAAATGGGAGGCAAAAGCAGGGAGGTGCCTACCCCAATCTGTTTCGATTGTATCAAGTGCGCCGTTCAGTAAAACCAGCGGCGCGCCAGCGCCATGGAGCTCATAATAAAGCTGTAAATCGCGCACCTGAAGCAAGGGCATGAGACCATCCAAACCAGTTGCTAGCGTATCGTTGCCACATTCTAGGGCAACCGGGTGCCAATGTCAACCAATTTGCCTTGCTGCCTCGGTGACTCGGTGATTAGAGGCGAAAGCAAGATATATGGGAATTAATACCTACATCACCATCCAACCAGATGAACAACGACAGAATAAATGCACTGTTTTATCAGTCTTTGACAGTTCTCATTGTCATTCCGAACGAGCCGTTAGGCGAAGTGAGAAATCGCATTGCTCTGCATTGTATTGCACTTTGAGATCTCTCCCCGTTCGCTTCGCTCAGGGCTTCGACCGTTCGAGATGACAGAGCTTTTCATTGAACATAAAAATGGTAGATACTTCCAAAACAGAGCAATAAACCCTCATCCTAATCTGCGTAATCTGTGGATACTAAACGGTCTGCGTAATCTGTGGATGATCCATCCCCTCCTGAAGGAACGACAGCACCAGCGGCTCGAACACCTGCGGACGCTCATCCATCGGATTGTGGCCCGCGCGCGGCACCAGCGCAAACCGAGCACCTGGGATGGCAGCGGCCACACGCCGCGAATGGGCGGGCGGCACCAGCGGGTCGAACTGCCCGCTCAACACCAGCGTCGGCACCTGAATAGCGGGCAAGCGCTCCAACAACGGATTCTCCAGCAGATGATCAAGCTCCCGATTCATGGCGTACACATCGTGACGGGCCAGGTAACTCGCACGGCGCAGGGCCGGCAGCAGCATACCGCCGCGCCACGCGCGGGGCACCCATCGCCCGATCCGCCCGATCTGCTTACCGATCGCCATGCTAGCGCGCAGAGCGGCCCAACGGCGGTAGTTGGAATAGATCGGCGCGCTGGTGGTGTAGATCGGCAGTTGAGCGGCGTGCGCAGCCGGATCAACCAACACCAAACGGCGCACCAGCGTCGGATTCGCAAGCGTCAACTCGACAGCGATATTGCCACCCATCGAGTGGCCGATCAGCGTGATCTCCGTTAGCCCGTGAGCATCGCAGAACGCCGCGACCCGCTGCGCGATCTGCGCCATACCGGGCGTTCCATGCAACGGCGAATGGCCGTGCCCAGGCAGATCGATGGCGAACAGGCGCCCGAGAGGTGCAAACGCATGCATCGCCGACCACCACAACTCCTTCGATGCGCCGATGCCGTGCAACATCACGATCGCCGCTGGCCCACTGCCAGAAGAGAGATAACTCAACTTTGTGGCATCGCAAAAGCACTCCACAGGTTGCTCAACGGATGGCATAACTCGCTCCTCTGATGCCAAATGGTACACATTGATAGGACGTCCGACGTATCACATTGTTGTGCGACAAGCGAACGTAAACACCATACGCAGTGCAACTGGTGTACCAAAGCATCGAGACGAAGATGCCGAACGGCGCGAACTAGGCGAATAGGCAGATATCCGCCGCGCGGCGCTCAAGTTCCTCGCGCTGCAGAATGACGTAACTGGTGGCGTGCTTCTCCATCACCCCCTGCTTGCAGAGCGCCTGCAAGGTGCGGTGCAGGTGCCGGAAACTCGTACCCAACGCATCGGCGGTGTGCGTGAGATTGCCCGAAAAGACCAGTTGCTGCCGCTCGTTCGGCGTCGCAGTCGCCAACATATAGCTCGCCACGCGCTTCTCTAGCGGTTGCAGCATATTCAAGGCGCTCTTGCGGATCACGCTGCTGAGCCTCTGGCTCATCGATGCGTTGAGTTGCTGGAGAAACAGCGGGTCGCTCGCGAGCTGTTCGAGCACCACCGAGCGCGGCAGACTGAGGCAGATGCACTCGTGCAGTGCGACCACTGTGGTGACAGCATGCGGCGTCTGCTCGAACAGTTCCAGGTCGCCGAGCAATTGCAGCGGTTGATAGAAGCAGAGCAGCAGTTGGCGCGTATTCGAGCCTGGCACAAACACCTTCGCGCATCCTTCCACAAAGAAAGAAAGATGATCGAGTGGCTGCCCCAACTCGCAGATCACATCGCCGGGCGCGAAGCGGTGCACCACAAGCTGTTCGGCAAGTTCGGGCCGAATAAATCGCTCGAGCTTATGGCTTGTGTAATACGACATCATCGACTGTTCCATGTGAAGCGCCGTACTGTGTGGCGAAGAAAGCAACAGGACGGCATCCTCCTTTCTTCCCGAGGGTCGTTGGTAATGCCGCAATGTTGAGCACCATCATCGCAACAAAGAGCATACGAAAAAGGCAATTGGCGTCTCTTCGCGCAACAAGCGTGAGCTCGTGGCGAATATGCCCATCAGGCGGCCCACTATCGACCCTATCGCTGCATCTTACAGATTAGACGAACGGCGTAGGTCTTTCGATACGTTTCAGCACACGTATTTGACTCAGCTTCACGAGAAAATGAACAGAGTGAAAAGACTAGGGGAGTGTGAGGAGGAAAAAGATCATCGCCAGAGAAAGTGATTACACAAGGCCAATATGCGATCCATCGCTCATTCAAGCAGCTTCCATACATCGCAAAGAGGAGAAGAGCATACTCCAAAAGTCGTATGTGAATATCCACCACAATTTGTACCGAAGTCTGGCCAACATGAAAGTTTTATCATAGTAGAACGTAGAGTTCTCGCGAGCCCATTTCCCGTTCAGCGTTGTATCAATCGTTTGGAGGTACTACGATGCAGGAATGGTCCAATAGTTCCGTAGGGAACTTGAAATTGCACATTTGGCAGGGGGAAGATGGATTATGGCGTTGTGAGGTACACACACCCACAGGCTTGAAAACCATCCAACTGACCGATCAATCAGAGATCAGCGAGTACATCGACGCACATATCGAGCAATTTATGTGCGAAAACGAGATGTACGTCTAACCGCTTTATTGAGCGTTACTATCGCCAATGGGCCAACCCAGCGGCTCATTTCCCATATGTAACGAAAGTTTGCGGCTCGTCTCTGGCACATCGAAAATCAAAGGCACACTCACTAACCCACCTCCCGCCGGGATCTCCTCGGCAGAGCTTAGATCGCCGCGCTGTCCACGGCCATAGGTATCGAGATAGGTCGTTGAGGCATCCGCAAGCGCGGGATACGAATTTCCCATCGCATCGCGTAAAGTAAAGAGCGTATCGGGGATGCGGCTCGGATTCGCACCGCTATTGCTGATCGCGATCAGCACCAGCACGAAGCGCCCTCGCGGCTGCAATGAACCGATCGCGCCATCGAGGATCACCGCATGATCCGGTTGCAGGAGTGTCGCCTGCCACTGGCCATTCACCATAATCTCGCCGATGGGCAATGCCGGAGGCGTCGGCGGGATGGTAGCAGTGGGAGTGGCACTGGGCGTAACCCTCGGCGTGACGCTCGGCTCAGGTGCTGTCGTTGGCGCGGGGGCCTGCGTCTGTTCGGGCTGCGCTGTGGGGGTGGCGAGCGGCTGCTGTGTCACGAATGCGCCGGGCAGCGGCACCGTTGGTGTAGGCTGCACGCTCGGCCCGTTGGAGGAACGGTTGATGAACAGAGCGGCTCCCAGCACCACCAACACCGAGATAGCGATCAGCGCATACAACGGCCAACGAATGGTGCGGGCGTGCTCGCGCTCCTCATCGAGGGGCATAAGGGTGGGGGGCGAGTGCATCGCCGCACCCGAAGTGGTAACACCCAACTGCATCGGCTCGGTCGAGGCATTGGCAGCCTCAATCTCCATCGGCTGGGTTGGTGCGTCGGGCGAAACGAGCGATGTGGTGGTTGAGGTGACACTGTTTGGCGTGCCAAACATAGGCGTCACCGCTGCTTGGCGGCGTTCGACGGGAGAAGAGCCGTTATTGAGCGCTGCAAGGGCCTGCTGCACCAATGCGTTCTCTGGGTCGAGGGCGAGGGCTTGTTCAATGGCTTGGCGCTGTTCCTGGCGGTTTGCGGCCACGGTCGCGAGCGCAAGCCAAAGCCGCACATCGTTGTACTGCTTGGCCAGCGCGCGCAAAACGACCCGCGCTCCAACTTGATCTCCTTGTTGTTGGCGGCGACGAACGGTCTGGAGCAGAGCGGAGAGCATTTCGGGCGGCAATGATTGTGGGGCCTGTGGTTCTGACATGCTTCTACCGAACGTATAGAACGAAAACCGAGAACCTGTTGATAGCGGGTTCTCGGAACGATTGCAGTATTCTTAGCCAGAACCGCGTGGTTCACTCATCAGCAAGGAGATCATCTGTAGCGACCTCTGACTTTGAATATAGATTGTGGGTGCTCTCGTCCTTACGGGCGAAAACACCCACAACCGACTATCTTTGGCTCAACGGGTTATGGCACGCTCTCAAGGACCGGCCAGCCCTGCGCTGTATTGCCAGCCGCGAAGAACACCAGGTTCGTAGCGCCGTGCTCCACATCGAAGATCACAGGCATACTGGTGTACGCCCCGTTCGCCGGCACCGCAGTCTCCATGCTGATATCAGCATTGACGCCAGGGATCGTATACTGGCTCGAAACGGCTGGCAGTGCGTTGTACACGCGACCCTGCTCATCCTTGAGGACGAAGAAGTCGGCGGGCAACGGCGTTGTATTGCCAGTGTCGTTAGCAACCAGCACCAACACCACCACATACGAACCATTGGCCGTCGAGCTACCGACCTGCGGGCCAAGGATCGTGGCGCAGCTCCCCACACAAATGCCAGGGAAGGTGAAGCGCCAACCATTAGCCGATAACTCGGCACCGATCTCAACGGGCTGCGGGTTGGCCGCCGCGAGATCGCCAGGTGTTGGCGGCGCGCTCGGCTGAGCCTCTTCAGAGGTTGGCTCAGCGGTCGGCTCCGGCTCGGCGGTCGGCTCTGGCTCATCGGTCGGAGCGCTACCACCCTCGGGGGTAATGGTCGCTTCAAGCGTTGCGGGCAGCGTTGTAGGAGCCGTCGAACTCTCGGTATCGTTGCCACCTCGTAAGAAGAGCCACCACAACAGGAACAGCAACAGTACCGCCAACAACGCGATGATCAGGATATTGCGCAGGCCCTGCGGGCGACTCGCTGTGCGCACAGACGAGCGCCAATCCTCATCATCATCCTCATGCACGGGTGTCGGCGCATTGCGGCGGGCAGCGCTACGCTGGCGCGCGGTCATACGCGGCTCGGTAGACGAAGACGCCGCCGTTGTGGCAGAGGTTGTATCGGGTTCTGGCTCAACACGTGGAGGTGCTTCGACACGAGGCACGAGATCGTAATCGTCAAAAGCAGAATCGAGCTCAGCAGCGTAGCGTTCCTCGTCGGTCATTTCGCGTGCTGGAGCGGCAGGGGGCGGTGGAGGTGGAGTACTTGATGCAGGGCTGGATGAACCAATACTCTGCAAGCCTTTGGCCGCCATCTCATTGGTGGGGTCTAACTCAAGCACTCGCTCAAGAGCCACACGTCGCTCTTCGACGGTATTGGCAACGCCAGCGAGCCAAAGCCAAGCCGATAGATTATCCGGCTCTTGACGCGTCAGCAGGCTGAACAGGTTACGCGCCTCATCACGATTCCCCTCGCGCGCGGCGTCGATCCCCAATTGGAGTATCGTATCTGATTCGGCCATTCGTGTTCCTTCCTCCTGCGCCCGCCATCTTGCGGGACATTGGCAATCCGGACGCGACATCCGTTGCCAATTAACTTTATGCTAAAAATGCGGTCTGTGATTGAAGAATGCGACGAACGAGTCCGCTACTGTAAGTGCTTTTAACGAGGAAATCCTGCTACACGAACACAAAGCTGCCCACACCTACGCGCAAAACAGCCTCTGTTTTGGCTATTCTACCACAGGCATGTTTTATGGTCAACACCCATATTTTAGGATCATGCACTGATAAGAGGTATTCGCCGATCATGATCCTGCAAAGTGCAAAGAGTTTTAGCTACACGCTTTGATGATGATCGGATGGAGCCGCGGTACACAATCATTGACAGTTCTGTGCGGGCGAAGGTGAAGTGCGTTGTCAGAACTTCATGCGCCCGAGAGCCACGCTAGCCCATCCTCAGCCGTTCTCACAAAGCGCACATTCGGGTGGG
>CALKHR010000058.1 GCA_937988885.1 uncultured Roseiflexaceae bacterium | reverse complement strand
GTGACTTGGTGACACGGTGACCGATCAAAACGGAGCGGTATCACCACCATATTCCGATGGTTCTTCGCACAAAACATTCCTTCCGGTGCTAGATGGTTGTACGTTCTTCGCTAGGTCATTGTCATTCTGAACGAGCGTTAGCGAAGTGAAGAATCTCATCGTTGTACATTGTTACGCCAGAAAGATCCTTCGCCGTTCGCTTCGTTCAGGATGACAGTGCTTTTGTTGAAGCATACAAACGCAAAGCACCTTGTCACCGTGTCTCGTAACTAGCCGACCGAAGGCAGGCCAGCCAGCGCCATCGCAATCTCCTCGGCGGGGTAGTCGTAGTTCTGCAGCTTGCCAGCCAAGTAATCGGTGTAGGCAGCCATGTCGAAGTTACCGTGACCACTCAGGTTGAACAGGATGGTCTTGGACTCGCCGGCTTCCTTGCAGCGCAGCGCCTCGTTGATCGCGGCGGCCACTGCGTGGTTCGACTCGGGCGCGGGCATAATGCCCTCGGCGCGACCGAACTGGATACCAGCAGCAAACGCATCGAGCTGTTGCACCGCCATCGCCTCGACCTGCCCAAGCTCGACCAAGTGGCTGACCAGCGGCGCCATACCGTGGTAGCGCAGACCGCCCGCGTGGATGCCCGGCGGCACGAAAGTGCTGCCCAGCGTGTGCATCTTCACCATCGGCGTCAGGTGAGCCGTATCGCCGAAGTCGTAGGCGTAGACGCCTCGCGTCAGCGTCGGGCAGGCGGCTGGCTCCACGGCGATCACGCGCATCGAGCGCTCACCGCGCAGCTTCGCGCCCAGGAACGGGAACGCGATACCCGCGAAGTTCGAGCCACCACCCGCGCAGCCGATCACCACGTCGGGGTAATCGCCAGCCATCTCCAACTGCTTCAGCGCCTCCTGGCCGATCACCGTCTGGTGCAGCAGCACGTGGTTGAGCACGCTGCCCAGCGCGTACTTGCTCTCGGGATCTGGCGCGGCCACTTCCACCGCCTCGCTGATCGCGATGCCCAAGCTACCCGTCGAATCGGGGTTCGCCTCCAAGATAGCGCGGCCCGCATTCGTCTCGACGCTGGGGCTGGCCACCACCCGTGCGCCGTACGCCTCCATCAAGGCGCGGCGATACGGCTTCTGGTTGTAGCTCACCTTGACCATGTAGACCAGCACTTCCAAGCCGAAGAACGCGCCCGCCATCGCCAGCGAAGAGCCCCACTGGCCCGCGCCCGTCTCGGTGACGAGCCGCTTCACACCCTCCTGCTTGTTGTAGTACGCCTGAGCGATCGCCGTATTTGGCTTGTGGGAGCCAGCCGGGCTAACACCCTCGTACTTGTAGTAGATCTTGGCAGGAGTATCGAGCAACTTCTCGAGTCGGCGTGCGCGATAGAGCGGCGACGGTCGCCACTGGCGGTAGATCGTCTGAACCTCATCGGGAATTTCGATAGTACGCTCGGTGCTCACTTCCTGCATAATCAGCGCCATGGGAAAGAGCGGTGCGAGATCGTCCGGACCAACTGGCTGGCCTGTAGCGGGGTGCAGCACAGCAGGTGGCGGTGTCGGCAGATCCGCCACGATGTTGTACCAACTCTCTGGCATTTCATCTTCGGACAAGACGTACTTTACCGTGCTCATGTGTTCCTCCTGAACGAGCTTACAACCCTGTAACACAGGAATCAAAAAACCCCTCATCCCATCCTAGGGACGAGAGGCCAAAAAACCCTCGCGGTGCCACCCTTGTTCGCAAGTCAAACGACCTACGCACTCACCAGGTACGTGATGTATCGAAACATCGAATACCCTGCGCCCTGGTAACGGTGGCGTCTCCGGCGGCTACTAATCGCTTGGGGCATAACCCAAGGTTTCGCTCCGCAACTCCCAGGCCCATTCAGCGTCGGCACATGCACCAGCTTCACACCAAACCGCTGGCTCTCTGAGCAGAGACTCGACCGCGTACTCTTCCTGTTCATCGTCGTTAGCTATCGATTGGCGGCAGTATAGCAGGGGGCGCATAAATTGTCAATCGGCTCAACGATGGAGGGGTGCGCGCACGAATTGGCAGAGGTAGAAAACGAATCGCCCTCCACTATGGT
>CALKHR010000057.1 GCA_937988885.1 uncultured Roseiflexaceae bacterium | reverse complement strand
TCCCGCAACAGGTGATATCGAGGCGCTGCGCGTAGCAGCGCCTCGATATCACAAACAGAAGAAAGTACCTTGCTGCTGCAGGCTAAAACGGCTTTTAATAACAACTGTCCAGTCGGATTTAGTATAATCTGTGGATACTGAACTTTAAAACACAACTCGACCAACAACGTAATGTGCTGGCCGAGCCGTGTTGCTTTTCTGGGCGCGGAGGTTAGGGTCAACCCCGCACCCTTATTATACCGATTGTTTGAGATTGTGTTGCAGCTCCAAGGTCATTTTTGGTAGTTTTACGCCACCAATTTTTGGATCTGCACCCTTTTGTTACTAATACGAAACCAATTCGAGCAGCGCGCCGTGCGTCAAGCCCAAGTCGAGCTTGCGATTGGGTGCGCCACCAGGCACGCGCAGCGCCACAGCGTGCGGGCCTTCGCCGCGTGTCGCCACGCGCTGAGCCAACTCCGAGTTCGGATCGGTGGACGAGGCCAGCACGATCAGCGAGTTACTGATCTGGAAGATCGCAGTATCGATATTGGTGCCGGGGATAGCGAGCGCTTGGTTGCTGCCACCAGCCGCTTCGAGGCCCAACAGGCCACGGTAGCGCGCGGCGCTGACGTTGATATCGGCCACGGCGATCGTGATGCTGGCGATGCCGGTCACGCCGTTGGCATGCTTGCGCACATCGCCCTCGGGCACGCGCAGTTCGCGGGGAGTCACATCGCCGCATAAGAACGGCAGGTCGCGGCTGCCCGGGTGGCCCAAGAACCAATCGAGGCGCACACCATCGGGGCGATTGCGGCCAAGCGGCGTCGGGCCGGTGTATTCCACACCGCGCTCGCGAGCGGCAGGGATGTCCTTCTCGATCTCGGTTGGGAACAGCGCGAAGTCCACGATGCTCTCGCCGTGATCCTGCAGGCTGTGCCACCAGCGGAAACCCTCGTTCGGCTTGAGGAAGGCGATCAACTCGAAGTAGCTGCCATCCTCGAACACTACCAAAGCGTTGTGGGTCGCGCCACTGGTGTGCTTGCCACCCGGCGTTACGGTGAAGCCGAGCGCGGTGTAATCGGCAATCGCCTGATCAAGATCCTTGACGGCGATCACGACGTGATCGATCTGGGTAATGCTCATAACGTCCCTCGTCGTAGGTAGAGTAAGCCAGCACAAGCCGTGCGGTTTACGAACGGTTCACTCAGATACAAGCGAGCCTGGCAGGGGTGATAGTCGTCCTCTCAGCAGCTTCCACACCACAACTATCTCTGCCAGGCTCGTTACTGTCATTGGCCAGCGCCCGTGATGATGGCGCTCAGCACAACGCTAGCGGAATGCCGGAATAACTTCGTTGATCAGGCGCTCGAACTGGCGCTTCTGGTCCCAACCCGTCAAGCGGAAGGTGATCTCCTTCGCGCCCGCATCAACGAAGCTCTGGATCTTCTCGATCACCTCTTTCGGCGAGCCGTAACCCACCCACAGATCGAGGTCCTGGCGGCTGATGTCGAAGCCGTAGTAGGCATCGAGGAAGCGCTTCGACTCCTCGGCGGCGGCCTCGCGGTCGTCGTTGATGTTGACGTTGTAGTACAGCGAGTTGTCGAAGCTATCAACGTCGCGGCCCTCCTCGCGCAGCGCAGCCTGCAACTCGGTCCAGCGCGCGCGGAAGCTCTCGGCGGAGAGCCAAGTGGTCATCCAGCCATCGGCCAAGCGAGCCGTGCGGCGGATCGAGCGCTGAATCGTCGAGGCATCGCCGTTGATCGGGCGCGGGTTCGCGGCGATCCAGATCACCGGAGCGGGCTTCGTCACCGGGCGCGGCTCCAAGCGAACCTTGTTCAACTTGTAGTACTTGCCCTCGTACGTGACCTCCTCCTCGGTGAACAGCTTGCGCACGATCTCGATGCCCTCTTCCATGCGGCTCACGCGCGACTTCTGCTCGACGTTAAAGACCTCGTTCTCCATCTCCCAGTCGCCGCCGCCGTAGCGCCCGCCGATACACACGGCCAGCAGCGCGCGGCCAGGGCCAGCCACCAGGTCGAGGCTCGCCCACTGCGCGGCCAGCAAAGCCGGGTGGCGTACCGGGAACGAGGCCATACAGCCAACCGCGAGGCGCACGCGCTCGGTGCGGGCGGCCAAAGCCGAGAGCAACACGATCGATTCGGGGCGGCGCTTGGCGAACAAGCTATCGCCGAGCCAAATGCTTTCGAACAGGCCGGTCTTTTCGGCTTCTTCACCAGCGGCCAACAGCTCGCCAATGGTTTCAACGCCAAACATCACACCACGGTTGGGGAGTGTCAAGCCAAATTTCACAGGTGATGCCATGAGTCAAATTCTCCTATTGCTGCGCTGTTTGGGCGCTACGAGCATATGATCAAGCTGAGCGCATTTCTCAGCTGTAAGCGAACAAATCCTAGTTCTTCGATGTGCGGGCCGCGAAATCGGCCTGCGCTTCGGCGAGCAGTTCGGGCGTGCTGAGCAAGTCGGCGGCGGCCAGCGCGATGATCTTGGCGGCGGTTAGCGTGCGCTCCTGCGCCAGATCACTCTTGGCCACTTCCGTCATCGCTGGGGTGTGGAAGACCACAGGCACCGGGCTGGTGGCGTAACTGATCGAGTATGTCGGCACGATCTGGCTCACGTTGCCCAAATCGGTCGAGGCGGCGAAGCCTTTCTCTAACGGCGGGTGCAACTCCAAGCCCACATCCTCACTGCGGCGCTTGAAGAGGCGCGCCAACACCTGGTTCGGCACCGTCTCCTGGTAGAAAGGATAGAGCGGCTCGATCTCCAAGCGAGCGCCAGTGATCAGCGCCGCGCCCTCGGCGATCTTCGTCACCTTCTCCACCACCTCCTGCAGATACACGCTGTCCTTCGCCCGCAGCATAAAGTCAGCCGAGGCGAACTCGGGCACCACATTCGGAGCCTTGCCACCGTTGCTGATGATGCCGTGGATGCGCACATCCTGGCGCACGTGCTGGCGCAGCGCATCGATGCCGGTGAACAGGTGAATGACCGAGTTCAGCGCGTTGATACCCTGATGCGGCGAGACAGCGGCATGGGCCGATTTACCGTGGTAGTTGTAGCGGAAGCCGACCATCGCCAAGCCGTAGCGCTCGTTCAACGGCACCTCGGTCTCGATCACGGTGCGATTCGCGGCGGGATGGCACGAAAGCGCCACATCAACACCCTCGAACACACCAGCATCGATCAGCTTGATCTTGCCACCGCCACCTTCCTCGGCGGGCGTGCCGATGACCTGCAGCGTGCCGGGCAACTGATTGATCACCGAGGTGAGCGCCAAGCCCGCGCCAACCGTCGCGGTGGCGATCAGATTGTGGCCACAGGCGTGACCGATATCGGGCAGCGCGTCGTACTCGGCGAGAATAGCCACCGTCGGGCCATCGCCCTGGCCCTTCAGCGTGGCGCGAAACGCCGTCGGCACATTACCCACGCCCCGCTCCACCGTGAAGCCCTGGGCCTCAAGCAGATCGGCAAGGCGCTTCGAGGCGTAAAACTCCTGGTAATTCAACTCGGGATGTGCGTGAATATCCAGGCTCAGTTCGATCAAGTCCTCACGCGCGATCTCAACGGCCTGCTGAATGGCGTGATCGATGCTCGCTTGCTGTGACATAACAGTTTCCTTGCTCACCAAAGCGTGGCGGGCCATACAAACAGCCCGCCACATGCCGTCTTATTAGCTCCAGTACCAATCTTTGATCGTGCGGTAGGTCAGGTAGCCCGTCTTGCGCTCGGGGATGACCAAACCCTTGGTGTAGCCCCAAGCATCGTCGCGGATACCCAGCCAGAGGTGCGGCACATCGTTCGCCAACAGTTCCTGGAACTCGTCGTAGTACTTCTTGCGCTCATCGAGATCGAGCGTGCTGGTGGCGAGCTTGATCAACTCATCGATACGCGGGTTCTTGTAGCTGTTGCGGCTCAGCTCGCTGCTGAAGTAGCCGCTCAGCGGATAATCCGGGTCGAGGTACAGGCCGAACGGCAAGTTCAAGCCAGCCGCCTCGTGCTTGTGCGCCAGGTAGATCGGCCCCCAGAACGAGCCGAAGTCCATCAACTCCACCTCGATCTCCACACCGATCTCGCGCCACTGCTGCTGCAACACCAGCGGGTAGTCGGCCTCGATGGTGGGGAATTTCAAGCGGAACTCTTGGCCATCCTTGGTCAAAATACCGTTCGGGCCGGGAGTCCAGCCAGCCTCGGCCATCAAGCGCTTGGCCTCCTCGATATTGTTATCGAAGGTGGTGGTATCAGGCTTGGAGGCCCAGAACACCGGGTGGATGGGCGAGTTGAGCAGCGTTGCGCGGCCCTGCCACAACCCATCGACCAACGCGCGGCGATTGGTGGCGTACGAGAGCGCCTTGCGCACCCGCACATCCGACAAGAAAGGGTGCTCGAGGTTGAACTCGACGTACTGGTTGGCAAAACCCTGGATGCGGCGCAGTTCCAGATTCGGGTCGGCCTCGGCATCGGCCTGGCTATCGACCGGCACGCTGCCGTACAGACCCATCACGTTCAACTCGCCGCTCTTGAGCAAGTTATAGGCTGCACTGGTATCGGCCTGCGAGTCGCGCACCACAATCTGATCGATGTATGGGCGACCCTCGAAGTAATCCTCGAAGGCGTGCGCCACGATCGAGTCGTTGGCCGTCCACGAATCGACCACGAACGGGCCGGTGCCGATCGGGATGCGGGCGGCGGGGTGCGAACCAAGCTCGGAAGCCGGCACATCCTTCCAAACGTGCTGCGGAATGATGAATTGTCCAGCCGAGATGCTGAGGAACGGCGCGTAGATCTGCTCCAACTCGGCACGGATGGTGTAATCGTCCACCACCGTCACGCCAGCGATCTCGGGCGCCTTGCCAGCGATGTAATCGCCAGCGCCCTTCAAGCGGCTGAAGAAGCCCGCCAACTGGCGCGCCGGCTGATTCTCGGGGTGGCAGATCGTCTCCCAGGTGAACTTCACATCCTTCGCCGTGAACTCCTGACCGTCGTGGAACTTCACGCCCTTGCGCAGGTGGAAGGTGTAGGTCAAATTGTCGTCGGACACCTCCCACGACTCGGCCAGATCGGGGCTGGGCTGAGCGTTCTCGTCGGGACGTGTCAGCGCGTTGAAGAACAACGGCGCGGTGTAGATCGTCACCGAGACGGCGCTGATCGCCGGATTCAGCGTAGTGGGCAAACCATTGCCAATAATCACCTGGCCACCGCGCTTGGGACCCGACGGAGCAGCGTTTGGCTCGGCGTTCGCGCCACTTGTAGGGGCGATTGTTGCAGGTGCAGTTGTTTCAGGCGCACCGCCACAGGCAGCCAAGTAGGTCGAGCCAGCTAGCGCAATGCTAGCGCGCAGAAAGGCACGTCGTGAGAGGCGTGGTTTATCTTGGCGATCAGAGTCGAAAGACTTCATAGCGGTTCGCTCCTAAGCAATCTGAAAACGTCTCAATTAGCGAGGTCGTAAACGGGGATCAACAATGAAGTACAGCATGTCAGTAATCAGATTACTGACCACAATCAGCAATGTCGAAACAATCGTGGTCGTCATCACCACGGGATAATCGCGCAACAGCGCGGCCTGCACCGCCACCCGGCCAATGCCCGGCAGCGCGAACAGGGTCTCGATGATCGCCGAACCGCCCAACAACAACGGGATGATGATGCCGAGCACGCTGAGCAGCGGCACCAGCACATTCGGCAGCATATGCCGCCACATCACCACCGAGCGCGACAAGCCCTTGGCGGCAGCCGTGCGCACATAATCTTCCTGCAACACCTCGCGCAGCGCATCGCGCGTGTAGCGCGCCAAAATCGGGATATTCGGCAGCGCTGTGACAATGCAGGGCAAAACCATATGAGAGAGCGCAGTCGTCCACGAATAGCTCGAAGCGCCAGCCGGACGGATGCCACTCGCGGGCAACCAGCGCAACTGCTCGGCGAACACCCGCACCAGCACCAGCGCCAGCACAAACGATGGCACCGAGAGACCAACCGCCATGCCCAAGCTCAACAGGTTATCGAAGAACGAGCCAGGGCGAGTCGCAGCCACCATACCCAGCGGGATGCCGATAAGCACCGCGATCAACACGCCACCAGCCATAATCTTGAAGGTGGTCGGCAGAGAATCCATCACCATCTTCAAGGTTGGCTCTTGGCTGCGGAACGAGCGCAGCGTGCCCGTGAACATGCCGCCCATCGTCTTGACATACTGCACAGGCCAGGGATCTTCGAGGCCCAACGAAGCGCGCAACTCGGCGAACTGCTGCGGCGTGAAATAGGCCGGGTCAACCAGCATCGTCGCAGGGTCGCCGGGGGCCAACTGCAGGGCCACAAACACCAACACCGAAACGCTGAAGGCGAGCAGCAGAGATTGTATCAAACGTCGAAGAATGAAAGTGCCCATCTGCCCTACCTCTCGCGTGGATTGAAATAATCGCGGAGCCCTTCACCCAGCAGGTTGAAGGCGAACACCGTCAGGAAGATCGCGATCGCAGGCATACCCGTCACCCACCAAGCTGTGCGAAAGACCGATGAGCCATCGGCGATCATATTGCCCCAGCTTGCCAGCGGCGGCTGCACGCCCAAATCCAGATAGCTCAGACCTGCCTCGGTCAAAATGTTCGAGCCAACGCGCACGGTGGCCGACACAATGATCACACCCACCACATTCGGCAACACGTGGCGCAACAGCACCCGCACGTGGCTCACACCCGTCGAGAGCGCCGCCAGCACGAAATCGCGTTCCCGCAGCTTCATCACCTCGCCGCGCATAATGCGCGCACCCGCCGGCCACGATGTCAGACTGATCAGCAGCACCAATAACGTCACGCTGCGACCAAACACCGAGACCGCCAGGATCAGCAGGAAGAACGTGGGGAACACCAGCACCAATTCAGTGAGGCGCATCAGCAAAGCATCGACACGTCCGCCGAAATAGCCCGCCACCCCGCCGACCAGCACACCAACCGCCACCGCGATCAGCATCGACAGGAAGCCGATCGACAGTGACACGCGCCCGCCCGAGATCACGCGGCTGAGCATATCGCGGCCAAAGTTGTCGGTGCCGAGCCAGTGCGTGGAGGACATCGGGCGCAAACGCTGCGTAATATCCTGCGCCTCGGGGTCAAAGGGCACGACCAACGGGCCAACAAGCGCGATTGTCAGCACAAGAAGCGTCAGCAGGCCGCCGAACATCAGGCGACCCGGCTTCAAGAACTGCCAGAACAGTCCATCGCGACGACGCGGCTCGGCCTCGGCAGCGAGGGTGGGTAGTACAACCGATTGGTTAGCTGTGTAAGACATAACAAATAAGCAGGAAGACTGCGTCCTCCTACCCTCTGAGCTTCGTGGCTCGCGCCTAAAACATTTCTACATCAAACGATTACGTGCCTATCTTACTTGCTCTATGGGATATTGTCAAGTATCTTGAGTAAACTTGTTTAGTTTAAAAGTGGAAGGGGAAAATATGGCATTCCAGAGGGATAAATCCCGACTCAAACAGTCGATCATGCACCCATTTCGAGGCAGATTTTCAGAAAATTCTTAAGAAAATTGTACACTTTTGTCGAAATACAGGCACGATCGGCTCGTTCGATCTCGTCATTCTGCGGATTGAGCCGCCGAAATAACGTATTTACTACAAACTATCGTAGGCACATCACGGCGAGAGCGCGCCTTCCAGCAGCAACAATTGGCGTTTGCGGGCCAGGCCGCCGCCATACTTCACCAATGCGCCGTCCTTGCCGACCAGCCGATGACACGGCACGATCACCGCTACAGGATTCGCGCCGTTCGCAGCACCCACGGCGCGCACCGCACTTGGCCGCCCGATCGCCTCGGCGTGCGCCGAATAACTGCGCGTCTCGCCATAGCCGATCGTCAGCAGCGCCTGCCACACCGCCACCTGAAACGGCGTGCCCCGCAAATCCAGCGGCACGTCGAAGGAGCGCAACTGCCCCGCCGCATACGCCCGTAGTTGCAGCGCTAACGCCTCTAGTTCCTGCGCCTCCGTCTCAATACGGGCCGTCGGCTCCCAGCGGCGCACCCAAGCAGCGCAGGCGAAGCGCGGACTCACCTCAAAACTCAGGCACGCCAACCCCTGCGGCGTCAGCACGGCGCTCAGCGTACCGAGCGCGGTGGGGATCGCACCTGTCACAAGTGTGGGTGGCATAACAACCTCGCTTCACTCAACCGAAGGACGGGAAGAATCGTAGCATACAAACAGCTATGCTATACTAGCGCCGCAATATTCGATTAGTTGAAGCGCCAAAGGGTCGGACAATCGCTCCTTTCACGCTTTGCATACGACATAGAGGGTGCTTATGCGCATCTTTAAAGCCAAGGCGCCGATGCGAATCGGTTTTTTTGGGGGCGGAACCGACGTAAGTCCCTACGCTGAAGAACACGGCGGGAAGGTGCTCAACTGCACGATCGACAAGTACGTGCGCTGTATGCTGCGCCCGACGGGAGAAGAGGGTATCACCATCCGTTCGCTCGATCTCGAAGAGGTCAGCCGGAATGTGACCGGGCGTTGGGAGGGCAAACTAAGCCTGCCCCAAGCTGTGCTCGATGCAGTGCCGAGCGCCAAGGGCGTCGAGATCACGATGTTCTCCGATGTGCCACCCGGCAGCGGCCTCGGCTCCTCCTCCGCGTTGGTAGTGAGCATGCTGAAGTTGCTCTGCTCGGCCTACCAGTTGCCCTACGATCCGCATATGCTGGCCGAATGGGCCTACAAGATCGAACGCGTCGATATGGGCATTCCGGGTGGTCGTCAGGATCAATACGCCGCCGCATTCGGAGGCATGTCGGTCTACCACTTCGGCGGGCCGCGTGTGATCGTGGAGCCAGTGCTGAACGACCCAACCGCCCTGCTTGAACTCGAAAGCTGCCTGCTGATCGGCTACATCGGCGACCGCAAGTTGCTCACACATCATCTAGTCGAAGATCAAGTGCGGCGGCTCAAAGAGGGCGACACGCTGCGCTACCACGACGAGACGAAGGCGTTTGTTGATGAAGCGATCAAGCTGCTGCGCAGCATGCGCATCGCTGATTTCGGGCGGTTGCTGCACGAGGCATGGGAAGTCAAGAAGGCGTTCTCGCCCTATATTGCCTCACCACAGGTCGATGAGATCTACAGACGAGCGCGGGCCAACGGCGCTTGGGGTGGCAAAATCACCGGCGCTGGCGGCGGCGGCTTTATGGTCATCGCCTGTCCCTTCGACCGACGCCTGCTCCTCGAACGGGAGCTCACCGAGGCTGGCATGAAGATGCGGCCATTCTCGTTCACCACCCAGGGTGTTCATTCGTGGTCGGTTGAGGTCGATGACTAGTAGCCGTGGGCGCTCACAGGCACCTACTCTCGCCCAAGTTTCCCAGGTATGAAGGAGGCTGTGTTCGTCTGTTTGCCGTTCGGCAGCGGACGAACACAGCGATACCGCAAGCCACAGGTATAATACCTATGGTTTATTGCGATCTGCAGCGATTTGAAAAGGGAGAGGTATGCGACACTCTTTGGTTCAGTGTTGGCTTCGTTCCAAGCCT
Organism: uncultured Roseiflexaceae bacterium; assembly: GCA_937988885.1. Classification (GTDB taxonomy): domain Bacteria; phylum Chloroflexota; class Chloroflexia; order Chloroflexales; family Roseiflexaceae; genus CALKHR01. Next base: position 13,674 of record CALKHR010000057.1, on the reverse strand, counting down.
GTGCTACTCGTTTTGGTGTGTCTTGGGCTGAGCGCTTGCGCCGAGCAAGCCGCTGTACCGACCGCCACACCGTCGCCTACCATCGCAGTGCCACCAACACGGGTAGCACCGACTCCAACCGCGCCGCCAACGGCCACCGCCACACAACCACCCGCGCCAACGGCCACCAGCGAGCCAAATAGTCAAGAACCAACCGCCACCACCGCGCCGAGCGAGCCAATTCCCACCGCTGCCACCACGGGCGATGTGCAGCCAACGCTGCCGCCAGTCGAATTCTCGTACCTGTGGCCCACCTACATCCCACCGGGGATGATCATCTCACCAAAAGAATCGCGTGTCCAACAGGAGAACGAACTCGCCAGAGATAACACGGGCTTCTTCATCCTCACCTTCAACGGCCTCCAGAAGAAGTTAGTGTTGGGCGGCGGCGCCACCGATGTGCTGCCCCTCACAGGCGAGACTCGCCGTTTGGAGGTGAAGGGGCACGAGGCTGAGTTGATCACCAACGGGCAGCAGAGACAACTCGTGTTCGTCACCTCCACAGGCAGCCTGTTTGTGTACGGCTCGAATATCAGCGAAGAAGAACTCTTACGCGTAGCCGAGGGTCTGCAGCCGATCGATCTCGAGGTGCTGCGCGAGTTGGTTGGCTAGCCGCCCTTGAAAAGCAGTATGCACACACCGAGTGCTGGTTTACCCCCCACAATCGCCATGTTCGATTCGGGCCTGGGCGGCCTCTCGGTTCTGCGCGAACTGCGCGGCCAGCTGCCCACCCACGATCTGATCTACGTGGCCGATACGGCGTACTGTCCATACGGGGCGCGTCCCATCGAAGAGGTGCGCGCCCGTTCGCTCACCATCGGGCGTTGGCTGGTCGAGCAGGGCGCAGGCGTGCTGGTGGTGGCCTGCAACACCGCTTCATCGGCGGCGCTCGAACTGCTGCGGGCCGAGTTGCCCATCCCGATTGTTGGCATGGAGCCAGGACTGAAGCCCGCCTCCGCCGCGACGCACAACGGGCGCGTGGGCGTGCTCGCCACGAGCAACACACTGGCTGGGCAGCGCTTCGCCGCTCTCGCCCAACGGTACGCCAACAACATCAAACTGCTCACGCAACCCTGCCCGGGCTGGGTGGAACAGGTTGAAGCAGGGCAACTCGACACCCCCGAAACCCGCGCGATCGTGCAACGTTATGTCATGCCACTGTTGGAGCAGCAGGCCGATGTGCTGGTGCTCGGCTGCACGCACTATCCTTTTTTGCGCCCACTGATCGCCGAGATCGCTGGGCCCAATGTCACGATCATCGACACTGGCGCGGCGGTGGCCCGACAGGTCGTGCGAGTGCTCAACGGGTACGCGCATCTGGAGGGGCGGGGCACCACCCGCTTCATGACGACGGGCGAACCCGCCACGGTCACACCCGTGCTACGGCGGCTGCTCAACGATCAACACGCCACATTCGAGGCGATCGCCTGCTGACGCCGCTCACCGACACGCCACAACATCGCCACCACAAACGATACAACAGCTCGGCTTCGCCAAGCACCTCATCTGCTGCCACTATGGTAGAATGAGCTACTCTATAAGCAACTGATACTAAGCGAGGTGCATGCTATGTCATATGGGATTAAACTCGACCCCAAGCCGATCGCGCCGGGCCTCAGCGTACGCGATCTGGTCGACCAGCACCTGTACTCCTACAATGCCGGGCGCTTGCGCGAAGCGTGCCAACTGTTCGCCCGCAAGATCGCCCAACCCGATGTCACCATCGGCGTGACGCTCTCGGGCGCGCTCACACCCACGGGCTTGGGCACCGCCGCACTGGTGCCAATGATCCGCGCTGGCCTGATCGACTGGGTCGTCAGCACGGGCGCCAACCTCTACCACGACATGCACCGCTCGCTGGGATTTGAACTGTGGGGCACCACACCCTTCGTCGATGACCGCGAACTGCGCGAAAAGAAGCTGATCCGCATCTACGACATCCTGTTCGATCAGGATGTGCTGTTGCAGTCCGATGAGTTCCTGCGCCAGTGCATTCGCGGGCCAGAGTTCCAGCGCCCCATGAGCACAGCCGAACTGCACTACAACCTTGGGCGCTACACGCAAGCCCGCGAGCGCGCCCTCGGCGTCGAGTATGTCTCGCTGCTCACCGCCGCCCACGAAGCTGGCGTGCCGCTCTACACCTCCAGCCCGGGCGATTCGACCATCGGTATGAACGTGGCGGCGCTGGCGCTCGCAGGCAACAAACTGAAGTTCGACGTGGAGCGCGATGTCAACGAGACAACTGCCATCGTGCATCACGCTAAGAAGAGCGGTGGCAAGAGCGCGGTGCTGATCCTGGGTGGTGGCTCGCCCAAGAACTTCATCCTGCAGACGGAGCCGCAGTTGCAGGAGATCATGGGCATCGCCGAAAAGGGTCACGACTACTTCATCCAGATCACCGATGCCCGCGTTGACACCGGCGGCCTGAGCGGCGCCACACCCAGCGAAGCGATGACTTGGGGCAAAGTTGATCCCGATCAGCTTCCCGATACCGTGGTCTGCTACTGCGATAGCACCATCGTCCTGCCGATCTTGGCCTCGTACGCGCTCGATGTGGTTGGGCAGCGCCCGCACAAGCGCCTCTACGATAAGCGCGAGGAGATGCTGCAGGCCTTGCTCAACGACTATCTCAACGCCAGCACACCGCAGCAGACCGAGGATCTCTACGGCGGCGGTGGCGGCACTGCGATAGGTCGCGGCACCCCCGATGTCGGGCAGGATTAAGGCACCTATGGCTTTACCGTACAGAGGAGTGCTGTAATGACCAACCCACAACCCATTAGTCGTTTGCAGCAGTTCCGAATCATAAGCTTACGCTGGCTCATCGACATCCTAGCGATCTTCGCGGCCATCTGGCTGATTCCAGGCATCGATTTCGAGGGGCCGGGCTGGCAACTCGGGGTCATCGCTGCAGTATTTGGGCTGATCAACGTCGCGATCCGGCCACTCTTAACGATGTTGACCTGCCCACTGATCCTCTTGAGCTTTGGGCTATTCGGACTGGTGATCAACGCAGCGCTGCTGATCTTCACCTCGATGATCGCTCAAGCCTTGGGGTACAAATTCATCGTTACGGACTTCTGGTCGGCCTTCTTGGGCGGCCTCGTCATCGCGATCGTCAGCTTAGTGCTCAACATTCTTGGCGACACCGGGAGCCCGCAGATTATGGTGCGTATGCACTACGGCGATCCCAACGACCGAGACAACAAATGAAGCCGCGGAGCACAGCCGCCGCAGGAAGATAGCCCCGTCGATGTGTGTGATGCCGATACGCTTCTACAACGTATCGGCATCACACAACAGCAAAGCCTGTAGCTTTCCCATTCCCCAAACATCAAAAAACAGGGACCCCGCATAACCAGCAGGCCCCTGTTCCTTCAAACAGTTGAGAGCGTTATTTTCCGCTCTGAGAATCGCGGCGACGCTTCCAGCTATACCAGAACCCCGCTGCACCTACAGCAGCAGCAGCAAGTAACAGCCATGTTGTCATACGTTTCCTCCCCTTTCATGAACTTGGTCCAATGTAGAAACAATGAAATCATGCGGACGGACGGAACAAATCGAACCACGGCGAAGCAGTCGCCTATCACACCGATTATATAAGCCACCATTGGGAGACGTCTAGCACCCATGAGGGCCATATAGGTTATGACCTATAGTACTATTTCAAACAGCCGATTCATACCAAATCCCGCGTACCAGGCAGCAACAGTGGGCAAAAGCATTTCACGCCACACCCGAAAGATCATTACTATCAATACCACCTGAACACAAAAAACACCTGCGAGAGCAGGCGAACTAGACTTCATCGAACTGATAGGCAACAGAGGAGGAACAGGCGAGCGAAACCAGGGGAAAGGATCAAACAAGAACAACAATCAACACTATAACCAACAACAACACCAGCGCACCTAACATCGTAGCCATGAGCTTGGTCCAATTCAAGAAGCGCCAATCCTTCGGCAAGAGTTGCTCGAAGCCATAGATATGCCAACTATACGTCACAGGCGAATCATCCGAGCCATCGCCGCGACGCTTCCAAAACCAACGCATAGGCTTATCGCCGAGATCAAACACGAACTCAGTAATTGGAATGATCGACAGCGATACCTCGCTCAAAATAATGCGCGTATCCTGATCGATATCGAGCGATTTATCGAGTAGAGCAGAAAGCTCGGGCACCAAGCGCCACTCCTCGCTGAAGCCACCCTTGCGCTGCTCGCGGTACACCTCCACCGCCTTACACGAGCGCTGTAGCCACTGCTCATCGACTCGGGGCAGATCATCATGGGCCGTAAACGAACTCGTATAACGCCGCCACGTCGTCATCTTCTTCTGGATAAGCCGCCCCACACCGTCGCAGCGTTGGCAGCGTAGCCCACCCGCGCCCGAACACTCCGGGCAGGGGATCAACACCGGCTTCGGCGCAGCAGCCGTCGCCGTTGAAGCCGTCCCTGTAGCCGTTGCTGTAGCGCTCGGCGAGACCGACGCCGAAGCGGACATGGTACCCGCAGAGGGCTTCGCACCACCACCGCCGGCAGCACCAGCGCCAGCACCCGTACCACCTGTACCGTTCGTCCCAGCCGTACCCGTCGGCGCCGGCGCCTTCACAGGAGCAGGGATGCGCTGCTTGCCCTGACAGCGAGGACACACCGTGCGTCCAATACCCTTGCACTTGTCGCAGGCGATCACCCGCAGCGAACCCGGCAAACGCACCGAACCGCCCGGATCATCCACAAACCCCTTCGGAGCGGGCAACTCCACACTCCAGCGATCCTCCTCCTTCTCCAGCGGCACAGGGATCGCCTTGTGATCCGGCTCCTCCACCGTCGTGATCGGCTCGCGGTGCTCGTACAACACCCGCAACGTGTAATAGTACACATTCGACGACGTGATCCGATGGATCACCGCCAAACGCCCCAACAACTTCCGCCGGAAAAACCCCGCCTCGCTCCACCGATTCAGCAGCCCCGCGATCACCTGTGGGTCGCTCAGCAGCTCAGCGTGCTTGCGCGACTCCTGCATCGGTGCTTTCAGCAGGTCAGGGCCGAGCGCCTTCTCCACCGGGTGCATCTCCACCTTCGCAGGCGACAGTCTGGGCCGCACAGTCTGCACCGTCGTGGTTGGCTGCGAGGTTCCATTCGTCAGAATCACCTGCGTAGGGCTGGTGTGGCGCAACAGCACCCGCTCAAGATCCTCGATCGCCGCCTGAGCACTGGGGTAGCGCTTCGCCGGATCGATCGCCAACATCGTCTCGATGATCCGATCGACCTCGGAGGGCAACTGCACCCCACGGCTGCGCAACGGCATCGGCGGCACAAACAAGCCACCGTTCGGCCCAGGGATGCCCGGCAGATGATTCCAGGGCAGCTCGCCGCTCAGAATCTCGAACAGCACCACGCCCAAGCTATAAATATCCGACAAATGCGTGACCGCCGCCGCCGAAGTCGCCTGCTCGGGCGAAAGATACCCGGGCGTGCCCATAAACTGATTGATCGCCGTCTTGCTAGCCTTCCCCGACTCGCGAGCGATGCCGAAATCGGTCAGCAACACCCGATCCGTGCCCTGCTCCAGCAAAATATTGCCGGGCGACACATCACGGTGGATGACCCCGTGGGCGTGAGCATAATCAAGCGCAATACCCGCACGGCGGAAAATATGCAGCGCCAACTCCAGCGGGACAGGCCGATGTTGCTTCAACAAATCACGCAACGAACCACCCTGCACATACTCCATCACCGTATAGTGATAGGGGTGCTGGTAGCCGTGATCGAAGATCTGAACAATATACTCGTGACGAAGATGGCTGGTGATGTTCGCTTCGCGCGTGAATCGCTCGATCGCCTCAGCATCATCGGAGAGCAACAGCTTCACCGCGACCTTACGGTTCTCAAGCAGACGATGGTGAGCCAGCCAAACCTTGCTCATGCCACCTTGACCGATTTCTTGTTCTAGCTGGTAATTCCCAACCCGTGTAAGAGGCACTGACATAGGCGTACTTAGCTCTTTTGTACTAGCGACGTATGAGGATTATACCACGCCTGTAAAGACTATCACAGGTGGTATTTCCCCTTAGAATCAACGATCTCCACAAAAAAAAACGCTCACGAGCCAAGCTTCAGCATGCCACAGTGCCCACGTTTTTTAGGGAGAAAGATCGCGTCGCTCGCCTCAATGCCCGTCGCTGCGGAGCAACCCCCGTCGTGTGGAACGTTGCCCGCTTGGATAGGATGGCGCTGCGCGCCAAAATACACGCTTCGTCGCTGCCATCCATCACCAGAACGCAGCAGACCAGCGCATCATAGTAACAACGCGACAGGGGCAGAATCAGGGGACATCTAGCTGCATCAACGCCTGCGCCCGCGCCTGAGCCTCAGCAAACGTGATGCCACGAAGGTGCTCCTTCACCACGGGGATCAACGCAGGAGCCATACTCAACTCATCGATACCCATCGCAGCCAACGCCGCAGCAATTGCAGGCGTACCCGCCAGATCGCCGCACACCCCACAGGGAATGCCCGCCCGCTTGGCAGCCGCCGCCGTCTGCTGGATCAACCGCAGCACCGCCGCAGAATCGTGCGGATACCGGGCGACCAACTGCGCCAAACCACGGTCCGCCGCCATCGTATACTGCGTTAAATCATTGCTGCCCACACTAAAGAACGCCACCTCGCGGGCCAACAGATCCGCCGTCACCGCAGCGGCAGGCGTCTCGATCATCGCGCCCAAACGCACATCCGCCCGATGCGCGATACCCTCAGCCTCCAGCGCCGCAGCCACCAACCGCAACTGCTCGCGCGCCCACACCACATCCTCCACCGTCGCCACCATCGGCAGCATCACCCACAGGTCGCCGTAGACCGCAGCCCGCAGCAATGCCCGCAACTGAGTCGTGAACAACTCCGGCTGCTGCATGCACAAACGGATGCCGCGCACGCCTAAGAAGGGATTCGCCTCGTGGGGCAAGCCCAAGTAGGGCACCTCTTTATCTCCGCCGATGTCCAGCGTGCGCACCACCACCGGACGCCCCGCAATCGTCTCAAGCGTCGTGCGGTAGGCCGCGAACTGCTCTTCCTCGCTTGGCGCGGCGTGGCGATCCAAGAACAAAAACTCGGTGCGGAACAGCCCGATCCCCTCGGCGCCCTGCTCCAACGCCAACGCCGCCTCTTCGGGGCGACCGATATTAGCCCACAGCGCCACAGCATGGCCATCGGCCAACTGGCCCGGCACATCGCGCAACGACTGGCGGCGCAGCCGATCTGCCTCCTGCTGCTCGCGGCGCTGCGTGTACAACGCCGTCTGCTCAGCGGTCGGTTCAACCAGCAACTGTGCAGCGTCGCCATCAAGGATCAAACTCGTGCCATCGACGATCTCCAGCGCGGCATCGCCCAAACCCACCACCGCCGGGATTCCCCGCGAACGGGCCAGGATCGCCGTATGGCCCGTTGGGCCGCCGAACGCTGTTGCAAACCCTGCCACATGGCGGGGCAGCTCAACCGTCTCGGCGGGGGTCAAGTCGGCGGCCACGATGATCGCACCTGCGGGCACCTTTGCCAACGAAGGCCCGCCGTAGAGCGCACGACGCAACTCCATGCCCACCGCATCGACATCGGCGGCGCGTTCGCGCAGGTACTCATCGTCGAGCGCCGCAATCGAAGCGCGCGCCTGAGCGATCGCAGCATCCAGCGCGGCATCCAACGACAAACCCTGGTTGCTCACCATGTCTACCACGGCATCGTCGAGCGTCGGGTCCTCGACCATCAGGGCCTGAAACTCGAAGATTCCCGCCTCGGCCTCGTAACCCTGCTCACGCTGCGCCTCGGCCAACGCATTCAAGCGCTCGATGGCGGCAGCCTGCGCCGCCCGAAAACGCTCAAGCGCAGCAGCAGGACTCGCATCGACATCTGCGGTGGTGGGCGTAAGCACATAACGAAACGCCTTACCGAGCGCAATGCCCGGCGCACCACCCACGCCTTGCAGCAGGTTTGTCATAATCGCCTCTTGTGCAACTAACCGCGCTAGGATTCCCCAAAATTATCGGTGATCAACTGCGAGAGAGCCGCGATGGCCTCTTCGGCATCGGGGCCTTCGGCCCGCAGCCGCACCTGATGCCCCTGTCGCACCGCACTATTCAGCAAGCCAACTGGCGTCAACGCAACCTCTTGGCCATTGGGGCGGCTCAAATTCTGAATCGTGATCTTGCTATTGAACTCACGGGCCTTCTTGATCAGATCCTTTGCGGGGCGGGCGTGCAGACCGTCCTTGTTTGTTACTTCCAGCACTGCCTCTGTCATAATGCAACTCCTGAACGCTGAACGAGAATAAAAACGGGCCGTTGGTTCGCTGGCAACCAACGGCCTCATCACCATCGAACCTAAGATTGAACCTTTACTAAGGAACGTGCCTGCAGCGCCGCCTCGGCCACCTGCTCCAGCGTCGCACCTTCGGCACTCGCCTCCAGCGCCGCAAGATAAGCGCCTTCAACAAGCGGGGCGTCACTGATCAGCGCAGGTCCGCCGCTGTACGATTCCAGCGCCATCTCAACACTGATCACGGCACTGCCGAGATCGACCAGAACCAACACACCATCCGGCGAGGCGACTTCCTCCAACCCGGCTAATATTCGCTCGACGCTGGTGCCCAATGAACCATCGGCAGTGCCACCAGCCGCCGCGATTTTCACCGAATTGTCTGCGACTTGGCTGGCAAACTCTTGTACGCCAGCCGCCAACTGAGCACTATGCGAGACGATTAGGAGGTTGACCATCGCACTCCCCTTGTGTTTGCCGCACCGAACTGGTTAGTCCACCCAATCGAACGTGCGCGTCACAGCCTTCTTCCACATGGCATACTGTTGTTCGCGGGCTGCCTCGTCCATCTTTGGCTCCCACGTCTGATCGATCTGCCAGTTCTGACGCAGGTCATCGAGCGACTCCCAGAAGCCCGTCGCCAAGCCAGCGGCGTAGGCCGCCCCAAGCGCGGTCGTCTCGGCCACCTTCGGGCGAATGACGGGCACGCCCAGCACATCGCTCTGGAACTGCATCAGCGTATTGTTGTACACCATACCGCCATCGACTTTGAGCGCCTTCAGCGTCACGCCGGAGTCCTTCTCCATCGCGTCGAGCACTTCGCGGGTCTGCCAGGCGGTGGCCTCCAGCACAGCGCGGGCGATATGGCCGCGATTCACGTAGCGCGTCAGGCCAGCGATCACGCCGCGCGCGTTCGACTGCCAGTACGGCGCGAACAGGCCCGAGAAGGCCGGCACGAAGTAGACGCCGCCGTTATCCTCCACGCTCTTGGCGAGCGCTTCCACCTCGGCACTGCTGGTGATCATGCCCAGGTTGTCGCGCAACCACTGCACCAATGCACCAGCGATCGCGATCGAGCCTTCCAGCGCATAGACAGGCTTATTGTTGCCCAACTGATAGCAGACCGTGGTGAGCAAGCCGCTCTTAGAGGGCACCAACTCCTCGCCCGTGTTGATCAGCATGAAACAGCCAGTACCGTAGGTGTTCTTGGCCTCGCCTGGGTTGAAGCAGGTTTGGCCCATCGTGGCGGCCTGCTGGTCGCCCAAGATACCCGCGACTGGCACGCCCGCCAGATCGCCCACGGCGTTGCCGTAGACCTGGCTCGAAGGCCGGATCTCGGGCAGCATCTGGCGCGGTATACCCATCACCTTCAGGATCTCATCGTCCCAATCGAGGGTCTTCAGATCCATCAGCATGGTGCGGCTAGCGTTGGTCACATCGGTGATGTGCAAGCCACCATTGGTGCCGCCAGTCAAGTTCCACAGCAAGAAGGTGTCGATATTGCCGAAGATCGCATCGCCGCGTTCGGCAGCCTCGCGGGCGCCGCTCACATTATCGAGTATCCATTTGATCTTCGGACCGCTGAAATACGTAGCGAGCGGCAAACCGACCTTATCGCGGAAACGATCCTGTCCGCCATCCTTGGCGAACTCATTGATGATCTGGTCGGTGCGGGTATCCTGCCACACAATCGCATTGTACAGCGGCTTGCCCGTGCGTTTATCCCATACCACCGCCGTCTCACGCTGATTCGTGATACCAACCGCCGCAATATCCTTCGGATCGATATTGCCCTTATGCAACGCACTTCTGATCACGCTCTGGGTTCGTTCCCAAATCTCGTCGGGGTTGTGCTCAACCCAGCCGGGCTTGGGAAAGATTTGCTCATGTTCCTTCTGATCGTAACAGACGACATGACCCTCGTGATCGAACACCATAAATCGGGTACTCGTTGTGCCTTGATCGATAGCGGCAGCATATTTCGCCATGATACGACTCCCTTGTCTTATGATATCGAGCAGCTCACATGCAGCGCAACGACACATTTGCGAGATGGCAGAGTAGCAAGTCGCGTTTCCGCCGAAAGCATTGCCCGATTTCGTCGCTATCCAATACTTTCAACCGTCTTCAGCAGCACTTGGGCGATGTAGAACGACGACGTTGCGCCAGGGTCCTGATGACCGATGCTCCGATCGCCCAAGTAGGAAGCGCGACCCTTGAGCGCCACAAGTGGGATCGTCGCCTTCATACCGGCCTCGGTGGCGGCGACAGCCTGGCGCACCGCAGTCACGAAGTCTGCGCCGTTCGCCATCGCCTCCTTCAGCGCATCGATGCCCGGTGCGATCGCATCGACCATAGTTTTATCGCCACGGTTCGCCTTGCCTCGGGAGATGATACCCTCGAGAGCGGCGTCGAGTGCTGCAACGATCTCGCCCTCGTTCAACTCGTAGCGGTCGGCCAAGGCCATACCAGCGCGCAAAAATGCCGTGCCGTACAATGGCCCGGAGGCGCCGCCCACCGTTGAAACGAGAGTCATTCCAGTGGTTTTGAGAATAGTGCCGATGTCTTTATCGGCTACGGTTGGCAATTTCGCCAATACCGCGGTGAATCCACGATCCAGATTGATGCCGTGATCGGCATCACCGATCGGGGAATCGAGCTGGGTTAGCTCATCACGATGCTCCTTGATCGTGGCAGCCACACCTTCGAGAAAACGGATCACATGTTCGGCGGTGATTTGCATGCTACCCTCCACGTTTTGCTGTAGCTTCTCAAAGCGTTTTGCGTATATGCTACCAGACGCATCTCAAAACGCAAAACGTTTTGAGTGCAGTTACAGCCCCCAGCGCAGTGCTGGCGTGCGTACAGGTGCATCCCAAAGCTTCGTAAGCTCGTCATCGAGCCGGAGCAACGTTATCGAACAACCGGCCATTTCGAGCGAGGTGATGTAGTTCCCCACCAGGTTACGACCAATTGTGATATTGTGGCCCTTGAGGATCTTGGCAAGCTCGTTGTAGACGACGTATAGCTCGATCAAGGGGGTGCCACCCATACCGTTGACGAACGCAAGCACTGTATCACCGCTCTTGAACGGCAGATCCTCCAGAATCGGTGTGACCAGCATCTCGGTGATCTCGGCAGCGTTCGTGATCTTGATGCGCCTGCGGCCTGGTTCACCGTGAATGCCGATACCGATCTCGATCTCATCTTCTGGCAGATCGAAGGTGGGCTTCCCAGCATGCGGGACTACGCACGATGTCAGCGCCATGCCCATCGAGCGACCGAGGCTATTGACCTTTTGGGCGATACGTGTTACTTCGGCAAGATCCGCGCCGCTCTCAGCAGCTGCGCCCGCGATCTTCTCAAGCAACACCGTCACGCCTACGCCGCGTCGGCCAGCCGTGTACAAGCTATCCTTCACCGCCACATCGTCATTCGTGACCACACTCGCTACTTGAATGCCCTCGGCACTGGCTAACTCGGCAGCCATTTCGAAGTTCATTACGTCGCCAGTGTAGTTCTTCACGATGTGCAACACCCCGGCCCCACCATCGACCGCCTTGGTGGCGGCCAACATCTGGTCGGGTACGGGCGAGGTGAAGATCGCGCCTGGGCATGCGGCATCGAGCATACCTTTGCCTACAAAGCCGCCGTGCATCGGCTCGTGACCACTACCACCGCCCGAGATGATGCCTACTTTGCCCTGAAACGGCGCACCGGCTCGCACGATGAAATCGGGATCGTAGTGCACTTCTAGCTCAGGATGCGCCAGGGCGATACCTGCAAGGGCGTCCTTGACGACATTCTCTGGCGAGTTTATCAACTTCTTCACAGTGAACCTCCTCGTTGCATGCTCAAAGGCTAGTGCGCTGTTGACAGGTAAGTGTGGATCAAGAGAGTATACCCGTCAACAGCAACAACACTAGCTACCGCCAAAAGCCATAAAGAGAACTGCCGCAAGCGCGCCACCGACAAGCGGGCCAACCACCGGAATCCAAGAGTACGACCAGTCGGAATCGCCCTTGCCAGCGATTGGCAACACGAAGTGAGCGATACGCGGGCCGAGGTCACGTGCAGGGTTAATGGCGTAGCCTGTGGGGCCACCCAAGCTGAGGCCGATGCCCCACACCAACGCGGCGACCAAGTATGGGCCAACGCCAGGAGCAGGATCACCACTCGTCGCACCTGTGGCGCTGAAGATCGAGAAGATCACAAAGACCAAAACGAACGTACCAATGATCTCAGCGATGAGGTTGGTCGTAGGATTGCGAATGGCAGGGCCAGTGCTGAACACACCCAACTTTGTGCCCGGATCTTCGGTTTCGGCCCAGTGTGGCAGGTACGCCAACCATACCAACACCGCTCCAATGAAAGCGCCGATCATCTGCGCAACCATGTGGAGAAGGCCGACTGTTACCGAATAACCACCACGAACCATCACAGCAATCGTTACAGCGGGGTTGAGATCGGCACCTGGGCTACCAAATGCCGCAGACACAAAAATGCCGCACATCACAGCGAACGCCCATCCGGCTGTGATCACGATCCAGCCTGCACCCTGTGCTTTCGATTTGTTCAAGAGCACTGCCGCCACCACGCCATCACCCAAGAGCACCAACATCATGGTGCCGAGCAGTTCACCAAGAAATGATTCAGGCATGAGTGTTGTCTCCTTCGCTTCCTTCATTGGAAGACTATTGAGTAGGCGAGCACGTTATCCCTCAAACCTGTGATCCTCGCTTTGCTTACCCCTCCTTTCCATTCTGCCGAGGATCAAGAAACAGGTTTTTGGCAACACAAAGCCAAGCGCTACTAAGCGCCCAGTTCGAAAGAGCCGTATGTACGCTCCTCTACAATAAAATCACATCAGGTGAAATAAGGGTCAGACGAGGGAGTTCGGGATGTCAGGGGCTGGAGGGTAAGACTTGGCAACGATGCCAGCACGAAGCAAGAGCCGAGCTCCATTGCACGTCACTCACCTGGGAAATCCTATTGCAAACTTCCATCATTGCAATAGACACATCATATTGTTTAAGTCGTTGTACCGTTATCCTAGCATGCCTTAATCCAATGTCAAGAGTGTTTCACGCAGAAACATGTAACATTCGTGTATCATTCGTGAAACATTTTGTTTCAATAACATGTTACATGCTTGCAACATGTGGACACCTTATAAAGACATTGTTTATCAAGAAACCACTGAAACATCAACACGATACGACGCCCAACCATACCACAGCGATCATACCGGTTGATCCGCAGCGACGTTGTTTTACAGAAAAGGCGGCAGAAAGCCCCGTGCCTTTAGGCCGGGGATGAATGCCGT
>CALKHR010000056.1 GCA_937988885.1 uncultured Roseiflexaceae bacterium | reverse complement strand
CTCCGTTGGCTTGATCATCATCATAATACGCATAATTCTTAAACACGCTCTTAAGGAAAACATCTTACTCTCCTTTCATTCGCTCACTACACACTATTGTTTATATATAAAGAAACGAAGTAGCTTTAATAAAGTTACTGCCTGGATAAGAATTTATAAAATTGTTTTCCACATAAAAAATGATCGTAATGCGCTGTATGCCCGCACCAGAAGCAGCATGCAATGTTCACACAATGAGCGTTACTATATAATGGCGGATGCTAAATTTGCCGATGCCACCTGTTCCTAAAACACAACGACTTAGGACGGTTGCTGGCGATAAAGAAGCTGAACCCCGCTCCCAGGTGAGCGAGGTTCTCCTGGTTCGTTCGTCTGCGACTAAGAGCGCAGTGGAGCATACACTCTATACGTCGATGATGAAACACGCGAATGTAACGGTTGAGAGTGCAAGGCAAGGAGAGTATGAGTGGTCCTACAGCTTCCTCTGATTTGCCAGTGTACGTAATATCAAATCCCATGGAAGAATTGTACGATTTAACCCTTTTCGCCTACAGCCAGAAGGTGAGATGATAATGCTGGCGCGTGAGTGTCGATCGCTCTGTTCATCCTTGTTTTGTGCATATCCTCTAACTCAAACCAATGCACTGCCGAATAATCCTCGCTTTGATACAACATCGCCTCTGCATTATACCCCGCTCGATCGAATAATGACGATTAACATCCCCTTGTAGCTTATAACACACAGCTCTTTTTAGGTGATACGGGCAACGGACTGGCTGCATAGCTCCTTTTGATTTGTGCATATACCACACACCGCATGTCGATTGGAGCTAACAAACCTCTCATCTAGACCTCATAGCAGTACACTGCACAAGACATTTGTACAAATTGCACAGAGCAAAAGGGCATGATTTAGGTGCCTATGCCTATAGCGAAAACTATCACAAGCACGTATTATAGTCCCACCGAAGTTAAAGATTTACTAAACTACAAGCGATGAAGCGACGCCGGTAGGATCACTGTCGATCCAGCCGGCGTTGTTCTGTTCAGCATAAGATCAAGGAGACGAGCCTTGAGTACAACCCTGCAAATGCTTCTCCCATTAGCTGGCATTCTTCTCGGCGCAAAAATCGCGGCGCAGCTTAGTCTTCGCTGTGGTATGCCAGCTGTATTTGGTGAATTGTTGTTGGGTTTGATCCTCGGTCCCTCTCTCCTTGGTTGGCTCCACGAAAACGAGATACTGCACTTGCTAGCCGATATTGGCGTCATTTTGCTGATGTTTATGGCTGGCCTTGAAACCGATACCATAGCCCTACGGCAAACTGGCAAAACAGCGATGCTTACAGCGATCGGCGGCGTGGTGCTGCCGCTTTTCGCAGGGCTAGCGGTGGGCACACTTGTGGGGATGGAGTGGCGGTATGCGCTGTTTCTGGGCGCGGTGCTCACAGCCACTAGTGTGAGTATCTCGGCGCAGACGCTACGTGAACTAGGGCGATTGCGCACCCGTGAAGGTGTAACCATCCTTGGGGCTGCCATTATCGACGATGTGCTAGGCGTGCTTGTGTTCGCGTTGGTGATGAGCCTTGCGGGCGAAGGCAACCTGATCCTCACCCTTGGCAAGATGATCCTCTTTTTCCCAATCGCTTGGTTCATCGGCGATAAGCTCATTCCGATGGTAGTGCGGTGGGAGCAGCATCTGCACAATCGCGAGGCCTGTTTAGCACTGTTCCTTGGAATCGTGCTGGTATACGCTTGGGCAGCCGAGGCGCTTGGGAGCGTAGCCACGATCACGGGAGCCTATTTGTTGGGTGTGGTCGTCGCACGGCATACCGATACGAGTCATATCGTTCACCATGGCTCCGCCGCGCTCGGTTATGGCTTCTTTATCCCGATCTTCTTTATCAATATCGGTCTACAAGCACATGTGGATGGTCTGTTAGGTGCACCGTGGTTGACGTTGGGGTTGATTGTTGTGGCTCTGTTGACGAAGGTGATCGGTGGTGGGATGGGAGCCTGGATGGGCGGCTTTACACTCCGCTCGGCGACACAGATCGGTGTCGGGATGATCTCGCGTGGCGAGGTTGCGTTAGTGCTTGCAGGCGCGGGGTTAGCGGCTGGTCTGCTCACACCTGAAGTATTCTCGGTATTAATTGTTGTCACACTGGTAACAACGTTGGTTACTCCGCCGCTGCTACGCCTCGCTTTCGCGTGGCAGCCAAAGCCCCCTGTCGAGATCAACACAGTGCCTGTTGTTGCCGATTAGGGTTGGCTCACATTGTGTACTGCTCAGTTCGCAGTGCGGGGCAGATTCGTTTAAGGAGGGAACTCGATGCTTTGGAAGATGGCAAAACAGTTGTTTGGAACAGGACGACGGAAACTGTTTACGGTGTTGGGCGTTTCGACTATGCTGCTCCTGTTCACCGGGGACGCATTTGCACAAGATGCACCACCCACGGTCGATGAACTGGCACGTGGTATCAATACGGTTTGGGTGCTGGTTGCAGCATTCCTGGTTTTTTTTATGCAGGCAGGTTTCTCGCTGGTTGAGGCTGGCCTCACACGCTCGAAGAATACCGTCAACATTCTGTTCAAGAACCTAGCGGATTTCCTGTTCGCTTCAATTGCCTACTGGGCGATCGGCTACGCGCTGATGTTCGGCGAAGGTTCCCCATTCATCGGTATGACAGGTTTCTTCCTTACTGGTCTTGAGAGCGATACTGCCGGCATACCGACGATGGCGGTCTGGATCTTCCAGCTTGTGTTCGCTGGTACTGCCGCGACGATCGTCTCGGGTGCGATGGCCGAGCGTACCAAGTTCAGTGGCTATTTGATCTACACTGCAGTGATCAGCTTGCTGATCTACCCGATCTTCGGGCACTGGGTCTGGGGTGGTGGCTGGCTGACAGAGCTGGGTTTCCTCGACTTCGCTGGCTCGACGGTGGTGCACAGCGTCGGTGGCTGGGCTGCGTTGATGGGCGCCATCATTGTGGGGCCGCGCCTTGGCAAGTTCAACAAGGATGGCAGCGCCAATGTGATCCCTGGCCACTCTATTACGATTGCAACACTGGGCGTCTTCATCCTGTGGCTGGGCTGGTTCGGCTTCAACCCTGGTAGCCAATTGGCTGCGATTGGTGGCAATGCGGATGCGATCGCTCTGGTCGCTGTCAACACCAACTTGGGTGCGGCAGCTGGTGGTCTTGCCGCCATGCTCCTCTACTGGCTGCGCTCGGGCAAGGCTGATCTTGGTATGACCCTGAACGGTGTGCTGGGTGGCCTGGTGGCTGTGACCGCTCCCTGTGCCTTTATCACACCGCTGGCGTCAATCATCATTGGTCTGATCGGTGGTGTGGTCATCGTCGTCACCGTGCCGCTGTTGGAGCGCTTCAAGGTCGACGATCCGGTCGGCGCCGTGCCGGTTCACCTGTTCAACGGTATCTGGGGCACCATCGCTCTGGGTCTGTTCCACACCGAGAGCGGTCTGCTCACCACTGGCTCGGGTTCGTTGATCGTCGCGCAGATCATTGGCGTGGTGGCCTGTGGCGTGTGGACGGCTGTGACGAGTGGTGCGATGTTCTACCTGATTAAGGTCACAGTTGGCCTGCGCGTCAGCGCTGCCGAGGAAGAGGCTGGGTTGGACTTCGGGGAGCACGGCAGCGTCGCGTACCCGGATCTGGTTCCCGAAATTCCCGCTACGAGCACGCCCGTGACGAGCGGTTCTACCGTTACCGCCGCTTCCTAAGTCCACTAAACAATCTACTCCGCCTACCGCCCTGGTTGTCTTACGACAACCAGGGCGATTTACATGTTGATAAGGATTTCTTGATGCTATACCTGATTAAACAGCGCTATAAACAGTTCTATGCTGTTATCATATTGTCAGTCTAATATCGCTTATACGCTTCTATTTGTGCAAATATCACAACAATCGACCTTAGAAACTATCGAAAGTACACAAAAAGGCTTGCTTTTTTAGTTTTGTACGTTACAATAGGGGGTGACATGGACTAAGCCCTATCTGTTCGCAGTTTTCCTAATTGCACAGGGGCGTGCTATTGAGCTAGTGTTACAAGGGTGTACACGATGAGCTACCAAATGAGACCTAGCGGCGTACAAGTTGTGATGTGCGACCTGTGCGGCGATTTTAGCGGGATCGGCAATCGCGATTGGCGCGAGATGCCTCACCGGGTTAGCGATCAACCCACACACCTCTGCCGCGCCTGCCGACATCAGGGTGTATGGTGTTCGGTGCACCAGACCTATCATCGGCCCGATGCCTTCCATCGGCACAAATGCGTCGATTGCGGCGGTCTGTTTACTAGCGTTGTGCGCGAGCAACAGACCCGTTGCCCTTCCTGTCGGCGCTCAGGTGGCAAGCGCACGCCACTGCCAGTGCCACAGCAGGCAGAGCAACCCCGTAGCTGGTCGCGCTTCTTCATTGCACTGCGTCCAAGCCATCGCCGTTAACACGCCGAATATCCTCGTGTTCCAAGCGTTCAGCGAGCAACGCTGTATGGCCGCGCCTAAAGCGGCGCGCGTTGTGGCGCGTAGCGCCATCGCTGTCCGAGCGCGCACAGGTTGTACACGACGGCGATTGCCCGTAGCGACGGACGTTGGGGTTGACGACGCGATCTTTCTTTCCCAAAAAACTGGAGGCTATCGGTGAGAAGACGCCGAGCGTAAGAGAACCTTGCTCTTTGAGAGCAAGGTTTCTTTTTTTGGCTCCCAACTCGGATGCGAAGCAGGATTCAGGGATCAATGTCTGCTGTATGTTCAGGTACAAGGCTTCTTGATGTAGGGGATGAAACGGAACAGCATCGAGCGGCGTCATGGGAGTAGCGCATAACTGCTCACAATTCGAGATCGTTTCTGTGGTCGCTTTCCTATGCACAAAAGCGGCCACTTGTTTTTCGAGCGGGGATTGCGTGTTGTGCTAACGAATAAACAGGAGGAGCGACGATGCGTATTTTTTGGAGATACATTGCAATCGCCTCAATGGTGTTAACGAGCCTCGGCGTGGCCAGCGCCGCCCCAATCGCTCAGCCAGCGTTTGAGCGCCTCTGGCAACGCACGGGGATTCCCATTCAGCGTGGTGTTGCCAATTATTCGTGGGTCTGGGGGCCGGAGCCATTCACCACACAGCTGATGGAGGCGTATGCCGATAGTCCAGGTGGCCGACGTGCGGTGCAGTATTTCGATAAGAGCCGCATGGAGATCAGCGATCCGAACGGTGATCCGAATAGCGCCTGGTTTGTGACGAACGGCTTGCTGGTGAACGAGTTGATCACCGGGCAGGTGCAGGTTGGCGCGAACGAGTTTATTCCGCTCGATGCACCCTCGATCCCTATCGCTGGCGACCCCAGCAACACCTTCCCGACCTACGCTAGCTTAGTGCGGATCTATAACACGCCAGCTGGCCGTGCGCTCGGCGACCACGTCACCAGTGAGTTTCTGCCCGAGGGGGCTAATGATCTGCCGCAGTATGCGAACAGCCCGGCAACCGAGATTGTGCGCATAGAGCGCGGCTTCGGTATCCCGCGCGTCTTCTGGGACGATATGAATCGTCGTGGCACGGTCTATGAGAATGGCCGACTTGTAACCAACCAGCCGATCATTGACTGGCTGTTCACGCTTGGTTATCCCACAACCGAGGCATTCTGGACCAAGGTGAAGGTCGGCGGGATCGAGCGCGAGGTGATGTTTCAGGCGTTCGAGCGTCGGCTGTTGACCTACACGCCTAGCAACCCGCAGCAGTACCAAGTTGAGATGGGCAATGTTGGCCAGCACTATTATCGCTGGCGCTATGAGGCGCCGTTTGCTGGCGGCGTCGAGGCGGTGATCAGCGTCCCTGAACAAGATGCGCAGGTTAGCTCGCCGCTACTCGTGCAGGGTTTTGGGAGCGGCAGCGCCTTCGAGGGCGCGATCACGGTGCGTCTGAAGGACACGGCCACCGGCGCGGTGCTGGGCAGCGTCAACACGGAGGTCTTACAGGCCGATGTTGGCAAGCCAGGGCCGTTCCAGGCGACGATCACCTTCCCGGCATTGGCGCAGCCAACACCAGCGACGATTGAGGTGATCACCCGCTCGCCGCGTGATGGCTCAGAGATTCTGTTGGCCAGCCGAAAGGTGATCGCTTCTTAGGGTTGGTTTGATAGGGCGCATGACAAACCAGCGATGAGCGTTGGGGTTGCCGATGCGCCCTTTTCCCAAAGCGAGTTGGAACTGAGGCAAACAAAAAACCTTGCTCGTAGTGAGCAAGGTTTCTTTTTGGCTCCCCGACCAGGATTCGAACCTGGAACCTACTGATTAACAGTCAGCCGCTCTACCGTTGAGCTATCGGGGATCGTCGCAACACAGCGGATTATACACAAATTGCCATAAACTGTCAAATCGGGCGTCTCCATCGGCTTTTTATTGCCGATGGAGACGCCAACATGTGTTAGGCGCTGGCGATAAACGCCTCAAGGACAGAGTTAAAGCGCTCGGAGTGCTCCCAGAACATCATATGGCCGCCGAACACTTCGGTCTTGATCTTGGGGAAGTTATTCTGCATAAACGGCACGGCAGTCTCGGCCCAGTGCTCGGCGATGACGTAGAGCGTGGGCACAGCTTCGCTGACCTGCGTCGCCTCGGCGCGGTAATCCGAGAACATGGCGTCGGCGAACAGCGCTGCGGCCAAGGGGTGCGGCGTACGCGCCGATTGTGCGACGATCCAGTCGAGTTCGTCGGCGCTCAGTTCGCGCTGCACCATCACTTCGGTGGCGTACCACTCGATGAATTCGCGCTGACCCTTGGGCGAGTGCAGGAAGGTGCGGTATGCACCTGCGATCTCGTCGAGCGGACCCTCTACCCAGTCGCTGTCGTTGGTCGAGAGCGGCTTGGGCGACATGTCGATGCCCACCACGGCCTTGAGAGCGCTGGTGCCCGCGTGCTTCACGTAGCTCAGGTTGGTGAGGCTGCCCGTGGACCAACCGACCAACACCACATCTTTCAGTTCGAGCGCAGCGATCAGCTTCGCCACGTCGATGCCCTGCGTCGTGTAATCGTTGCCCTGCGTCGTCTTGGTCGAGCGGCCTTGGCTGCGGGGATCGATCAAGATGACGCGGTTGGTGCGTGCAAAGTGGGCGATCTGTTTCTCGAAGATGGCGGTAGTGAAGGTCCACCCGGGGATAAAGAGGATCGGGGCGCCCGAGCCATATTCTTCGTAGTAGATCTCCACTTCGGGGTCGACCTCAAGATAGCCACTTTTCTTCTGGATGTCGGTCATTTGCTCCTCGCACAGTAAAGTGAAATAGGCGATACCACTGCCGATACGGACTTGTGTTTTTGGCGATGGCTCGGTCGGTGAAACGATTATAGCATTGGTTGAGCACACCAACGATCGTGGCTAGGTGATGATGCTCCGCAGACTGTTTAGCGAGTAGGCGGCTCATCGGCGAGCAGATCGGCGAGTTGCAGCGCACGCACTTGGTCGAGCGCCACTTCCCATGCGCCATCGGCGCACATACCATCGTCGCGGGCCTGCTGATACGCATCTATCAGCGTTTGCAGGCAGAGCGCGCGTACTCGTTCGGCGAGTTGCTGCGGGGTTTGAGCAGTAGAGGATTCAGTCATCATTCACCTTGCGAAAACGGGGAAGCGCCACCAACATCTCGGCGACGATTCCCCGCCACGAAACGTTATTGTGCGGTCCAGCCGCCGTCGATGGTGAGCGTCGCGCCAGTCATAAAGCTGGCGGCCTCGGAGGATAGGAAGACGATCGCGCCCGCCAACTCGCTTGGCTGGCCCCAGCGGCCAATCGGCAGTCGATCAACAAACCACTGGTATTTCTCGGGGTCATTCATCAGTGGCTTGTTCATCTCGGTGAAGAACGGTCCCGGAGCCAGCGCGTTCACGTTCACGCCGTAGCGCGCCCATTCGAGCGCGAGCGTGCGGGTCAACTGGATCATGCCGCCCTTCGCCGCCGTGTAGGCTGGCCGATCCGCCACGCCGACTTGACCAAACATCGAGCTTACGTTGATGATGCGACCCCAACCCGCCTTGATCATAGCTGGAGCGGCGACCTTGCAGCCAATGAACGTGCCCGTCAGGCTGGTGTCCACCACCGCGTGCCAATCTTCCAGCGGGAACTCAATCGTTGGCTTGCGGATATTGATGCCAGCGTTGTTGACCAGGATGTCGAGCCGCCCAAACTGCTCCAACACCTGATCGACAACCGACTGCATATCCTCCAGTTTGGTCACATCGCCAGAGAGGCCGAGCGCGCGTCGGCCCGTCTCAGCCGCCACTCGTTCGGCGACCTCTTGCACGGGCGCGAGCCGTCGCCCCATCAACACAACATCCGCGCCAGCCTGGGCCAGCGCTTCCGCAAACACGATTCCCAGCCCACCTGCGCCACCTGTGATCAGCGCTACTCGGCCATCCAACCGAAACGTGTCGAGTAATGTGCCCACCGTTGCAATACTCCTCTCCTTGAGCGAGACGATAGTCGGCGTCTCACCCTGACCTGTACTGGTGACGGGGTGCGACAACGCGCCGCCGATCACCGTTGATCGAACACCCAGCCGTCGCAGGTTGCACACGCGCCTCGAACTGGTTGCCGATATTGTAACCCATCTTGGGCATGCGATGCGTGTATCGCTGAGCGCTCACCAACGGGGACGGCGATACTTCCAGCCCGGCTGGATCTTCTGCATCTCCACCTCATCGTCGCGCTTGGTCAGGCCACAGTCCAGGTATTGTTGATGCAGGCGTGCCAGCGCCTCGTAGTCGAGTTCGACCCCTAAACCTGGGCCGTGCGGCACCTCCAGCGCACCATCCTTGAACTGCAATTTGCCACCCACAATCACCTCCTCCGTCTGCCAGGGGTAGTGCGTGTCGCAGGCGTAGGTGAGATTCGGCACGGCGGCGGCCAAATGCGTCATCGCGGCCAGCGAGATGCCCAAATGCGAGTTGCTGTGCATCGAGAGGCCAATGCCCCACGTGCGGCAGATGCGGGCCAATTCGACCGAGGCGCGCAGCCCGCCCCAGTAGTGGTGATCGCCCAGGATGATCTGCACGCTGTTCAGGCGGATCGTCTCCGGCAGATCGGCGAAACTCACGCAGCACATATTGGTGGCGAGCGGGATGCCGCACTGCTTGGCGACCTCGGCCATGCCCTGCTTACCGTCGGTTGGGTCCTCGTAATATTCGAGCAAACCGCGCAGTTCCTTGGCGCAGCGCAGGCTCGTCTCCACCGACCAAGCCGCGTTCGGGTCGATGCGCAGCGGCACATCTGGCCCAAACGCCTCGCGCAACAGGCGGATGGTGCGCACCTCCTCGTCCGGCTCCAGCACACCCGCTTTGAGCTTGAGCGAGCGGAAGCCGAAGGCCTCGACCATCGCCTTGGCCTGCGCCACCAGCGATTCGGCATCGAGCGCGGCATCTTGCAGGGCGGTGGGCCAACCGGGAGCAGCGTCGGGATCGCGCTCAAAGCCGAAGCGACCGCCAGCGCCAGCCTGCTTGTAGAACAGGTACGCGCTGAAATCGACCCGATCGCGCACGCGGCCACCGAGCAGATCGTACACAGGCACGCCGAGCGCCTTGCCGATCAGATCCAGGCAGGCGACCTCGATCGCGCCGTAGGTACGGGGCGGCCAGCGCAGACCGCTCGCGGCCTGCTGCACATCGCCCGACCAGCCGCCGCCACCGAGCGCTTGCTCCAATGCAGCGAGGCGGAACGGATCGCGCCCGATCACAAGGTCGCGTGCGGCTTCGAGATCGCGTTGCACATCGACGCCGCCGTGCGTCTCGCTGATCCCAACAATCCCCGTATTACTCACAACTTCGACGATCGTGCGCAGCGCGTAGGGCGCGTGCAGGCCCGAGGCGGCGTGAAGCGGCGGGTCGCCGAAAGCGATCGGCGTTACCCGAAGATCAGCAATGTACATCGATTTATCCGTATTGATTGCAGTGCGGTTTTCAGCGGCGCGGGAAGCGGAGTGCGGTGAAAATAAAAATGGGTGCGAAACAGCGGTGCGCCACCACCATCTCACACCCAGACCCAAATTAGCCTTTCACACTACCAGCGGTCAAACCTTCAACCATATACTTCTGAGTGTAGACGTAGATGGCCGTCACCGGAATCGCCATCAGCAGCGAGGCGCCCATCATCTGCCCCCACGGGTAGATATCGCCAAAGACCAGCAATTGCAGGCCAACGGGCAGCGTCTTGAGATTCTCACTGGTGATAAACACAAACGCGAACAAGAACTCGTTCCAGGCGTTCGTGAAGGCGAACAGCGTTACCGCCAGAAGAGCGGGCGCCGCCAGTGGCAAGGTGACACGTAGGAAGGCAACAAGGCGAGTGGCACCATCGATCATCGCGGCTTCTTCAAGATCTTCCGGGATGGAACGATAGTAGCCGAGCATCACCCAAGCAGCAAATGGCATCAGGAACGTGGGATACGTCGTGATCAGCGCCAGATGCGTGTTGATGATGCCGAGCGTGGTGAGGATACGGTAGAGCGGAATAAACAGCAGCGAACCAGGCAACAGATACGTAATCAGCAATGCCGTGGTCAGCGTATTAGCGCCCAAGAACTTGAGTCGCGCCAATGCGTACCCCGCCAAGGACGCCAAACCCACCGCCAGAATCGTACTGACGGTCGACACAAACACCGTGTTGCGGAACCACGTCATATACGCGGTGCGGAACAGCAGTGCCTTGTACTGATCGAGTGTCCAAGGATCCGGCCAGAAGATCGAACGGAACTGTTGGATCTGGAGATCGGTCTTGAACGAGGTAATTACAATCCAATAGAACGGGAACAGCACGAAGAAGAGCAATGGCAGCAGCGCCACAATCCGCAGAGTCATACCCAACCGTTCGCGCTGGCCAAAGCTCAGCAATGGGCGATACCGCTCGCTCTCAGGTCGACCTGCCTTCAGCAGAGCTTTGAAACGGGCAAACAGCGCCTCCACCAAGTACGCAAGTTGCTCGAACGGCCACCACAGAATATCGCCAACCACGTTCAGGAGCTTGCCCAACTTGCTAAATAGCCGATCGACCCAACTCTCGTCGGTGACAGCATTGGAATCGCGGCGCATAAAGCGGGCGAGCAGCAGGATGAACAGCGCCAGCACGGGAGCCATACTGAACGCCACTGCAGCACCCGGCCCGAAGCGCAGACCGATGATCGCTCGTTCGTAAGCCAGGATCGAGTACAGCCGTGTCGCACCACCAGGGCCACCGCCAGTCATCAGGTAGACCAGGCCGAAGGTATTGAAGGTTGAGATCGTCGAGAGCAGCACCGTCACCGCGATCACATACTTCAAGCCCGGCAGAGTGATATGGCGGAAGCGATCGACCGCACTCGCACCATCGACCTCAGCGGCCTCGTACAACTCTTTATCGATCGCCTTGAGGCCCGCCAACAGCAGGATGGTGTAGAACGGAATACCCTTCCAGATATTCACCGAGATCACACTCGGCATCGCCAGGGCAGGTTCGGAGAGCCACGCCACACGACGATTAATCAGCCCCAAGCCCTGCAGAATGGGGTTTAGGCCGCCAAAGATGGGGTCGTAGATGCTGCGCCACGCCATCGCCGTCACCACTTCGGGCACAATCCAGGGCAGCAGCATCAGGCCTGTAAGCACATTGCGGAAGGGTAAGCGGCTATTGAGCAGCAGTGCGATGATAAGGCCAACGATCAGCTTACACACTACCGATACAACCGTGAAAAGAATCGTGTTGTTGACGGCACCACGAAACTCGGGATCGGCCCAGAGCCGGACGTAGTTGGCCAAGCCCACGTACTGCTCCGAGCGAGTCACCATATTACGGGTGGTGAAGCTTAACAGGACAGCATTAACGAAGGGCCAAAAAATCAAGCCGACCATGATAACTACTAGCGGCAACACAAATGGTAACGCCACCTTCCAATCACGGCCAAGCACCGCTTCGATTCGTTTGGATCGCGTTGCACGAGCGCGTGGGGCTAGCGTTGCTAAG
This sequence comes from uncultured Roseiflexaceae bacterium, assembly GCA_937988885.1. Lineage (GTDB taxonomy): Bacteria > Chloroflexota > Chloroflexia > Chloroflexales > Roseiflexaceae > CALKHR01. The sequence continues at coordinate 21,699 of CALKHR010000056.1, read as the reverse complement.
GCACCGCTCGTAGTTCGTTTTGCCATGGCTTCTCTCCCTTGAGCAAGGATTGAATCGCGTGTCGCCCGAAGCGTTTACAAGCCACCGAGTAACACGCGATTCAATTGCTAGCGATAGCCACCCAATTACTGCATCAACCCAGCCTCCTCGAACAGTTGCACAATGCGGTCATGAGCATCGGCAACTGCCTGCGCAGCCGTCATTTGACCAGAGACAACGTTCGCCATCATCTGGCTGGGGATCGAGGCAGCAAGGATGCCGTCGATCGCTGCATTCGGCTCTGCAGGGTGCGAGGTACCGTTGTACGGCTCGGGGTTAAAGATGATGTCTCGAACTGCGGCGTAGTTCGGGTCCATCGCCAAGATCTCATCGCTCCACAGGTTCTTGTAGGCAGGCAAGAACAACGCGCCACCTTCACGCACCATCGGGTTAATGATGGCCGGGGTGCACAGGTGGAGGATGAGTTCCTTAGCCAGATCGATGTTCTTGGCACCCTTGAAGATGGTGAGCCAACCGCTGGCCCCACCCTCAAGAACGCGACCATCCTTGGTAGCGGGCTTGCGCATCAGCGCCGTGCCTTCGAACACAGGGTTCTTATCGGCCTTAGCCTTCGCATAAATACTGAACTGGTTCAGCGTCATACCCACTTTACCAGCCAAGTAGGCCTCGTTGTTGCTGGTGTCTGTCCAGCTCTCGATGCCGGGGGGCAGCATCGGCTTGTACTTGTCGCTGGTGTACGTCTCATGCAGCCACTCCACCGCCTCAATCGCTTCGGGCGAGTTGAAGGTCACCTTCGTGCCAGTTATATCGGTGAAGCTGGCACCGAAGGCCTGGAGCGTATCGACAATAAAGCCGTGGCCGTCGCCGCTACGGTTGATGGTGATACCCCAGCCCCAGATCTCTTTATCGGGGTCCGAGATCGCCAACGCAGCCTCGCGGCGCTTGTCGAGCGTATCGAGTGAGTAGACATCGATGCCTGCCGCCTCGAACAGATCCTTGCGGCCAAACCAGCCGCCAGTCTGGCTCATAAACGGCACTGCATACCAACGTCCATCAAATTGGGCAAACTTCGAAGCGTTCACGGGCACAATTTCGCCGTACTGCGCCACTAAAGCCTCGACAACATCGGTGACATCTTCCACGATGTCGAGGGCGTACATCTGCGGGATACTGAGCGTGTGGTAGGCAAGATCCGGTGGAACCCCCGCCTGAACAGCAGCCTGCATCTTGGCCAAGAAATCGCCAAACACCTCGGGGTTCGCCGTCGAAATGTCGAGGTCGACTCCTCGATCACTTGCGAACGATGTCACCCCATCGCGGAACATTTGTTGAACAACTTCGAAGTACTCGGTACGGTGGATAACTGTCAGCTTACCAGCAGCACCCTCAGGAAGCGGTAGGGGTGTATTGGTAGCCTCGGGAACTGGTACTGCGGTCGCGGCAGGCGCCGTGGTTGCAGCAGGCGCCGTGGTTGCAGCAGGCGCTGTCGTTGGAGCGGGCGCTGTCGTTGGAGCGGGCGCTGTCGTTGGAGCGGGTGCAGCAGGTGCCGCTGTCGGAGATTCGGCTGTGCTTGCCCCACAAGCTGCTAACAATGCAGCACTAGAACCTGCAAACATTGCACGTAAGAACGTGCGTCGGGATAGCATGCGTTTGGTCTCATCGCGTTCCATGCTACTCTCCTTGGTAGTCGTGGTAAGATCCAGCGGTGGCGCTTCCCAGCGAGATTGCGGTATTGAGATTAGGACCTAGGACAATCGCACCATTTGGCTTCTTCCGATATGCAACAGGCGAATCGATACATTACATTCCTGTTGCTATAGCCAACGCAACTGCACTAGTACAAACGCGCCAGAACGACTCGGTTCCAACGGTAAAATTTTTACGCCATTAAATAATCTCCTTTACTGCTCAGCCTCCTACAAGTGTGTGTATGGATAATAAACAGGGGGATATACCGACATTATATCATAATATTGCAAATCAGAAATCAATGTGGATATTACCATGATCACACTGTGGTATAATCGCAAATAATTGCAAAATATCTATGATTGACAATATTTCGTAATATTTATGATTCCCACAAGCTTACATACATCCAATAGTGGCACCTCCATGGTAAAAGTACATCTATACAACACATAGATCCCTTTGTAATGCCATTTTCTTAGGTAAACGCAACTCAAAGCAACATCCGATAACGTTTACCGTTTCGTCTGTAAGTGTATCAAACCCTCCCATAAACAGTTTGTCTTGACAGGGAAGCGATTGCCATCTATCTTGCAATTATTTGCACAATAACGATCGGAGGTGATTGCCGAAGATGTCGAAGTAGGTGGACACAAACAAGGCCAATACGACTTGCGAGGAAAACGGGTACATCGTAACAGCTAAGCGTTAGCCCCATCGCGTCGTTTCCATACGAGTTCAACACCGCTCTGGAGCTAACAGCTTGTAGACAGGGCAGATCAATGAAGATTACAGCTATCAAAACCGCCGCAACCCAAGGGCACGGCATGCATCTCTGGGTGCGAATCGAGACCGATGAAGGGATCACTGGCCTGGGTGAATGTGTCCACGGCGGTGTGCAAGCCATTGCGCTTATACACCAATTACGACGCTATCTGATCGGGCGCGACCCATTCGCCATCGACGCGATCTTCGAAGAGATTCGTCGCCGCCACGTGTTCGATGGAGGCTTCGCTGGGGCGCTGATCACCGCGCTGACGGGCATTGAGCTGGCGTTGTGGGACCTCAAGGGCAAGGCGCTCGGCGTGCCGGTCTATGAGTTGCTCGGCGGCAAATTCCGCGACAAGATCCGTGTCTACGCCGATTGCCAAGTCGAGCCGAATATGGAGTTCGACGAGATCAAACGCGTCGTTGAGCAAGTCGCCGAACGGGGCTTCACTGCCCTCAAGATCGATGTCGATATCGGCGTCTACACAGGCGATTATCGCCGCGCTGGTGGTGTGCAAAAGGATCGCTTCAACTACACCGCCGACCCGTGGGAGCACGAGCGCATGGTCAAACTGGTCGAGATGGTGATCGAGGCGGCTGGCCCCAACATCGATGTCGCCGCCGATGTGCACACGCGCCTCGATGTGCCGAGCGCTGTGCGATTGGCCCGCGATCTCGAGCAGTTCCCGCTGCTGTGGCTCGAAGAGCCGGTACCACCCGAGAACGTCGATGCCATGCGCGAAGTGAAGCAGTCCACCACCACGCCGATCTGCGCTGGCGAGAACCTCTACTTGCGCCACGGGTTCCGCGAACTGATCACCAAGCAGGCCGTCGATATCATTATGCCCGACATCCCCAAGTGCGGCGGCTTGTCGGAGTGCCGCAAGATCGCCAACCTGGCCGAGATCTACTACATCCCGTTTGCGCCGCACAACGTCTCGTCGCCGATCGGCACAATGGCCTCGGCACACGTCTGCGCCACCATCCCGAACTTCCTGGTGCTGGAGTTCCACTGGCTGCACCGCAACTATTGGAGCACCATCACCACCAGCAAGGAGGACATCATCAAGGACGGTTATATCACCCTCACCGACCAGCCTGGCATTGGCCTTGAACTCGATGAGGAAGTCGCGCGCGCACACCAATTCCCGGGCACCACGTGGTTCGAGGAGGCATAACGTGGCCTTGCGGCTCAAAACCCTGATCGCACCGGGCGATCCCGAACGGCTCGCCAGCGGCTTCCGCTTCACCGAGGGGCCACTCTGGCATCCCGATGGCTATCTGCTGTTCTCCGATATCCCCGCCAACCACATCTACCGTTGGCATCCCGAGCGCGGCGCCGAGATCTGGCGCGAGGACAGCGGTAACTCCAACGGCCTCACCTTCGACCGCAAAGGCCTGCTGATCGCCTGCGAGCACGGCAATCGCCGCGTCTCGCGCACCAATGCCGATGGCAGCATCGAGACATTGGCGAGCCACTTCAACGGCAAGCGGCTCAACAGCCCCAACGACGTGGTGGTGAAGTCCGATGGCTCGATCTACTTCACCGATCCGCCCTACGGCATCAAGCCCGAGCAGCGCGAACAGGAGCATAACGGCGTCTATCGCCTCACGCCCGATGGCCGCTTGGAACTGCTCGCCGACGACTTCCAGCGCCCGAACGGCTTGGCCTTCTCGCCCGACGAACGTATCCTGTACGTCGATGATTCGGCGCATCGGCATGTGCGGGCCTTCGATGTTCTGCCCGATGGACGTATCGCCAACAGCCGCATCATCGCGGATATGGATCACCCGCAGCCCGGCTCACCCGACGGCATGAAGGTCGATGTGCTGGGCAATCTCTACGTCACAGGGGCGACGGGCGTGTGGGTGTTCGCACCCGATGGCACGCACCTCGGCGTGATCGTCACACCCGAGCGCCCGAGCAACTGTGCTTGGGGCGACGCCGACCGCCAAACGCTTTACATCACCGCACAAACATCGATCTACCGCATCAAAACACTTGTGCCCGGCACCACAGTTCTCTAAGCACAACGGCAGATACAGAAAAGCCTACGACTCACAATCGTAGGCTTTTTTGCACACGTTATGCTACCAAGAGACGCAAACGCCTCATTGGTAAAGGATCTCAGCGCCACTGAAGCACATTAGGAGGATTGCTCTGTTTGGGGCGTTGTCTCAGAACAGGCGGCCAAAATGCGCTCGCGCAATGCTGGCGACGGCGCAGTATAACCGCGCTTATGCTTCATCCGAGCACAACGCACATAGGCACACAACGCAGTGCGGCAGGGTGGGCATTTCGCCAAATGTTCAAGCAACTCCTCGGAGGGTTCGAGATCGCCAAGCGCAAGGGCGGCAATATGCGCTTGGAGATCGGAGCAATTCGCTTGCACTGTTGCTGACATAGTCAAACTCTACAAATGTACTGTGTGCGCCATCCAAAACTTCACATAGGTATTGTAGCATATGGAATTGTCCTATGCCTCATATTGTGGTACGCGAGTTTGGCTATGACAGCGTGGTAATTGCGTTTTTGCTGATATGGGTGCGCTTCACGGAGCAGCGCACCCATCTGGAATAACGCTGATTGTCTCGCTCAACATGTCCTTATGCTTGGCTGCCAGTGAGATCCCTGTCTTCCATCTCCCAGGCATGATCGAGCGTGTGAAAGGCGGTGTGCCGTATCAGGTAGCGCAGCGGCCACTTGCCAGCCATTTTGCCCTGTGCGTGATACTCTCGAATGGCCTGGCAGTAGTTATCGCGATGCGCTTGCAGCCCCTCGCTCGTCAGCATCGCCTCGGCGGGGGAGTGTAGGCCAAGCCCTTTCGCCCAGTCATACTCGCAGGAGAAGATATGATGCACAATGCGGTCGCGATCGCGCCCTCCCCCTCGCGGCCCCTTCCGCAGTTCCGCCGACACGCGCCCGCGCACATCGTCGAAGAACGTCCAGCATGCCTGCATCAGTCTCAGTTCACGCTCCAACTCGTCATTGCTCATGCGTTGCTTGTCGATGCTCGAAAACGCGAACGAGATGCCCCAGAAATCGGTTGATCCTGAGCCCGGATACTGCTCGACCACATCGACATCCGTGATGGCGTCAAACTCCGCGTCCATGTCGGCCTGCTTCGCAACCTGAGCATAGCGCAGCATATAGGAACGTAGCCGTTCGATTGCGCCCTCCTCGGTCTTCGCCCCGCGTTCGAGACCGGGCCAATCCGGTGCCACTGCCACCACCTTCTTGCCCTTCGGTCCAAGTTCCAGCGTAATCCGAAGATAGTTAGCCACAACTCCTCCAATCACTCGTTCCTGCCATCGCAGCCGCACCACGGCTGTTTCTGATGCGGCGCTAGGCTTCAATCGATAGAGATAGGTGGGCTGAATCGTTCCTGTCATTCTAGCACGTTTGTTTCATATGTGCGAGCCGCTTGTGATATGAGAACGCACTACTTGTGCAATTCATCCATCAATTCATCACTGTGGTGGCTTGCTGAATGAAGTGTCATCCAAAACGTGGGGCGACGTAATGTAGAAACATGCAAGGTATGCTACAATGCGCCGACTTGCGAATCCAACAGGCTGTAGTTATGTGGTGTTATGCGCCCTGACATACCCGATCCAATTCGCGTCGCTATGCTTGCACGGGTGGTGTTCCCGCTGCATGGTTTCGGCGGCATCGAACGGCATGTATTCCATCTTGTGACGCATTTGGCCCGCTTGGGCGTGCGACTCACGCTGTATGTACAGGACCCCAAAGCGGAACCTGGTGCGCCCGCGCAACGCCCGAGCACGCCCCAGCAACTCCCCGAGTTGCCCGGCGTCGAATCGGTGATCTTTCTGCGCTACGACTACACCTCGCCGTACCTGCGCCCAAACTCCATCCTGGGGCGGCAGATCAACTATCCCTGGTACACGTGGCAACTCGGTCGCATGGTTGCGAGCGCGGTGCGCAGCGGAGCCTACGACGTTGTGCATGCGCAAGGGTTGTGCGCCTTCGGCTACGGGTGGATACGCAAACGCGACCCGCTGCTGATGCGCGTGCCCTTTATCGCCAATCCGCACGGCTTGGAGGAGTACCGTACGCCCGATTGGCGCAAATGGCTGGCCTACGCGCCGTTCCGCGTGCTCTACACCTACGGTACCCGCAGCGCCGACCGCGCCATCGCCACCGATGCCTGCACGCAGGACGACCTTCCCCGCTACTTGGGCATCGAGCGGCAGCGCATGGTCGTGATCCCCAGCGCCATCGATGTCGAGGAGTGCTTGGCGTGGACCAACGACGCCACCCGTGTCGCTATGCGCCAACGTTTCGCGCTCGACGACGCCGATGTGACCTTCCTCAGTGTGAGTCGTCTCGAACGCAACAAGGGCTACCACATTCTGGCCGAAGCGCTGGCCAAACTTCAAAACCAATTGCCACCCCGTTGGCGTTGGATCTTAGTTGGAGAGGGGAAAGAGCGCGCCGCCCTGGAGGCGCAGGCGCGCGCCCTCGGCATCGCGGAACACGTCACCTTTGCGGGAAAACTCAGCGATACCGAACTGCACAGCCTCTACGAGGAGATTGACCTCGTCATCCACCCCACCCTCTACGAGGGCAGCAGTCTCGTCACGCTGGAAGGGATGATCCACCGCAAGCCGATCGTTGCATCGGCGGCTGGCGGCATCCCCGATAAAGTCTTCGATGGGCGCAATGGCTTCCTGGTGCGCCCGGGCGATGTCGATGATCTGGCCGCCAAGATCGCTCAAGCGCTGGCAGCCCGCGACCAATGGCCCGCATGGGGCGATGCCAGCGTCGAAATTGTGCGCACCACCTTCGATTGGCCTGTGGTTGCACGGCGCACCTTGACCGAATACAAGCGTATGCTTGCCGAACGGGTACAGATTAACAAATAGCAGATCTCACCGCGTTCGAAAACAAAGGTTAAGCAAGTTGTGGAACAACCAACAACGATCCCGTTTCACATTGCTATCAGTGCGCGCCAATCGAACCACAACTACCTTGTCAGCGCCACGTATCAATCACACATCAGCACCGCTGAACTTGTGCTGCCAACCGAGCTTCAAAGCCTGCTCCCGCCGTTGACGGGAGCGGCTATGCCCGCTCGAAACCCAAAAGCGTTGGGGAAGATGTTGAGCGAGGCCCTGTTTGTGCCAACGCTCCGCGATATGTTCCTGCGCAGCGTGAAGAATGCGCGACGGTTGGGTGCACGTTTGCAAGTGCAACTGTACTTAGAGGGCTTCGACCTTATCGGCCTGCCGTGGGAATGGCTCACACTGCCCAACACATCGGCCCAACAACAAGGCCCGTCCACCGACATCACGCTGGTGCGCATCAACTATCTGTCCGCCCCACAAGAGCCACCCGCACCGCTTAGGCTCAATGGGCCGCTGCGCATCTTGGCTATCGCCAGCAAGATAGAAGAGCTACAACTCATCTCACTCCATCGAGAATTGGAGGAAGCGCTAAGCAATCAGCAAATCGTTCTGCAGCTCCTTCACAAAGCCACACTCTCCTCACTCGCCCGTGCGCTTGCCGATTTCTCGCCGCATGTGCTCCATTGCGCTGCCAGCGTCAGATTCGACCTCAATGGTACGCCAACACTCCAACTTGGCGGTGGGATCTCAGCCAGCGAACTCAGAGAGGTGTGTGGCGAATCGCCCGATCTGCGCGTGGTGACGCTGACGGGAGCACAGGGCAATACCCACCCCATTTCGACCAGCCTGCCCTCGTTCGCGATTACGCTGGTCCATAGCGAACTTCCCGCTGTAATCAGCCTGGGCGCGCGGATATCTGCGCACAGCGCTGCCCTCTGTGCTGCGATATGTTACGAACAACTTACTCAAGGCGCCCCGATCGACCTGGCCGTCACCGCAGCCCGCACGGCCCTCGCCAAGCAGAATCCCAACCGCGATTGGGGCTATGTGCAACTGCATCTGCTCCCGGGGGCCGAACAGGTCTTTCTACGGGGCAACCCGCGCACAAGGCAGATCAGCCAGAGCAGGAGCCTGCGCCAGCGGGTTCAGTCGCGTATCGATGATCTTCAGCCCACCTATCACCATCGTATCACCCATATCCCCGTAATTGTAGGCATCCCGGCACTAGTGATCCTGATAGCCTTTTTTGCTCTCTTGTGGAATAAGCCCAATAGCGCCACATTCACCACAGCAAGCATCCCAATCACAACCCCCCATCGGCAACAGCCAACCACAACGCCAATACCAATGCCGATACCACCGCCACAGAGCTACGCCACCTACATCGTCGGGCTGAACGACACGCTCGACTCGATCGCGGCGCGCCTGGGCAGCAACAGCACGGCGATCGCCGCTCTCAATCGGCTCGACCCTACCACAGCCCTGCGCGTTGGGCGCGTGCTGATGGTGCCGCAGTATCAGCCGCAGGGCAGAAGCGCCGGTGGGCAACTGATCGAGCGGGGCAACCCGTATCGCCCGACTGTCGCGCTCACCTTCGATGTTGAGAGCGACAGCGACTCCGTGCGCAGAATCCTGCTGAGCTTGAAGGAGCGCAATCTCAAAGCCACATTCTTCGTCACGGGTAGCTGGGTCAAGGCATTTCCCGAGCTTGCTCAGGAGATCGTGCAACAAGGACACGAGATCGCCAATCACACCCACGAGCACCCCGATCTCACACAAATCGGCTTGGAGGATGTAGCCAAGGAACTGGAGGTGGCCGAGAGGCGCATCCAAAGCGTCACGGGAGTTTCGGCGCGGCCCTACTTCCGCTTCCCGTATGGCGCGTGGGATAGCAGCCTGTTGACGCTGGTGGCCGAGCACGGCTACATCGCCTACCACTGGACCGCCGACGACGCGGCCATTCCTGCATGGCTGGAGCGTGTGGAAGAAGATCGCAGCGCAGCCAATGGCAGCATTCTGCTCATGCACGGGCGCCCGGATACCGCCGATGCACTACCCGCATGGCTCGATCGGATCATCGAACTGGGGCTGATCCCCACCACGTTGGGGGAAACATTGCGCTAAGCGCAGCTCACACGGGATTCGCACAATCAAAAACGCTTGGCCTATAGTGGAGGCCAAGCGCTTTTGACGGACAAGGCGGGGTTATATTTCACCGAGGCGAGAGTGACTGGCCGATTGGGGCGCATCGCAGAGCAAGGTGGGTTCTGCGCGTTGCAGTTCTCGCTCAAACCGCCGGGTATGCGGGTGCTGCTCCCAATCATCGTTGGTGAGGCGGGCGGCCTTGATAAAGACCAGTAAACCAACACCACTAAACAGAAGTACACAACAGCCAAGCAGAATGAGGATCGATGGCATAACACCCCCTTGCTTACAGCGTCCTTCCGTTGATGCGCCGATTGTACCATATGATTTGTTAAAAAAAAGTTGCAGTGTCTCGTCGAGATAGGCGCAAAAACCAACAAAATTGGCCTATTTATCCGCATAAACACCTCGCAAGTGAATGCAATATGCTACAATAATTCAAGGTGCATTTGAGAAAGTGCCGCAAATCATTGCCAATACGGAACGGCCCGCTGGGCGCACGACCGCCGTTCTCTCATGTCTCCGCACCGCTCAAGCGGGCAAATTCCTGAGAGGTTTTTGATGAATGAACAAATCGCACGTCTGCTGTACGAAGGAGCACTCGCAGTACAATCGGGCGATCGTGCAGAGGGCCAACGGTTGTTGCTGCAAGTTATCGAGCTGGATGAGCAGAATGAGCTAGCCTGGCTATGGCTGAGCGGTGCGATGGACGATCCCGCCGACCAACAGGTCGCTCTTGAGAATGTGCTGGCCGTCAACCCCAATAATCAAGCCGCCAAAGAGGGTTTGGCCTGGCTGCAAGCGCACTACGGCAACCTCAGCGTCGGGGGAGGGGCGAACGACTGGGTACCACCGGAGCCGCGCAACGAGGACGATGTCGAGCAGTTGGCCTGTTGGCAGTGCGGGGCATCGCTCTACAGCGTTGCGCAGTTCTGCTGGCAGTGCCACGCGGCAGTGCACTGCTGCAACAACTGCTTCTTCCGCCACGAGCCACGCTGCAAAGAGTTGCAAGGCCTCACCAGCCAGATGTCGCAGGTCAGCCAGAACCACTGCCCGTGGTGGCGCGTCACCAATTAGCAGGTACCTGGGGCTTCCTGCGAAACGAGTTCAGAGGCTTTCTGAAAAGCTTTCTAATGCGGAAAACAGAAACCAGGTGCGCTGTTGCGCAAGCCCAAAGGGGCCGACTACGGCCCCTTTGGAAACCCCCAGCCGGGGCTTATCGCCCCTGGACCCTAAGGAATCCGCCCTGTCAGGTGGGTGTCATTTGGTACCTCGGTATGGTCCTTGTTTGGTGGTCTGTATGCGTTTTGTGCATGCTGACACAGCTGAACAACATTGCTTCAGCGTGAGACGAATACCAGCATGTTCAGGGAAGGTGGTGTCGATGCACTGCGCGTAGCAACGCATTGACACCACAAAAAACGTCACATATCTTGCCGCCGCAGGCTAGAACGGGTTTGTTACAGACACTGTCCAACTGAATTTGATATCACTCATCACCGTTCAATCGGATGTTTCCGCAATGAAAGCAAGAATCAGAAAGGAGTAGTTCGAGGATACCCTCGGCTACTCCTTCTGTTGTTGAGCTTACGGCGCAACCAAGGCGAGCAACGACGCGCTCGCTAGGCTTTCGCAGCATCTTCCCAACCGACCCAAAAGTTGTTGCGGCGAATGTAGCCCGCACTACGCACCGATACACCCTGAATATCGGTTCGGTCGTCTTCATTCACTAGCACAACATTGGGCCGACTTTTGAAGCGATCGGTATATGCGTTGATAGCTTCCTCGATCTTGAGCTTGGTGGCCTTCTTGGTGCTGTCGTCGTACCATAGGAGGTACATAGCCGCCTCCTTATTTTTGAACTCTCTCATGCGATCTCCAGGCGCATACAAAGTATATCAGAACGTTTGTTCTAAGTCAAGTCATATTGCGCGTTCTACTCAAGATTCCAAAACGATTGCCCTACAGGTACTGGGATAACAGCGGGGCGAGCGAACAAAAACCAACGCACAAACGTGCGGCGGCACTATGCGAGTGCCGCCGCACGCCACAAACAGAACTAGAGCCGAGCCAGAATGCCCTTCAGCAACGCGGCAAACTTCGGCTTCGCGGCTTCACCGGCCTCCAACACCTCTTCATGATTGGCGGGGGCGCCATCGGGCAGCGCAAGGTTGGTGATCAGCGAGATAGCCAGCACCCGTTGGCCGCCGTGCTGCGCCACGATCACCTCGGGGGCGGTGGACATACCCACAGCATCGGCGCCAACTGCGCGCAGCATACGCAACTCCGCGCCACTCTCGAAGCTTGGCCCAGAGACCATCGCGTACACGCCATCGCGCAGCAGCGTGCCCTGTGAATCGGCGACGCTATGCGCGAGCGCGCGTAGCTCGGCGTTGAACGCGCCGACCACGGGCGGGAAGCGTACACCAAGCCGATCGTCGTTCTCGCCGCGCAGCGGGTGATGCCCGGCCATACCGGGGAAGAAGATCTGATCGGTCAAGCACATCAGGTCGCCGACGGACCAATCGGCGTGCAAGCCGCCCGCCGCATTGGTGAGGATAACCGTCTCGCAGCCGAGCGCGCGCAGCACGCGGATCGGAAAGGTGACCTGCTGCATCGAATAGCCTTCGTAGAAGTGGAACCGCCCGCGCTGCACCGCAACCGGCTGACCGGCCAGCATACCGATCGCCAGCTCGCCACGGTGCCCGACCACCGTCGAGCGAGGAAATCCGGGGATATCGGAATAGGGAATAACAGTGGCATCGGCTAATTCATCGGCGAGGCCACCCAAGCCCGAGCCGAGCACCAACGCGACACGCGGCTCAATCGCACCACGAGCGCGAATGGCATCTCGGGCCTGTTGAATCTGGGAGTAAAGATCGTCCATCAAAAACCTTCAACTAGATGCGGCTCAACAACTCGCGTTTCTTCGCCTCGAACTCTGATTGGGAGAGCAAGCCTTGATCGCGCAGATCGACCAGTTTACGCAGCGTTTGCTCGATATCGTCGTGAACAGATGGAGTTGGCTGAGGCATATACGCTGCGACGGCCTGCGGATCGAGATAGCCGTAACCGCGACTCTGCTCCTGCTTCGCTTCCAGCATCGCCCGCTTGAAATCGAGTGGATGCGCGATCTTGCTCATCCCATTCACACCACTATCCGAGGCGGTGAGTATCTCGATATCGCCAAAATCGAACAGGCGGCCCAGCCAACTCTGACGCAATTCAATATCGTTAATCTTTTCGAGCGACGAATCGATCACTTTCTTGTTCAGGATACCACGAATCTGGATCACTCGATGATCGGTGATAACGTACTCTTCATTATTCCAGCGCAGATAATCGAGGAATGTACTGATCAGCACGATCACACTGATGATACCACACCCGATCAGCACTAACTGCCCGACCTGCATAGAGCCAATCTCACGCCCTCGAAACGCTGTCTGCGAGAAGACACCAGCAGCGATCAGAATGGCGATCAATGACAGTTCTGCCAAGATGTTGCTGACCAACACAAACATGTGCTGACGGCCAGTGTAGAGAATCTGCTCACCCCGACCTAGAAGCTCGTCGATATAGGCCATGATCTACTCCTTGTACGACGACTAATAAGCATTAAACGCATAGATCAAAAAACAAGACCGATGAAGCTATCGAGCATCTATCATCTACGATGAAGCATGATTAACCTCTTCAAGGAACGCAACCGACTTCAAATCACGTTCTAAAATACGTCGAATATATGCACGAAGTATCTGCTCGGCCTCGGCGCGCACCGAATCCGACATCTGCAAGCGCTCAATCGCCTCGAGCGGCTGCGATTGCAGAAAGCGTAAGAGTTTAAAGGCGCTCAAGCTCATTGGCATTGCGGCTCGATCTGCGGAAGCGCAGCGGGGACAGATCACTCCACCTGCTTGAAGACTGAAGCGGTTGGCTTCCTCTGTCAGCACTTCTTGGCATAAAGCGCAATGGTACAAATGTGGCCGATAGCCCAAATACCCCAGCAAGTGCAATTCATAATAGCGTAACACTAAATCGACATTGCGGCTTGTATCGAGCGCCTCCAGGGTATTGACGAGCAACGTGAAGGCGGGGCGGTTCTCGTCCTCTTCCTCGGTGAATCGGTCGATCAGTTCGGCAGCGTAATAGGCAGCACTGATCCTGCGCAGATCGGTGCGCAACATATCGTAGCTATGCAGAATCGCGCTTTGGGTGACGATATCGAGGTTCCGCCCAACCGCCAGCAACAGGGTGGTATGCGTGAATAGTTCGATATGACCAGCCAAACGACTGCTTGTTTTACGGGCACCTTTGGCGATGACTCGGCGCTTTCCTTGAGGCGTCATGATCGTGAGAAGCCGATCCGCCTCGCCAAAATCGCTGCGACGAATAATCAGTGCCTCTGTTCGGTAAACTCGTTCTCGCATAGTGATGGCTCAAACGCATCATTGGCATACCATGCCAATTTTACGCCCCCTTTAAGCGATCTTCAAGGTGTTGCAGTGCTGTCTGGCTTGTCTGATAGCTGCGGTTTACTAGCGTTTGTGGCAAGAGTTGCGCCACCCGTCGATGAATCGCGTTCGTTGTCTCTGCTTGTATATTCAAGAGCGCACAGGCTTGTGTGTAAAACTGCAATGCGGTAAGCAGCACGGCGAGATCTTGCTCTTTGAGCGGTGCACGCAGATCGATAGCATCGCCCCGTAGACCGTAACCGGCTTTACGCAACTGTTCGGCGAGGTGGTGCGCATCGGCATCGCGCAGCAGCCACGCCGTTTCGGTGAGACGCTCTATCTCTGGCAGGCGGATACGCTTATCGTGCCCAACTTGGGCGAGCAACGCAGCGTCTTCGGCTTCGAGCAGGGCGACGTGCCGTAACGAGAGTTGCCCGTGCTGCTCGGCCCATTCGCGCAAGGTCGCCTGCACATTTTGTGGTATTGGTCGCCCGCTCTGCTCGACGAGAAACCGTACAATCTCATGCAGTAGGATACCATGCTCTAGGGCTGCATGAAGTTGTTTTTTTGTGAGCCGATAGATAACGGTTTGATCATCGCTTGGAATACGTTGCGCGATCCGTCCGAGTTGAAAGCGAGCGTAGAGCGAGGAGAAGGCAGGCGCGATCACCTCGAAATTCGGCTGAACGATCAGCGGTTCGGTGGGTGGCGCGTCGGGTTCGGGCGCACCCGTCAACAGCGCCGCGCCGAGCGGGTTCAGCCGAAAGTGCGTGATGCTGTTCTCCTCCAGGCCGAGGTCCACCAGCCCAAGCCAGTGCAGCGTCGTGCTGAGGATGTGCGCGAGCTGCTCGCCCTCCACCCGATGCCAATGCACAAAACCGTCGAGCGATTGACGGGCGCGGCCACGCAGGCCCCACGTATCGTAACGCCCATCGGGACGGGCGAAATCGGGCGCAACACGGTACACCTCGTTGATGAAGGTGTCGATGCGCAGCCACTGATCGGTGGGCAGGCCACTCATCAGTTCGAGAACAGCCTGTTTGGCGCGGGCCAAATCGCGGGCGTAGGCGTTTTGCACGGTGATGCCCGCACTGTGCTGAAGCTCATCCCAACTCGATTCGATCCACCCCCTGAGCAGTTGCCGGGTTCGTTCGGCGGGTGGTTGCTGCAGCCAATCGAGCGCGGCGCGAGTCGTGCGCAAATGTGAGGTGTTGACGCGGATCAACAGGCCCGTGCTTTGGGCGACGCGGCGCGCGAAATTCACCAGCGGCCAGTGATCCTCACGCCAACTGGTGATAGAGCCAGGCGTGCCGTTCGGATGGCGCCACCGCACGATCTGTATCAGGCTCGACTTCTTCAGCGCCCCAGTGGAAGTGACCTCAAGACGGTTGTCGCGCCCGAGCGATAACAGCGCCAACAAACACTGTTCGATATCGGTGAGCGTGGCCAGCCGCTGCTGTTGCGGAGCCTCACTCGCGCCGACCTGCAGCGTGGTATCGAGCGGGGGCACGGCGGGCAGCAGTGGCAACAGATCGGACGGAATGACGTATGTACGCTGCTCATCGCTTTGGAACGGCAAAAGCAGCGCTAACAGGTAGAGCCGTTCGGTGGGCGAAGGGGGCTGGTTGAGCGCGAGTAGATAGGCGCGTGGGTTGATGTAAAGTTGCTGTTCGCGAATAGTGCCAAAACTTCGTTCAAGCACTGCGGCAAGGATACTCCCCTGATGCTGTTGAACTAGCGTGAGGGCGGCGCGCTCGCGTTCGCCCAAACGACTGTACAACTGCGCCACCGCTTCCGGTTGAAGGAGTGCATCAGCAAGCGCTTCTGGCTCGGTTGCGAGCGTATGGGGTAATGACCATAACTGAGCTATTGTGGCTCGTTCGGAGTTGGTGCGTTCGGCTAACCATTGCCGTAACCTTGGGATCGGGGGAGAATGCTGCTGCGTGTCGAAGTGCTTGCTCATAATCCTACTCGTATCTACCTCACAGTGTATTATAGGTGATTGGGCAGAGTGAGGTCAACAGGGTATTGATTATTACGTTAGGACATGATATTATACTCATCCATTCCTTTATTTTACCAAATGGCGTTTTATCTCGCGATTTAACAAAATCACATCATATCGGCTGGTTATATGTTAAAAACGGTTAACTATTTAACCATATTTTATCTTTATACGTATAACTTTAACTTAACACCTACATCCCTGCCCGCAACTATTCCAACCCAATCATCTGCCAAATACATCGGCAAAGGGGCCTTGTAGCCTCCAACACCAAATTAAAGGAGAACAGTCCGATGTTTCGTCACAGCATACGCTGGCTGGCGTGCTTTTTCATCGCCAGCCTTCTGATCGCAGGGTGTGCACATCCTCCAAAAACCCAATTTTATAACAATATTTCAACCAATACACAGCACGATACAGCGATTAGTGAGCAACTATCCAATACATCGAATATTTCATCCTCATTGGAGGAGCCAAGCGTTTTAACCGATGAAAATGGTTACTTTCGTTTCGATGGATTACGTCATAGCTCACATATCCTGCGTATCGATCCATTGACGATTCCTGGCGGAGATTCGTTACCGACTGAGAATCTTGTGCTCACCCTTTCGCCAGGCGCTAACCTCACCTTGGCAGTAAAGCCCGATTTAGCGCTCCAGGCGAGCTATCACCGTGATGGCTCCGTTTTGGATGGTGTGCTGTTCAACGACAGCAACGGCAACCGCATCCAAGATGCCGATGAGCGTGGCGTGGCAGGAGTTCGGGTGATCGACCCCGATCTGTACCAATATTACGTGCCCTTCAACGACGACGATTTACAAACCTCGTTTGCCGATATGGTGACGACCGATTGTGCGTCGGGTACCATCCATACACCTTCGAGCTCGATCGAGTCGAATATTTCGCTGACAAGCAGCGCCGATAATACAATTGTGTATTACGACCATTGGGAAGATGGTTATGATCCCGATCCGCTCGCACCTGGCCCCACCACCGAGCAGATCACGCTGAATCGAGGCCAGGTGGAGACCTGGAGCAATCAGATCAATACACCTCGCTCGGCTGCAGTGTTTCGCTACGATGGACGCGACCGCATTACCGTGGTTGGCCAACCCGTCTCGGCGGTGCGCGCCGCCTGGCTGAGCCAGCCCGGTACGTTGTTGGCCGGCGCGTGGGAGATGTCACGCGTCTCGGATTGGGGCCTCAACTACTATATCCCGGTCGGCGAGGATTTGGGCCTCGGGGTGAACGGCAACGTATTGCGCGATTTCGATTATGTCAGCGCTTCGATCATGGCGGCATACGATGGCACCATAGTTCAGATCGATGCGAATGCCGATGGCGTGTTTGAACGCACGGAAACGCTCAACGCAGGCCAAACCACCTTCATCCGTGGCTCGGTCGCAGGGGGAGTGGCAAATATCGCCATCCATAGCGGCGCGCAAGTTAGCGCATCGTTGCCCGTACAGGTTCAGGTGCGCGCCGGTAGTTGTAGTGCCGCATATGCTGGCCGTTCTTACACGCTCGTGCCAGAGGACAACTGGTCGAACGACTATTGGGCGCCGATCTCTAGTTTTGTCCGAACACCAGGCGTGTGTACCGTCGGCTACGGTCAACCGCAAGTAAACAACTCAGCGGATGTGGACATCTACATTATGAACCCGCACAACACCCCGCTGACAGTAAATTACGAGAACGCAGACGGAGCAGGAACGATCACGATTCCACCACGCACAACGAGTAGTTATTTACAGCTGTTATCGCAGGCTAACGCGCCGTTGGGTCGCTCCAATACTCAAGGTGTACACCTCTTCGCAAGTCAATCGTTCTGGGCCGTTACGGTGGTGGATACTACGTCGCTCGGCAACAATGGCTCCGACTTCGACTGGAGTTATTCGCTGATCCCCTCTAACCAGTTGAGTTCACGTGTGGTGCTGAGTTGGGCACCAGGCAATGCCGAAGCCGACCCAACAACCGCAGTCAACGGTAGCACTGTGTATGTGCAGGCCACCGTCGATGGAACGGTCATTCGGGTGGATCTCGATGGCGATGGCATTGCCGATGCGTTCGATATCGATGGCGATGGCTTCGCCACGAATACCAATGCCTACGGCTACGATGAGACAACATCGGCCAATGGGATCACGCTGAACCGCGGTCAGACGCTACGTGTGAGCGACCCCAATGACCACGACATGACGGGCGCGGTGATCAGTTCGCAGAACAATGCGTTCCCGATCGCGGTGATGTATGGCGAAGATGCGTGTCGTGCGGAGCGCGCCCTGCCCTATATCGATGTGGGCTACACGGTGCTGCCCTTGCCCGTGCCCGAGTTCAGCAAGAGCGCGCAGTTAGTCGTTGATGCAGATGGCTCCGGCGATATGTCGCCTGGCGATATCATCGAGTACCGTGTTCAGGCGTACAACAACGACATCAACACCTTGGTGAGCCCAGTTATTAGCGATACTTTGCCCTACACCTACAGCCAGTTCCTGATCGGCTCGATTTCTAGTATACCCGCACCTATCAAGCCGTTTGAATATGATGATGGCAGTGGCGCGTTCACCTATGAACCGAAAGACCCTGCTGGCACACCAGATCCAAATATTCGACGGATTCAGGCACAGTTCCCCGATCTGCAACCCGGCGACTCGATCCAACTGACGATGCGGGTGCAACTCAATGATCCGTTCCCGCTGAACATTTCAGCGATCACCAACCATGCATGGCTGCACACAAACGGTTCGCCGCCCATCACAACATCCATTACAACGCCGCTGAATCAGGTCGATCTGCTGGTGCACAAAACCGACGGCCTCACCTATGTGAATCCGCCCAACCAGTTGACGTACACGCTGACGTACACCAACGCTGGCCCTGGCATCGCCTATAACACGATCATGACCGATACGCTGCCGCCGGGTGCCTACAATGTAACGGCGCTCAATATCCCTGGTGTGATCACATCAACGGTGGAGCCGACCCAAGTGATCTTCCAACTCGGCACGCTGCAACCCAACCAAACGGGCCAGGCGACGGTATCGCTGACGCTGCCCACCTCGGTGCGGGACCCTGTCATCAATACGGTGGAGATCCGCACCCGTTCACACGAGTACGATCTGACCAACAATACGAGCATCGATATCGACCACCTCCTGCCCGCCGACCTGCTGATCAGCAAGGATGATGGAAAATTGGTGGTCGAGAACGGTGAACGGCTCACCTACACGCTGATATACACGAACGCCGGCCCTGGCATCGCCTACAATGCCGTCATCACCGATACGCTGCCGCCGGATGTGCTGAATGTGAGCACTCCCACGGTGCCAGGCGTGATCACACCCACCATTGAACCGGGGCGCGTGATCCTGCGGTTGGGCACGCTGCCTCCGAACACGAGTGGCCGCACGACGATTAGCTTGACGCTGCCGCCGAACCTGCCCGTTGGCGTCGATATCGTGAACCGCGTCGACATCACGAGCAACACGCCCGACCCGGACCCGGGCAACAATACCGATACCGATGTTGACCGTTCGCGCAGTACTGCGGCGGTGGTGCTCTCGGAGTTCTGGGCGCAGAGGCAGACAGGTTATGTTGAGCTGAATTGGCGCACACTGGCCGAGTTCGATAACTATGGCTTCCGGCTCTACCGCAGTAGTACGCCGAATCGGGCGGATGCGGTGTTGTTGACCGAGGAGATCATCCCCGGCCAAGGGCGCGGGCGTGTCGGTGGCGCGACGTATCAGTATATCGATACAGACCCGCTTGAGGGCGCGAGTTACTACTGGTTAGAAGATATCGATCTCAATGGCAAGAGCACATTCCACGGCCCGGCGCAACCACGGCTGCAGAGCGCTGGCACGCGCATCTTGGTTCCGATGGTGTGGAATTAGGCCAGATCTTACAAATCTCGTCTGAAAAGAGGAGGACAACTGAACGGATCATGTGTATACTAACAGGATAAGCTTATCCAATGTTGGCCTACAATAGCTCAAGGTGAGCGTTTCACACGCTTGTTAGGCGTCATTCGGGGGTGGCTTGGCCGCCCCCGAATTTGTATACACAAAGGTCCGGCATTGTGGGAGGCAACAGGCATTGCAACCGCAGGCAGTTGCGCGAGCGAGGCCGGGTAGGCATATGCGAGCGCCCAACGTAGCGGATGCGGTGCGTTTGCCAAAGCAACGAGGTTAAGTGGCTGATACGTGCTCTTTTCTCAAACAAAAACCACGTATAGCCCGCGAAACATCGCTAAATGCTGGTAACACGAGCGGCGTTGTTTTTGGTCAGGCTAACGATGGTATACTGAGCAATGCGGCCACGTACTACAAGCGAGGTTTGTATGAGTCAATCTGTCGATGTGCTGTTAACGAATGGCACAGTCGTCACCATGGATCAGCGCTTTACAGTCTATCCCCGAGGTACGGTCGCCATTCGAGGTCGCGAAATTGTGGCGGTTGGTGATGCAAGCGAACTTGAAGGCAAGTTCACCGCCAAAGAGACGATCGATTGCCAAGGGCACGCGGTGATTCCGGGCTTGATCAACGCCCACGGTCATGTGCCAATGAGCCTATTGCGCGGGCTTGCTGCCGATGTGCAACTTGATGTTTGGCTGTTCGGTTATATGTTCCCGGTCGAAAGCCGTTTCGTCGATGAAACGTTCTCGTACGTTGGCGCGCTGCTCTCCTGCGCCGAGATGATCCGCGGCGGCACCACCACCTTCGTCGATATGTACTATTTCGAGGATCAGGTGGCCCGCGCCGCAGACGAATCGGGGATGCGGGCGATCTGCGGCCAAACGGTGATGCGTCTGCCCACACCCGATGCGCCATCGTACGATGATGGGCTTGAGCGCGCCCGACGGTTTATCGAGCAATGGCGCGGCCACGATCGGGTGATCCCGACGATCGCACCTCACGCACCGTACACATGTACCGATGAGATCTACCGCGAGGCCGCCGCGTTGTGTCGGCGCTATGGTTTGCCGCTGGTCACGCATATCGCGGAGACGGCCCGCGAGACCGCCGAGAGCCGTGCCGAACACTCGCTCTCGCCCGTCGGCTACGCCGCGCACGTTGGCGCGTTCGATGTGCAGTGTATCGCAGCGCACTGCGTCCACGTCAACGAGGAAGATATCCTATTGCTGCGCGAGAAGGGCGTGGGTGTGGCTTCCTGCCCCACCTCGAACCTCAAGTTGGCGAGCGGTATCGCGCCGCTACGCCGCTTCATCGAGACCGGCGTGAAAACGGGCCTCGGCACCGACGGCCCCGCCTCGAATGATGACCTCGATATGTGGACGGAGATCCACCTCGCAGCGCTATTGCCGAAGGGCACCAGCGGCGATCCCACGGCGGTGCCCGCACAGCAGGCGCTAGCGCTCGCCACGTCGCTGGGCGCGAAGGCGGTGCATCTCGACCACCTGATCGGCTCGTTGGAGGTCGGCAAGCGCGCCGATATCACGATCGTGGCGCTCGGCAACCTCCACTCGGCCCCGCGCTATCACTACTCGCCCGATGCGATCTACAGCCACTTGGTCTACAGCGCCCGTTCCGCCGATGTGCGCGATGTGTTGGTGGATGGCCACATCTTGATGCGCGATCGCCGTCTGCTCACCGTCGATGAGCGCTCGGTGCTCGAACAGGCGCAGGGCATCGCCTCGAAGATCGACGCCTTCTTGTCGAAGCGCGAGATGAATCTGCTCGACAAGATCGTGGCGATCGGCGGCGTGCAGACCACCGAGTTGTTCGAGGTGCAGGTGAAGGCGCAGAT
>CALKHR010000055.1 GCA_937988885.1 uncultured Roseiflexaceae bacterium | reverse complement strand
ATCCGCCGCTACCAATCTCGAAACAGCGACATCTCTACGATGTCGCTGTTTTTTTATGCTTAGAGCAGTGTTAGCCTGCGGCAGCAAGGTATTTTCTTCTTTTTGTGATGACGAGGCGCTGCTACGCGCAGCGCCTCGTCATCACCTTCTCTGGAAATGTTGGTATCGGTCTGATACTTTTTAGAAATGCCTAAAGGAAGCAGAAAAGGAACGAGCCTGCGATGGGTGATAATCGCAGGCTCGTTGGTTTGTGCGCCAATTGCGGCACAATAGTGTTGGGTGTTAGTTTTCGATCTGTAGTTCGCGGCCCGCTGCTGCCGAGCGGTAGCAGGTGTCGATCAGGTTGACGCGCTGGCGGCCTTCTTCGGCGCTGGGGCTTGGCGTTTTGCCGTCGAGGATGGCTTCGACGAAGCGCGTGATGACTTGCAGATGGCCGTCGCCTTTGGGGATGTGCGGCGTGAGGTCGGTGGGTACGCCCTGCACGTCGGTGAAGACGCGTACGGTGTTCTCGTGGCCGTAGTTGTGCACGAAGATTTCGACGCCGCCCTCGGTGCCGTACAGTGTGACGCCGAAGTCGTCGGCGGCGCTGCTGTGGGTGGCCCAGCTCGCTTCGAGCAGCAGGGTTGCGCCGTTTTCGAGGCGGACAAAGGCGGTGGCGAGGTCTTCGACTTCGTAGGGGTTATTCTCGTTGGTGAATTGCTCGCGCACCCAGCCTTTTTGACCGCGCGGCCCAAATTCGGCGTAGGTGTTGGCGCTTGCGGCGATGGCGCGCGGTTCGCCCATGAGGTACAGGGCCATGTCGAGGACGTGGACGCCGAGGTCGATCAGTGGGCCGCCGCCAGCCTGCTCTTTGCTGACGAACCAACTGCCGAGCCGTGGGATGCCGATGCGGCGCATCCAGTGGGCTTTGGCGTAGTAGATGCGGCCAAGCGCGCCGGAGTCGATGTAGTTTTTGACCCACTGCACGTCGCCTCGGTAGCGTTTGTCGAAGCTGACCATGAGGATGCGCTCGCTGGCTGCGGCGGCATCGACCATTTGCTGCGATTCGCTGGGGTTGCGGGCCAGCGGTTTTTCCACGAGGACGTGTTTGCCCGCTTCTAGGGCTGCGAGTGCAACGGGGGCGTGCAGGATGTTGGGCAGGCAGATGCTGACGGCATCGATGTTGGGCGAGGCGAGCAGGTGCTCGTATTCGCGGTAGGTTTGTGGGACGTTGTATTCAGCGGCGACGCGACGCACGCGGTCGTCGTCGAGGCCTGCGAGCGCGACGATCTCGACACGGGGGATCTTGGAGTAGGCTGCAAGGTGGGTGGCTCCAATGCCTGCGCCGATGACGCCAACCCGAAGCTTCGATGTGTCCATGTGTGTCCTCTTCTTTCGTGTGGTTGTGTTGGTTCGATTGCTTTGTGTGGCATTGTGTGCGGTGATCGGCTGCGATTCAGCACGCGCGCGCGTTGTGGCGCGAAGCGCCATTGCTGTCCGAGCGCGCGCACGTTGTGCACGACGTTGTTTGCCCGTAGCGACGGGCGTTGAGGCGCTGGCTGCTTCTTCTTTCCTGTTGATTCACTGCTTGGATCATGCCACTGGTTTGCTTGGTTGATGGTTGGATAGAAGAGGATGGCGACCTGTGAAGGCTGCCATCCCCTGTGTTGCTATGCTGTTTGGCTTACTTGCCTTTGCTCGGCAGCGGTTCGAGCGGTTCTTTGGCGTTGATGGCGCGGCTGCCGCCGTACGGGTAGGCTGGCCCGGTCGAGGGCGCGGCCCAGGCGACGCCGTTGGCGATGACTTTGCGCACGTTGGCGTCGAAGTAGGTCGGGTACGATTCGTGGCCCGGGCGGAAGTAGAAGATTTTGCCGCGGCCTCGGTGGAAGCAGCAGCCGCTTCGGAACACTTCGCCACCTTGGAACCAACTGATCAGCACGAGGTCGTCGGGGGTGGGGATGTCGAACAACTCGCCGTACATCTCCTCTTCCGGTAGCTCGAAGTAGGCGTCGAGGCCGTTGGCGATCGGGTGGCCGGGTTCGATCACCCAGATGCGCTCGCGCTCGTCGGCTTCGCGCCAACGCAGGCTGCAACTGGTGCCCATGAGTTTGCGGAAGATTTTGGAGAAGTGCGCCGAGTGCAGGACGATCAGGCCCATGCCTTCGAGGACACGTTCGTGGACTTTGTTGACGACGGTGTCGCTCACTTCGCCGTGGGCCATGTGCCCCCACCAAATCAGCACGTCGGTGTTGGCGAGGACTTCGTCGGTGAGGCCGTGCTCTGGCTCATCGAGTGTGGCGGTGCCGACGGTGTAGCCCGCTTCGCGCAGCCCTTCGGCGATGACGGTGTGCATGCCGTTCGGGTAGATGGTGCTAGCGGGGTGGTTCGGGTTTTTTTCATGACGAAATTCGTTCCAGACAGTGACACGAATTGGGGTGGTCATGGTTGTTTCCTTTCTGATTGGCTATACCTCGATGGTGATGCGGCGTCCGGTGGATGCGGATTCGATGGCTGCAAAGACCATAGCGAGGCTTTTGATGTTGTCGTGACATTCGCCCATGGGTGTGTGCCCTGTTTCGAGGGCGTTGAGAAAGTCGCGCAGTGATCCGGCGATGCCCGATGGTAGTGTGGGATCGACTTCGGCGTCGATGGTTGTGGTGCTCGACAGAAAGCCTTTGGTTTCGGTGACGATTTCGGCACTTGGTGTGCCATGACCATCCCATACAGCCGTACCATGTTGGCCAACTGCTCGCCATTCTCCTTCCCAGGAGGTGTGTTTGCCTTCGCTGCACCAACTCCCCCGATAGGTGTAGCGCAGGCCGTTGCTCATTTCGAAGATGGCGGTGGCGCTGGCGTTGCCTCGATACCAACTCCACGGCGGATTGAATTCTTCGCAGTAGACGGCGACTGGGTCGGCGTTGCTTAGGTAGCGCGCTGCGTCGAATGTGTGAATCGCCATATCTAAGACGAGCGGATTGGGCATGGCATCTCGGAATCCGCCGAAATGCGCGCCGATGTAGAAATCGGAGTTGAGGATGCCGAGTGTGCCGAGGTGGTTGGCGATCAGGCCGCGCAGGGCGTGAAGTTGGGCATTGTAGCGTCGGCTCTGGCTGACCATGTAGAGGACGCCCGCTCGTTCGGCGGCGGCGACCATAGCCCGCGCTTGTGCCATGCTGATGGCCATGGGCTTCTCGCCAAGCACGGGTAGCCCGGCGTTGAGTGCGGTGATTGTGACATCGTGATGGGCTTCGGGGACGCTAACATCGACGACGAAGTCGGGGCGCACCGTGGCGATGGCGCGTTCAAGATCGTGATCGATGTGAATATGGCTGATGCCTAACTCGTCGGCGGCTTGTTGTGCGATGTGTTGGCGCAGATCGACCCACCCGCCAATGACAACCTGCTGGTGTTGTTGCAGGTTTTTGCCCCATGCACGGCCCATTCCTCCCGCTCCGACGATTAGGGCTTTGTATTGTTTCATGCGTTCCTCGTAATGATGTCAAGCGCTCCATGATGTGTTGTGGGTCGTCGAACGTTGTTATTATAGCCGGATTCGCTTTTAGCTTGTGCATAGTATCTCTGATCGTGTAAAACTGTTGCCAAAACGCAAACCACAGGCTACAATAGACAAACTCTGCTACAGAAACCGCAAGTTGGAGCGCTTCCTTATGACCGAATTGGCGCATATTCTGGTAGTTGATGATGATCCAAGTATCCGGCGGATGCTGCAGTTGCTATTGAGCGATGCCGGGTATCGTGTTTCTCTCGCGAGCAGTGGCGAGGAGGCTTTGGCGTATCTTGATCTCATCACTCCGGATTTGGTGTTGCTTGATTTGATGTTGCCAGGTGTGCACGGCCAGGAGGTGACTGCGCGAATTAAGGCTGATACTTCGAAGCCGTTTATTCCAGTCATTTTGGTAACTGGGCAGAACGATCAGCGCTCGAAGGTGATGAGCCTTGATGCGGGTGCCGACGATTTTTTGAGCAAGCCGGTTGAGTTTGCGGAGTTGCTGGCGCGGGTGCGTGGGATGCTGCGTTTGCAGCGGAGCCAACGCTCGTTGCGGGCCGAGCAGCGCAAGACGGAGTTGTTGCTGCATTTGATCCGCGAATTGAGCGCGACACTCGATTTAGATCAATTGCTGACGCACTTTCTCGATCGGTTGGCGGATTCGATCGGCGCGGTGCGGGCGAGCCTCATTTTGATCCAGAACGACCGCCCCTATTTGTATTCCAGTACGCGAAACGGTGCAATAACGCCGCTTGAGGATATTCTGCGGCACGGTATTGCGGGTTGGGTGCTGCGCGAACGGACTCCGGTGATCATCGAAGATACCCGTGATGACGAGCGCTGGATGGCCCCAATGACGTATCAGCGGATGGTACGAAGTGTGGCGTCGGTGCCGATCATCCGCGAGGGGCAGGTGTTGGGCGTGATCACGCTGGTGCATCACACGCCGGGGTATTTCACTGCCGAGCATCTCGATCTGTTGGACTCGGTGGCGGCGCAGAGCGCGATCGCGCTTGAGAACGCCGAGTTGTTCCGCTTGACGCGCATGCAGAAGGATCTGCTGGAGCGTCGCGCTGAGGAGTTGCAGCGGCTCAATCAGATCAGCCGCTACCTGACCGAGTTGATGCGTCCCGAGCAGTTGATGCGCTTGGTGACTCATCTGGTGCACCACACATTCGGCTACCCGATGGTGTCGATTCTGTTGTGCGAAGATGATGGTCTGGTTGTGCGGGCGGTGGCGGGCGATACCGACGCCGATTCGCGGCTGGGGATGCGCGTGCCGAACGGTATGGGCCTCACTGGCTGGACGACGGCTAACCAGGAGCCACTGAATGTGCCCGATGTACGCGAGGACCCGCGCTACTACTCGCTCGACGATTCTTCTACGACGCGCTCGGAGTTGACGGTGCCGATCCTGACGGCGCGCGAGGTATTCGGTGTGCTCGATGTGCAGAGCAGCGAGGTTGGCGCGTTCGGCCCGAACGATGTCACGCTGCTGAGCACGCTGGCGGGCCAGATCGGTGTGGCGCTCGAGAATGCGCAGTTGTTCGATACCGAGCAGCGTCGTGTGCGTCAGTTGGCGCAGATCAACAATTTGTCGGTGGCGTTGACGGCACAACTCGATTCGGCTGAGGACCTGCGTATCGCGGCTGATGCGATTGCGGCGATCTTTGGGGTCGAGCAGTGCGGCATTGTGGTGAGCGAGGAGGGCGGTCGCCATGCCCGGATCGCGTGTCGTGCGCCCGCCCCCTCCGCGCCCGGTATGCCGTTGCGCTTTACGCTGCCGGTGCAGCAGTTGGCCGCAGCGCTCGATCTGCAGGGGCCAACGATCATTCCCTCGGTGGAGGAAGATGAGCGGCTGACGAAGTTGTTGCCGTTGCTGAAGCGCGGCGGGATCGAGTCGCTGGTGCTGGCCCCGCTCATCTCAAGCGGGCATCAGAATGGGATGATCGTGCTGGATAGCACTGGTCACAAAGAGCGTTTCGATGTGGCCGAGGTGACGCTGCTTGAGACGATCGCGAGCCTGATCGCGCAGGTGATTGAGAATGCGCGGCTCTATCGGCGGGTTGAGGATGAGCGCAGTACCTTGAACGCGGTGCTCGGTGGCGCTGCCGACCCGATCCTGCTGATCGGCCCACACAACGAGTTGTTGCTGGGCAACCGCGCGGCTGAGGAACGTTTGGGCATTAGCATCGAGCCTGGGCCGAAGCTAGAGGAGTTGATCTCGCAGCCGGATCTGATTCAGGCGTTGAGCGTGAATAATAGCCAGGGTTCGGATGTGCCGCACGAGGTGACGCTGCCGTCGGGTGAGGTGTTCAGCATCAGCATTGCGCCTGTGCGCGGCGCCGATCAGCAGTTGATTGGCCGCGTGGCGGTGCTGCAAGATATCACGGCGATCAAGGAACTGGAGCAGCGCGAGCAGGAGCGCCTGCGCGATGTGCTGCGGCGCTACGTGTCGCCGCCGGTGGTCGAGCAGGTGTTGGCTGGCGGTGGCGAGTTTGGCGCGCCAACCGAGCGCGATGTGGTGGTGGTGTTCGCCGATCTGCGGGGCTACACCTCACTGACAGAGGGAATCGCGCCGGGTGTGCTGGTGGAGCGCGTGCTGAACCGCTACTTCACGGCGATGACCGATGTCTTTTATCGGCATGCCGGTACGATCGATAAATTCTTGGGTGATGGCATCCTGGGTGTGTTTGGTACGCCGATTGCGCATCCCGATGACTTGCAGCGCTCGTTACACGCCGCCGTTGACCTGCAACTCGCCTTTGAGGAACTGCGACGGCAGTGGCGGGTTGAGTTGGGATTGGATATCGGCATGGGCGTGGGGATGGGCTATGGCAACGCGGTTGTGGGCAATATCGGCTCCACGCAACGCCTCGACTACACCTTGGTGGGTGATGTGGTGAATACGGCGAGCCGTTTGGGCAGCCTGGCCCAGGCGGGCCAGATTCTGGTGTCGCACCGTTTGGTCGATAACCTGCCACCTGATTGGCAATCGCCTTGGCCGTTGCGCGCGATCGATCGGGTGCCGCTGAAGGGGAAGCAAGAGCCACACTTGATTTACACAATCGAGTATACCAACCATGTTGAAGCGTTGAAGGATTCGGCTTCGACGGAACCTCGCCTGAGTTCGCCACGGATCGCCTAGGTTCCCTCTGCTTGTGCGCGAGCGCCACATCCTCTCGCTTCGTTTGGCGTGCCGTCCCTTCAGTTGCTTCGGCCTTTTTGCTTGAGCGAGTGAAAGATTGCTATGGCAGATCGTATTTTGATTGTTGAAGATGAAGCCGAGATCGCCGATTATCTGCGGCGGGGATTGGCGTTCGAGGGCTATGTGATCGAGGTTGCCCACGATGGGCCTTCGGCTCTGGTGGCCGTCCGCGATCGCCCGCCCGACTTGGTGATCCTCGATCTGATGCTGCCGGGCCTCGATGGTATCGAGGTCGCGCGGCGGATTCGGGCCGTCGATTCGATGCCGATCATTATGCTGACGGCTCGCGATGCGGTGGCGGATCGAGTGGCGGGCTTGGAGAGCGGCGCCGATGATTATGTGGTGAAGCCGTTCGCGTTCGAGGAGTTGTTGGCCCGTATTCGGGTGCAGTTGCGGCGGCGCGAGGCGCAGGCCAACGCCGAGGTGCTACGCTTCAACGGCCTCACGCTGAACATCGCCGCCCACGAGGCGCGCATCGGCGATCGGCGGATCGATTTCACCGCCAAAGAGTACGATCTGCTGGAACTGTTTATGCGCCACCCGAACCAAGTGCTGACTCGCGAAGTGATCTACGACCGCATCTGGGGGTATGATTTTGGTGGTGAGAGCAATGTGCTGGAGGTGTACGTGCGCGCTCTCCGCCAGAAACTCGATGCTGCTGGTGCTCCGCGTCTGATTCACACGGTTCGGGGTGTGGGGTATATTTTACGCGAGGAAGAATAGGCTGTGAACCCTCCACGCTCGCTTCGGCTCCGGCTTGCGCTTGGCTATACTGCGTTTTTCGCGCTGGTGCTGGGTCTGCTTGGCATCGGGGTGTATTTCACCGTGCGTGATTCGCTGCGCCGCGAACTGGAGCGCCAATTAATCACAAGCGCTGATCTGATCCAACAGGATTTCGATGCGAGCAATAACGCGCTGAGCGCCTATTTCGATGATCCCGCTTTCCTGCTGCGCACCTTCCCCCAACAGATCGAGGGTTTGGATTCGCCGACGCTGTACGTGCAGGCGGTCACTTCGGATGGTTCGATCGCGATCACGTCGCCGAGTCTGCGGGGGCAGCCGCTGCCCTTCGACCGTCGCATGTACGAGTTGTCCCTCAACGGCGAAACGCTGATACAGGAGGGCTTGCTCGGTGATGGCCGCGTGCTGATGCTGGTGCGCCCCTTGATGGCGGACCGCATCATCGTGGGCATTTTGCAGGTCGCGGTGCCGTTGCGCGAGGTTGATCGGACGATGCGCCTGCTGATGCTGAGCCTGACGGTGGCTGGCGTTATTGTGTTGATCGCTGGGGTGCGAGGCGGCACCTGGCTCGCTGAGCGGGCGCTTTCTCCCGTTGCGGAGATCGCGCGCACGGCTCAGCAGATTGTGCGCGCCGAAGATTTGGCGCAGCGTGTGCCCGCAGCCCCTACCGATGACGAACTCGGTCAGTTGACCGATACCATCAACGAAATGCTCGAACGGCTTGAGCGCCTGTTTGTGGCGCAGCGCCAGTTTGTGGCCGATGTTTCGCACGAGTTGCGCACTCCGCTGACGGCGATGCGCGGCAACTTGGAACTGCTGCGGCGCGGCGCTTCGCGCGATCCTCAGGCGCTCGACGAGACGTTGGGCGCGATGGAGTACGAGGTCAACCGCTTGGTGCGCTTGTCGGGCGACCTGCTGCTGTTGGCGCAGGCTGAGGCGGGTTTAAGCTTACGGCAGGAATCGGTGGCGCTCGATGAGCTGGTGCTGGAGGTTGTGCGCGAACTGCGGCCATTGGCGGGGCATGTCTCGCTGATCCCAGCCATCGACGAGCAGGTGGCCGTGCAGGGCGATCGCGATCGGCTGAAGCAGGCGTTGTTGAATGTGGTGGTGAACGCGCTCCAGCACACACCCGCCGGCGGCACGGTGCGGGTTGGCCTCAGCCGCGCCGATTCGGTGGCGCGCCTGTGGGTGAGCGATACGGGCGCTGGCATCTCGCCCGAGAATCTCAACCGCATCTTTGATCGCTTCTACCGCGTTGATAAGGCTCGTTCGCGCAGTTCTGGCGGCGCGGGCTTGGGCTTGGCGATCGTGAAGTGGATCGTGGAGGCGCACGGCGGCACTGTAAGCGTCGAGAGTCAACCCGGGCAGGGGAGCACCTTCACGCTGCTGATTCCCGAGCAGATGGCGCAGCGTACGCCGATGTTGGCCGTGCCGGTCAGCCTGTCGTCATCATCAACGCCTGTGGAGGGCGATTCGGTCGTGGGTGTCGCATCCTCGTTCTGGCGGAACAAGTGACGCTTCTGTTAAGAAGTCATATCGTCCACAGATTACGCAGATGACACAGATTTCGTAAACGAACAGTCGAGGGTGGTGTGAGAAGCCTTCTGACAAGTATTCCAATGCAAAAGCAACGAATATCAGGCGGGTCATGAGAGAAACGTACTACGCATTTTGAGATGTATGTATCTCCTTGTGAGAACGTCGAATGCGCCATTCGGCGAATGAGCGCGTACTCATGAGGGCGTAGGCTGCTGCGCAAGCCCAAAGGGTCGGTCGCGGCCCTTTGGAAACCCCGACCGGGGTTTATCGCCCCTGGACCCCAAGGAATCCGCTCTGTTAAGCCTGTATCGTTTAGTTCCTCGGTATGGTCCTTGTTCGGTGGTCTGTATGCGTTTTTTTCGTATGCTGACACGTAAATCTCTCTGCACTCAACCTCTTGATGCTTTTCAGAAATGCTCTGATACCAGCACTGGAAACAGCGATTACGTCACTAGCCATCAAGTTACAACTACAAAGGCTTTACACTTTTTGTGGATAACTCCTTGATCTTTGCGCTAGCTCCTGCTATAATCGGAACAAACGTTCAATATTTTTATGTTGTGCCGGAGAGATGCGCGAGAGCGGGGAGTAACCCATGCGACGAATTCGTGAGGAAGCCGCGCCGCAGCCAAGCCGTCCGATTGCGCCGGAAGCGTCAGCCGCACCTTCATCGGTGGCTCCGGTGCTCATCTCCGCGCCGATCGCTGTGATCGGCAGCCCCAACTCCACCACCCACTTCACCGTCGATATCCTCGAAGCCGCCCGCGACCGCGCACTCGATCACGCATGGGTGACGTTCGAAGTTACCGAGCGCTTCAACGGCAAGAGCTACCGCAAACGGGCGCTCTGTCAATTGGGCGGTATTGTGACACGCAATCGCTGGCACGAGGACCCGATCATTCGGGCGGTGATCAAGCATCAGGGCGCGCTGCCCGCGCTCTCCGGCGAGAGCGACCTCACTTCGGCGCAACTCTCGGCGCTCGGCGTGTTCCTGCTCGATGAGCAAGGCCACGTGCTGCGCCGCACCACGCTTTCGACGCCGCCTCCCTCCGGCACGCCCGTGTTCCCCGCCGATGCGCTCACGCTGCAGGATTTGGTGCACACCGAGCCGGGCATCTTCTACGCTGGGCAATCGCCGGGTGATGGCCTGCCCGTGCCGCTCACGCTGCGGCATTTCGGCTCGACCGAGCAGGGTGGCTTCGGCGAGGCGGTGATGATCGGCGTGTTCGGGCAGACCCGCAGCGGCAAGTCGATTATGGCTGCGCAACTGCTGGCGGGCTTCGCCGCCAACCGCGATCTGGGCATTCTGGTGCTTGATCCGCAGGGTGAGTTTGGGCGCGACCGCTTCGCCGCCAACGATCACCGTGTCGATTTCAGTTTGCGGCGGCTGTTGGGCAGCTTGCGCAATAAGCGCGATGTGCAGGTGGTGAGCACCGACGATGTGGCGCTGGAGGGCGCGGAGGCCTTCACCGAGTTGCTGCGCCGCGCCGATTTCTTCGAGAGCTTAGGCTTCAAGGGCGCGAACAAGGAGCGCGAGGCGGCTGAGCGTTTGGCAAGCATCCTCAGCGAGCTCACCGATGCCGAGGGCAAGCGTCGCCCGATCCGCGATCTGCGCGCCGCTGACCTGCCGTTGCTGGTCAAGGATCTGGCGCGGTTCGCCGATGTGATCTATGCCACGCGGCCCGGCACGACGCCCGGCGAAGGTCAACGGGCCGCCGATGTCCTGGCGCGCTTCAACCTCGACGAGATTCGTCTGCGCCGCCTGTGGGGCGATGCGCTGCGGCGCTTCCGCACCGACGACGGGCG
Organism: uncultured Roseiflexaceae bacterium; assembly: GCA_937988885.1. Lineage (GTDB taxonomy): Bacteria > Chloroflexota > Chloroflexia > Chloroflexales > Roseiflexaceae > CALKHR01. The sequence continues at coordinate 3,805 of CALKHR010000055.1, read as the reverse complement.
CGTGCCGCTCTCGCAACTGATTCAGAAGGTGCTGAGCGATCGGGCGGTGGTGGTGCTCTCGTTCGCGCAGGAGGGTGTGGATGAGACGCCCTACTTCTTGCTCAACGAGATCCTGACGCGTCTGCGCCAAGTGATTCACCGCTCGTTCCAGAACGGCCAGAGCTCGAACGCGCTGGTGCTGCTCGACGAGGCGCACCTGTTCGCGGGCGAGCACGCCAGCGAGAGCAGCGATGGCTCGCGCACCCGCACGCTGCTGGCGCAGAGCGTGCGTATGACGGGCAAGTACGGTGTGGGCTGGATGTTCATCACCCAGACGCTGCACGACTTCGATAAGACGATTCTGCGCCAGTTGCAGGTTAAGCTGTTCGGCCAGGGCTTCAAGCTCGGCGCGGACCGCGAATACGTGGAGACGGAGCTAGGCAAAGAGGGCTTTGCGCGCTACTGCTCGCTGCCCGACCCCAAGCGCACGGGCCGCTACACGTTTATGGTCACCGGCCCGATCGTGGCGCTGGGCAGTATGGGCACGCCGTTGGTGTTGCAGGGCTTTCGCGGCGTCGATGACCTGATGCGGGCCAATTCGCACTGTTTCGCGATCGACGGGCTGGTTGATCGTATATGATCCTACAACTTGTCGTATAATACGCATGGCGGATGTTTTCTCAGATCGCCACGGATGGCGGCCCTTCCGTGGCGGCCTTCCGCCAATTCCTCTTTGTGTTCACTAGTAGGACATCCACAGATTACACAGATTGTACTTTCCCCTTCTTCCTTCATTTTCCCGCGAGAAGGCCCAAATATACGGTTTTAGGATGCTATTCCAAATCCGGTTGGGCAGTTGTGATTGAAATGCTGTTTTAGCCTGCGGCAGCAAGGTACTTTACGTTTTATGTGATGTCGAGCCGCTGCTACGCACAGCGGCTCGACATCACGTTCTTGCGGGAAGTGTGAGTATCAATTTGAATGCTGAATTGTGTTGAGTAGATGCGCCGATTTTCCAAGTACACAGTCGGATTTGGTGTTATTAGTCCGCTTTGACACTCACTGGCTTGGCGACTTTGAGGGAACGATGGCTGCACAGCGGTCTGAGCATCAGCCGATGACTGTATTATTTGGCAAGTGCCATCAAAACGCCTACCTGTAGATTCTTGCCTCTCCTTTGGCGTTCTGTCCACGTTTGTGCCCATGCATTTCGCGATACTTGTGGTATGGGTGATTGTGTGCCCATTCATCAGTAGAGCGATTTAGCAGAGGGAACTTATGACAGAGCCAACAGAAACAAAGCAATGTCCATTTTGCGCAGAGACGATTCAGGTTGCAGCGATTGTATGCCGATTTTGTGGGCGTGACCTCACCCCTCCTCCCGCACCGCAACCACATAAAATCCAGCATATGACTGCTTGGCAATGCTCTGAGTGCAAGGGTTATGTTCGGGAGGATGCAACGTTATGCAAGCATTGTAAAGTCGTTTTTACTGGGCCAAGCGAGTACTCAGCTTCAGCGGCTACGTCTTCAGCGGCTACGTCAAGCTCCTCAAAGAAGGCTGGGCCTGCTGCATATATCCTTGTCACAGTAGGTTTACTGGTTGCCTGTGTTTGGTTGTTTGGCTTCGCTGGCAATTCTCGCAGTGTACCTCGTTCGTTTCCCGAGTCTACAACTTCTCAAATCACCTATCGTATTAAAGGTTCGGCTTCTCGTGTTAGTTTGACTTATAACAATGCGCAGGGCGGGACGGAGCAAAAGGAAGCGAGGGTGCCTTGGGAGATCTCGTTCAATGCGCGATCTGGTGCTTTTCTGTATGTTTCGGCGCAGAATAACGGTAGCATGGGTACGGTCACTTGCGAAATACTTGTAGATGGTCTGGTTGTGCGTACATCAACGTCGGAGGGCGCATATAAAATCGCCACTTGCAGCGGGCGACTCTGAGCACTCTGTTGAATGCGTATGCAGCTCATCGCGTTATTGCGATATGGCCCGTCCTCGATGGAGTGCGTATTTTCGTAAGATTGTGTGTGCCAAGAAGCGCAATGGCGATTCGCCGCCGAAGGCCGTTGCGATGGCGTAGAAGGCGCCGATACCAACCCATCGCTCGCGGGTCAAGGCGTAGACTGGCTCCCATATGTCGGGCTGGAGCTTGGCCTTGAATGTTTCGAGTCCGTCGAAATGATAGAACTGCTGGCCATAGATGCGCAATCCATCAAGTAAAAGGTTGATCCAAAATGGGTGTGGGGTTTGTTCGCCTCTGCCTCGGTGTGAGAGTGGCGCGAGGCCCAAAGTGACCGATTGCGCGCCTTCGTCGGCAAACTGGCGCATGGCATAATCGATCAGAAGTTCGGTGATGCCATTTGGGCTGTCTGCGCCCCGCACGATCTGCTCGAATAACCAACCCTGCTGCTGCGGGATGGGTGTGGCGATCAGGTAGCCGATCACGTGGTTGGTCCGTTGGGCGACGAAAACACGCCGATCGTGGAGGTGACCGAGCGTCTCTGGTTCTACCAGAAAGTGCATGGGCGGTAGGCCGCGTGTGCGCAGCCATTCACTTTGGCAGCGTTGGAGAGCCGGATGATAGGTTGCTTGTTCGGCGGGCCATTCTGTGACAGCGACGGCCTTGTTGCGAGCACGAGCGATTTGAGCGCGCAACGAGGCTTTCTGCTGCACAATTTCGGGCCAGCGCTGCGGTGTCCAATAGGGTTGCGCGCCGATCTGTAGTTGGGCATAGGGGCCAGTTTGGGCGATAAACGGGGCGATGCGGCGTTGCGTGCCGAAGTAGCAAACGTGCTGGTGCGCTTGGCGGGCTTCGGCCTCGAATTGTGCGATGGTGCTGGCGAGTTGTGCGGGGGCAGCGATGGGCGCACCTGCGACGATGCGGTATCGCCCGGCTCTGACATAGCCAACCACGGCGCGCTGATCGGGGCTGAACCAGTGCTCGATGCCAGGGTTGAGGATCTGGTAGGCCATGCTGTTCCAGCCATGGGTAAGAACGAGCGCGCGTGCTAGTGGCCAGTATGTTTCTGTTGCGAGTAACGTAGGTTGATCCTTTGAATGCTATGCCAAGTTGATCAGTGCTCGGTTGAGATGTTCTTCACAATCTTAGGTATCATACTACATTTTGAGATAAATAGGAATGTACTCTAACGGTGTATTGGTTCACTATATGTGATATGCTATTTGGCATAGGTGGCTGTTTATGGCTATCTATTTGCCAACCGCTTACGGATTATCGTGTATTTCCCGCATTTGAGCCGTGGTTGAGCGAGGGTACTACGGTTAGACATAAAATGCCCTTTGATAATGAGTGCCGCATCTGTATCAAAGAGAAACCACTTGTATGATTAATCCTGTGCTTGGTATGAGGGTTCTGCGCGAGATTCCCCCTTCGACTCTCGTTGGCTTGGTGACAGGACAGTATACGTTGCACGGTGGCGTGATCCGCTGAGCGGCTGGTATGCCACAGGGCGGTCAGATTGTGGCGCACCTTATTTCGGGGTCGGGTCTTTCGCAAGATTTGATGTTTTTGGGCTTGGGGATTCTTCCTGCGGCAGCTTCGGCCATTGCAGGCATCGTACCGATTGTGCTTAATGGTATGACGCTTGCGAATACCTACAAAATTCTCAAAGCGACGGAAGGCTTGATGACGTTGGCGGAGCTGAATCTTGCGGTGACTAGTGCGAGTTTTGCTTCGTTGGAACGGCGTCTTAATCAGCTTGAAACAAAGATCGATGAGTTGCGGGCCAAGGGCGATTCGTGGTTTTATTACAAAATAGGCGCGCGAAAGCCCACACCCTTTAAGGGTGGGATGAAGCGCGTT
>CALKHR010000054.1 GCA_937988885.1 uncultured Roseiflexaceae bacterium | reverse complement strand
GATGTTCCGCACCTTGAAATCCCGCCCGCTCACAAAGAGAGTAGTGCCGTCGGGAGCGACGGCAACCAGGGCGTTCGTCTCGTTCAGGTCAATCCCAACCGGGTGAATGCCCTTTGGCTCGGGGACACGGAGGGTAACAACCACGCGACCGAGCAAGCGTCCATTGCGTTCGATGACGGTCATGCTGTCGATCTTTGCAGCTTGGGCAAGCGTCTGCTTGAAGGCATCGGGCACGCTGTACGCGATGCGCTTGCGACCTGCCACTGTCCAGAGCGAGAGCGTACCATCGTGACAGAAACGAGCATCACGCCCGCGTACGCCAACCAGAAACAGCGCGGTCGGGCGCTTGAACTCGAACGGGCGCAGCGCAGGCTTCTTGTTCGAGCGGGCGGCAGCGTAGGCTCCGGCAACCAGTCGGATCGCCGTACAGGTCATCTGGCTGCTGATCACACCCTTGACATCCTGGTACACCGCGCGATGCAGTGCGAGGGCCGACAACGGCTTGCCGTGGTTGTAGCACAGCGCCGAGATACGCTGTTGAACGCCCTGAAACCCTGCGAGCGTTGCCCGCAGATCGGGGTCATCAGCAATGTGTATCGTTACTGTGCGTTGTACGTCCATGTGTTCTAGTATGCCACTAAGAGTAACACGACGTAAGGCTTAGTAGGCATTGGAGGGCGGCATTCCCCTGCCAGCGAAAGCAGGCGGGGGAATGCCGCAATTTTTATGGTATTCGCCATAGCACAATTTATTTTCTTTACAAAAATTACTACATGTCATTTTGTAGCAGTTTTTGTCGATCTTGCTGCTGGTAAGATGGCATCCTGTTGACTACAATCAAAGAACACAGCAAGCATTTTGCTGCAGGCTAACGCAGATTGAATATCAATGAAGGCGTGGCAATAAATTATGTCAACAAAACAACACGTACTTATCGTTGGTGCAGGCATCGGAGGGTTAACCGTAGCGATCGCATTACATCAGGCCGGGTTCACTGTCGAAGTGTTCGAGCGTGCGCCGGAGTTTAAGGAAGTTGGCGCTGGTTTGCTGCTATGGGCTAATGCGGTGCGTGCGTTGGATCGCATTAATCTTGCCGATCAGGTGCGCCATATCAGTCTTTCGGAGGCGAGCGGTGCGATTCGCTCCTGGCGTGGTTGGGAGTTGATCGATATGTCGCCCAGAAAGCTCGAACAGTTGCTGGGTGAGGTCAACGTGGTGATCCACCGCGCCGACCTGATGCAGGTGCTGCTCAACGCAATGCCGCCAGATACGATCCATCTCAACGCAATGGTACAGCATATTCGTCAAAATGAGCAGGGCGTTGAGCTTGAGCTGGCCGACGGGCGGGTCTTTCGGGGCGATGTGCTGATCGGGGCCGATGGTATTCGCTCGGTGGTGCGCAACCGCGTGGTCAGCACACAGGAGTTGCGCTACGCAGGGTATGTGGCTTGGCGCGGCGTCACGCCCTTCCCTCACAACCGCCTGCGATTAGGCGAGACGATGGGGCGCGGCGCCCGCTTCGGCATGGCGCCCTTGCCGGACGAGCGTGTCTGCTGGTACGCGACCGAGAACCGCCCCGCAGGCGCTGGCACACCGCCCGAGGGCCACAAGGCGCACCTGCTCAAGCTCTTCAAAGGCTGGCACGAACCGATCGAGGAGATTATCGAGGCCACCGATGAATCGGCCATCCTGCTGCACGATCTCTTCGATCTGCCGACGCTCCCACGCTGGAGTGTAGGCCGCGTCACGCTCCTGGGCGATGCTGCGCACGCGATGACGCCGAATCTGGGCCAAGGCGCATGCCAAGCGATTGAGGATGCCATTGTGCTGGCACGCTGCTTGTCTGGCTCGCACTCGATCGAGGCCGCGTTTCAGCAGTACGAACAGGAGCGCAAAGATCGCACCGCGACCATCACCAAGCAGTCCCGCTTGCTGGGCGAGATGGGCCAGTGGAGCAACCCGCTCGCCTGTGAACTGCGCGATCGGTTGTTTCGCTACGTGCTGAGCTTCGTGCAGGCTTCGCAGATTAAACACACAGCGGGCTTCCGCGTCTGATCCACGTTCACACCAACGGCGCTCGGTTGAGCCAAATGCTCAGCTGAGCGTCGTTTCATTTTATGTCAACATCTACTCCAGGGCGGCGCACCACGCCTCATAAAACGCCGCAAGCGAGGGATAACGCTCCTCGGGCTGCGTCACGCTGGCCTGTACGGCCACGGCATACAGCGCCAAACTGCCCCGAAACGGCGCCCGATGGCTGCTCCCATCGCCCAAAAAGATCAAGGCGGCTCGCCCCATCGTAAACACATTGGTGCGCTGATCGATGAGAGCGCCCTGCGTAAACTCCTCGGGGGCCATAAAGCGCGAGGAGCCGAACATGCGCCCCATGGTGTTGGTGAACGGACCGAGATGGTAGAGGTCCAAGTCCATCACATGCAGGAGATCGCGGTCGAAATCGTAGAGCAAGCAGCCATCGTAGAAATCGACGGCCACCCACCCCTGCTCGCCCAACGCCGCATGCAGCTCAAAGATCTGCGTCAGATGCGCGGTGATCGTGGACGCAGGCAGCCGCCGAAAGCGCTGAAAGGCCGAATCTAGGTCGTCGCGCTTCCCGGAGAAGCCGCCGATCAGCTCACCATCGCGCCACGGGTAGACGAGCAGCGGACCCTCCGGCGATTCGATCAGATGCAGCAGCGGAATACAGATCGGATGCTGGACAGTGCTGTGCAAACGAGCGGCATTATAGAGCAACGCAACACGCTCGGCGTATGAAAGCACAGGGAGTGGATCGGAGGGGTCGCCAGCCGTCTTAATAAAGTAGCGCTCCCCATCGATCTGCACTCCGTAGGAGCGGTTGCCGGAATCTTGTGTGTCGAAACGCGCAAACAGCGTACCCACCGAGGTCAGAAACTCCTCAATGGGCAGTTCGGTACGTGCGATCTGCAATCGTGCGTGCATCGGCTTGCTCCTTTGCTTCTGAACCATGCGTACACAAAGATGATCGGTTGTTCCTCTCCAATGGCGTTTCTGCGCATACTTTTTGCTGAACGCGATACGGGATAAACGCCTTGCAGCAAAAAGGAGTAGCATATTGCATCGTCTGTTGTTGGTCGCGGTGCTGGTTGCATTGTACAGTGGGGTTTAGCGTCACATTGCTGCCAACCGATGCAGCAACAAGTGTCGGGCATCGCACATTCCAATATGGCGCGTCGTGTAATTCTACACCCACTGGCGAGAAGCCCGAAAGCAAATTGTGGTGGAACGATGGGTTCTGGTGGGGGAGTTTATGCACTCCCAATAACGAAAATCACATTTATCGGTTCAACCTTGCCAACCATCAATGGGTGGATACAGGGACACCGATCGATTCACGCCCCTCCGCAAAGGCAGATGTCTTATGGAATGGTCAGAAATTGTACATCGCCTCGCACGTGTTTAGCAACAACGCCTCGTCTACCACCGCACAATCGCAATGGGCACGGCTCTACCGCTACAGCTACAACGCCTCCAACAAGACCTACCAATTGGACAGCGGCTTCCCGGTGCTGATCAACCGTGGTCCCGCCGAGACGCTGGTGATCGACCGAGCGCCGAGTGGCCGCCTGTGGATCGCGTATGTGCAGGATCGCAAGGTGATGGTGAATTACAGTGTGGGGAACGATGCGACCTGGGGCACGCCCTTTGCGCTGCCGGTGAGCGGTGCGAGCGACTTGAGCAGCGACGATATCGCCTCGCTGATCGTGTTCGACCGCACAACTACCCAGGCGAAAATCGGCGTGTTATGGAGCAATCAACAGACGCAGCGGATGTATTTCGCCGTTCACCTCGACGAAGCCAGCCCGAACGAATGGAGCGTGGCGAGCCTGCCGATCGCTACCAACTCGCTCGCCGCCGATGATCACATCAACATCAAGCTACAGAGCGATGGAAAAGGCATCTACGCCGTCACCAAAACCTCCAACACGCAGCCGAACGACCCGCTGATCCTGCTGCTGTCGTGCCGCAATAACTGCCAGTTTATGGGGAATTGGAGTATCACACCAGTGTATCGCGTGGCGGATGAGCACACCCGACCGATCGTGCTGTTGGATATCACCAATCGAAAGGTAAACGTGTTCACTTCCACGCCGGAGACGGGCGGCAGCATCCACCGGGCGGTCTACGCAATGGATACGCTCTCGGCTTCATCACAGGCGGAGTCCAAGGGCGTTGTGATGCAGAACGACCTAGATGTGCGGCTCAACAATCCCACTTCAACCAAGCAGACGGTGAACCACAGCACGGGCATGTTGGTGCTGGCGAGTGATCAGCAAACGCGCTACTACGTGCATAGCTACATCTCGCTGGGCGATTCGCAGGCGCCATCGCCAACCCCCGTACCGGATGGCGTGCAGATGCGCCGCATCTTATTACCGATGGTTCGCACCCCAAGCCGCTAGATGCGCTACTTGGCCTGTTGGCTGGCCACAAAGGCGGCTAAGCGTTCGGCTGTGCCTTCGAGATGTTGGCGCAGCACACGCAAGGCCGCCTCCTCATCCTGGGCTTGGCAAGCCGCCAGAATCTGCTGGTGCTCCTGCTGCGACGGGGCTTGCTGCTGCGTGAGCGCCGGGTAGACCCGCAAGTAGCGCCCCACGTTGTCGTGCATGGTGCGGATGAGCGCCAACAAACGCGGTCGCTGCGCCGGAGTGTACAGCGTGATGTGGAACGACCAGTTGTGGGCGGCCCACTCCTCGGCATCGTCGGCAGCGTCGATAGCATCGATGGCCGCTGCGGCCTGCCGCAGGATCGCCGGGCTGAGGTGGGGCAGCGCCAAGCGCAGCGCCGTGGTTTCGAGGCCCACGCGAATATCGTAGATCTCGCGAATATCCTCCGCCGAGAGGCGTGTCACCACTGCACCGCGATGGTTGTTCATCTGCACCAAGCCCTCGCTGTGCAATTGGCGGATCGCCTCGCGCACGGGCAAACGGCTCACCCCCAACTGATTCGCCAGCGTTTCTTGACGCAGCACCTGACCACCCACCAGTTGACCTTGAAGAATCGCGGTGCGCAGCGCCTCCGCCACCGCATCAACACTATTGGAAGCGTCGTTCCGCACTAATTCGGGCAAACGAGTTAATGACATCACACAACTCCTTGCAACGATTCCGCATCGGCATACGCCGTCTCGTGATCCGGAACCCGCAATAGTTGGCAAAAAGCCTCGGCGGCATGCGACAAGGGCCCCTCGCGGCGCATGACGATAAACCAATCTTGGTTCAACGGCAGGCCATCGACGGGCAGGCGTACCAATGCCCCCGAGGCCAACTCCGCAGTACACTCATATGTGGAAAGCACAGCAACGCCCAATCCAGCCATCACGGCCTGCTTGATCGCGGCGTTTTGGCGGAGTTCGAGCGCGACCTGCGGCTGTAGCCCGCGCGCTTCAAACCAAGCCTGCACCGCGCTGCGCAAGCCCGAACCGTTCTCGCGCAACACCATCCGCTCGGTGGCGAATCGCTTAGCGGTGATGCGTCGCAGTTGTGCGAGCGGATGCTGCGGCGGGGCAACCGCGATCAGTTGATGTTGGGCGAACGGTTCAGAAACCAGATCAGCGGCCTGATGATCCAAACTCGTCAGCGCGATATCGACTTGCCCGTGGCGCAACAACTCCAACACCTGCTGCTGATTGTGCAACTCGACGGCCAAGCGCAACGACGGGTGGCTGCGTTGAAAGGAGGCTAACAACGTCGGCAACACATAGCAGCCGAATGTGCTGGAGGCCGCAACCCGCAGCGTGCCCCGTTCGAGGCTGCGAAGGTCGGCGAGCGCGAGTTCCGCTTCATCCACCGCCTGCATAATCCGCTCGGTGTGCTGGTAGAGTTCGTGGCCAGCAGCGGTAAGCACCAATTGCCGACCCACCTGCATAAACAGCTTCTCGCCAAGTTCCTGCTCCAGCGCGTGCAGCCGCGCCGATACAGCGGGCTGACTGATATGCAACGCCTCGGCGGTGCGCGTGATGCTGCCCCGCTCGACGACGGCGGCGAACAGTTCCAACTGACGCAAATTCATCAACTTCGCCATAAGCACCTACCATCCCGCCAAACGCCACGCGATGGGGCGTTTCGCCAAAACGCTGGCGGACGATCGCTGTAGCATCAGGTTCACACAAAGATATAACCTAAACATTATCATATCATAAATAAAAAAGTACTGGTCGTACCAGAGAAGATATGGGATACTATCACGCAAGTCTGGATTCATTATCCAATTTTGTATCCATTTTAACACACCCCGGATGCACGACCATCCTTACCTTGGTAGCGACCACAGTAAGTGCGGGTCGGTATTCGGCATACTTGAGCGATCTCGATAGCAACGGCATCTACCCCTCAATTGGAAGGAACTTCGCATGCAAACAGCTTCGTCATACTCCCGTGCAGGGCTTCAGAAAAACGCAGTACGCTCACTGGAACTGAAAGCCGCACCGCCGATCGAAACGCTTGAGGAGATCCAACAGCGTGTGCTCTGGCTGGCAACCCGCATGGTCCACGAGGCGAACAACGTGCGCCCCAACCACGACGGCACCAAGGTCGGTGGCCATCAGGCCTCATCGGCATCGATGGTCACGCTGATGACTGCGCTGTATTTCTACTACCTACGGGAAGGCGACCGCGTCTCGGTAAAGCCGCACGCCTCGCCCGTATTGCATGCGATCAACTACCTGCTCGGCCAGTTGCCGAAATCGTACTTGACGACCCTGCGCCAGTTCGGCGGCCTGCAGGCGTACCCAAGCCGCACCAAGGACCCCGATCCAATCGACTTCTCGACTGGTTCGGTCGGCCTCGGCGCGGTGGCCCCGGCCTTCTCTGCACTCGCCAATCATTACATCGATCTGCACTTCGGCAGCACGCAACCGCGTCGCTTCATCTCGCTGATCGGCGACGCCGAGCTCGACGAGGGCAGCATCTGGGAGGCGATCCTGGAATCGGCGCTCGACGGCTTGGGCAACGTGCTCTGGATCGTGGATATGAACCGTCAGAGCCTCGACCGCATCGTGCCGGGTGTGCGCGTGGCCAAGCTCAAGGAGATGTTCGCTAATGCCAACTGGCAGGTGCTGGAGGCGAAGTACGGTCGCACGCTCCAATCGCTGATGAACCAGCCCAACGGTCATCTGTTGCGGCAGCGCATCGACGAGATGAGCAACGAGGAGTACCAGACGCTGATCCGCCTGCCCGGCGCGCAACTGCGCCCCCGCTTGGTGCGGATCAATGGCGTGGAGAACCCGCAACTCGCCGAGCTGATGAGCCAAGTCTCCGATGAGCAACTGCCGAGCGTGCTGGCGAATCTCGGCGGTCACGACTTCACCGAAGTGCTCTCGGCGCTGGATCAGGCCGACCGCGAGACGAACCGCCCCACCGTGCTGTTCGCCTACACCATCAAGGGTTGGGGGCTGCCGCTGGCTGGGCACCCGCTGAACCACTCGATGCTGCTGAACAACGAGCAGATCGAGGCACTGCGCGAGCAGATGGGCATCGCGCCTGAGGCGATCTGGGATGCATTCGATGCCGATACTATCGCGGGGCAACTGTGCGCCGAGGCGGCGAAACGACTGTACGGCGCGCCCAAGACAGCACCCACCGTGCTCTCGCCAAGCGCCATCCCCGAGACGATCGGCCTGCCGACCACGGGCAGTTCCAGCACGCAGGAAGCCTTCGGGCGTGCGCTCGTGCGCATGGTGGACCTGCCCGCAGTGCGCGAGCGCATCGTCACCACCGCACCCGACGTGTCGATGTCTACGAACTTGGCGGGCTGGATCAACAAAACGGGCGTCTTTTCCTCGGTGGAAGAGCCTGAGTACGAGGGCGAGGGCCAGTTGCTGATGCGCTGGCGGCGCAGCCCCAAGGGCCAGCACGTCGAGTTGGGCATCTCCGAGATGAACCTGTTTATGCTGCTGAGCATGTTCGGCCTCTCGGCGGAACTCAGCGGGCAGCAACTCATCCCGATCGGCACTGTGTACGATCCGTTCGTGTGCCGTGGGTTGGATGCGCTGATCTACGGCCTGTACTCCGGCTCCAAGTTCATCTTCGCGGGTACTCCGGCGGGCGTCACGCTCTCGCCCGAGGGTGGCGCGCACCAATCGACGATCACGGCCTCGATCGGCATGGAGTTGCCGAACCTAAACTTCGTCGAGCCGACCTTCACCTGCGAGGTGGAATGGGCGTTGCTGGAGGCGATGCGCGAGTGCTGCGACCGCGAGCATGGCCGCGCGACCTACCTGCGGCTCTCGACCCGCCCGATCGACCAGAGCCTGCTGAACCCGGCCCGTGAGCGGCTCGGCGAGGCGACCCTGCGCCAGCAGGTGCTCAACGGCGGCTATCGCTTGGTCGAGGGCCGCAGCGCCACCGATGCGAACGCGCCCGTGGTGCAGATCGCAACAAGCGGCGTGATGGTGCCCGAAGCGATTGAGGCGGCCCGCTACCTGCAACGCGAGGGCGTGGCCGCCAATGTGCTGAACCTGACCAACCCGCGCCGCCTGTACGAGCACTGGCAAGCCGCCCGCAAGGATGGCAGCGGCCCACAAGCGCTCGACTGGCTCATCCCGGCCCACGAGCGCCGCGCCCCGATCGTCACCGTCCACGATGCCGCGTCGCACGCGCTGTCCTGGCTGGGCAGCGTTCACGGCGCACCGACCACCGCGCTGGGCGTCGATAAGTTCGGCCAATCCGGCGCGCGCAACGACTTGTACCGCTACGTTGGCATCGACACGCAGAGCATCATCGAGGCGGCCTTCACACTGGTCGATGAGATGTAGACTCACGTTTTACGAGAATCGCAAGAGCAGCGTTGACATTTTTGCCGACGCTGTTTTTTGTTCTTCAAAATCTGCTGTGGTGTGACGGGCGAGCGAG
>CALKHR010000053.1 GCA_937988885.1 uncultured Roseiflexaceae bacterium | reverse complement strand
TCATACTTCCCACTTATCATCTATATTATAAAACCAAAAAATTTATAGCTTATTAAAATGATTTACATCTATTTTTTAATTTTATCATATCTATGAAGCATTACATCAACACAAATTGATAATAAACACATAATAAAGGTTATCCAGAAAAGCACCTCATCTAAAAATAGTGATTTTAAAACAATGAAAAGTACAACGGCAAAGAAAACACCAGATAACATACTATAAATCAATGCCTCAGTGTCCTGATTGAGGTATCTTTGGTAGAAGTTCGGAAATTTCCATCTTGTTAATAAAATGAATAATTCTCCACCTATTATCCAAAGAAAAAAGAGGATCATATCCCTCCTAAAACAAATAATCCTTATTAATAAAATCCATAACTAAAATCTGGCACAACGCGATTATCTTCAATCAATTCATACTACTTATTGTACTATCTTTACTCGTTCTTCCAGTTATATTAGCAATAGTTTTTTTGTTGTGTGAGATTTGGTGTTATAACACCAAATCTCACATCCCTAGTTTTCATTGCCTATCAATTTACGTATTGAAAGATGAATCTAACATGGAACAGCGTAAGGGTATCTCCTTAAATCCTGCTCTAATGTTTTTAGTTGATCACTGACCGAAATAGTGACTGTAAAGCCTATGAAGATTATTTCCTGCCATTACACAAATAGAATCCGAACTAGACCCCGTACTCAGGCAATGAGCTTCTAGACGGCCTATTCCTACTCCAGCAATATTTAAAGGGGCTGATAGTCCAGAAGCAAACGCATGGACTTCTACGGGATTTATGATGTACAAAAGTGAGCCCGGAATATTTCCTGTTATTACCGAAGCCTGTTGTAATACTTTATTAATACCGCCAAGAGCTCCGAATTCTTGAGTTACATGAGCAAGTTCATGATAAAAATTTCCACTAAGCCTCCAAGCATTACCTGAAAGCGACTGCTCCTGTAATTGAATAACACGTTGCCCAAGAGGGCGATAGGGAATGCCAGTGGTTGTTTCTAAGAGCGCTTGAGCCTCTCTAGAAGCAATACTTTGCAATACTGTTAACCGTTCGGCAGCGCTCAATCCTCGTAATTGCATCGCAGTGTGAAATGATTGTACAGAGCTTTTCACTCCAGAAAGCATGGTGATTCCAAGGACCATATTCAATGCTGCGTCGCCAACCGCATACCCTCGTTGCGACCATGGTGCATTACAGTCCCACATGGTTCCAAGATCTCGATAAATATTTTCATATCCCAAGATATACCCAGGTATCATCAATCCCGGATGGTTTGGTCGATAGGCATTGTAATATGCACTACCCATACTATAGGCAGCTGTCCGTGCTGCGAGACTAGTCGCAACTGCACTTGTTCCCGTACCTATCCCTGCTGCAAGAGATGGGATTGCAGCAGTTGCAGCCACAGTAAATGCGCTTCCTAGAGCGACTCCGATGCCTCCTTCTGACACAATACGTTGTGTATGATTAGTGTCATATATCGCATCATAGACCATAGCTCCTGGTAAGCCCATACCTTGAACGACATCGGCAGAATATTCCTGGAAACCATCAACATCGAGTTGGCCCTGACCAATGCCTGCGCTGAGAGTACAACCATTCTCGCCAATGAGCGGCACCCACTCAGGCACACACCGCCCGCTTGGGTCGGTAAACACTGTGGGCGCGGAGTAGCCGTACTGATACGGATGCAGACTATACGGCTGCTGTGAGTAGCCCTCAAATGGATCTTTCGATGTAAAGGTGCCGTTGTTGGCATTATACCATCGCGCCCGCAGGTAGACATTGTCGCCCTGTTGCAACTCACCGGTAAAGCCAAAGGTGCCAACACTGCCACGCTCTGGGCTACCCCAGGGGTCGTAGGTTGCGCCGCTGTACGCGGTGCCGTTGTCGTCCAGCGTTAGGCGCACCGAGCCGAGCGCGTCGGTGGCGCTAGCACTGCTCGAATCCTCGCGCACTGGGCAAGTCGTTTATCTGAAGTAGATCAGTGGTTTGGATATGGCATCGACCTTCTGTTTAACGCAGAAGGTCGTTGTTATGCGAGGGGAAGCTGCGTACAGCACCGTTGTCATCTAGCGTGGGGCGCTGCGGGTGAGGGGTTCGTGGTAAATGCCGCACCTGGCAGGGCAAAATCAATGATTGTCATTCCGAATGGAGCGCGCAGCGCGAAATGAGAAATCTCGTTGCTGTACGTTGTATTTCGCATTGAGATCTCTCATTTCGTTCGAGATGACAGCGCGTTTCGTAGAATCGTCGTTGAGATCCTTCACTTCGCCTTCGGCTCGTTCAGGATGACTCTGCAGTTCGATGATTCTACGATGAGAACGCTCACTTTGAGATGGCACTGTTTTTCGCTGCTACCTTGCCAATATCCTTCAACCACCCCCAAAAAGATAGCCGTTTGTTACGTCACGCAACCCAAACCAACGTGCTCTCTATCTCAATTGCTCCATGCAACTCACGCTGCGCACAATGGCGATCTAACAAGCACGATCAGCAAGATGCATAAACAAGATAGAACGTTTGCACTTTCTTCAAGGATTATACACTGAGAACATAAAAAGATAAATGTCCAAGCAATGTAATGAATACACCGTATAAAACACCACAAAAACTTGAACATTATCATTCTCCATAAAAAGATACAGATTCACATCCTCCATCATGTATACCGCTGCAATATAAGGTTTGCGCGATACAATGGCATTCTGTGGCGTTGCTGAAGATGCGCGCGCACCCTTGCTGCCGTAGGCAAAAACGCGCTGTTGAGCATGCCTGCAGTCTTGATGAACCTGGCATCAACCCGTCAACGTACCGTCACCTCCCGTTTGTTCCACTGCACGAAATACCACACTCTTGCATGAAAAGAGGGGTCCGGTATATAGTGGCTTTACTCACGGAGTTGATCAGGAGCAACCATATCCATGTTTGATCTTACCTGTACTGCCTGCGCATGGCAGTCGGCGGATGCTGATATCAGCAAGTGCCCCGACTGTGGCGCCACGCTCGACGTTCGCTACGCTTCACCCGACATTCCCGTCCGCAATGAGCAACCGGGGCTGTGGCGTTACGCCGCGCACCTGCCACTCAAAGACCTCAAACACGCCGTTAGTTTGGGCGAGGGTAACACCCCGCTGTTGCCTTCGGTTGCGCTGCAACAAGAATTGGGCTTAGCACACCTGCACTTCAAGATGGAGGGCGCGAACCCAACTGGATCGTACAAGGATCGGATTGCTGCTGTCGGTATTTCGCGATTGCGCGAATTGGGCAAGACGGCCTGGGCCGCGACTTCATCGGGCAACGCAGGCGCTTCGATCGCAGCGTATGGTGTGCGAGCGGGCCTGCAGGGCCACTTGTTCACACTCCAAAACGCCTCGCGAGCCAAGATCGCCCAGATCCAATCGTATGGCCCGCAGGTCTACGCCGTCGAGGGTCTTGGGATCAACGCCGAAGCCGAACGCACCACCTGGCAGAACATCCAGGCTATCTGCGATGCGAACGGCTGGGGCATGCTCGTGACGGCCCGCAAGTTCAGCCCACACGCGATGGAAGGCGTCAAGACGATCGCCTACGAGATCTGCGAGCAGCTCGGTGGCGAAGCGCCCGATGTCGTCTACATCCCGCTGGGTGGCGGCGGTCTGCTCAGCTCAACCTGGAAGGGTTTCGTGGAGTGGCACGCGGCTGGCAAGATCAGCAAGTTGCCCAAGATCGTGGCGGTGCACCCAGTCGGCTGTGGCAGCATCAGCGAAGCCTGGAACGAAGGCCGCGAAGTGCGCCCGATCAGCGTCTGCACCAGCAGTATCTCGGGCTTACAGCTCACCTCGCCGCCCGATGGCGATCTGGTGCTCCAGGCGATGCGCGACTCGGGCGGTTGGCCCGTGGCCATCGAGGACGAGGCGACCTACGCCGCGCAAGCCGAACTGGCCAACCGCGAGGGTCTGTTCGTCGAACCAGCCTCCGCTATCACACTGGCCGCTATCCGCGCCGATGTGGCGGCGGGCCGCTTGACTGGTAGCGAGCGCGTGGTGAGCCTGCTGACCGGCATTGGCTTCAAGGATGCCAACGCAGTGCAGCGCATGGCCGATGCGCGCCCCGTCCGAGCGATCACTGTCGATACGATCCTGACGATTAAGTAAGCGGTTGTCGAACAAACATCGGCGGAGCGCATGCTTCGCCGATGTTGGCGTATCTAACGCGATAAATCTTTGCGAGGCGCATTATGTCACAGCTCAACGTTGTCGAATCATTCGTCGTCTACGATCAAAGCCCCGCGATGTTCCCCGGCCTCACTATCACCAAGAGCGGTGCACTGCTCGTGAGTTTCTCGACCGTGCCCGATGGCCTGCCCGGCGGCGAGGTGCACCTGATCCGCTCGGAAGATCAGGGACGTACATGGAGCAAGCCGACCTTGGTTGCCAACAGCCAACGCCCGGGTGGCGCAGCGATCAACGCGGTTGGCCTGACCTGCACGCGCAATGGCACGCTGCTGCTCGCCTTCAACGATGTGGTCACCACCAACAACTTCCGCGATCGCAATGGTCGCCTCTACATCCTGCACTCCACCGATGAAGGCGCTACTTGGCAAAGCAGCGAACAGGTAACACCTGAAATTCTGGAAGCGGGCACCTACGGCAACTTTATCGAACTGGACGATGGCACCCTGATCGGCACTGTGTGGGGCCGCTGGAAGACCGAGGAACGCTGGCGCTCGACCGCACTCTTCTCGCGCGATGGCGGCGTAACCTGGGGCGAGCCCACCACCATCGCCTACGATCCCAACGCACGGCTGCATAGCGAATACGCCAACTCGGAACAGAGCGGCTTCGGCAAAGACGGCCAGGTCGATCCAGAGATGTTCTCCAAGCCGACCTTCCGGCCACACTCGCCGATCGATGGCTTCAACGAGACCAGCCTGATCAAACTACCCGATGGTCGGCTGTTGGCGGCGCTGCGGCAGCAGGGCGTTGATGGCGACCAGACGCTCTATTTCTTCCGCTCGATCTCGACGGATGGTGGGCGCACTTGGTCGGCGCACGAACGCTCCAACCTGCGCGGTATGTCGCCGAGCCTGCACTACGGGCCAGATGGTCAACTGCTGCTGGCGTATCGGCACTATGCGCCGGATGGCGACCCCGATGCGCAGCCGGGCCTCAGCATTGCCACCAGCGACGACGAGGGCCTAACGTGGCAGCCGATCGTGACGCTGCGCGACCCCAAGGGCACCGTCTACACAGGCGAATATCAGGTCGGCTACCCGGCACTGGCCAATCTGCCCGATGGCAGCATCCTGGTCGTCTTCTACAGCTACGACGAGGCTCTGCCTTGGCGGCGCTACTTGGCAGCCAATATCCTCCGCTAATTCGCACGGTCGGCCCATTCGGCCAATAGCTCACCATAGGAAACGATTATGAGCCAACGACTTCAAGATAAAGTGGTCCTCGTCACGGGTGGTGGCACCGGGATCGGCTTGGGCATCACGAAATGCTGCGCGAAGGAAGGCGCCGCAGTGGTGATCGCGCAGATCAACCCCGAGGTCGCCGAGCCAGAGGCCGCCGCGCTACGGGCCGCCGGGCACCGCGTCATCGTTGCGCCCTGCGACATCCGCTCGCGCGAGCAGGTGAAGGCCGCCATCGCCACCGCCGTCTCCGAGTTCGGCAAGCTCGACGTGCTGGTCAACAACGCTGCGCTCACGGGCGCAGCCGCCGAGGGCCGCGCCTTCCTCAACGAGACCGATGAGCACTGGCAGCGCATGCTCGACGTGAACCTGACGGGCACGTTCATCTGCATGCACGAGGCCGCCAAGCAGATGGTCGCGCAGGGCCACGGCGGCAGCATCATCACCATCTCGTCGGTGGGTCAGTACGCCGCCCAAGAGCACGCCGCCGCCTATTGCGCCAGCAAAGCCGCCCTCGATGGCCTGACCAAGAGCGTGGCGATCGAGCTTGGCATTCACGGCATCCGCGTCAACAACGTCGCGCCCGGCGATATCGATACCAAAGCCAGCCACGATGTGGTCGAGCGGGCTGCGGAGCGTGGTGCGACGGGCAAGTTCTTCCGCTACACGCCGCTGGATCGGCGCGGCAAGCCAGAGGAGATCGGCGCTGTGGTGGCGTTCCTCGCCAGCGACGAGGCGAGCTTCGTCACGGGCGCGACCTGGCTGGTCGATGGCGGGTTCCTGAGCTACTAACGCAAAACATCGGAACTGATCAGGTCGCGACGCTGCGGCCTGATCAGCACAGTCCAAAGGACAGACGCATGAGCTACGACGCAATCATCATTGGTGCGGGCCACAATGGCCTTGTCACAGCATTTTACCTAGGTCGAGCTGGTCTGCGCGTACTCGTGCTGGAGGCTCGCGAGATTGTGGGCGGCTGCTGCGTCACCGAGGAGTTGATCCCTGGTTATCAGTTCTCCACCTGCGCGAATGTGCTGTGGGCGCTGCGCCCGCAGATCGACGCCGATATGCGCCTGAGCGAACGCGGCCTCACAGTCGATACGCGCCAGTTCCTGCGCCTGCTGCCCGACGGTCGCTCGATGTACACAGGGCGGCTCACCACTACCGCACCGGGCGAATCGACCGACGATGTGCAACGCGAGATCGCGAAGTTCTCGCAGGCTGATGCCGCCGCCTTCCCGGCTTGGCAGGCGTTCCAAGATCGGCTGACGCGCATCATCGGGCCGTTTCTGTTGCAGCCCGCGCCTCACCTCCACGACCTGTACGCCAATTGCCGCAATGCCGCCGACCGTGAAACGCTCGACATCGTGCTGACCAACTCCATCGCACAGATCGCCGATCGCTTCTTCGAGTCCGATCTGATGCGCGATGTGGGAGTGGCCGCCGATATCGGCGATGTGCACAACATCGGCACGGGGTTGCTGTTCGCGCTGACCACCGCGATGGGCAGCTATAGCGAAACAGGCCAACCAGTGCTGAACGGCTTTGTGCGGGGCGGCATGGGCCAACTCACCGCGCTGATGGCCGATGCCGCGCGTGAGCAGGGTGTCGAGATTCGCACCAACACGCCGATCAGTCGCATTCTGATCGAAGATGGTGCGGCCCGTGGGGTGGAATTGCAGAACGGCGAGCGCATCGCGGCCACCCGCGTAATCTCGAACGTCGATCCCAAGCGCACCTTCCTCTCACTGATCGAGCCGAACGCGCTCGACGCGGGCTTTGCGACGCGCCTACGTCGCGTGCAGACGCATGTGGCGGCGGGCCTGAAACTGCACTGCGCGCTGAGCGAAACGCCGCAGTATCGCGTCAATGAGCCGTTCACTGATCAGCAGTTGCGGGCCGCGACGGTGATCATCGCGCCGAACCGAGCGTATCGCGAGGCGGCTTGGTATGCCGCCAGTCAGGGCCGCATACCCGAAGCGCCGATCATTAATGCCTTCGCGCCCAGCGTCTACGACGAATCGCTGGCGCCTCCCGGCCATATCACCTGGTCGACGTACATCACCTGGGTACCCGCCGAACTGCGCGAAGGGTCGTGGGAGACGCACCGCGAGGCGGTCGCCGAGCAGTTGTTCGATGCGATCGAGCGATGGGTGCCGAACTTCCGCCGCGCCCTGCTCGATTATCGCATGCTCACACCCGCCGATCTCGCCAACGAGCGCTTTCTTACCGATGGGAACATCCACCATGTCGATGCCATCCCATCGCAGTTATTCTGGCAACGTCCGCTCCCCGAACTCGCCGAGTATCGCACGCCCGTGGCTGGGCTATACCTCTGCGGCGCGGGCACGCATCCCTGGGGCGAGGTCAGCGGCGCACCCGGCTACAACGCCGCCCACGCGATTCTGCGTGAACTTGAGGCCCAAGCATAATTGGAGGATACTGCCGTGTCGAACCAACATCTTATCTACATTAATGGGGAATTTTATCCTCCCGAGGAAGCCAAAATATCGATCTTCGACTCGGCAGTGATGCTGGGCGATACTGTCACCGAATCGACGCGCACCTTCAAGCATCAGCCGTTCAAGCTCGAACAGCACATCAAACGGCTGTACAAATCGCTGAAGATCGCGCGCATCAACCCTGGCATGACCGAAGCTGAGATGTTCGAACTCTCGCTCAAGGTGCTCGACGCCAATCGCCACCTGCTCGGCCCCGACGATGATTGCTGGCTGGTACACAATATTTCGCGTGGGCGATCGATCGCGGGTGCCGACCCGACCGTGCAGCACTCACCCGCCACGATCATCATCTTCACCCAGCCGATGATCCTGACCGATTGGGCGAACTTCTACCTGGAGGGCTGCCACGCCGTCACGCCGATGAGCCGCGCCATCCCGAACCAAGCCCTCGATGCCCGCATCAAAAACCGCAGCCGCATGGCCTACACGCTGGCCGAGATCGAGGTGAAACTGGTCGATCCCAAGGCCCAAGGCATTCTGCTCGACATCTACGGCAACGTGGCGGAAAACAAGGGCGGCAACTTCTTCATCGTGAGCGAGGGCGTGCTCAAAACGCCGCCGGTCAGCAACTCGCTGGCGGGCATCAGCCGCGCCACGGTGCTCGAATTAGCCGAGCAATTGGGCATCCCAAGTGAAGAGACGCATATCCAGCCCTACGACATTTATACCGCCGACGAGGCATTCTTCACCAGCACGCCCTACTGCATCATGCCCGCCAGCCGCTTCAACGGCCTGCCGATCGGCGATGGCACGGTTGGCCCGATCACCAAGCAACTGCTCAAGGCTTGGAGCGATCTGGTAGGGGTCGATATCGTGGGCCAAGCCCAACGACAACTGCAAACACGTTCATAGTCGAAGGATACAGGAATGTTCGAATCTGGTCTGATTTACCGCAACCCAAAGCCGCATCTCTACGCGCGACACGCGGCCTTCCCAAGCCTGGTGCTGCTACCCAGCGGCGAACTGCTGGCAACTTTCAGCATCGGCTGTGGCTTCGAGTCCGCCGATACGCACACCGAGCTGGCCCGCTCCACCGATGGCGGGCGCACCTGGCAACTGGTCGGTGCGGTCTTTAACGAAAGCGTGCCCGACCGACCGACCTCGTGCAATGTGCGTATCAGCCGCGCGCCCGATGGCGAACTGCTGGCAATCGGTGTGCGCGCCGACCGCTCACGGACCGACGAGGGGCTCACCAACCCCGAGACGCAGGGCTTTGTGGAGACCGAGGTGGTGCTGTTCCGGTCGCACGACGACGGCCACACCTGGAGCGGCCCCGAGATCATCGAGCCGCCGCTGGTCGGTCCATCCTTCGAGCTATGCAGTCCAATCGTGACGCTCAGCAATGGCCGCTGGCTCTGGCCCACCTCGACTTGGATGGGCTGGGATGGCGACTGCCCGAACGGCATGAAGGCCGTGGCGTTCATCTCGCACGATCGCGGCCAGACGTGGCCCGAATATACCGATGTGATGAGCAACACCGCCGACAACATCATCTTCTGGGAACAGAAGATGGTCGAATTGGCGGATGGGCGCGTATTGGCAGTCTGCTGGACACACGACATGCCAAACGGCGTCGATCGGCCCATCCACTACGCGATCTCGCACGATGGCGGTCGCACCTTCGGCGAACCCCGCTCGACCGGGCTGCAGGGCCAAACCAGCACGCCGATCGTGTTGAGCGATGGGCGCATTATCACCGTCTACCGCCGCACCGACCTGCCGGGTCTGTGGGCCAACTACGGGCGGCTCGATGGCGATACCTGGGTCAACGAGACGCAGGTGCCGCTGTGGGGCTACCAACGCCCCGGTGAGGCCAATAGCGTCGGCGGCGACAACCTGAGCCGTTCGTTCAACGTGCTCAAATTCGGCCTGCCCACTGGGCTGGTTCTGCCAGACGGCGACGTACTCGTGGCCTTCTGGGGTGTCGAAGATTGTATCTACAATATCCGCTGGTTCCGTATTCCAGCACAACCAACCGAAGCCAATCAGGCGTAATCTCAAGCAATCAAGGAGAACCTTCCCATGTTCGATCCTACAACCCTCCACGGCATTATTCCGCCGATGTGTACACCCCGTAACCTGGATGGCTCGGTGGATGTCGCCTCGATCAAAACGCTGGCCGACTTCCTGATCGGCGGCGGCGTACACGGCCTGTTCGTGCTCGGCTCGACTGGCGAGTTCGCGCTGCTGACCGACGCACAGCGCCGCCAGGTGATCGAGGAGACTGTCAAGGCCGCCGCAGGCCGCGTGCCCGTGTTGGCTGGCATTATGGAAACGTCGACCGTGCGCAGCATCGAAGCTGGTTTGCGAGCCAAGGAAGCTGGCGCGCAGGCCGCAGTGCTCTCGGCGCCCTTCTACATCCGCACCTCGCAGTCGGAGATCATCACGCACTTCCGCGCGGTGAAGGAAGCCGTCGGCCTGCCGCTCATGGCCTACGATGTACCCGGCGCTGTCGGCGTCAAGCTGGAGTTCGACACCGTGGTGCAACTGGCCCGCGAAGGCACGATCGTCGGCTTGAAGGACAGCAGCGGCGTCACCGACAACTTCCGCCGCCTGATCATCGCCATGCGCGATATGCCCAGCTTCCGCATCTTCACTGGTTCGGAGCTGATCATCGACAACTGTTTCGAGATGGGCGCAGCGGGTAGCGTACCGGGCCTCGGCAACGTCTTCCCCGAGGAGTACGTGAAGATCTACGATCTCGTCAAGGCTGGCGACATCGCTGGTGCCGCCGCAGTGCAGGATCGCCTGCTGGCCTGCTTCTACGAATTGATCAGCCAGGGCGCTGCTAGCTACTCGTTCGGTTCGAAGGCGCTGGGTGGCTTCAAGACTGGCGCAAAGCTGCGTGGTGGCATGGCTACCACCGTCGTTGGCACGCCGCTTCAGAGCTTCACGCCCGCCGATGAGGAGGCTGTGGCCGAAGTGATGCGCCGCCACGGCTATCTGTAAGCACCACGGGGTTTGGAGGGCGCAGGCTCACCAAACCCCTGCCTCCTGGATAACACGATCCTACATTCCAAACAATGCGAGGTTCACAGGAGACGTGATGTCGGTGCGTTGCACATCGCAGTGCATCGACATCATCCAAAACGTAACATCCCTTGCTGCCGCAGGCGAGAACGAGTTTGCAATCATCATAGCCCAAGCGAATCTGGTATCATAGGCGGATAAGCCGCTCACCACATTCACGTTTCTGGTTAATGGCGATTGGCAAGCAAGGCGCTTGTCGAGAAAACTTCGAGGATTCCAATGACACTACCACGCATTGCGCTCGGCGGCATTGTCCACGAGACACACATCTACGCCGAACCCAAGACCGAACTCTCCGACTTCGAGGCACAGGGCACCTACCGAGGTCAAGCGATCATCGATGCGCTGCGCGGCTCCCGCTCGGGCATCGGCGGCATGATCGACGGCGCGGCCAACTACGATTGGGAACTCGTGCCCACCTACTATGCCACAGCGCTCCCGAGCGGTATGGTGCGCGAAAGTGTCTATCAGACCCTGCTCAACCGCCTGATTGAAGACCTCAAAGCCGCTCTGCCGCTCGATGGTGTCCTCCTGATGTTGCACGGCGCGATGGTCACCGAAGAGCACCCCGACGCCGAAACCGATATTCTGGAGAAGGTGCGTGAAGTCGTCGGCTACGACATCCCGATCGTGACCGAGCTTGACATGCACGGCAACATCAGCGCCAAGATGACCACCCTGGCCGATGTGCTCGTCGCGTTCAACGAGAACCCGCACATCGACCCATACGAGCGCGGCGTCGAATCGGCCCATGTGATGGCGCGCCTGCTGAAGGGCGAAATCAAGCCGACCGTTGCCTACGCGCAGCCGCCGATCATCCTGGCGCCGCAGTTCACGGGCACCAGCGACCTACCGTTGGTCGCCGTTCACCAGCGCGTGCGCGAGATCAAGCAGAACGACCCGTCAGTCGTCAGCGTCTGTGTGATGGGAGGCTTCGGCTACGCCGATGCGCCATTCGTTGGCCCTAGCATCATCGTCACCACCAACAACGATGCCGAACTGGCCCAACGCTACGCCAATGAGCTTGCCGACATCATCTGGGAGAACCGCAACGCCGCAAAGCCGACCTTCTACGACCCCGACACCGCGGTGGCCAAGGCGCTCGAAATGCCCGGCGGCCCCATCCTGCTGATCGACTCCGCCGACAACATCGGTGGCGGCTCGCCCGGCGATGGCACCGACGCGCTGCGGGCGATGCTCAAGGCCAACGTACAGGAGGGCGCGGTTGTGATCGCCGACCCCGAGTCGGTCGCGACCTGCTGGGAGGCTGGCATCGGCGCGGTCGTCTCGCTGCGTGTGGGTGGCAAAGTCGATAATTGGCACGGCGAGCCTGTTGAACTGACCGGCACCGTTAAGGCGCTCTCCGACGGCGTGTACGAGTGCGAACTGCCCTCGAACCACTTCGCATCGTTCTACGGCAACACCCTGCGCATGGGCCGCACGGTTTGGTTGCGCGCCGAGGGCATCAACATCGTGCTCACCGAGCGCAAGACGCCGCCGTTCGACCTTGCGCAGCTACGCGGTATCGGCGTCATCCCTGAGGAGCAGAAGATGATCGCTGTTAAATCGGCGGTGGCCTATCGCGCCGCCTACATGCCGATCGCCGCTGGCGTTGTCGAGATGGACACTGCGGGTCTGTGCAGCGCCAATCTCGCGCGCTTCCCCTTCAAGAACCTGCGCCGCCCGATCTTCCCGCTCGACGAGAACGTTGAACGCTAGAGCGCCATTGGGCAACACAAAGCGCCAGTACACATTGTTTGTGTGCTGGCGTTTTTTATATCCACAGATTACACAGATGACACAGATTTCCTGAAATGCCTTTGGAATGGCCGCGCGTTTCGGTGCTTCCTTCTTGTCATTCCGAATGCAGTGCGCAGCACGGAATGAGGAATCTCATCGTTATGCATTGGATTCCTCGCTGAGATCTCTCCCCATTCGCTTCGCTCAGGGCTTCGACCGTTCGAGATGACAGTGCTTTTCACCGCTTCCTTCTTGTCATTCCGAATGCAGTGCGCAGCACGAAGTGAAGAATCTCTCTGTCCTTTACAACCTTGAGCGCCTTACAATCCTGTTCGTTCGAGATGACAGTGCTTTTCACCGCTTCCTTCTTGTCATTCTGAACGAAGTGCGAAGCACGAAGTGAAGAATCTCTCTGTCCTTTACAGCCTTGAGCGCCTTACAATCCTGTTCGTTCGAGATGACAGTGCGTTTCACCGCTTC
>CALKHR010000052.1 GCA_937988885.1 uncultured Roseiflexaceae bacterium | reverse complement strand
ACATTGTGTTCCTAGCAGAGATCTCTCACTTCGTTCGAGATGACAAAGCTTTTCGTTGCTTCCCCAATGCCATTCCGAACGGAGCGCATCGCATCCACAGAGTCATTCTGGGCGGAGCGCATCGCACCCACAGAGTCATTCTGGGCGGAGCACACCGCATCCCCAGAGTCATTCTGAGCGGAGTGCGCAGCACGAAGTGAAGAATCTCACCGTGTATTGACAACGAAGCACAATGTCATTCATTGTCAAGCTTTTCCGGCCTGTAAGGTGCGTTAAGATCGTGTTTTGCGGTATTAGAAAGCTGTAAAAGCACCTGGCAGGTCAAAGCAATGCTTTACATTGTGTTCCTCGCTCCTCTCACTTCGTTCGAGATGACAAAGCTTTTCGTTGAACATGAAACAGAGTATCTACTACAACTAGTAGTATCTCTTTACATTTTTCTAACAAATAAGTCCAACTTTTTTGCGGTTCGTAACGTCTAATTGGATATCAAGAGTTGAGACGAACGGTTTCGCAGCCAGCGGGTCGACCGAGAACATCCTCTCGGTTGCCTGCTTCGAGCGCGACAGAGCGCCATGAACGTGATGATGCTCCCGTTCATCTCCAAATGTATGAGTGATGTTCGCCGTTGTACGCGTAGCAATCAGCCGAACCGCTGACGCGCATCAGCCGAACGATGCGGCGTTAGCGCGATCACTGCGCAGGGCATGGGCGATGCGATGCCGCCATCAGATGCGGCATGACATAATGTTTTGGTGTCATCTCAAGTGACCCAAAACGAAAACGGGCCGATTATGGTATACGATGTGGCGATCGTCGGCGGTGGCCCTGCAGGCACCGCTGCCGCGCTAACCTTACTGCAGCACACATCATTGAACGTTGTTGTTTTTGAGCGTACCGACTACAGCGGACTTCGGATTGGTGAGACAGTTCCAATGTCTCTAGGTCCACTATTGACCTATTTGGGCGTTTGGAAGCGTTTCGTCAACGAGCAACATCTGCAGAGCTACAGCACTGCCGCTGCTTGGGGCGAGCCAGAGCCGAGCGCCCTTGATTTCCGCTTCAGCGGCTACGGCATCGGTTGGCATATCGATCGTCAACGCTTCGATGTCATGATGGCCGAGGAGGTGGAGCGGTCTGGTGGGCGCTTGGAGCGCAACACCACGGTTGTGAGGGCTACTCGTGAGGAGGATGCTTGGCTCCTCAAAGCGATCCAACACAATGGCGAAGAGCTACAGGTGGGGGCGCGCTACGTGATCGACGCGAGCGGACGAGAGGCCACGATCGCTCGTCAACTCGGCGCCGACCTTCGCGTGTTCGATCGTCTGACGAGCGTGATGGGCTGCTTCACATTCGAGGATTCCATCGAGCGCCCGCCCTACACGCTGATTGAGGCTTGCCCGTCGGGTTGGTGGTACTCGGCATTGCTGCCGGGCCAGCGGATCGTAGCGGCTTGGATGAGCGATAGCGATCTGATCGAGGCAGGGCGCGAACAGTCGCTCGATGGCTGGCTGGCCCGCTTATCCGAAGCGCCATACACCAAGGCTCGCTTGGCAGGCGCGCGCTTCGATGGCCTGTTGGCTCCACAGGCGCTTGGCTCGCAAAGCCTCAACACGGCAGTGGGCGATGGCTGGGTGGCGGCGGGCGACGCGGCGTCGGTGTTCGATCCGCTCTCCTCGATGGGGCTGGGCCACGCGATCAGCTCGGGCGTTCATGCGGCGCGAGTCGCAGACGCCGCACTCGATGGTGATGAGACTGTGGGCGATGAGTACAATGCCAGTATTGACCGGATCGTGGAGACTTACACCGAGTTGTGCCAGCGCCACTACAGCTACGAGCAGCGCTGGCAGAATCAGCCGTTCTGGGCTCGTCGGCACGCCACCATCGCGCTCGAATACGCGGCTTAATCGTGGGACAACGTAATACGCTTGATCGGCCTTCTGTGCATCGCAGGAGGTCGATGCTATTTTGAAAGGCGTTTCGTGCTGGTGTGGCAAAACTGGTTGGTTACGACAAGTGGATGTTGAGTGAGGGAGCAGGAACAGAGGGGCACAGCATCCTTGCTGTGAGAAGAGACTAGAAGATATTGATGCGAAAATCGGGTCGCCACCCTAACTGTTGAGTTGCTTTTTCGATCGTGACCGTCCCATCATCTTCAGCAATATTGTAGATCCCCGCTTTGCCCCGTGTGGTGGCGCGGCGTGCTGCATCGGCGGCGGCATCCACATGCACCGACCCTTTGCCAGGCGGCTCGTCGAACCCGGTACCAGGGCCGTACAACCTTCCATAACGTAACACCAGACCATTGAACGGCGCGCTCAATACCTGCGTCTCCAGGCTAGCGACTCCGCGCGCGGTCAGCCCTTGGGGGCCGGGCTGTAGGTTGAGAGGCATTTCCTCGCGGTAGGGCATCGGGCCGGGCGCGTAGATGAACGAGATGCTCTGGGCGATCATACGGCGGACGCTGCGGGCCGCCACAGCAGCCGCCACCAGATTGCGCGTGCCGATTTCGCGCAGGCGTGCGTTGCGCGGCAGTGCCTCAGCCATCTTCGATGGGTCAAGCCCAGGCGGCAGATCCGTCAGTTGGTGGATGACGACCGAAGGTCGCACGTTGCGCACAGCACTCGCGAGCGCCACTTCGTCGAACACATCGACGACCACAGCCTCAACCCCCATTGAACGGAGTTCGGCTGCTCGTTCTGGCGAGCGCGTCGTGCCAACCACGTGCCAGCCATCACCGATCAAGAGACGACAGAGGCGGCGTCCGATCGCACCACTAGCCCCTGCGACAAAAATGATATTGTTGATCATTGACGATACCGACGTGACAACCAAAGGAAGCCAGCAGCAACCAATAATAAGCCCCAATTCCAAAAGGTTTGCGGTAGCGCGAAGTTCAGCACAATCGATAGGATAACGCACACGAGACCTATGATAGAACAAACGATTTGCATTCGAGGATTCGAGTTAGGCATGCCTTGAAATCCTTACCCTATTTGCAGGTTTCGGCGGTCGCGTTTGCACCCGATAGTGTAAGCGATGATAGGGTTTATTGGCAAAACGGCTATCCGTGTCACAATGACGCTCAGTATTAGCTTCCGCCCATTGGCTGGCCCTCTGAACGACGGTAATAACTTCTCGTAGAATGTTATGCCTCAACGAAATCGTAAGGTGTGACACGTTCCGCCTACTACGTTGTAGCGAGGGGCTATCCAGTATTTCGCGCTCGTCGGTAGCGTCGTGACGATGCGCTCGCAATGTGGGGAGCTTCTAGCAGTCAATCGCAGCAGAAGTTAACCGTATTATACCACCCAATTGCTCGGGAGAGCTATATATCATATAGATTAGTAATTACCCGAATGAAGCTTCCTCGGCATAGGAATGAGGCAAAAGCTTTTTTGGCTCGAAAGAGATGATATACCATATATGATTTTAACGGTCACAATGATGTCTATGCACGATCGTTCTGGGTTATGTTTGAAAGCCAATGATGTCCTGATCACATTGAAACGCCTCGTCGAGCAGCCGTGGCGCAACAGAGTCGGCGTTGAGTTCGCAGGCCAAGCGCACATCCTCGGCGTGCTCCCGCTCGATCAATTCGCGCCCCGATGAACAGTCCCGAATCGTCGCCCAGAGCGTTGCCTGTGCGCTATGGAACGCCTGCTCCGCCATCATCGCCTCGGGCGATTTGCGCCCGCTCAGCGCGCTGATGATCGCTCCGGCTCCCAACAGATCCTCGATAGCAGGTCGCAGCGTATCATCTTGTGGCCAGCGTTCGCCGCAGGGCACCACGCCGATGCGTGGCCCGTGCTGCTGTGCGGCGCGCGCTACCGCTTGCGCGTTGCGTAAGCAGCCCGCGTAGGTGGGAGTCTGTCCGGTCGCGAGGGAGATGGTGGAGCCGTTGGGGCTGGGCAGTATGATGCGCTGCCCGTTTGTGAGGGCCATCAGCGATACGGGTGAGAGCGAATAGCTACCGCTGCCGTGCGGGCCTGCTAACAGTGCGCCCTTGCTTTTCGCAAAGGCTTCGCGTCCAGCGTCCTTCCAACGGTACGGGAATACGATGCCGCCCCTGCTCACCGCCACGCTCACGGCGGTGGTGAACGATAGCACATCCACGATGATCACCGCATCGCAGTGAGGCGCGAGCGCTTCGGCCCCGTGCAGGCCCCATTCGCAGCGGATATCGTAGGCGTGTTGGTCAAAGTACGTCACTGGCCGATCCATCAAGCGAGGTTATTGCGGGGGAGTATAGCACCAATTTGGCGTTGCTGATAGTCTCCTCGCTTGATGGTTGAGCGAAAACGCACTAGATTGCTACGATGAATGGTGAGAGAGGCGGCTTGTTTGTTTGGGCAACGGTGGCTCAGTGTTATGCCTTGTTGTCGGCTATGAGATCACACCCGAACGGTTGGCGTATCGACGAGATGTTCGGACAAGAACCAGACTTGCTGCTCGTGCGTGCGCAGCACATCGCCGACCAACAGATCGTTCGTGGTGCTATCGCCATTAAAGACAGTCTCCTCGATGGCGGTGCGCACCCCGGTGATGATCGTCTCGTGGGCCGCCAGCAGCCGCGAGAGCATTGCGGGCACGGTCTCAACGCCACTTGGCGGACGTTCGAGAGTGGTCATCTCGGTGGCCAGCCAGAGATCTGCGACTGCAACGCCGCCCAACCCTTGGATTCGCTCCGCCAACTGATCGATCAGCGCGAGTTGTTCGCCGGCGTGCTTGTCGAGGAGGAGATGCAGTTGATTGAAGGTCGGGCCGCGCATTTGCCAGTGTGCTTTTTTATAGAGACTGTGAAGGACAAGCGTATCGGCCAGGATCTGATTGAGCAACTGGGTGCTCAATTGCCGGGCTTTATGGCTCAGTGCAATGGGCATCAGGCGCAACGTGCCGAATTCTTGAATAATTGGGCCGTGCTGCGCGTAGAGCGGCTGACTGCTTGTCGCAATATCTTCATCTTCGCGTTGAGTAATCATCGAAGGTTCCTCCTATAGACTGTATTTGTATGAGCACACTGTACACAAATCGCTCGTTATGCACATCGCGCAGTCGGATCATTGTTGAATCGACTAGTTGAGCCGTTATAAAGCAATGATTGTGGACGATCACGCACCTATCCACCTGGATAGGTCAGTTCACATTGTCTTATCGTGATGAATGTGATAGTATCTTTCAATGAGCCGAACGCTTCTTGATGCTCACGTGTACGAGCAGTTTGAAACACCTTTGATGAAGCGCTCTAATGGCACAATCTTCTACCTCATCGCATTGCTACTGACTCTCTTTTGGCGTCAGTTCGCTGTCGTCAACCCTATCCCCTGGCACAACCAAAGAACGGCATTCCCTCGAATTAGCATACATATCAACGAACTTCCGATGTGGAGAGAAGGATGACGAAGTTGATGCTCTGGCGGCCTAGGTCGCTTGTTGTTGCGAAATATGGGAACGCGATATTGGCCGTAGGTGCCGTAGTCATCTTGACGCAGTGGATGGAGACACTGCTCCCTTCGACGCCGCAGGTTTCGTTGCTGTTGTGCGCTGTGATGGTGAGCGCCTGGTTCGGTGGTTTCGGACCGGGGCTTGTTGCGGTTGTGCTCAGCAGTGGGGCGTTCGCGTTCTTCTTTCTCGCGCCGTTCGATAGGTTAGAGATAACGTTTAACGAACTGCCGCGCTTGGTGGTGTTCATCGTCTCGGCGCTGTTGGTCGGCACGCTGAGCGCCACGCAGCGACGCACCGCCGAGTCGCTCAGGCGCGCCCGCGACGACCTGTACAGCACCGTGCAGGAGCTTCAGCGCACCAACGCAGCCTTGTACTCCGAGAATATCGAGCGCAAACGGGCCGAGGAGCAGTTGACGCAGGCCGCTCAACAGTTGGAGCAACGGGTTGCCGAGCGCACTCACGAACTTCTGACGCTGTTGGAGATCTCGAATACGATCGCCTCGACTCTAGAGTTGCAGCCGCTCCTGCACGTGGTGCTCGATCAGTTGCAGGCGGTTGTACACTACACCGATACGACCATCTTTGTGCTGGAGGGGGATGAACTGGTGGTGCTGGGCCATCGCGGCCCGTCCTCCAGCGAGCAGATAGCGCAGTTGCGCTTCCCTGCCGCGCAAGCTGTCGATTATCAAGCGGTGCGTAATGGCGGCCCCATCATCATCGATGATCTGCAAGCGGATAACGAGCAGGCCCGTGCCTTCCGCGAATCGGCGCAGATGCTCTACTTCATGTCGCTCTGTCGCGCCCGCTCGTTGATGGTGGTGCCGCTGATCGTGCGTGAACGCCTGATCGGCATTCTGTGGGTCGGTGATGAACAAACGCACGCCTACACCCCTCACGATGCGCAACTCGCGCTGGTATTCGCCAACCAAGCCGCAGCCGCCATCGAGAACGCTCGGCTCTACAACCACGCCCGCGATATCGCCACCATCGAGGAGCGCCAACGCCTCGCACGCGAACTGCACGACGCGGTGACCCAAACGCTCTTTTCGGCCAGCCTGATCGCGGAGGCGCTGCCGGAGGCGTGGCGGCGCTCGCCCGAGAAGGCGCAGCGCGGTGTGGAGGAGTTGCGTCTGCTCACGCGGGGCGCGCTGGCCGAGATGCGCACGCTGTTGCTGGAGTTGCGCCCGGCGTCGATCACCGAGAAGCCACTGGGCGAACTGCTGAACGCGCTATGCGCCTCCGTGACGAGCCGCACCCGCATCCCGATTCAGTTACATTTGCGGGGTGAAGCGCTGCTCGCGCCGCCCATCCAGATCGCGCTGTATCGCATTATTCAAGAGGTGCTCAACAATATCGCCAAACACGCAGCGGCCAGTCAAGTGATCATCACTGGCTCGTACGAATCGGATCACGTGGAGATCCGCATCACTGACAATGGGCGCGGCTTCGATCCCAGCTCGCTCGCGCCCGGCTCGTTGGGGCTCGATATTATGCGAGAACGAGCCGCCAACATCGGTGCTATGCTACAGTTGGATAGCCAGCCGGGCCAAGGGACCGAGGTGCGGCTGGAGTGGTGGGCTACGTCGATGGTGCGGATGCAGGGAGGGATTGTCTGATGTCGATGATACGTGTGCTGTTGGTTGATGATCACGCAGTGGTGCGGACCGGCTTGAGCTTCTTTCTCTCGACGACCGACGATATCGAAGTGGTGGGCGAAGCTGCCGACGGCGAGCAGGCGGTGCAGCTCTGCGAGCAACTGCGGCCCGATGTGGTACTGATGGATATGGTGATGCCGCGTATGGACGGCTTCACTGCGATGCAACAGATTCGCCAGCGCACCCCCAATGTGCGCATTTTGGCGCTGACCAGTTTCCTCGAAGGGGACTTGGTGCAGCGCGCCCTGCAGGCCGGAGCCAGCGGCTATCTGCTCAAAGATGTGCAGGCCCACGACTTGGCCCAAGCGATTCGGGCGACCTACGCGGGGCGCTCAACGTTGGCGCCCGAGGCGACCCAGGCGCTCATTCAGATGGTGGCGCAGCCCACGCACCCGCTCGAAGCGCTGTCGGAGCGCGAGTTGGAAGTGCTCACTCGCATGACCAACGGCTTGAGCAACGGCGAGATCGCCGCCGAATTGAACATCAGCATCAACACTGTGCGGCACCATGTCCGCAACATCTTGGCCAAACTCGAAGTGACCAACCGCACTGAAGCGGTGCATGTGGCTATGCAGCGCGGTCTAGTGCAGTAATAGCACAGCTATCCAATCGGATAGGCATTCCATCATCCAACTGGCTCAATAAGGAACGCCTCAGGTGCACGATGCATCGGAGGCGTTCTTGTTGTACTGTTAGGATGGAGAACGTCCCGAGGAAAACCAATGCGTGTGCTTTTAGCCGACAATCAACCACATGTACGTGTTGCCATCCACTTTTTGCTCGATCAACAGCCCAACGTCCACCTGATCGGGGCCGCCGACACCTGCGACCTCTTGCTGGAGCAGAGCCGCACGCTGCGCCCAGACCTCATTCTGGTGAATTGGGAGCTGTGGCGCCTCTGCTGTGCCGAGTTATGCGCCAGCCTGCGCGCCCGTCCGCAATGCCCCAAGCTGATCGTGTTTAGCAGCCGCTTCGAGGTGCGCCAAGCCGCGCTGAACAGCGGTGCCGACACTTTTTTCTGCGTCTATGACCCGCCAGAGACGTTCATCCACCTCGTGCAGAAGGCGATGGTGCATCAGCCTCACGGCGCACAGCATCAGTAGCGCTTGGGTGTTTTGGCAAGGGAGCGGCGGATGTGAGAAGATGTAAAGATGCTGATGTGCCGATACGTTCATCGGTTGCCCTTCATCGTATTCGTGCATGACGGCGAGATCACCGATTGAACGTGTACAATGGCTCCTCAATCGCTTTGCGCAGTTCGCCCTGGAAGGCTGTCAACCGGGGATAGGCTGCGAGGTGCTCCGTGGTTGGAGTTGCCCCAAGCCGTCATCGGCCCAGGCCAACACCTGTGGCCACTGTTCCAAGGCCTGGTACGCGGCCACAAGATCGATGTACGGCCGGCCCTGCTGCGGCCCGATCAAGCGACACAGCGCCTCGCGTTTGCTCAGGTCGTAGGTACGGCGGGCGAGTTCGCGCAGCAACTCGGCTGGGTGGCTGAGGAAAGCGGCCGACTCTTTGTGGTCTGCTGGTTCGCGGCAGAGCTCCCGCAAGTGTGCCTCAAGACCTCGTATCCACTCTGGATGGGCTTCCCAAGCATCCAACAGCGCGTAGCGATTACCGCCGTAGAAGTGTAGTTTTCCAGAGAGATCGTCCGATCCTCGTCACCCTCATCGTCGTCGCTCGCCGTCGGGATCAGCGCTTCAGGGTCTGGGTCGAGCTTCTCGAGGGCAGTGAATAACTGCCGCTTGATCAGGTCGAGGTCGGTCTGGAGTGCGTCGGGCGGGTCGGGGTGCGTGAAGTGGTAGCCGTCTTCGTTAAGGCTGAAGATATCGAACAGGTAATGTAGACGATCGCAGCATCGCGATAGTTCTCGGCCCGGTAAAGCGCTGTTGCGGCAGCGAAAAGGCTATCCATCTCATCGATCCAGCTGTCGTCGCCGAAGCCGCGATACTCGCTGTAGTCTGGGTCGTAGCCCGCCTCATACTCGGCATACTCATCATTAGCGAGCGCATCGTATAGCTTCTGAATGCGCTCAAGCAGCTCATTCTCCTCGACAAGCTCCGGCGCCGCCGTAGCTGCGGGTCGCAATTTCTGACGCATCAGGTTGAGGAAATCGGCTAGGTCGACCTCATTGCGATCGGTCAGAAATCCCAGAACTGTGCCAGCAACTCATCGCGGTTATAGTGTTGTAGGCGCGCATTGATGTCTTGTAGCAATTCGTCCATTATGAGCCTATTCTTCCTTGCGGGAGACAGCGATGCGCGAATACTCAAAACATATCAAGCGCTTGATCCGCGAGCACGCGACGCGGCTCTACGAGATCGAGCTTGGCCAAGCGCTCGGGAAACTAGAGCAGCACTTTGTTGCGTGGCATAGTGGCCATATCAGTGCATTCGAGCTGAGCGACCACATCCACACCTTCCATCAAAGCCCAGCCCGCGAGCTAGGGAGCCGCTACAACGCGCGCATCGACGATACCCTGGTTGCCCATGCCATTGTCACCGACCTGTTGCCCCGCGAGACCATCCCTGCCGAACTGCTGGAGGCGCTTCAGCCGATCATGGCATTTTACGAGTATGAGCAGGAGTAGCATAATCGCAACATTGGCATGGCGGATGTGGGGCTGAGGAAACGTAAAATGAGCCATCCCACCGACGTGATAGGTGGGATGGCTTTGATGAATTTACTCAAGCGCAAGGAAGCGGGTGTTGGTATTGCCGAACGAAAATACCGGCTCGAAAATAAGCGTAAGCTGTTGTTCACCTTCCGTTACACCAAGTACATCCTAGCCCTCTAATATGCCACATCATCATCACACAGTTACTGTGTCCTTTGCCCCTCAACAGCTTCCCAACGCTCAATAAACTCCTCGTGTACATAGAAATGGAAGTTTGGCACGATCATCGGCTTCAGCTTGATAGTGCCGCTTGTAATAAAGGCTGCATACTCAACTAGCTTGGAGGTTGGGGTTAAGCCATGACGTTCGGCGCGGGCGATCAAGTCGGTCACGTCATTCTTACTGTAGGTACGAATGTGGTAGGTCTTAACTTGGCCACCATCATCAAAACGTAAGTAAACAAGCCACATAAGTTATCACACTCCAGTAGCAAAGCATTCTGCATCTAGACCACACCTCACGGAGTAGGCGTAGTTTGCTTCTTCTTTTCATACAGACCGACTGTTGCTTTCAGGCGGTCAGCATAGTTATATAAGTCGTCTGTTTGGGAGATAGATACGCGAACTTCTTTTTGGTCGTCAAAAAAGCTCACGGATTTTTGGGTTCCATTGAAATGCAGACGACAGATAGGCTTGCGATTGTTGTCATCAAGCAGAATGCCGCAGTAACTGAGAACATCACGCATCGTGATACGCTTAACATCGACCACATTATGAAGAATTGCCTTAACGATGTACAAGCCTTCGCGCTCTTCTTCAGTTGTTACTACCTGTGGTCCATTGGAAACAGCCATACTCTCTTCAGTACTCACTGTCTCAGCCTCAGTGGGTTTATCAACTGTAACAGATGCTCCATCAGAAGCGAGCGCTGTCTTCAACCGATCATTGATTTGGTCGTTAATAAACTGTTTGAGCGCTTTACGCGTAAACTGTGCAAACTGGTCGCGGACGGACTGAGTCATACGGCCCTGATATACCTGTGCAGCAAAGAACTTAACAAACTCATCAGATGGATCTTGCATTTGCTCCGCCATAATGCGGCGTATCTCATGAGTGTATTTCAGTTCACTTGCTGTTGTGAGAATATTGTTTAGGTCGTAAGATGACTTGGTGAATTTCTTGAGTTCTTCAACAGCTTGTTCTTTGAAATCTAACATATTGAATTCAAAGAAAGGTTTTGAATCCATTTTGTTCGGCGCTTCAAGATCTGTGAAGAACCAATAAATAACACCATTTGTTAGAACGCCGAAACGCGCCGAAGTAACACTGAAATAACGATATAATTGCGATGCATGAACCTTGCTTAAATCAGTAGCATGATGCTTGCACTCAAACAAGATAATCGGCTTTCCTTCACGCAGAATTGCATAATCAACCTTTTCTCCCTTTTTAATTCCAATATCAGCATTTAACTCAGGGGTGACCTCGGTAGGGTCAAAAACGTTATAGCCAAGAGCTGTAATGAAGGGCATAATGAGGGCGTTTTTTGTGGCTTCTTCAGTTTGGATGTGTTCCAACTGCTTGGGTAAACGTGCGGCTAACGCGCGGATTTTGTCGATGAAATCCATAGCTTCCTCCTTTGTTTTAATTGGTTGAGTGTCTATTGAGGATCGGGCACGTAAACAGTTGCCTGCTATTTCAATAGACAATCAAATATCAGCGTAGTAGAGCACATTTGTGCACTAAGGTAGTACTACGAGGATGTGGAATATGAAGCTTTAGGACTTAGTTCACAGCGATTCGCTATCTGTGCAGCCATTGTTGGGCTGTTAGTTGCACGTTTGCGTTTTGTATGCCCGCAATGCGGGTTATGAGGGAAAGCCGAGAGAAGGGAACTATGCGCGAATCATTATTTAACGCTGGGCAATGACATTGATGCACAATTACATCAAATGTACATACGCGCTGTTGGTTAGTTGTAGACAATAATACCTAATGGATACTTCGCGCATGAGATGTGTCGCAGTGGGGATAAATGGGGTGCCCGATGGGTTTCGAACCCACAACCTCCTGATCCACAGTCAGGCGCTCTGCCATTGAGCTACGGGCACCGCGACAAAGCAGAGTATAGCATAAGGCGTCAGTATCGTCAAATAAATTTGCTATAATACAGCCGACGCACACCGAGGAGAGGATCTGGAACCATGAATCAACATTTCACCAGTTACGATGTGATTGTGATTGGCGCAGGCCACGCCGGCTGCGAAGCCGCCCACGCCGCCGCCCGCATGGGCTGTCGCACCATGTTGCTCACCATCGATATCGACAAACTGGCGCATATGTCCTGCAATCCGTCGATCGGCGGCCCCGCCAAAGGCCACCTCGTGCGCGAGATCGATGCGCTCGGCGGGCTCATGGGCCGTATCACCGACCAAAGCTTCATCCAGATCCGCCTGCTCAACGAAAGCAAAGGCCCCGCCGTCCAAGCCCTGCGCGCCCAGGCCGATAAGCGCCTCTACGCCCGCCTGATGAAGGAGGCGCTGGAGGATACGCCCAACCTCGACCTCAAGCAGGCCATGGTCGAGCGGATTGTGCCGCCCAGCCAGCCCAACGACCTGTTCCAGGTGCTCACTCACACCGGGCGCATCTACCAGTCGCGCACGCTGGTGCTCACCACGGGCACTTTCTTGCGGGGCCGCGCCATCACTGGCGATGCGATCTGGGGTGCGGGTCGCGCTGGCGAAGCTCCCGCCGTCGCACTCGGCCAAGACCTCGCCGCGCTCGGCTTTCCGCTGGTGCGCCTCAAGACAGGCACGCCGCCCCGCATCGACGCCCGCACCATCGATTTCAGTCAGACCGAGGTGCAGTTCGGCAGCGATGTGCCGCGCTACTTCGGCCACTACTACGCCGCCAACGGCGACGAGCCGCCCGCGCCCGCCTACAGCGGCGCTCCCGCGTCGATCTACCCGCAGGCCATGCTCGACACCTGGCGACCGCAACTGCCCTGCTACCTCATCCACACCACGCCCGCCTTCCACGACATCATCCGCGCTAATCTCGACCGCGCGCCGATGTTCAGCGGTGTCATCGAGGGCGTCGGGCCGCGCTACTGCCCCTCGATCGAGGACAAGATCGTGCGCTTCGCCGACAAAGAGCGCCACGGCATGTTCCTCGAACCCGAGGGTTGGAGCACCAACGAAGTCTATGTGCAGGGCTGCAACACCTCGCTCCCCGAGGATGTGCAGTGGACAATGCTGCGCAGCATCCCCGCGTTGCGCAACGTTGAGATCATGCGCGTCGGCTACGCCATCGAGTACGACGCAGTCGCCACGGGCGAGATCAGCGCCGACCTGTCCACCAAGCGCCAGCCCGGCCTCTACTTGGCGGGTCAGATCAACGGCACCACCGGCTACGAGGAGGCCGCCGCCCAAGGCATTATGGCGGGCATCAACGCGGCCCGCTACGTGAAAGGCCAGCCGCCCGTCATCCT
>CALKHR010000051.1 GCA_937988885.1 uncultured Roseiflexaceae bacterium | reverse complement strand
CGGTAGGTAGCGGTACCAGGCGACTCGATATTGCTGCTCTGCGCCTCATTGGTGATCACCAGCAGCACATTGCTCGCACCTGATGGCACAGTGAAGGTCACAATACTGCTCGTAGCATTCGGGCCAGCCACAGACGAGAACGAGGATACCGTCAGGTTATTGCCTACCTCGGCAACCACACTTGCACGCAGCGCCCCCGTCGAGGACGTATTGGTCAGCTCGATCGAGTAGGTGCCGCTCTTTGGTAGCGCCACCCAATTGGTCGCGTAGTTGTTGCTAATCGAGCCGTTGAAGCTGCCACCAATACTCGCAATTTGACCATGCACGGTGTTCAACATCCCCACTGCGTTGCGAATGGTGTTTGCATCGGAGAAGCAGAAGGGCGCAGCGTCGGTGCACGATTTCAGAAAGCGTAGGCTGATCGCAAAGTTGTGGTAGGTGTAGTTCAGATTGCTGCCCTTAGCCTTGAGCGCATTATCGTAGGCGGTCATTGCCGGAAGCCCAGCAGCGACATCCTTCCACATCAACTTCATCAATTCACTACCACCGTTTGCCTGATGTAAACCGCCGTTCCGCTCGGCAGCGTAGCGGAAGAGCGGCCAAAGCGAGTAGATCGTATTGTTGCTAGGTGTGGGTAAGCTGTCGCGAAGGTCGGGGAACAGGTAGCCGTAGTTGTCGTGCGCCTCAGGGATGACTTCATCTTCCACATACGCAGCGGTCGATTCAATCCACATCGTCTCCTCGCGTGGATTTGGGACACCAAGGCCAAACTGAATAGCATGGAAGTACTCGTGCGCCATCGTTGCTATCAGCGCCAGCAGTGCTTGATTGAGGTTGCCCGCAAACTGCACAACGTCGCTGTTGATCACCATACAGCTCGCTAGCGCACTGCTTTCGACCTCGGGAGTGTTGGGATTATCGCCGATAAACCCTGTATAGTTACCGCCAGGGCTTGTGACATAGCCGTAATACTGATCGCCAAGGGCAGCGATCTGCACCGGGTACTTGTTATAGGGATTGTTAGGAGCCAACGGGGGCGCAGGCCAACCCAACTGCCCCACCTCCACCGCATAGGTCTGCTCAAGCGCATCGGCATAATGCTGCGCGGTCAACCCGGTGATAGAACCATACGAGATCTGGAAGTGCGCAGTTGAGATCATACTTGGGCCATCCTCTCTATCGCAGAGCGTCGATGCTTGAGGCCGTGGTGCCAACAACGCCTCTCGTAAGGCCTGCGAGAACTGCCCTTTTCCTTCCCGCAACTGCTGACGCGCCTGATTGATCTCGTACACGATCATTGTTCCGCTCCAACCACCCTTGCCCCGAAATTGTGGCGGCAGTTTCTCGTAATCATACACAGCATACGTGAGATACAACAAGCGTTGATCTGCTGTGATCTGATTGTTCTGAAAGGCTTGTTCGATCAATGCTGGGGTAGTGAGCTCAGATGATACAGGTCCGATTGGTTCGAACGATGTTGACGAGGCAGCGGAAGCAGTTGTTGTGGCCAGAAGGCTCAACAAGAGGCAGATGAGGGTCATCAGCCGAATACGCGGATGGTGAGGGTTTCGTTTACTTTTCACTTGCGTTCCTTGTTCAGCTAGTTAGACTGTATAGAGGACGACGGTAAACAAGTAAGTGCAGTAGAGCGCTTACAGCGGTCTTTTTGAAGCTCTCACACCCCCTTCTTCAGAACTACCGACAACCGGTAAAAGCATACTCTTTTTATAGTACCTGATATAGGAATTTTGTACACCCTATTTCGATGATTGATTTTAGTTAATTGTGAAATGGTCGCTTTTATACCAAACCCGGTTGGTCAGTATCACGATAGAAACAGTTTTAGCCTGCGGCAGCAAGGTACTTGACGTTTTTTGTGGTGTCGATGCGCTGCTACGCGCAGCGCATCGACACCACCTGTTTCGG
>CALKHR010000050.1 GCA_937988885.1 uncultured Roseiflexaceae bacterium | reverse complement strand
CGGCATTCATCCCCGGCCTAAAGGCACGGGGCTTTCTGCCGCCTTTTCTGTAAACTCAAACGTGGATCGATTTGTACGTTCGCTGGCTCATTCATACCTTACCCAATAATAACAACGTTTCGGTCAGTATATACCAAAACGTTGCTATTATGGAACTCGTTCTATGAATGTGTTGGAAGTTGCTAGGCGTTTCGTTGAAGCATCAACTCGCGCTACTGGCCTGAACGATCGGCTGTGGCTGTGGCTTGGCCTCCTGGGCCTGCCAATAGATAAAGACCGCGATGGCGCCCAGCAGCACCACGGCGAACGGCAGCATCGTTATCCAGCCGTTGAGGTGCAGGAAGGCGCGGCCCATATTCCAGGCGGCCATATCGTTCTCCAGGATATTGCCCAGATTGTAGGTGTAGATCGAGGAATAATCGAACAGGCCGATCTGATCGATCTTTTTGATCTGATCGTCGGGGGCGTGGATGTTGGTGGCAGCCACCATCACCATCTGGGCCACTGAGATGATCGTGAGCGGCAAGGCCAGCCAGCGCAGCCGCTCGGGCACGAACAGCAGCGGCATCAGCAGGAAGGGCAGCGCGGGCACGAAATGGCGCGGCCCGAACGCCCAGCCGCCCCACCACATAAAGTAGCCCGCGTTCATCAGCAGATAGCCTAGCACCACCACCGTCGCCAACAGCGCCTCGACGCGGTAGTCGGGGCGGCGGAACATGCACACCAACCCGATCACGGCCAGCAGCAGGATCGGCGACTGCCAGAACTGGCCCATCGCGGGGTGGAACGTCAGGTAGAACAGCACGCGGGGCTGCGGCAGGTGAATACCCATCAAGCCCTGCGCCATCGCCTCGTTGAACTGCTCATTCTCGACGTGGTTGTAGCCGATGGTGAAGGGGCCGCCGAATGTG
Source organism: uncultured Roseiflexaceae bacterium (assembly GCA_937988885.1). Taxonomy (GTDB): domain Bacteria; phylum Chloroflexota; class Chloroflexia; order Chloroflexales; family Roseiflexaceae; genus CALKHR01. The sequence goes on along the minus strand of CALKHR010000050.1, from coordinate 77,726 downwards.
ACGGTGTTGTAGACCAGCATCATCGCGATCGGGATCAGGCCGCCGAGCGCGGGCGCTAGCAGACCCACGGCGAGGCGCTGCGGGTGGGCGCGCCACAGCAGCCACAGATAGTACAACACCAACGGCAGCACAATCAGCGCGGTGGGGTACTCGGTGATCAGCGCGAAGCCCAGCAGCAAGCCCAAACCGAACAGATAGTCGGGCCGCAGCAGGTCGGGGTTGCGCCGCAGCCAGAAGATCATCCAGAACGCGCAGAACAGCAGCACGGCGACCAGTTGGTGCCCGTAAAAGACGATGCCGTAGGGCAGCGCCATCGTGCCGAGCGCAATGGCCAGCGTGGCGATGAAGGCATACAGGCGATTGCCGACCACCGCACGGGCCAGCAGATACATCAGCGTGCCAGCCAACGCCGACGGCAGGCCGATCGTCAGCACGGTCAGCCAGTGCTTGAGAAAGCCAACGCTCAACTCGAAGCCGCCCAAGCGCTCGACAGCGTTGAAGGGCAGGTACATCAGGGCACCCAGGATCGATGAGCCAGGCGCTTTATCGGAGTAGTAGTGGCCGTTGAAGAACGAGGTGTCGCCGGTTTTGGTGCCGCTGCGGGCATAGTACGAGTCGATGGTGACGCGGCCCTCGCGCACCATCGCGAATGTCAAGCCCAACCGTGTGTTACCGTTCCAACTGGGGTCCTGGTGGAAGTAGGTGTAGCCGAACGCAAGCACCACAAAGACCAAAAGCACATCACGAACATGACGGAGCGCCATGGCAGTTCTCTCTCCATGGATAAAATCGCGCTGCATACCGAGCAGCGCGATCGACTGATAAGGATCAAACAGGACGTCGTATTATAGATCAGGGTTGGGAGGTTTATGGTTGGGCACTCTCAAGGCGCACACCGCCGAACTGCACGCCAAGCGAGCGCTGATCGATCTGTGCGGGATCAACCTTGGCGGGCACCCACGGCGTGCTGCGCATCTGCAACAGCAAGCCGTTCGCCTCGGTGATGCCGTACAGGCTCGGATCAAGCGTGACGCGCACCTCACCCATCTGCTCGTCCAACTCGAAGCACCCCAGATCGCCGGGAACCTGCTCGGGCGCGGCGAAGCCCTTCACTTCGGGCCAGAACGCCAGGCAGACCTGCGCTGGGCCGAGTGTGGCGGGGCGCTTGCCACCCGCCAGTTGCAGCACAGCAGTGATCGGCGCGCCATCCTGCGGCCAGGGTAGCCGCAACAGCGCCTCGCTCTGTGTCCAGGCCAACTGCACGCCGCCGATCTGCTCGGCGCGGTAGAAGCCATACGCCTGAGCGGCATACGCATCCGGCGCGTAGGTCTGCGCGATCGGCTCAGGCGCCGCGCCCTCGCCTTCCACCCGATAGACGGCGAAGTCGAGGTTGAAATCCTGGATGTTGTGCGGCTTCTGATTGGTGAGTTGTTCGAATTCCTGGAGATGACGCAGACCCATGCGGCCCGTCGGCGTGAGCGTCAGGCCCGGCAGACTGAAGCCGCCGCTCGGCCCGAAGATCAGGTAGACCGAGCGCCCCTGCTCCTGCCAGTGCCGAATGTACCGCGCGATCGGCTCGGCGTAGTTCTCGGGGTTGGTGCTCTTGATCGTGAAGGCGTTGCGCTCGAACGCGAATTTGAGCGGGGTCGCTAGCAGGTCCGGCTCGTCGCGGCTGCCGCTGTGGAACAGCAGCACATCGTCGTCATTGAACTGCGCGGCGATGGCGCTCAGTTGATCCAGCGCGCCGTCGTACTCGACGTGCCGGTAGATCGTGCGGTTGGTCAGCACCGAGAAGCCCACCAGCGCCACCAGCATCAGCGCCGCCGCCCCGATGCGCGCGCGGCTCAGCCAGGTAGCCCACGGTCGCGCCTCGGCCAGCAACACCAGCGCGTACGCCATCGCCAGGCTCATCGTCGGGTAGACCAGCGGCACGTAGCGGCGCAGAATATAGATGTACGACTGGTCGGTGGTGCCGTAGCTCTGCCGCACGAAGAACACCGTGGCGACCAGGCCCAGCGCCAAGAACAGCCACGACGCGCCGTTCAGGCCGCGCCGCCACCACAGCACAAAGCCCACCACCGCCAGCAGCACACCCAGCGGCGACACGTACCAGCCCACTCGCACGAAGTTGGCCTGCACCAGCGCAAACTTCTCGGAGGCGTCGGCGTTGCCCTCCACAAACAGCAGCGATTCGATCGGCGGCAGCGGCTGGCCCTTGAGCAGCGTGGGCAGCACGCGGAAGGCGTAGGCGACCTGGTTGATGTGCTCGGGCACAACGATTGGCGCGCCGATGTAGCCCTGCAACGCCAGGCAGGCCGAGCCAGGCGCGGAGATTTGGCCGCTCGCCAGACAACTCGGCAGTTCGGCGAGGCGCTGCCAGGACAGGATCTGCGGGCGGATCAGGTAGCCGTACACCGCCAGCGCAACGATCAGCGCGGCGGAGCCGATCAGCAGCACCCGCGACCAGCGCTGCACTTGGCGCTCGAACCAGGCCAGCAGCGGTTGGCCCCAGCGCCGCAGCGCCCAGATGCCCACGCAGAGCAGCACCACCGCCACGATCTCGATCGTGATGCGCCGCCAGTTCCACAGATATTCGCCCGGCCCCAGCCGAATGCCGATCCGGCTGCCGGCCTTCGAGAGCCAGTAGGTCTGCAGCGTGGGCGGCAGGAACGGCAGCGAGATCAGCGCGGTCAGCGCGAAGTCTTGCAGGCGGGCGCTGAGCGTATCGAAGAAGTAGGCCCGGGCGATGAACACCACGTGCAGCGCGGCGTGGACGAGCATCGCACCCAGCCCTAGGCTCAGCCAGGTGTGGATGCGCGCCCAGCGGCGGGTCAGCCAGATGTAGCCGAGGTAGGCCAGCGCAGGCCCCACGATCAGCACGAAGTCGATGCGGCTCAGCGCGACCTGTCCGAAGGCCAGGCCCGCCAGCAGCGCCGCCACGCTCGCCCGATCCAAGCGCCCGGGCTGCGCTTCCTGCGGTTGTTTGCGCTCGCTGACCATCACCGCGAAGGCGTACAGCCCAGCGAAGCCCAGGAACTGCACGGTCGCCTCGGAGGTGGAGTAGCGGCTGAACCACACTTGCACACCGTTCAGCGCCAGCAGCAGCATGCCGATCACGCCGACCGCCGTGCCAGCCAGGCGCCGCCCCAGCATGCCCACGCTCCACACGCCCAGCCAGCCCATCAGGCTGGTGGCCAGCAGGCCGCCGTGCATGCCCAGCAGCGCCGTCAGCAAGCCGATCCAGGCGGGGAACAGATGGAAGAACTGCGGCACCACGCGCCCTTCGGCCAGCTCACCTTCGTTGACATAAAATCCAGCGGCTCGCAGACGGGTGGCGATATGGCGGTGGGGGTGTTGCGAGCCGAGGAAGTTGGTTTCGGCCTGTTCGGCGGCTTTGCGCAGCGATTCGTCGCTGGCGTGCTGGTCTTGGCCGATCTGCGCCACAATCGGATCATCGATCACGATGCTGCCCGTGTTGGCGATGGCGAAGCCGATGTTGGCGTAGACGCCAGCGTCGCGCACACCCAGCACCACCTCGAATGGGCGGGCCACCAGCAGCGCGAACACCACTAGCACAGCGGCGAACCCGAGCGTAGCGCTATGCTGACGCACCCAAGCGGCGGCGTTCGGCTGGGCCTGGGCGCCACGGCTGAACGGACGGGCCACAATGCCCAGCGGCGCGCGCGGCAGCACAAGGTCGCCCCGCCGATGCGCCAGCAGTAGGCCAGCGGCGGTCGCCACGATGATGAGCAGCAGGTGCAGCCAGAGCGAGAACAGGCCCAGGCTGGCCAGCAGCAGCACCAGCCAGCCGTTCAGCAGCGCGCCGAACAGCACACGCTCGTAGTGTCGTTCGAGTGGATCGGTGGGTTGTGCGGAGCCTAGCAGGGCCAGGGCGATCGACCAACCGGGCAGATAGAGCAACGGGAACAGGACAAGGATAGTAAGCAGTGCCAGCACACAAACTCCTTCAATTTTCGGTTGGCCTGTGGCTACAGCCGCGTAATTTCAATTCGGGCAATGCGCGGGCCTTGCATCTCCAGCACTGTCAGGCGCACATTTTCGAACACCAACGAGTCGCCGCTATTCGGCAGCCGCCCGAGCCGTGTCAGCACAAAACCCGCCAGCGTCTCGTAATCGCCCTCGGGAATGTTCAGTTCAAGCTCCTCGTTCACATCCTCCACCCGCATCTGGCCCTCGACCACGCTGGTGCGCTCGTCGATGGTATGCAGTTCCGCCTGATCTGGCTCAAGTTCATCATCGAGATCGCCGATGATCTGCTCAACAAGATCTTCGACCGTGACGACACCGGCCATGCCGCCGTACTCATCGATCAGAATGGCCATACGAACGTGATTGGTGCGCAACTCCTGCAGCAGGTCGCCGATGCGCTTGCTCTCCGGTGTGAAGAAGGCCGGGCGGATCAGCGGCGTGATCGGCTCGTCGAACGAGATGTTGCCCTTGTGCAACTCCATGAGCAGATCTTTGGCGGAGATGATGCCCTTGATATCATCGACGCCGCCAGGGCCGACCACCGGGAAGCGAGTGTGGCCGGTTTTGGTGAAGTTATCGAGGAATTCGCGGATGGTGGCATCGTAATCGATCGTCTCGACCTCGGTGCGGGGCAGCATGGCCTGGTAGGCCGGGCGCTCGGCGAAGGAGAACACATTGATCAGCATTTCCTGCTCTTGCGCTTCGAGCGCGCCCGCCTCGCCGCTCTCCTCCACCAGCAGCCGCAACTCCTGGGGCGTATGCACCAACGCGTGGCCGCTCACGGGCTGTAGGCCGATCAGGCGCACCACCATATTACCGGCACCATTCATCACCATAATGAACGGCCAAAAGATGGTCATAAACACCATAGTTGGGCGGGCGACCCACAGCGATGTGCCTTCGGGACGTTGCAGCGCGATGGTTTTGGGGGCTAACTCGCCCAATACGATATGGAGTGCGGTAATGATGACGAACGAGATCGCGACCGCGACCGTATGCACGGCTGCTGGCGCGATCAGGTCGGGCAGAAAGCTCAACGCTGGCTCGATCAAGTGCGCAAGCGCTGGTTCACCGATCCAGCCGAGCGCAAGACTCGCCATTGTGATGCCCAATTGGGTTGCGGCAATATACGAATCGAGCGATTTGAGGGCAGTTTGTACTGAGCGCGCTGCGCTATTGCCTTCAGCCACTAACTGATCGATTCGCGTGCGTCGGACGCTCACCAGAGCGAACTCGGTAGCGACGAAAAAGCCGTTCATCAACACTAAAACCAGCACCGCACCCAAACGCAAAGGGATCGAGATGGCTTCTGACATGGTTGCTTTCTTTAATGAGCAGGCACGGTTTAAGGCAGTGTTAGGCGCAGCCACGCACCTAGTGGCGCGCCACGGTGCACTGCCTACAACGCTCTGTTGGCCTGTTCATTTGCTAAAACTGTTCTTACCATTGGGCGAGCAGGCGACATTCCTGTCTCTACAGCGCAAAACGCCGCATCTCGGACGTTGCAGAGGCCCATCGTATGATACTCGTGGCTAGTATACCAGACTAGGCCGCGGTGCTTGCGACAGATGAGCGTGATGGGGCGGCCCGCACCGGCTCGGATGCCAATGCCGCAACGAGCAACCTGATTATAGCAAAAAAGGGGAGGTCGAAAGTTGCACCAGAACGGGGAGCATGGTACTATAAGGGGCGGTGACCGGGCCGCTAGCTCAACGGCAGAGCACGTCGCTCATAACGACTTGGTTCTAGGTTCGAATCCTAGGCGGCCCACCACTCTGCGAATCCCCCCACCAGAAACCCCAAAACGGTAGGCGATACGGTCTTTATTACGTTCACCTGTGCTATACTTCCTATCAACAGACAACCCGCCCCGTTGTTTTCAGTTTAGGCCAGACCACTACGCAGAGAACCAACCCTTCAATAATCGCTGTTGTTTGCACTGTTTTATAAGTCTTTGACAGTTTTCATTGTCATTCCGAACGAGCCGTTAGGCGACGTGAGGAATCTCATTGCTCTGCATTGTATTACTCTTTGAGATCTCTCCCCATTCGCTTCGCTCAGGGCTTCGAACGTTCGAGATGACAGTGCTTTTCATTGCATATAAAACCGTTAAATACTTCCAAAACAGAGCATTGATGATCTAGGATTGGGTGTCTATCATAGAAGTCACTTTGTGGGTATACAGTACATCTGTCTGGATAAGTTTCGTATATCAAATGTTGCAGAGCTGAGAGACACCACCTGAGGATGCTATGGCAAACAAGGAACACTTGGCCATCCTGCGGCAAGGGGTTGATGTATGGAATGCATGGAGGGATGAGTATCCTGATGTGGTGCCGGATTTAAGTGGGGCGGCTCTCAGAAAGGCAGACCTCTGGAGAGCGAACCTCATTGAGGCAAACCTTATTAAGGCAAACCTCAGGGGGGCGAACCTCAGCAGAGCTCGTCTGAATAGAGCGTGTTTGAGCGGAACAGATCTCTGCGCGGCGAACCTTAGTAGGGCAGATCTCAGTGAGGTGGAGCTCTTTAGAGGGAATTTCATTAGGGCGGATCTCAGTGAGGCAGATCTCAGTGAGGTGAACCTTAGTGAGGCTAGGTGTGGCCGTACTCTCTTCTCTAATAACACCTAAGCACAGTCATTGGTTTAGACACAGTAACTCACGAAGGCCCTTCATCAATTGATATTTCTACCCTAGTCCTTTCCCAAGGTAAAATCCCCGAAGCATTTTTGCGCGGTTGTGGGGTTCCCGATACCTTTATTGAATATCTTCCATCGCTTATTGGCGCGATGCAGCCGATCCAGTTCTATAGCTGCTTTATCAGTTATAGCTCCAAGGATGAGGCGTTTGCACGGCGGCTTCACAAGCGCATGCGGGCCGCGCATTGCGGGTGTGGTTTGCGCCGGAGGATGTCAAAGGTGGGGAGAAACTGCATGAGCAGATCGAACAGGCCATTCAGGTGCATGATCGTTTGCTGCTGATACTGTCGGAAGAGAGCATTCGAAGTAAGTGGGTGCAAAGCGAACTGCGCCGCGCACGCAAGGCCGAGCTACGCAGCGGACGTCGCAAGCTCTTCCCTATTCGACTGGTCGATTATGAGGCGCTGTACGATTGGGAATGTGTTGATTCTGAGGGTAACGACTTAGCTGAGGAAGTGCGTCAGTATTTTATTCCCGACTTCACCAATTGGAAGGATCACGATGCGTTTGAGGCTACTTTTTCACGCCTGCTCCGCGATCTGAAGCTAACCGAGGCCCCGCCTGTGCCTGCATCCCCCAAGCAAACGCTGCAGGTTGCACTGACTTCTGAGCATCTTAGTCAGCAGCAGCAACTCCTGGCTAGGCACCGTGGCACATTGCTTAGTTACCTTGAGCGTCGAGCGATCCTTGGCAAGGCCCATGCCACACCGGAGATCTCCCACGGCATCAGCGATGCCCGCAAGGAGATCGCCCGTATCAAAGGCATGTTGCGTGAAAAAGGCGCGGAGGTTGAGGATCACCCCGACGATGAGGGCGAATAACGCCCACCTCACCGCTTCCCGCTGATCGCCGCGTTGACCCGCCGCAGCAGGTCGCCGAAGTCGAACGGCTTGACCACATAATCGACGGCACCACCCTCTAACCCGGCTGCAAGGTCTTGTGCATGGCCACGAGCAGTTAACATAATCACGGGGATGTGCTGCACATCGCTGTCGCTCTTCAGTTGTTGCAGCACCTGGAAGCCATCCATCACTGGCATCATCACGTCGAGTAGGATGAGATCGGGCTGCTTGGTGCGGGCCAACTCCAGCACCTCGCCGCCATGCTGCGCCCAACACACCTGATACCCCTGATGCTCAAGCCGAAAACTCACCAACTTGAAAATATATATTTCATCTTCGGCGACCAGAATCAACGCCATCACAGTGTCCTATCAATAGCAGCATTACGTTGTTTGAGCCGTCAACGCAAGCAGATCGAGCCTGGTCGCGACCATCCGCTCAAGGACCTGGTTGTCCGAGGGTTTCGCGATTAGATCGACTGCATCAAGCATCAGGACGCGCCGTAGCGCCGCCGCAGCGATATCGCTGTCGTTGAGCGCGATCACTGGGATGGTGCGGGTCAGCGGGTGCTGCCGTAACACATTGAGCACCTGGAAGCCGTTCAACTCCGGCATCCACAGGTCGAGCACCACCAAGCTTGGGCGCAACTGCTTGGCGAGCATCAGCCCTTGTTGCCCGGTGGTGGCCACAAAGGTATTGTACCCACGTTTGATCAGCAGCGCGCTCAACGTCTGGAGCGTCGCGTGGTCATCGTCGATCACCAGGGCCACGCTGCGCTGATCTTGGTCGAGCGCCGCGTGAATCACATCGAGCAGGGCACGCCTGTCGATCGGCCTCGTGACGTAGCTCACGCCTGGCTCCACGGCCCGCCCTACATCGCCCTCCTCCAAGATCAGCACCACAGGCACGCTCGCCAACTGCGTATCGGCCTGCATGTGCGAGAGGAATGCGGTGATGTCCATATCGGGCAACTGCGAACTGAGCAAGAACAGCGCTGGCGGCTCTAGGTGCGCATGGGCGAGTGCGGCTTGGCCCTGATCAACAAGCAGCACCTCGAACCCTTCTGTTTCGAGCAAATCGAGCAGTGCACTGGCCTCGGACGCCTGCGGCTCGATCAGCAGGATCTGGCGGCGTGTGCGCTCAGCATCATCCTCCGATTGCTCAGCTGAATCGGCCTGCGCTTTAGCGATCGGCAGACTGAACAGGAACGTCGAGCCTTTGCCCAATTCGCTCTCGATCCAGATTGCGCCGCCCTGCAACTCCACCAGCGAGCGCGAGATGTGCAGCCCCAAGCCCGTCCCGCCGATGCCCTGCGTCTCAACGCTGCTGACGCGGTAGAAACGCGTGAACATATGCTGCTGATCTTCGGGCGAGATGCCGATGCCGTTGTCGATCACGCGGATGAGCATCCACGGCCCATTGCGATCGGGTTGGACGACGTGCGCATCTCGGGCGCGCTCCACGACTTCGGCGGTGACGCGGATGTAGCCTCCCTGCGGCGTGTATTTGTGGGCGTTGCTCAACAGGTTGGTGAAGATCTGCGCCAGCCGTTCGCGATCCGCTAGCGCCTCGGGCAGGTCGTCGGGCAGGTCGATCTCGATCGTTTGTGACTTGGCCTGGATCATCATCTGCATCGAGAGCACCACGGAGTTGATCACCTCGTCGATCTGGACGGGCTGCAACTCCAGCTTGATGCGGCCCGACTCGATCCGCGACGCTTCCAGAATATCATCGGTGATCTCGACCAGTTGGTCGGTACTCAGCTTGACGATCTCCAGGAACTCGCGCAATTTGTCGTTGATCTCGCCCACATCGCCATCGAGGATCAGGTCGGTGAAGCCTTTGATCGAGGTGAGCGGCGTGCGCAACTCGTGCGAGACGATCGAGATAAACTCGGCCTTCATCAGCTCGGCTTCTTTTTCGAGGGTGGCGTCGCGGAAGATGAACAGCCGCCCCAGGATGGTCGAAGCGCGCGTGCGCACCGGGCCGCTGTACCACACCAGGATGCGCTTGGTGGGGCGCAACAGCGTCACTTCGCCGGAATCTTCGCGCTGCTGGTCGATCAACAGCTCCTCGACCGTCGATTGAAAGAGCTGCTGCGGCTCGATATGGCTCCATCGGTCGGTGATCAGGCTGGAGGCGGGCGTGTCGATCACATCGTCGGGCTCCACGCCGAAGAAGATGCTGAAGGCGCGATTCACCAGGGCGATCTGCCCATCCAAGCCGATCATAATAATCGCGTCGTTGGTCGATTCGAGGATCGCATCCAGGCGGTCGCGATCCTGTTCGGCCTCCAGGCGCATATGCAGTTGGTCGGTGATGTCCTGCATGGTGCCGACCAACTTGGTCACGACGCCGTTGCTGTTGCGCTGTGGCGTCAGCGTAGTGGTGAAGACGCGCTGCGTGTTGTTGGTGGTGGCGGTCGCGTCGATCTGCAGTTCCTCTCCCGCGTAGGCCCGCGCGAGCAGCGCCCCCAGATAGCCCATCTCCTCGGGCCGAAAGACCTCTTGGTAGGCTAGGCCGCGCACTTCTTCTTCATCGTGCTTGCCCAGCATTTGCAAACCAGTTTGGTTGATCGAGAGCACGCGCCCATCGCGGTCTAGCTCGTAGACGGTCATCGGCAGTTTCTCGACCAAAATGCGGTAACGGGCTTCGCTCTCGCGCAGCGAATCTTCAAACTCCTTGCGCTGGGTGATATCGAGCCACATGCCTTGCAGGAAGAGCGGTTTGCCGTTCGCATCGTACACCACGGCCCCAGTGTCCTGCACCCAGCGAATATGTCCTTCGCGCGTTAGGACACGGTATTCGGCGGAGTGCGGCACGCCCTGCTGACGCGTGAGCACGAGGCTTGCTAGAACATGCTCGTGATCGTCGGGGTGGATCTGCTTGAGCCACAGCTCGCGGTCGGCCATCCACTCCTCTTGCGTGAAGCCGAGCAGTTGCTCGATCTGCGGGCTGATGAAGATCGTGCTGCTCGTGTCGTCCAACGCCGCCAAGTAGGTGACCGCTGGCATATGCTCGACCAGGGTGCGGTAGCGCATCTCGGATTCGCGCAGGGCGTCGAGGTTGCGCTTGCGGTCGATCGCGTAGCGCATGGAGCGCAGCAGCATATGGCTGGTGACTTGGCTTTTGACGAGGTAATCTTGCGCGCCCTCTTGCAGCAGCCGGGCCGCCAGATCGTTATCCTCCCGATCGGTGAGCACGATGATCGGCACCGCCGGGCTGTGCTGCGATACTTTCAGCAACGGGTCGAGATCCTGGCTATCGGGCAGGCTCAGATCGAGCAACATCACATCGACGTGGTTGCTTGCCAAGTAGGCGATCGCATCAGCTAGTGAAGTGGTGTGAGTGAACTGTAAGTCGGTTTCCAATGAACTAACCATTTGGCTGAGGTGGTGAGCCTGGTTGGGATCATCTTCGACCAGTAAAACGTGAATTGCTGTGCGATCTTCCGACATACTTGCCTCGGCTCTGTGAGCTAGGGCGGCGCTTCAATTGAGGGGGAAGATATTGGCTGCCCTCGTATGGTGTATGGTTAAGGCCCCGTTTGCGGCGGGTCTTGGCATGGTACCACAGAATTTGACGCTTGGCATAGACAAAATTTATCTCTCTTATCGGTAGTACCTATTTTTCAGACTGACTAAAAGAATTTATAATGGGGACAGCTTCCAATAATACCTAGCGAAAGGGTAGACCAATGACTGATCGACCTCTCGATCCTTTCGGTGCCCGCGATGTTCTCGAAAGCGGTGGGCAATCATATACGATTTATCGTTTGGATAAACTCGCGGCTGCTTGTGGTGCCGATCTAGCGCGCTTGCCTGTCTCCATCAAGGTGGTGCTCGAAGCATTGCTGCGCAATGTGGGCGATGGCTTCACCACCGAGGAAGATGTGGTTGCGTTGGCGAAGTGGACGCCCGAGAGCGCGAATAGCCGCGAAGTTGCGTTTACGCCAGCCCGTGTGCTGCTGCAGGACTTCACTGGCGTGCCTGCGGTGGTTGACTTGGCCGCGATGCGCGAGGCGATGCGCAAGTTGGGCGGCGATCCGGCCCGCATCAACCCGCTCTCGCCCGCCGACCTGGTGATCGACCACTCGGTGCAGGTCGATGTGTTCGGCAGCAACTTGGCGCTCAAGCTGAACGCTGAGTTGGAGTTCGAGCGCAACGTGGAGCGCTACGAGTTCTTGCGCTGGGGCCAGCAGGCGTTCGATAACTTCACCGTGGTGCCACCCGCCACCGGTATCGTGCACCAGGTTAACCTGGAGTACTTGGCGAAGGTAGTGCAGACCCGCCAGATCAAGGGCGAACTGGTCGCCTTCCCCGATAGCTTGGTCGGTACCGACAGCCACACGACGATGATCAACGGTCTAGGCGTGCTCGGCTGGGGTGTCGGCGGTATCGAGGCCGAGGCTGTGCTGCTGGGCCAGCCGCTGGCGATGTTGACCCCGGCTGTGGTCGGTGTGCGCTTGACTGGCCAGCTGCGCCCGGGCGCAACCGCGACCGACTTGGTGCTGGCCGTGACCGAGATGCTGCGCCGCGCTGGCGTGGTGGGCAAGTTCGTGGAGTTCTGCGGCCCGAGCATGCACCAACTGAGCCTGGCCGACCGCGCTACGATCGCGAACATGGCTCCCGAGTACGGCGCGACCTGTGGCTTCTTCCCGGTCGATGCCGAGTCGCTGCGCTACCTGCGCGACACGGGCCGCTCCGATGAGCTGATCGCGCTGGTTGAGGCGTACTACAAGGCGCAGGGCATGTTCCACACGCCCGATTCGCCCGAGCCGATCTTCAACACCTTGTTGGAGCTGGATCTCAGCACCGTGGTGCCGAGCGTGGCTGGCCCCCGACGACCGCAGGATCGCATCCCGCTGAACTCGCTCAAGGAGTCGTTCTGGACTTCGATGAAGACGCTGTTCAACCAGGAAGTGCAGCCCGATGGTGTGGATGACCGCAGTTACCTCAGCTGGCTCGGCGAGGCTGGCGCTTCTGCACAGGCTAACGGAACGCCTGCGGCTGATCGCGCGGACCTGTACCGCAAGCATGCCGTCAAGACCACGCTGAACGGCCAGGAGGTCTCCTTGACGCATGGTTCGACGGTGATTGCCGCGATCACTTCGTGCACCAACACCTCGAACCCCTCGGTGATGATCGGCGCTGGTCTGCTGGCGAAGAAGGCTGTCGAGCGCGGTCTGAGCGTGCCGGCCTACGTCAAGACGAGCTTGGCCCCCGGCTCGCGCGTGGTGACGGAATACCTCACCAAGAGCGGTCTGCTGCCCTACCTGGAGCAGTTGCACTTCAACGTGGTTGGCTACGGCTGCACCACTTGTATCGGCAATAGCGGCCCGGTGGCCGACGAGATCGCCTCGGCGGTGAAGGACAACAACCTGGTCGTGAGCGCGGTGTTGAGCGGTAACCGCAACTTCGAGGGTCGCATCAACCCGGTGGTACGCGCCAACTACCTGGCTTCGCCGCCCCTGGTGGTGGCCCTGGCTATCGCCGGCACCGTCGATATCGACCTGAACAACGAGCCGCTGGGCATCGGTAAGGATGGGAAGCCGGTGTACCTGGCCGACATTTGGCCGTCCGAGAAGGAGATCCAGGAGACGATCAGCTCCTCGCTCAGCGCCGAGATGTTCCGCTCGCAGTACGCCAATGTCTTTACTGGCAACCCAGATTGGAACGCTATTCCCGTGCCGAGTGGCGCGCTCTACTCGTGGAACGAGAACTCGACCTACATCCAGAACCCGCCCTACTTCGAGGGTATGACTCTGGAGGAGCCGCCGCTGACCTCGATCCAAAATGCACGGGCGTTGGCCTTGCTGGGCGACAGCGTGACGACCGACCACATCTCTCCGGCTGGAAGCATTGGCCGCGATACTCCGGCAGGTCGCTACCTGATCGAGCGTGGCGTGCAGCCGAAGGATTTCAACTCCTACGGTGCGCGGCGTGGTAGCCACGATGTGATGATGCGCGGTACCTTCGCTAACATCCGCCTGCGCAACGCGCTGGTGCTGGGTGTTGAGGGTGGCTACACCGTCTACTTGCCCACCGGCGAGCAGATGAGCATCTACGACGCTGCGATGCGCTACAAGGAGGATGGGACGCCGCTGGTGGTGCTGGCGGGCAAGGAGTACGGCACTGGCTCCTCGCGCGACTGGGCGGCCAAGGGCACCTTCCTGCTGGGCGTGCGCGCCGTGATCGCCGAGAGCTTCGAGCGCATCCACCGCTCGAACTTGGTGGGTATGGGCGTGCTGCCGCTTGAGTTCTGCGATGGCGACGGCTGGGAGGAACTGGGCCTGACGGGTCACGAGACCTTCACCATCAATGGCATCGAGACCCTGCAGCCCGGCCAGATCCTGACGGTGATCGCGCGCCGCGACGACGGCACCGAGATCAACTTCACGGTTCGCGCCCGCATCGACTCGGCTGGCGAGTTGGCCTACTACCGCAACGGCGGTATCCTGCACTACGTGCTGCGCAACCTCGCCGCGCAGAGCGCTGCTGCAAGCTAAACCGTTGGGTATTCCGCAACACGCGATCGGCTCACAAGGCTGATCGCGTGTTGTTGTGCGTTAAATAAGAAGCCTTCTGAAAAGCATGCCAATGCTGAAGCAACGGACATCAGGCGGGTTATAAACGTTCAACACATGCTGATGCGTCTCTTTTGCGAGAGCATCGGATGCGCTATACGCGGGAATGCGCGTTCGCACGAGCAACTCGGCTGCTGCGCAAGCCCAAAGAGGCCGATTGCGGCCCTTTGGAAACCCCCAACCGGGGCTTATCGCCCCTGGACCCCAAGGAATCCGCTCTGTGATGCCGGTATCATTTGGTTCCTTGGTATGGTCCTTGTTCGGTGGTCGGTATGCGTTTTTTTGCGTTCTGACGCGCACGTGTCTCTGCTCACAGCCTCCTGATGCTTTTCTGAAGTGCTCTAAGTGGTGTTTCTGTTCAACGTCTACCGCCGCTGCCCGCAAACGTGAAGATACCCAACAATGGTGAGTAGGACGCACATTTATCCACTTATGAAGCCGCATTGGCTGCCATTTGGACCGCATTGGGGTAAAGCTCTCATTATCCCCTTGCGGATGCCCAAACTGTGGTCTATAATACGTTTCTATATGTGATAATCGGGCAACATCGCAATCCATGCTGAATCTCTTCAGCCCTCTGACGCTTGGCCGAATACGGCTATCCAATCGCATCATTTTGCATGCGGCGCCGAGTGGATATGCCGCCTCTGGAGGATTCGCAGATAACGCACTTACTACATACTATAGCAACCGTGCTCAAGGTGGCGCTGGGATGCTGGTGTTTGAGCATACCCACGTGCTTCCGCCGTCCGATCCCACCATTCCTCACCTCGGTCTCTATGGAGATGCTCAGATCGCCGCGCTCCGCCAGAGCATTACGACCACTCGCCTGCATGGCAGTGCTGTGCTGGTTATGCTCGACCAGCCGATCCGGATCGACTCCTACGATTCATCCCAATTGCTAGAGCTAGGCGAAGCGTTTATTACAGCTGCATGGCGTGCTTGTGCTGCGAATGCGCAGGGCATCATGCTGTCGACTGCCGATGGCGGCCCGTTCGAGCAGTTGGTGTCGCCGCTGCAGAACCGCCGCAGCGATATGTATGGCCGCGATATCGCCGGGCGTTTGCGGCTGCTGCTGATGGTGATCGAAGGGATTCAGAAATGGCTCGGCGATCAGTTCTTGATCGGAGTGCGCCTGAATGTGGAGGAGTTTGTGCCAGGAGGATTGTCGCTGCAGGATGCGCGGGTGATCGCCAAGCGCTTGATTGGCGCGGGGGTGAAGTTCCTGGAGGTGACGGCGACGAGCCGCGCTGATACGCCGATCGCGCAGTTCCCGGGCTGGTTGGTGCCCTTGGCCGCAGGGCTGAAGGCTGTGGTTGAGGTGCCCGTCTTGGTGGGCAACTTGTCCGACGACCCGCTGCTGGTTGATAGTGTGATCCGCGAAGGCAGCGCCGATTTAGTGGCGCTGAACGAGGTGTTACGAACGAATCCGCTGTGGCCCCAAGAAGCGCGTCTGCTACTCGAGAACAACAACGATAACCGCCAACCGCGCCTGATCTTCTAACGTAGTCGCCAATAGTAGCGCCGTGCGAGGTCGTATGCGACGTTTGGCACGTCTCAGCGTAGCGGTGTTTGTGTGTGGCTTGGTGATGGTATGCGCCGCATTGGTGTATGGGAACTGGGCGCAGATGGGGCAGAGCTTGGTGATGCCCGGCGCCGATCACGTGGAGTTCGAGCGGCGGGGATTGGCGGCGTCTGTTATTCGCTACGATCTGCCAGCACAGACGAAACGCTCGCAGGTTGGGGTGTATTTTGAACAACAGGGCTGGCGACGAATCTCTCTTTCGGAGTTGAATCGCACCCAGCCCACATTTGTGCGTGTCACGCGCATCGCCGGGCCGATCCTGGTGCGCGATGTGTTGGTAGCGCAGTTATTCTCGTCGCGCCAGCAGGCGATCGAGTTGCAGCTTGCACGTTGCGTACAGATCGCTCGCTGGACGACGTGTTTTTAGTTTGTTTTTAAACGCTGAATCATTGGACATTGGGGCCGCAAGCTTTTATCATGATGCTGTTTACGCCGTTGCACGCCCCACATTGAAAGGGATATGAATGACGATCACAACTGCTCATACACTACCGAATGGCATGTTGGTGCTGCTCCGCGAGGTGCATACCGCTCCTGTGGCGACATGCTGGGTGTGGTATCGGGTTGGCTCGCGCAATGAGAATATCGGCACGACCGGTATCTCCCATTGGGTCGAGCATATGCTGTTTAAGGGCACGCCTGCCATTCCCAAAGGCGAGATGGATCGCCTGATTGCTCGCAACGGCGGCACATTCAACGGCTTCACCTCAAACGATTACACGGCCTACTTCGAGACGCTGCCCGCGGATCGCATCGAGTTGGGTTTGCAGATCGAGTCGGATCGTATGGTCAATTCGCTGTTCGACCCGGCGGAGGTCGAAAGCGAGCGCACGGTTATCATCTCCGAGCGCGAGGGCCACGAGAACGATCCGGAATGGTGGCTGAACGAGGCGTTGATGGCGGCGGCCTTCCAAGTGCACCCCTACCGCAACGAGGTGATCGGTTGGAAGAGCGACCTGCTGGCGATGACGCGCGACGATCTGTACAACCACTATCAGACCTACTATATGCCCAACAACGCGGTGTTGGTGCTAGTCGGCGATTTCAAGACCGATGAGATGCTGAAGAAGGCCGAGCACTACTTCGGCGGCCTGCCCACTGGCCCGACCTTGCCGAAGGTGCGTGCCGTGGAGCCGGAGCAGCAGGGTGAACGACGTGTGATTGTGCGCCGACCGGGCCCTGCCCAGTATGTGCAGATCGCGTATCACGCGCCGAGTTGCCGCGAGGCCGATTTCGCGCCGATGGTGGTGCTCGATGCGGTGCTCTCGGGCGCGAAGCCGATGTCGTTCGGTGGTGGCGCGCAGACGAACCGCAGCGCTCGCATCTACCGCGCCCTGATTGAGACGCAGTTGGCGGCCTACGCTGGCAGCGGCTATCGCGCCTCCTACGATCCGCATCTGTTTGAACTTGAAGCTACCGCTCACGATAACCACACCGCTGCCGAAGTTGAGGCCGCGCTGATCCGCGAGGTCGAGAAGATCCAGCAGGATGGTGTGAGCGCCGATGAGATGTCGAAGGTGCTGAAGCAGGTGCGCGCGCAGATCGCCTACTCGAGCGAGAGCGTGACGAGCCAGGCGTTGCTGCTTGGGATGTGGGAGGTGCTGGACACCTACAAGCGCCCCGAAACCCTTCTCGATGAGATCTCGGCGGTGACGGCTGAGGATGTGCGGCGCGTGGCGCAGACCTACCTGACCGAGAAGCATCGCACGGTTGGGCATTTCATCCCCACCGAAGATTCCGGCGGCGGCGCGGAGGACAACGGCCACTACAATCGCTCTATGCAGCAGAAGGCGTTCTTCTACACTGGCGGCTTCGATGCGGCGCTGCCCTCGGCTGTGCCGAGCCAACGACCGATTGCAGCCACTCAGAATGGCACATCGAGCCAGAACGGCGCGGCCACCATCGAGACGGCGGTGCGCTACGTGCTGCCGAACGGTATGGTCGCGCTGATCCAGCGCAACGCGAGCAGCCCGACCGTCAGCGTGCGGGGCGAGGTGCGGGTCGGTGCGGTGAACGAGTCTGCCGAGAAGAGCGGCTTGGCGACCTTCACGGGCGCATCGCTGATCCGTGGTACGGCCAAGCGCACCTTCCAGCAGATCGTGGCCGAGACCGAGGCACGCGGCGCGAGCGTGAACGCAGGCGGTGGCCTGCACACCAGCGGCTTCGGCGGGCGCGCGCTGGCCGAGGATCTGCCGCTGATCTTGGAGATCTTGGCCGAGATGTTGAGCACGCCGACCTTCCCCGAGGTGGAGATCGAGCGGTTGCGCGGCCAGTTTCTGATGAACTTGCGCGAGGCCGAGCAGGAGACGCGCGTTCAGGCGTCGCGTGTGGTGCGCTCGCTGCTGTTCCCGCCGGAGCACCCCTACAGCCGCTTGAGCAGCGGCACGATCGCCACGGTGCAGGGCATCACTCGCGAGGATCTGGTGAACTTCCACAAGCTCTACCACCCGGCGGCCAGCACCATCGCGATTGTGGGCGATGTTGAGCCGGATGCGGTGATCGCGGAGCTTGAGCGCACGTTCGGCCTGTGGGAGCCTCAGGGCCCGATTCCTACGCAGGATCTGCCGTACGTGCCGCCGTTGGAGGGCATTCAGCGCCGCGATGTGACATTGCCCGGCAAGATGCAGAGCGATGTGATTTGGGCGGTGCACGGCCTCACGCGCATGGACCCCGATTACTACGCCGCGAGCGTGGCGAATATGATCCTAGGTCGCATCGGTATGGGCGGTCGGTTGGGCGACAACGTGCGCGAGCAGCAGGGCTTGGCCTACTACTGCGGCAGCAATATCGATGCGGATCTCGGCGCTGGCCCGTGGGCGGCGCTGGCGGGCATCAACCCGATCCATGTAGAGCGGGCGGTGACGGCCATTCTGCACGAGATCGAGCGTTTCGTTGCTGAGGGGCCAACGGAGCAGGAGCTCGCCGATGCCCACGATTATATGACTGGTAGCCTGGTGCTGGGCCTGGAGACCAACGACGGGATCGCCGGTACATTGCTGGGCATTCAGCGCTACGGCCTCGGCTTCGATTATATTTCGCGCTATCCTTCGATTGTGCGGAGCATCGATGCCGAGCAGGTCAAGGCGGTCGCGAACAAGTATCTGTCCACCGATCGCTATATCCTCGTGGTGGCAGGCCCTAAAGAGTAACGTTGGGTGATGCGCATCGTGCTGTGTGTCGATGCGCTTGGTTCGTTCATAATATGCTTCGTAATGCCCAGATTCAGCTTGATGGTCGAACGCTTGGTTATGTGACCGATGGCCAAGGCCCGCCGTTGCTGTTGTTGCACGGCGCGCTGTTCGACCATCAACTTTGGGCACCGATGCTGCCGTTCCTCGTGGGTCATTTCCGCGTGATCGCGCTCGACCTGCCGGGTTACGGGCGCTCGGAACCCCTGCGGCGCAATGACTCCCCCGATACGCTGATTCGTCTGGTGGCGAGCCTGATTTCGAGCCTGAAGATTGTGCCGAGCTTCGTGGTGGGCTTGGGCAGCGGCGGCGCATTGGCGCTCGGCTTGGCGGCGCGGCATCCCGAGCGGGTGCGCGGCGTGGCAGTAATGGGCGCGCTTGGATTCGAACGGTGGCCGCAGACGTTTCAGGCGCGCATGGCCCGTCGGTTGCGCGCGGTGCCCGGTGCGCTGCGTTTGGTGTTACGCCTCACGGCCACATGGCAGGCCCGCTGGTATGTGCGCTCTGCGCTCGGCGATAACTCGCCGCAGGAGCAGCATATCGCGCAGATTCGTGCGACGCTGGGCTCGGCGCAGTCGCGGATCAGCCTGGTGCGCGCGTTGCGTCAACGCGACGAGTGGCGCTTTGTGATGCGGCAAATCGGTGGAATCCAGGCGCCTACCCTGTTGCTGTGGGGCGAGCGCGATGCGCTGTACGATCTCTCGGCTGTCGAGCGCCTACGCCACGCCATCCCCCGCGCTCAACTGGTGACGCTGGCTGGCGCTGGACACTTGCTCCCGATTGAGCGCCCCGAAGAGAGCGCTCACTTGATCCGCCGCTTTTTTGCGCCTCTGTCGGTATCCCCTACGCCTTTGATGAGCCGAACCCGTTAGCCGGTGTCAACCTGATCATGTGTACAGGTTCGGGTTCGGTCTTTGTGTGCTCGTGCTTGTTCTCGGCACCGCGTATGCTATACCTTTGTATCGCATAGATGCGCAAAGATGTTCTACGAGCGTCGATCGTTTGTGCTACATGTGACCGTAGGTGTCACACGTTGTTGTTAAACTAGAGTGTCTTCCAACATCATCTCATACCAAATCCGGTCGGATAGTGTTCATTGAAAAGCAGCCTCGCCTGCGGCAGCAAGGTACTTTACGTTTTTTGTGGTGTCAAAGCGCTGCATGTAGCAGCGCTTTGACACCGCCTGAGATGGAAATGTTGGTATCAATTCAAGCTGAAGAAATGCGTTCAACAGACATTCGATGGTGTGAGTGAGCACTCGGGTTTGGTATCATCTCATCAGAAAGGGGGGTTTGTGGCACGACGAGAGTTTACCGTCGCGGATGCGTATGTCTACGACACCCGTTCTCCTGTCCGCTGGATCATATCGCATATTTTGCGGTACCCCTGGCTACCCTTGGGCATGTTGCTGGGCAACATCTGCACAAGCGCGCTCTACAGCTACGGAGCCGTGCTGATCGGTCAAGCGTTTGATCTGATCCAATTGCCCGATGCGACGCTGGAGCAACTGGGGTGGCTGGCGCTGATGGTGCTTGCGGTGCGGTTTGGTGTGGGTGTGGTCGATCTTGTGCGCATCTCGGCGATGGAGACGCTGGCGCAGCGCTTGGAGCGCGACTCACGCGAGGAGTTGTACATCAGTCTGCTCGGGAAGAGCCAAACCTTCCACAACCGCCAACAGGTGGGTGATGTGATGGCTCGTGCGACGAACGATGTGCAACAACTGAACATGATGGTGAGTCCTGGCGCTGGGCTGATTATGGAATCGGCGCTGTTTACGATCATGCCACTGGTCGGTATGGGGTTCATCCGTATCGAACTGCTGACGGTGCCGCTGCTGTTCTTGCTGACGTTTGTGTTCGCCTTGCGACGCTACAGCCGTCAGTTGAACCCTGTTTCGATGGCGCTGCGCGAGCAGTTTGGTGTGGTCAACTCGCGTTTGGCCGAGGCTGTCAGCGGTATTGAGGTGGTGAAGGGTTACGCGCAGGAGCCGCAGGAGCGCAAGCTGTTTGGGCTGAACGCGATGCGCTACCGCGATCTGTTCGTGCAGGAGGGCAAGATCCGGGCGCGCTACCTGCCTCTGCTGCTGTTCGGTATCGCGTTTGGCTTGGCGTTGGGGCACGCACTGTTCCTCTACCGCGGTGGGCAGATTTCGCTCGGCGATGTGGTGGCCTACATGGGCCTGTTTAGCGTGCTGAACTTCCCGACCTTCATCTCGTTGTTTAGCTTTGCGCTGGTGCAACTCGGCTTGGCGAGCGCCGAGCGTATTCTGGCACTGATCAAGGCCGAGACCGAGATGGACGAGAATGTTGAGGGTCACGCGGCGCAGTTGCAGGGCGACATCCGCTTTGAGCAGGTGAGCTTCGGCTATTCGGACGATGCCGACCAGGCGAACGGCGGCATGATCTTGAAGAACATCTCCTTCCACGCCAAACCCGGGCAAACGATCGCGATTGTGGGCCAGACCGGCTCCGGCAAGAGCACGCTCACTAAGCTGGTGAACCGCACTTACGATGCGACTTCCGGGCGGGTGCTGGTCGATGGCGTTGATGTGCGCGAATGGAGTATGGAGTCGCTCCGGTCGCAGATCTCGACGATCGAGCAGGACATCTTCCTGTTCACGCGCACCATCGCCGAGAATATCGCGTTTGGTGCGAGGGGCGAAGTCACACGAGAGCAGATCGAGCAGGCCGCCCGTGAGGCGCAGGCGCACGACTTCATTATGAGCTTCCCGGATGGGTACGATACGATGGTGGGCGAGCGCGGCGTGACGCTTTCGGGCGGGCAGCGCCAGCGCATCGCGATCGCGCGGGCCTTCCTCACCAATCCGCGCATTTTGATTCTGGATGACTCGACGAGCGCGATCGATAGCGCCACCGAGGATCAGATCCAGCGTGCGATGCGGCGCATTCTGCAGAACCGCACGACGCTCTTGATCACGCATCGTATCTCGCAGATCCGCTGGGCGGACCATATTTTGGTGCTGCGGCGCGGCGAGTTGGTGGCTCAGGGCACCCACGAGGAGTTGTTGGCGACGAGCGAGGCGTATCGACGCATTTTTGCTCGCTATCAGCGGGAGCAGGTTGGCGAGCAGGTTGCGGGTTAAACGCTTGGATGCTGGTTGTGTGAATGTGCAACTCTGTCGCCTATCATTCGGGAGAGATGTATGGGTTTTGTGCTCGATGGCCTAGAGGCCGAAGAATACGACCGTAACTATAGCGATGGCGCGCTGGTCAAGCGAATCTTAGACTACTTCAAGCCACACAGCCGGAAGATGTTTGTGGTGGCGACGATGGTTGTGCTCGGTTCGCTAGTACAAGCGATCTCGCCGTTGGTGGTGTCGAGCGGTATCGATGCGTTGGCCGGCAATGTGGCCTTGCAGTTGCTGCTGGGCATGGCGGGCTTGGTGGCGGTGCTCGGCTCGATGAACTGGGTGTTCAACTTCGTGCGCCAGACGTTGGCCGCGCAGGTGGTTGGCGATGTGGTGTTGGCGCTGCGCGAGGATGCCTTCGCCGCAGTGATGAAGCACGACCTCTCGTTCTACGACCAGTTCTCATCGGGCAAGATCGTGAGTCGCGTCACCTCCGATACGCAGGACTTCTCGTCGGTGATCACGCTCACGATCGAGTTGATCGGTCAGGTGCTGATGATCGCCTTGGTCAGTACTGTGTTGATCTGGATTCATCCGCGGCTCGCGATGCTGACGCTGGCGATTGGGCCGGTGGTGGTCATCGCGGCGCTCGCCTTCCGCCGGATCGCGCGGTGGACCACGCAGCGCGGGCAGCGCGCCACTGCCGAGGTGAATGCGGCGATCCAGGAGACGGTGAGCGGCATCGCGGTGGCGAAGAGCTTCCGCCAAGAGGCGAGCGTGTACGAGCAGTTCCGCGCAACGAATCAGCTTGCGTACCGTGTGCGGCTGTTGCGCGGTTATGTGCTGAACACGATCTTCCCGACTTTGGATATGCTCTCGGCGATCGCGACGGGCATTGTGGTGTACTTTGGCGGTGGCTACGCGCTGCAGGGGCTATTGTCGGCGGGTGAGTGGTACCTGTTTGTGCAGGTGCTGAATATGCTGCTGTTCCCACTGACGAGCGTGGCCTCGTTCTGGAGCCAGTTCCAGCAGGGCTTGTCGGCCAGCGAGCGGGTGTTCGCGCTGATCGATGCCGACCCGAAGGTGGTGCAACTGGCGAATGAGCCGATTGGGAAACTGCAGGGCCATATCCGCTTCGAGAACCTGTCGTTCAGCTACACCAGTTCGGACGAGCCGTCGAGCAATGCGAACTTGGTGCTGCGCGACTTCTCGCTCGATATCCCGCCCGGGCAGACGTTGGCGGTGGTTGGGCATACGGGCGCGGGGAAGTCGAGCTTGGTGCGCCTGATCACGCGCTTCTACGAGTTTCAGGGCGGGCGGCTGCTCATCGATGGACGCGATATTCGCACGCTGGATTTGGCGCAGTATCGGCGGCAGATCGGGCTGGTGCCGCAGGTGCCGTTCCTGTTCTCGGGCACGGTGGCCGATAACATTCGCTACGGGCGCCCCGAGGTGGATGATGATGCGGTGTTGCAGGCGGCCCTGAAGCTCGGCGGCGGCGAGTGGATCGACGACCTGCCGAACGGCTTGCAGACCGAGGTGGGAGAGCGAGGCGCGCGCTTGTCGCTGGGGCAGCGGCAGTTGGTGGCGTTGGCGCGGGTGCTGCTGCAAGATCCGTCGATCTTCATCCTCGATGAGGCGACGGCGAGCGTTGATCCGTTCACTGAGGCGCAGATCCAGGAAGGGCTCGATGTGGTGATGCGCGACCGCACCAGCATCATCATCGCGCACCGCCTCTCGACCGTGCGCTCGGCAGATCGCATCATTGTGATGCGTGCGGGGCAGATCATCGAGGAGGGCACGCATCACTCGCTGTTGGAGGCGGGTGGGCATTACGCCGCGCTGTACAACACATACTTCCGCCATCAATCGCTCGAATACATCGAGCAGGTGGGTGCGTACCGCGAATAAGAGTAGGACAAAATGTCGTAATCGTGAGTGTATCGATGGGATATACTCACGATTTTTTATGTTTTGAACATATTTTGATGCTATAATTTGCATCTGAGCTCCTACATGCGCCTATCTCAATGTGGAGTAAACCGAGTCCAACGGATTTGGTTTGACGGCTCGGTTTGTGATTGAACCGCCGTTTCGTGGTGGAACGTCTTATCTTGCAATGTTGCCCAGGTGCAGAGGAGCTGTGAAAGTGCATACGACTGGTAGATTCGCTCGATGTTTGGTGTTCCTTCGACCAAGCATTTTTTTTGTGCTGCTGCTGTCGTTTGTGGTGTTTGTGCCGCAGAAGCCCGTTTATGCGGCGACAATTACAGTAACGACCGTGAACGATACGGTTGATGCGGGTGAATGCACATCGCTGACACCGGCTGCGTTGCCTGGTCCAGACGGGGTGGTCAGTCTGCGTGAGGCCATTTGTGTGGCGAACCAAACCGTAGAGGCCGATGTTATCACGTTTGCTGTCAATGGGGTCTTTGTGCTCTCGGGCATTCTCAATGATGATAACAACGTTGGTGGGGATCTCGACATTAAGAGAAGCCTGACGATCCAAGGCAACGGCATTGATAATACGATCATTGATGGTGGTAATATTGAGCGCATTTTTGATGTATTTCCCACCGCTTCTACTACCTTCACGCTATTGAACCTAACGCTTCGGAACGGTGATGTCCGCAACGTTTCCTTCAAAGATGGTGGTGCGATCTATCTGCATACCAATGTTACGTCGGAGTTCAATTCGATTCGGGTAATCAATAACTTTTCTGGCGCCAACGGCGCGATTGAGAATCGTGGCCACCTAACGATCAACAATAGCACGATCTCTGAGAATCAGACCGCAACAAATAACGGCGGCGGTCTGCATAACACAGGCACACTCACGATCACGAATTCAACCATCTCCAACAACATGGCGATGGGTTCAGGCGGTGGGATTTCCTCCCAAGGCTCCCTCATTATTACAAACAGCACTATTTCGGGTAATGCTACTAATGGTGATGGGGGTGGCGTGCATGTGTTTATGGGCGATGCCACGCTTAATAATGTGACGATCACTAATAATACCGCCGATATCGACAATAACGGTATTGGCCTAGGTGGTGGGTTAGCCCGTGGCGATGGAACGGTTACGCTGCATAATACGATTGTGGCGGGTAATTTCAACAGCATTACCACGGTACGCGATGAGATAAGTGGGATGGTGGCCAACACCAGTTCGTACAATCTGATTGGTATTAGCACCGGCCTCACTGGCATGACGAATGGTGTGAATAGCAACCTCATCGGCTCACTTATGACTCCGATAAATCCACTGCTCGGTGCGCTGGCCGACAATGGCGGGCCGACCTTCACGCACGCCCTGCTGAGCGGCAGCCCGGCGCTTGATAGTGGTAACAATGCGACATGTGCGGCGACCGACCAACGTGGGAACGCTCGGCCATTCAACGGTGTTTGCGATAGAGGCGCGTTTGAGCTCTATGTAGCGCCAACGCAAACGCCGACGTCTACAGCAACGCCGACGAATACGCCGACGAATACGCCGACGTCTACAGCAACGGCGACAAGCACACCGACCAGTACGCCGACGTCCACAGCGACAGCGACGGCGACAAGCACACCAACGAATACGCCAACGGCTACAGCAACGCCGACGAATACGCCAACGGCTACAGCAACGCCGACAAGCACGCCGACGAATACGCCAACCGCGACAAACACGCCGACGGATACGCCAACCGCGACCGCAACGGCAACAAACACGCCGACGAATACGCCAACCGCGACAGCGACAGCGACAAGCACACCGACGCAAACTCCAACGAATACGCCAACGGCGACCATTACCCCTCAACCCGGTCCAAGGTTGATTCACCTGCCGATAGTTCAGGACATTACGGGGATCACGATTTCGCCAATGAGTGTTGTTGAGGTGCTGAATCGACCAGTGCTTCAGCAAGGCGAGGTGTTCCTGACGATGACGCTCACGCTCCCCGATCTGCTGCCGACCACGGGAAGCTTCTACATCTCGTCGAATCCCAATAGCTTGGAGCCTGCGATGGTCGATGATCAGATCACGCTGCTGAGCGGGGGCACGATCATCTTCCGGCACGATTACGGGGCGAACGGGCCGCCGTTGCCCGCATTGGTCGAGATACCACAGGAGCAGTTAGCGCCGTGGGCGGGCCAAACGATCTCCATCGAATTGCAAGATGTGCATGGGGATGTGGTCAGTGCCTCGCCGCTGTATATCGTCTGGGCGCCCTAACAACGTCATAGTCGCTGATTCGGATGAAGTAGGGTCGATGTGCTGCTACAGTGCATCGATCCTACAACAGTAAAATCTTCTGTATTGTATATTTGCAACATGTGCTACAATAGTTGTACCGGCTTGTCTCTTTTGTAGCATTCCACTTACATCGCAGAATAGTGCCCGTTTCCTCTCCATCATCTGCGGCTTATACGGCGTCCGCCGTATTCAAACATAGTGCGATAACCGTCGCTTAAACGGTATCAGAATCTATACTAATCGGAGGATCTGTTCGATGCAGAGCGCAACGATCCTGGTCGTCGACGACGAGCCACCGATTCTTGATCTGATCGCCAGTTATTTACGGGCCGATGGGTTTAATGTCTGTACGGCTTTAGATGGCCCTTCCGCACTGGCTCAGACTCGTAGCCAGCGCCCGAATTTGGTGGTGCTGGATGTGATGCTGCCCGGTATGGATGGGTTGGAGGTGTGCCGTCGCATTCAACAAGAGTTCGATACCTACGTGTTGATGCTGACCGCCCGATCCGAGGAGATCGATAAGATTGTGGGCTTATCGGTCGGGGCCGACGACTATTTGACCAAGCCGTTCAGTCCTCGTGAGTTGGTGATGCGTGTGAAGGCGATCTTGCGTCGGAGCCGCACATCCGCCCTGCACAGCCGCGAATCGAGTTTGATGGAGCGCCCTCCGCTTCATTTCGATGAGATCAAGATCGACCCCGAGCGCCGCGAGGTGTGGCGCGAACAACAGCAGATCGAGTTGACGCCCCGTGAGTTCGACCTCTTGTACGCGCTGGCCGAGCAACCTGGCCGCGTGTTTAGCCGCGATCAGTTGCTCGAACGCGTGTGGGGCCACGATTTCGCTGGGATCGATCGTGTGGTCGATGTGCATATCGGCTTGCTGCGCCGTAAGCTAGAGGACGACCCCGCGAACCCGAGCATGATCCAGACGCTGCGGGGTGTGGGCTATAAGTTCGTGGCGCATCGACAATGAGCAGCAGGGCGCCCTATGCTGGTTTGGCTGCGACAACTACGCTGGAAGTTGATGGTGTCGCACCTGCTGGTCATTCTGATCGGCGTGGTGGTGCTGTTGCCAACCGCGCATTTCCTCGCCGAGATCCAACTGCCCCGTGAGTTGAATCTGTCGTTGGGCGCGGCTGCCTCGGAGACGGCACAGCTCGATACGGGCCTGAACCAGTTGCCACCAGATGAGATGAACCAGATGGAGTATTTTCAGATGGTGGTCGATCAATCGCTGCTGGTTTCGGGCTTTGCGGCGCTGGCTGCGGCGATTGTGGTGAGCCTGTTCGTGTCGCGTCGGGTTGTCGAGCCGTTGCAGGAGCTTTCGAGCGTGAGCCGCCGCCTGGCGCAGGGCTACTACCGCGAACGCACCAGTATCCGCTCCGATGATGAGTTGGCCGACCTGAGCCTGAGCATTAATCAGCTTGCGGCGGCGTTGGAGCAGACCGAGCAGCGCCGTTTGGCATTGTTGGCCGATGTGACGCACGAATTGCGCACCCCGCTCACCACGATCGAGGGCTACATGGAGGGCTTGATCGATGGGGTGATCGCGCCCGAGCCGCAGATCTTTGCGATGGTGCAGCACGAAGCGGTGCGCCTGAAGTGGCTGACCGAGGAGTTGGTGCTGCTCTCGCGGGCCGAGGCCGGGCAACTGCGGATCGAGCCGCGCCCCACCGACTTGCCCCCGCTGATCGAGCAGATCGCAGCGCAGTTTATGCCGCAGTTCGCCGCGCAGAATATTCACCTCGATGTGCAGATGCCGCCCGAACTGCCCAAGATTCTGGTTGATCCGAATCGCTTTGAGCAGATCCTGATTAACCTGCTCTCGAACGCGCTGCGCTACACGCCCGACGGCGGGAATGTGGCTATTAAGGTCGAGTCGTTCGACTTCTTTGTGCAGATAGCGGTGCAGGATAGTGGAATCGGCATCGAGGCGGAGCACTTGCCGCATCTATTCGAGCGATTCTATCGCGTCGATAAATCCCGCGCCCGCAAGAGCGGCGGGACAGGCATCGGGCTGACGATCGCGCGGCACTTGGTGTATGCACAGGGCGGCGAGATCTGGGTCGAGAGCGCTGGGTTGGGTCAGGGTTCGACGTTTTATGTGACGTTGCCGACGTGTGGCACGCTGATCCCGGCGATGAATTGAGCGACGATGCGGGCGTTGGATGGCCGCGAGTACAGCGGCGCGCGTTTTGGCGCGTAGCGCCACAGCTGCCCGAGCGCGCACACGTTGAACACGACGGAGGTTGTACGGAGCGACGGGCGCTGAAGTTGACGACGCGCCCTTTTTTCATTCCCTCTATGGCGTTGTGTTGAGGCACGTTGGTTTAAGCGAGGTGCGCTGTTATGCCCGAAAGCGTCACATCCTTCGATTGGTTTGCGTTGGTGCGGCTGTTGGTGCTGTGGCTGGTTGTGATGCTGGTGGCGCTGCGCGTGCTCGATTTCCTGTTCCCACGGCTGCGGCGCGACGATGAGCCAACCCCCTCGATGCGCCCCGCGACGCCGCTGCGCCCCACGCCGACGATGCGAGCCTCGACGCTGGCCCAACCCGCAACGCCACTCGCGCAGAGGGTGGATAGCGCCTCGCAGCAGTATTGGTCCACGAATGTGCGGATGATTGTGGTGCTGCTGCTGTTGTGGATGGGTTGCTCGTTCGTGCCCGCCATGCTGTCGCCCTGGTTGAACGAGATTACGATCCTCACTGGTTTCCCGCTCGGTTATTACATGGGTTCGCAAGGCTCGCTGATCGTGTTTTTGGGCCTGATCAGCGCGTATGCCTGGCGGATCGGTCGGCTTGAGCAGCGTTTGCGAGGGCTGCCGCGCTTGGCGAGCGCGATGCGCGAGGCGCGCGTGGCGTCGTGGCGGGTCGCCGCGAGGTACCTGTTGTTTACCATTGGGTTTGTGCTGTTTGTGTTTTTGATGGGGACGCTGGAGTATCGGCTGAACCTGCACACGAATGTGCTTGGGTGGGCGCTGCTGGTGTTCACGCTCGGCATCTATGCGGTGATCGGCGTGACATCGCGGGCCGATACGCTGGAGGATTATTACGTCGCACGGCGGCGGATTCCGTCGTTCTTCAACGGTATGGCGTTGAGCGCCGACTGGATGAGCGCGGCGTCGTTCATCTCGATGGCCGGCACGCTGTGGCTGTTGGGCTACGAGGGTTTGGCCTACATTATGGGCTGGACGGGCGGCTATGTGCTGTTGGGCCTGCTGCTCGCGCCGTATTTGCGCAAGTTCGGTCAGTTCACCATCCCCGATTTCGTGGCGGCGCGCTACGAGGGCAACCGGGCGCGGGTGGTGTCGGCGTTTATCGGCGTGATCATCTCGTTCACGTATGTGACGGCGCAGGTGACGGGCGTCGGCATCATTATGAGCCGTTTTTTGGGCGTGAATTACCTGGCGGGCGTGCTGATCGGCTTGGGGGCCGTGTTGTTCTGCTCGTACTTGGGTGGGATGCGGGCGATCACGTGGACGCAGGTGGCGCAGTGCATTGTGCTGTTGTTGGCCTATTTGACGCCTGTGACGATCTTGTCGCTGCGCTTGACGGGCGTGCCGATCCCACAGTTGATGTACGGCGAGGCGTTGCAGCAGATCACGCGCTTGGAGGCCGAGCAGGGGATTGTGAACGCCTATGTGGCGCCGTTCAACAATTGGAGTTCGTGGAACTTCTTGGCGCTGATGTTGTGTTTGATGTGCGGCACGGCGGGGATGCCGCATATTTTGATTCGATTTTACACGGTGCCCGATGGCGCGGCGGCGCGGCGCAGTGTGAGTTGGGCGCTGTTGTTCATCTGTCTGCTGTATTTCACCGCTCCGGCGTATGCGGCGTTCTCGCGCTGGGAGATCCTGCAGAATGTGGTCGGCAAGCCGATCACGGAGGTGCCGGAGTGGGCGGCGAACTGGGCGCAGGCCGGGCTGCTGACGATCAGCGATACGAACGGCGACGGGATTCTGCAGTTCGATGAGTTGAAGATCGATCCTGATCTGGTGGTGCTGGCGACGCCGGAGATCGCGAATCTGCCGCATACGGTGGCGGCATTGGTGGCGGCGGGCGGCTTGGCGGCTGCGCTCTCGACCGCCGACGGCCTGCTGATGGTGATCGCCTCGGCGCTGGCGCACGATGTGTATGCTCGCACGCTCCACCCTGGGGCATCGCCCCGCGAGCGCTTGCTGTTGGGCCGCGTGCTGATTCTGCTGGTGGCGGTGGCGGCGGCGTTCGCGGCCACGCGTCGCCTGGCGATCATTGTGCAGTTGGTGGCATGGGCCTTCTCATTCGCGGCTGCGACGTTCTTCCCCATTCTGGTGCTGGGCATCTTCTGGAAGCGCGCGAATGCCAAGGGCGCGATCGCTGGCATGCTGGCCGGCTTGTTCGTGACACTTGGCTATATGTTGCTGAACAGTTGGAATCCTCAGTGGAATATCCTGGGCATTACGCATGTGGCGGCGGGCGTGTTCGGGATGTTGACGAACTTTATTGTGACCTATGCTGTAAGCAGGTTGACCGCGTCTCCCAACCGCGAGACGCAAGCGTTGGTCGATATGTTGCGCGGCCCGTAGCGGCGCTACAGCATCGCCTCGCCAAAGACGGCCATCGTGATCAGGCTATCGACGGCGATGTAGGCCAGCACAAAGAGCACCGCCGAGTAGCGCCCCGCCCGCACGGTGACGCGCCACGCGATCCACAGCCCCAAGACCAGCGAGAGCAGCGTGATCCCCCAGCGCAGCACCTCCCCGAGGCTATTGGGGATGATCGGGACCCACGCCGCAAACGGCACGATGTTGGCCATGCTTTCGAGCAGGGCTTGCTTGATGATCCAGAAGGCGAGCAGCGCCGCCCCCACCGAGAGATACACCCGCCAATCCCGCCACGTTTCGGCTTTGCGCCGCAGAAACCACGTCACACCGAGCACGAGCAACGGACCGACCAAACAGGCGACCGCCGCGATCGGTGCAAGCATCGCGCCTGTGAGCAGGCCGAACACCGTATCGATGACCATGCGCGCCAGATCGCCCTGCGTGATTGGGCGTAGCGCGGCGACCAGATCGGGAGCGGTGCTGGCGAAGTAGACGCGGTAGCCGTTCTGGCCGACGATGCGCCAACTGGCGTAGAGATGCTGCTGTGCGTCGCTGGCGAGGTACGGCGTGAGGGCATTGTCGGGCGTGTTGCTCAGGATTTGGTAGGTGCTGGGCGCGCCGTTGCGAGTGAACATGATGCTGACTTGTTTGACGAGCTGTTTGTTGGTGTACTGCTGGCTGACGAGGGCGACCGCCAGTTCGTTGGCGGCGCTGGCGTTGCTGCTGATGTTGGTGAGCGGCCCACCGACCGCTTGGCCAAGCGCGAGGCGTGGCCCGGCCTTCAGCGCGCCGTCGCTAGCTTGATAGTTGGCGCCTGATTGCATCGGCATGGTGAACGCTTGGATCTCGGAGATTTGTTCCGGTGCGCCGAGCGGGAAGCTGGCGAACTGGCTGAACACCGCGCCGGAGCGAGGCGCGGTGGCCGACCAGAGCAAGTAGACGGTCTGCGCGTCGATGCCGAGCCACGGGCCTTCCACATTGTCGCCCGCGCGGTAGCTCTCGATGGTGAGCACCGTGCGGCTGGGTGCGGGGCGTGCGGCGGCGGCGACAGTGGTGTAGGCGATGCGTGTGTCGCGCTGCTGAGCGCTGCTTTCGGTGATCCAGGCGGCGTGCAGCGTGCCGTGTGGGTCGAAGCGCAGCGTCGGGCGGATGCCGTCGTTGTCGATCTGCTGCGGGGCGGCGAGGTCGCCCGTGAGTGCGTAGACGCCCGGGTTGCGCAGGGTGCCGCCGAACCACGCCGCCATGCGCCCGTTGGCATCGGCCACGGCGCTGTACGATTCCACTACTGCCGCGCCGGAGAGGAGGCGCGGTTCCTCCAATATTTCTCCATTCGTTGCGATGCGCGCCCCGTAGAGTTGTTGGTTGCTGAGCCAGAAGGCTCGCAGCGCCGTGCCATCCCACACGAGTTGTGGGGCTGTTGGTGCGGCGGGCGCGGCTGTGAGGTCGGCGTGCCAGCGTGGTTGGGCGCGGCGGTCGAGTGCAACGAGTTGTGGGTGGGTGCCACCGAGTTCGGGCGGCACGAGCAGCAGGTACGGTTGGCCCTGCGCATCGAAGGCGAACGGTACGGCGTGCTCGGCGGTGGTATGGCCGATCAGGGTGGCGCGGCTCCAACCGGGCGCGCGCAGCCACAGCCGATCGATCGGCGCGCGGCTCTGGCGGAACACGGCGATAAACGAGGCAGCCAACAGCAAGCCCAACGCCAGCAGGGCGAGGCGGCGCACAACGGAGCGTGATGATGTCGCGGTCATTAGGCGAAGGCAAACAGCCCGACGATGTTATTGATCAAGCCTGGTAACAACCCAGCTATGGCCAGCAGGATCAATTCGCGCTGGCTACGCTGAATCTGGTTGCAGATGATGACGATATGAATGAACCAGAGTAGCTCGAACGCCCGAAATAGGAGGAAGTTGTCGAGTAACACGTTGCCGATGAGGTAGATGAAGGAGAAGGATGCGATGCCATAGAAGAACAGGCCGAGCAGCTTATGCACGAATGGACGCTCGCGCAATTGCAGGAAGAAGTTGGTCATGGCACTCCTCGTTCAGATAGTAACCACGCGAATCCTGGGCCTTGATGTTCTCATGACCAAATTTACCGAAACTTTACAAACAGCTTAAGGTGATTTTGCATAAAGATAGTAGCATATGTTTATATTCCCAGCAATTGTATTGTTTTATCGTCACGTCGTATGCCAGGCCGTTCATGGATCGGGATGCATACTACGTGAGCATCGCGCAACTTGTAGCAGGCGACAAGTTAAATGCGCGTATCTGGAAAGGAGGAAGGCGCGAAGCACTTCATCAGACAAACTGCCCGTGTTGATGGATGGAAAGCTTCATGGTGCAATAAGAGGAGGCAATGATGGCTCAATCCGTTGAATCGATGAAGACTACGCGGCAAGCTGCTGCAACGAAAAAAGAATTCGATACTGTTGGCTACTGGCGCAGTAATGTGCGTCTGATCATCTCTCTGCTCGTGATCTGGTTCGCAGTCTCCTACCTCCCCGTACTAATCGTCAACCAACTGAACTCAATCAATATTTTGACTGGCTTCCCGCTCGGCTATTACATGGGCTCCCAAGGCTCATTGGTAGTCTTTGTTGCGCTGATCGTGTACTACGCGTGGCGTATGCAGAAGCTGGATCGTGAATATGGGGTCGATGAGGAATAGTTCGCGAAAGGAGTTGGCACCATGGCCGTGACAAACAAGCCAAGCAGCGCTGGTTGGTTTAGCAACTATTTGGCTCGTCGGTACACCTACTTCACGATCGGTTTCATCCTCTTTTCGATCTTCGTTGGTATTTTAGAGAGCCTCGGCGTCCTTTCGACCTCCGGGATCGGCTACCTCTTCCTGTTCCTAACGTTGGCGATGTACGCTGGTATCGGCATTATGAGCCGTACCAAGCACCTCGACGAGTACTATGTGGCTGGCCGTAACGTACCTGCGATCGCCAATGGTATGGCGACGGGCGCCGACTGGATGAGCGCCGCTTCCTTCATTTCGATGGCGGGCACGCTCTGGTTGTTGGGCTACGATGGCTTGGCCTACATCATGGGCTGGACGGGCGGTTTCGTGCTGTTGGCCCTGTTGATTGCGCCCTACCTGCGCAAGTTTGGCCAGTACACCGTGCCCGACTTCGTGGGCGCGCGCTACGAGGGCAACACCGCCCGTGTGGTCTCGTCGATCGCTGCGATCATCGTGTCGTTCACCTACGTGACGGCGCAGGTGACGGGCGTTGGCATCATTATGAGCCGCTTGGTGGGTGTGAGCTACCCGGTCGGCGTGGTGGTTGGTCTGTTGGGTGTGCTGGTCTGCTCGTTCCTGGGTGGTATGAAGGCCGTGACCTGGACACAGGTGGCGCAGTACATCATCCTGATTATTGCCTACCTGGTGCCGGTGGTTATGCTTTCGTATGCACTGACGGGCGTGCCGATCCCGCAGTTGATGTACGGCCAGGCGCTGCAAGAGGTGCAACGACTCGAAACCGAGCAGTTGGGCACCAGCACTTACCTTGAGCCGTTTAACGAAGGCTTGAACAACGCTTCGGCGGTATCGAGCGCGCGCCAGATCGGCCTGACGCCGCCTGCCGCGAAATCGACCAACGATTGGGTCGGCACGCCGTGGAACTTCCTGGCGCTGACCTTCTGTCTGATGGTGGGCACGGCTGGGTTGCCCCACATTCTGATCCGCTTTTACACGGTGCCCAGCGTGAAGGAGTCACGCAAGAGCGTCGGCTGGGCACTGTTCTTCATCTTCCTGCTTTACTTCACGGCTCCTGCCTATGCAGCCTTCTCGCGCTGGGAGATCCTGAAGAATGTAGCGGGTCAGCCGATCGCTGGCTTGCCAGCCTGGACGAACAACTGGGCGCGCACCGGTCTGCTGAATATCACCGATCATAACCGCCTGCAGGATGCCAGCATTAGCGAGTTGCCAACCTGGGCGAATACGCAGGTGAGCAATGGCTCGTTGGTGATCAACGACGCGAACGGCGATGGCAAGATCCAGCTTGGCCCGTTCGTGCCCGCTGATGCCAGCGATCCGAGCAAGGGCGGCACCGCTGGCGAACTGAGCGGCACCGCCGTGACTGCCGTCTCGACTGACGGTATCCTGCAGTTCCGCGAGATCAGTATCGACGGCGACTTGGTGGTGTTGGCCACGCCCGAGATCGCGGGCCTGCCCTACACCGTCGCGGCGCTGGTGGCGGCGGGTGGCTTAGCCGCAGCGCTCTCCACCGCCGACGGTCTGCTGGTCGTGATCGCCTCCGCGATCGCCCACGACGTCTTCTTCAAGACGCTGCGCCCGAACGCTTCGGTGCAGACACGTGTGCGGATCGGTAAGGCGATGATCTTGGTGGCGGCAGCCGCAGCCGCGTTGGCGGCACTGCCGCGCTTGGCCCTGATCTCGCAGATGGTCGCCTGGGCGTTCTCGCTGGCGACGGCCTCGTTCTTCCCGATCATTCTGCTGGGTATCTTCTGGAAGCGCGCCAATGGCCCTGGCGCGATCGCCGGTATCATTGGCGGTATGGCCACCTGTATCTTCTACATGGTGATGAACTACATCGACCCGACCTTCAATGTCCTCGGCATTAGCCACTTGGGTGCTGGTGTATTTGGCCTGATCGTCAACTTCATCCTGGTGATTGTGGTGTCGCTGCTCACCAAAGAGCCATCGGAAGAGATCCAGCGTCTGGTCGAATCCGTGCGTCGCCCGGATAAAGATCCAACTCACGAGGAACTCCAGCCTGCTGCCGAGCCCGCCTAGCTTGGAGTGTTGTTCGACGTGGTTGTTGCACAACAGCCACGTCGAACCCTGCCCTTTATTTGGCAGGTAAGCGCTTTTTTGGTAGACTGTGCGAGCGCAATGACCCCAAACATAGGGCGCCCGTCCCGAAACGGGCATAGGTGGAGGCTGTCACATTGTTTTGTGATGGCTTTTTTTATGTTTGATGGCATCGTACAGGATATTCAGCTAGGTAGAGGACACCTATGAAATTGTTACAACGGATGCCCGCATCGCACTGGAGTAGCACCCCACTCGCACGCATTGTTTCACCCATGCAGAAGTTTATCGGTCAGGAGGCATCGAGCGGCGTGATCCTGCTGGCGATGACGCTCATTGCTCTGTTGCTTGCGAATTCGCCATTGGCGGCGGACTATTTCGCTATTCTTGAAACAGAGGTTGGCATCAGCATCGGCACGTTCGAACTGCACGAGAGCGTTTTGCATTGGATCAACGATGGCTTGATGGTGATCTTTTTCTTCGTGGTTGGGCTAGAGATCAAGCGTGAACTGATCGTTGGTGAACTTGCTAGCCTGCGTGCGGCCTCCTTGCCGATCATCGCGGCCTGTGGTGGTGTGATCATGCCCGCGACCATCTACACGCTGTTCAATGCGGGTGGCTCTGGCGCGCACGGCTGGGCAGTGCCCACCGCAACCGATATCGCTTTCGCGATCGGCTGTATGGCGCTGTTGGGGAGCCGGGTGCCGTTTGGTTTGAAGATCTTCCTGACCGCAGTGGCGATCGTCGATGACTTGATCGCAGTCTTGGTGATCGCGCTGTTCTACACCAGCGAGTTGAATCTGAGCGCCTTGGGCATCGGCTTGGCGTTCTGGTTGGTGTTGTTGGCCGCGAATATGTATGGGATCCGCAATAGGATAGTGTATGCCAGTATTGGCGTGTTGATCTGGCTGACGTTTTTGCGGTCGGGCGTGCATGCCACCATCGCAGGTGTGCTGATCGCCTTCACAGTGCCTTCGCGCTACCGGATCGACGCGCCGACCTTTCTCGAACGGGCGCGTAGCTTGTTGGCGCACTTCGAGCAGGGCAACTTCGCCAAGACACCAATGCTCACCGACGAGACGCAGCAGGGCGCGGTGATCGAGCTCGAGGAGCTTTGCGAGCAGGTGCAAGCGCCGCTGCAAAAGTTCGAGCATTCGTTGCACGGTTGGGTGGCCCTGCTGATCATGCCGCTGTTTGCGCTGGCGAACGCTGGCGTGCCGTTGGCGCTGAATACGCTCAGCGGTGAGACATCGTGGGTCGCTATTGGTGTGATCCTCGGCTTGGTGCTCGGCAAACCGATCGGCCTGATCGGTGCGACGTGGCTGACGGTGCGGTTTGGCATCGCCGATCTGCCGCAGGGCGCGACCTGGCGGCATATGATCGGTATGGGTATGCTGGCGGGTATCGGCTTCACGATGTCGCTGTTCATCGCTACGCTGGGCTTCTCCGATGCGACGCTGTTAGATACCGCCAAACTGAGCGTGTTGATCGGCTCGTTGATCTCGGGTACGTGTGGCCTGCTCTGGCTGAGCCGCATGCGGCCCGCATCCGAGAGTGCTTAGACGCTCGGCTGTGAGGTGAGCCAAACACACATCGCTCTGTAAGAACGATCGCCCAAAGTGCTGCCAATACTGCAACATGCCCGAAAAAGCGTGGTACACTATAAGCCCGATGTGCTTGGGTCAAACGAGGTGCAAAGATGCAACCGATCAACCCGATTGTCAGCCGATGGCGGCAGGACGCGACAGAGCATCCAGATACATTCTGGGCACGTGCGGCAGATGCGTTGCCTTGGTTTCGTAAGTGGGATCAAGTCTTTGATTGGCAACCACCTACGTTTCGTTGGTTTTGTGGCGCAAAAACGAATATCGCTTACAACGCGCTCGATTACCATGTTCAGCGCGGTTGGGGCGGCCACACTGCCCTGATCGCCTTCAACGAACGTGGTGAACGTCGGGTGTATAGCTATGGTATGCTGCTGCACGAAGTCAAACGTGTGGCGGCGGCCTTACGCGCTCAGGGCATCAAGGCGGGCGACCGCATCACCCTCTATATGCCAACCTGCCCTGAAGCGATCATTACTATGCTGGCGATCGCGCGGATCGGCGCGATCCACTCGGTAGTGTTCGCGGGCTTCGGCGCGGGCGCACTCGCAGATCGGATCAACGCGAGCGGCTCGCGCTTGTTGATCACGGCCAACAAAACCTTCCGCAAGGGCAAGGATGTGCCATTGACGCCGCTCACCGATGCGGCGCTGGAGCTCGGTTGCCCAACCATCGAGCGGGTGATTACGTTGTGGCGCGATGGCGCGAGCAATCCCTCACCGCGCGAACGCGACCTGGATTGGGACACCTTCTTGGCGCAGGGCCAAGGCCACGATTCGGGGTATGTGGAGCTCGAAGCGAACGAGCCAGTCTTCATCCTCGCCACCTCGGGCACGACAGCGCGCCCCAAACTCGCGGTTCACAAACACGGCGGCTATCAAGTACATATTCACAGCATGGCCAAATGGGTGTTTGGCATGCGCGAAACCGATGTGTGGTGGTCAACCTCCGACATCGGCTGGATCGTCGGGCACTCCTACATCGTGTATGCGCCGTTGCTGAGCGGCTGCACCACACTTGTGTACGAAGGGGCGATCGATCACCCCGACCCGGGCATGATCTGGCGGGCGATCGAGGAGTTCGGCGTGACCGGACTGTTCACCTCGCCGACCGCGGTGCGCTTGCTGATGCGCTACGGCACCGAGTACGTCCATCGCGCCGATCTCTCCTCGCTAGAGCGAGTGTTCTGCGCGGGCGAGACGCTGAATGCTCCGGCGTGGGAGTGGCTGCAACTAGAGGCGCTCAAGAACCGCATCCCAGTCATCGACCATATGTGGCAGACCGAGACCAGCGGCCCGATCTTCGGCAATCCGTATGGTTTAGGCTTGCTGCCGATCAAGCCCGGCTCGGCGGGCATACCGCTGCCCGGTATCGAGGCGGCGATCCTCTCGCCAGATGGCGAACCTCTGCCGCCAGGCGAGAAGGGTATTATGGC
Source organism: uncultured Roseiflexaceae bacterium (assembly GCA_937988885.1). Lineage (GTDB taxonomy): Bacteria > Chloroflexota > Chloroflexia > Chloroflexales > Roseiflexaceae > CALKHR01. Next base: position 39,107 of record CALKHR010000050.1, on the reverse strand, counting down.
GATCAAGCGGCCGTTCCCTGGCTTAGTCTCGGAGTTGTGGGGCGAACCGGAACGCTACGGCCAGGACTACTGGCAGCGCATCCCGGGCGTCTATTCCACCGGGGATTCGGCGATGATCGACGAGGATGGGTACGTCTGGTTTGCTGGCCGTGCCGATGAGATCATCAAGATCGCGGCCCATCGGTTGGGCACGATCGAGGTTGAGACCGCCTTCCTGAAGCATCCGGCGGTGGCTGAGGCCGGTGTGACGGGGCGGCCCGACGAGTTGCGGGGCGAGGTTATTGCGGCCTTCGTGGTGCTCCGCCAAGGGTACGCCCCTTCGGAAGAACTGGTGAAGGAACTGCAAGCGACAGTGCGCCAGGAATTGGGTCCGGTGGCGGTGTTGGGCAACATCGAGTTCGTCAATATGCTGCCGAAGACCCGTTCGGGCAAAATCATGCGCCGCGTGCTCAAGGCCGTGACACTGGACCGCGAGCCGGGCGATATCACCACCATTGAGGACGAAAGTTCGGTCGAGGAGGCTCGTCAGGCTTGGGCGCATCTCCGTCATCAAATGACATCATCAGGTAGTGATCGTTAGCATATCGGCACCATCATTCCGCCTGCTAGCGATGAATCGTTATATTACACGACAAGGAGTTAGTCCTTATGACCGTTGAACAAACCACACCAAACACCGCGAGCGAGAGTGAGCACCCCAAGTTCTACTATCCCTCGCAGGAGATGGTAGAGAACTCGAATGTGATGGCCTATGCCCGTGAGAAGGGCTTCTCGTCCTTCGAGGAACTCTACAACTGGACGATCTCTAACTCCGAGGAGTTTTGGGCCGAGATGGCGGATCGTTACCTGAATTGGTACCAGAAGTGGGATAAGGTGCTCGATGACTCGAACGCTCCTTTCTACAAGTGGTTCACTGGTGCCAAGACGAACGCCTATTACAATGCTGTGGAGCGCCATCTGGAAGGCCCGAATCGTGACAAAGTAGCGATTATTTGGGAATCCGAGCAGGGCGAGACGAAGACCTACACCTACGCGCAGGTGGATGCCGAAGTGAACCGCTTCGCGAACGCGCTTAAGAGCGAGGGCGTGCAGAAGGGCGATCGTGTCACGATCTACCTCTCGCGCGTGCCCGAGTTGGTGTTCGCGATGCTGGCCGTGGTGAAGATCGGCGCGATGCACTCGGTGGTGTACGGCGGCTTCTCGACCGATGCGCTGCACTCGCGCATTGAGGATGCCCAGTCGAAGGTGCTGATCACCGGCGACGGCGGCTGGATGAACAACAAGATCGTCGAGCTGAAGAAGATCACCGACGAGGCGGTTGATCGCGCATCGAATATCGTGAAGCGCGTGATCGTGCTCAAGCACACCGGCCACGACATCTACATGAAGGAAGGCCGCGACGTGTGGTGGCACGATATCGTGTCGAAGCCCGGTATGGACGAGCACTGCCCAACCGAGCAGATGGATGCCGAAGATCCCATGTTCATGCTCTACACCTCGGGCACGACGGGCACGCCCAAGGGCTTGGTGCACACCTGCGGTGGCTACCAGACCTACATCGCCACCACGATGAGCATGGTCTTCGACCTCAAGCCGAACGATGTGTGGTGGTGCGCTGCCGACCCGGGTTGGATCACGGGTCACTCGTACATCGTCTACGCGCCGCTGATCCTCGGCATGACCGAAGTGATCTACGAGGGCGCGCCGACCTATCCGAACCCGGGCCGCTGGTGGGAGATCGCCCAGAAGTACGGCGTGACCGCGCTCTACTGCGCGCCGACCGCGATCCGCGGTCTGATGCGCTTCGGCGACGAGTGGCCCGCCAAGTACGATCTGAGCAAGTTGCGCATCCTCGGCTCGGTCGGTGAGCCGATCAACCCCGAGGCGTGGCGCTGGTACTACCGCGTGGTCGGCGGCGAGCGCTGCCCGATCATGGACACCTGGTGGCAGACCGAGACGGGCGGCTTTATGATCACGCCGAACCCGACCACGCCGCTGAAGCCTGGCTCGGGCACCAAGCCGTTCCTGGGCATCGAGGCCGACGTGCTGAACGAGGAAGGCGAGCCGACCAAGCCCAACGAGGACGGTTTGCTGGTGATCAAGAAGCCGTGGCCGGGTATGCTGCGCACCATCTACGGCTCGCCGGAGCGCTACATCCAGCAGTACTGGTCGCGCATCGAGGGCATGTACACCGCTGGCGACGCGGCACGCAAGGACGAGGACGGCTACTTCTGGGTGATTGGCCGCATCGACGATGTGATCAAGGTCTCGGGCTACCGCCTGGGCACCGCCGAGGTCGAGTCGGCGCTGGTCTCGCACCCCGCAGTCGCCGAGGCCGCCGCGATCGGCTTGCCGCACGAACTGAAGGGTAACGCGATCTACACCTACGTGATCCTCAAGCAGGGCGTCGAGCCGAGCGATGCACTGGCCGAGGAACTCCGCCTGCATGTGGGCAAGGAGATGGGCCCGATCGCTCGCCCCGAGAAGGTGACGTTTGTGTCCTCGCTGCCCAAGACCCGCTCGGGCAAGATTATGCGCCGCGTGCTCAAGGCTCGCGCGCAGGGCTTGCCGGAAGGCGACCTGAGCACGCTCGAGTCGTAAGTCTATCCGCTACGTTTGGCATCCGTTCAGCGCTCGCTGGACGGATGCTTTTTTGTTGCGCTAGCGGCGGATGTGTGCTGGATCGTTCCTCAGAAGCTTTCTGATATTAAATCCGGTTGGACAGTATCACAATAAAACCCGTTTTAGCCTGCGGCAGCAAGGTAATTTCTTCTTTTTGTGGTGTCGATGCGCTGCTACGCGCAGCGCATCGACACCACATTCCATGGAAATGGTGGTATCAATCTAACGCCAAAGCAATGTTGTTCAGCAAGTGTGTTGATTCTGTAAGCAATCATTCGGATTTGGTATAAAAAGCATCAGGATGTTGTGAGCAGCGACACCTACATGTCAGCAAGCAAAAAGCGCATACAGACCACCGAACAAGGACCATACCGAGGAACCAAACGATACCCACCTGACAGAGCGGATTCCTTGGGGTCCAGGGCGATAAGCCCCGGCTGGGGGTTTCCAAAGGGGCCGCAGTTAGTTGGCCCCTTTGGGCTTGCGCAGCAGCCGAGTTGCTCGTGAGTACGCGCACTCTCGCCGAATGGCGCATCTCACGCTCTCGTAGAGAAGGCACATCAACATGCGTTGTACGTTTATAACCCCCTGATGTCTGTTGCTTCCGCATTGGAATGCTTTTCAGAAGGCTTCTCACAACCAACATCACAAATGGCAGGGCAAACGAAATGCCCGTTCGAGCAACTGTTGGAAGCGCCCCACATCGACCGAATCGACAATGGTGGCGTTGAACGGCAGGCTGTTGCGGCGCATCGTGTCGATGACCGTCATGCCCCGTGCGATGCCGTGGCTGGTATCGATCGTGACGCGGGCCGGGTAGGTGGTTGCGCACTGTGGGTCGAGCAGCACGGCCAACGCCAGTGGATCGGGCCAGAGCATGCCCTCTCGCCCGTGTTCTCGCGAGCGCTCCGCCAACGCCTGTGTCATCGGGGCCACGAACTGCTGCCCCAACGGCCCCGCGTTCAGCAGCGCCTCCCAATCCTTCCAAAGGACCGGCGTTCGCAGCGTGGTGTGCCAATCGAGGACGATTGGGTTCAGGCCGCGCTCAAAGACCAGCGCAGCCGCCTCGACATCGGCGTAGATGTTGAACTCCGCCACCGCCGTGATATTGCCCTGTGCGTAGGCCGCGCCACCCATAACCACCGTCTGTTTCAGCAATCGCGGCAACTCCGGCTCCAGGCTGAGCGCCAACGCGACGTTCGTCAGTGGGCCGAGCGCCAGGAGCGTCGCGCCCGGGTTCTCGCGTGCCAACCGCACAATCGCTAGGGCGGCGTGTTCCTGATCGGCCACCGTGCGGCTCGATGCGCGGAATCCCGCATCACCCAAGCCATCCTGGCCGTGCACACTATCCGCGTGAACTGGCTCGGCCAGCAACGGGCGGGCAGCTCCGCGAAAGAACGGGATCGGCTGGGCACCAGCGGCATCGAGCACAATCCCGATATTGCGCACCACCCGTTCCAGCGGCACATTGCCGGAGACCGCCGTAATGCCGATGATCTCCCAGTTCGGATCTGCGAGCGCCATCAGGAGCGCGATTGCGTCATCCACACCCACATCAGTGTCGATAATCAGTTTGTTGCTCATTGTGTTCCTGTTTTTGTTGCGGAAATCGTTTATTGGCGAAGGGAAATCGCGATCAGACGGTGCTCGATTGTACCACCTATTCCCGCGCGCCCGGCACAAATTCTTGAGTGAGCGTGTTGACTAGGCCCAGATCGGTGATGCGGAAGAACGGCGCGACGGGCAGCGCCAACGCCGAGATCGCCAGTACCGGCGATGAGCCGCCGATGCCCAACGCGCGGGCCGCCTGGTTGAAGGCGCGCACCTCCGCCGCCACTGTCTCCACTGGCTCGGTGGACATCAGGCCTGCTACGGGCAGGCGCACCGTCGCCAGTACGCGTCCATCCTCCACCAGCGCCACGCCGCCACCGATCTCCGCCACCGTCTGCACCGCCAGCGCCATATCGGCGGGGTGGCGCCCGGCCACGATCAGGTTGTGGCTGTCGTGCGCGACGGTGGTGGCGATGGCACCGTTGCGTAGTGGCAAGCCGTGCAGCAGTTCGAGCGAGGGTCGATGCGTTTGGCCGTGGCGCGGCACCACGCTGAGCAGCGTCACATCTGGAGGCAGCGGCAGCACGCATTCGCCGTTCTCGAACGGGATGCTCAACTCGGTGAGCGTGGTGGTGCGGTTACTGTCGATGGCGAGCGCCGTCACACGCTCCACGCCTTGCGCTTGCGAACGGCGCAGCGTGAACGTTTCCGCCGAGACAGGCGCGATCCGCACGCTGTTCTGCGTTGGCGGTGGGATGGGATCGGCGAACTCCGTCACCAGATGGCCGTGCTGTGCCACCAAGGTTCCGCCCGCAAACACAGCGCTGGCCTTCAGGCCGCGCAGCGATTCCACCAGCACGATGTCGGCCAGTTTGCCGGGCGCGATCGCGCCCAGATCCGTGAGATCATAGCGCGTCGCGCCACCCAGCGTCGCGAAGCGGATCGCCAACACGGGATCAACACCCTCGTCGATTAGCACGCGCAGGCCACGATCCAGGTGGCCGCGCTGCAACAGATCGTCGGGGTCGATATCATCGGTGCAGAGCGCCACGTTCCAAGGGTGCGGCACCTCCTCCAGCGCCCGCGCCAGGTCGGCTGCGCTGCGGCGGAAGGTGTTCTCGCGGCCATACACCCACATGCCGGCCCGCAACTTCTCAAGCATCTCCTCCCAATCGCGCGATTCGTGGTCGGAATCGACACCCGCCGCCAAGTAGGCCGCCAGGTCGCGCCCGCCCACCAGCGGCGCGTGGCCCTCCAGCCGTTTCCCGGCCCGCAATCCCGCTTCGGCGATCGCCGCCATCCGGGGCGTCTGCTGGATGATGCCCGGATAATCCATCAACTCGGCCACGCCGATCACGCGGGGCCACGTGAGCATCTCGGCGATGTCGCTGGCCTCGAACACCGCTCCGGCTGTCTCCAAGCCCGGCACAGCGGGCACCGAGGACGGGATGGTGAGGTAGACGCGCAGCGGCAGCCCTTCGCTGGCTTTTAGCATATACTCGATGCCCGCCCGACCGTAGACATTGCCGATCTCGTGCGGGTCGATCACGACGGTGGTGGTGCCGAACGGCAGCACGGCGCGGGCGAAATGGGGCGGCGTGACCATCGTCGATTCGATATGCACGTGCGTGTCGATGAAGCCCGGCACCGCGATATGGCCCCGCGCCTGAAACTCGTTGCGCCCCTGCAGACCCAGCCGCCGATCCCGATCCACGATCGCGATGCGGTCGCCGTAGATGCCGATATCGGCTGGGTAGACTTCGCCCGTGTAGACATTCAGCAGCAACCCGCCGCGAATCACCAGATCGAGCGGACGTTGGCCGCGCGCCGCTTCAACAAGCCCAGTTCGCGATACCATACGCATCTCCTTTGCGATTCGAATACTCATAGAGTTGGTAGATCGCCCTTCAGATCTTCGGGCAGCGCCAGTGTGCTGAGCATCGCCAAGCAGGCGAACACGATCAGCAACATGGACCCTGCTAGGATCACCGCAGCAGCCCCAGCCATCGCCAGAGCAAGCGGATTGTGAAGGTGACACATTCCCGAACTGTTCGCGCCGTCCTTGGCATATCAGGCGATCTGTTCGATACGCGACTGTGCCCAAGCGAGACGGTGCGCGCTCTTGGTTTGTAGTTCGGGCGAGATGCGGATAAGCCCGAATTGCTCCAGCGCGAAACTCGCACTGACGGCCCCGTAGGCGCCGGCCTCGACGGGCGATAACCCTCTGCTCAGGCCGACGAGCAACCCGCCGACATAGGCGTTCCCCGCACCAGTCATATCGACGAGCGCGTTGGGTGGCACGGCGGGGATGAGGTATCGCTCGCCGCTGGCGGTCGCGATCATCGAACCATCGGCACCCATGCGCAGGGCCACGATCGGCGCTCCCCAGTGTAACAGCTTTTCTACGGCCTGTTCGGGCGTTGCGGTCCCCGTGATGGTTTGGGCATCGCCCTGATTCGGTGAGAACACAGTGACACGCGGCAGGGCAGCTTGCATTTCTTCGGGTGTGGCGGTCAATTGCAAAGGGCTCGGCTCCCAGGCGAGATAAAGGTTAGGGTTTGCGGCCTGCAACCGCTCGATCAGTGCGAGCAACTCGCTCATAGTGCTGCTCAGCATATGGAAGCCTTTGGCTGCCAGATAAGCGGGCGGAATATCTTCGAACCTCGGGGTAAGTCGATAAAACGCTTCTTCACTTGTGCGAAAGATCTCGGTACGCCGTTCGTTCCATTCAAAAATTTGCCAACATCGTGCCGTTTGATACTCGGGACACACCTTTACGCCACTAAGATCAACCCCAAGTGCTAGTAGCTCCGCGCGGTGTTGCGGATCAAAGTCTTCGCCGACGCTCGCAACATACCCCAACTGATCCGACCAAATCCGCATACCACAGAGCGCGTGAGTACCTGCACCTCCCAGGATATTCATCCAAGAATGGCCATCGGCTAGGACGATATCATCGATAACGATATTGGCACAAGTGACGTATTCTGGTGTCATGCCTCACTCTTTCTCTGGAGTTCAACGATTGTAACGAGCATCCAAAAGAGGCTGGCACACGCGGGCTGAGGATGTGTGCCAAGGTCGTGCGTTAGAGCGCCAGCGATTGCACCACGGCGCTGTTCTGGATGATGTTTGAGTCGCTCTGATACACCCCGCTTAAGCCACGGAAGGGCGTCTCACCCAGGATGTCGGCCAGGTGGGCCGCGAAGAGCTCGGCGGCGACCGGGTAGACCATGGGCGTGAAGATCTCGGGGACGGAGCCGACCACGGGCAGCCACCACGTGACATTCGGCCCGATCGCTTGGTTGCTCTGTGGCACTACCGCCACCACTGTGCGGCCAACCTGTTTCATCGAGGCGATCAGTTCGGTGGCTCGATCGTGGCCGCGCCCTCCCGGGGAGATAACAAACGTGGGTGTGCTCGGGTCGGTATTGACGAAGTACTGCAAATGCGCCCATTCCTCGGTGTCTTGGCCCATTGCATGTCGTCCAGCGGCTTCGATCACCTTGGCCGCGCCGAACAGTGCCGTGGCGTAATTCGGCCCATCGCCCACAAACACGATATTGCTGTGATGCGATACCGCCTCGGCCAGCGCCCGTACTTGATGCGCGATCATGTAGATGGTCGCTTCGATCGCATCGGCGGTGCCTTTGAGCTTAGCGCGCATATCGTTGGCCTCGTCCTGGGTGAGGCGGCCACGCACCTCGGCGAAGCGGATCGCCAGCAGGTAGAGCGCGAGCAGCGAGGCGCGGTACGTGCGCACTCCTGGTGCGGGCGCGAACGCGGGCAATCCGCAATCGAAGGTCATTTCGGCGGCGCGGGCCAACGGCGAGTTTAGGTTGCCCGTGAGCGCCACCGTGAGGATGCCCTGGCCGCGAGCCAATCCCACCGCCTCGCGTGTGCGCGCCACCAAGCCAGAGGCGGAAATGCCGATTACCAACGGGTTGCGTGGGAAGCTCTGATCGAAGAACTGGCTGCCGTAGCGGCCCGCCTGCATAGCGTTCATTGGCTCGGTGCTGATACCCGCCAGTTGTTCGAACGCCAACTCGGCTGCCAGGCCAGCCATGTACGAATCTCCACAGCCAGTGATGATGATGCGTTTGATCGAGAAGCATTGGTCGTGGTTCAGCAGGAGGCGCGCCGATGAGTCAAACCGCTCGAACTCCGAGCGGATCATGGCTGGCAGGCTCTCCACCTGCGCGATCATCGTTGCGGCAGACATCATCTGTTCCATCCTTACCTCACAAAGCAAATGAGCCCTGTGCAGCATTTGGGTGCTGCCACGGGTTGCACGTTGAACGGCAAGCGTGTTTGGTGTGTCGAGCGCAGCCTTCTCGCGCGCTCAGGATGCCTGGTGATGCGCCTGACTCAGAAAGTGTTCGATTTCCGCCAAATGTAAGAAATGTTGCGTTGAAGGGATCGCCAACGCTGATGGTATCGGCTACTGGTACGGGAAGAGCTTGGATCTCGGCCTTATGCTCGGTTGTGACGGTGAGCGCTGCCACGCGCAGCCCCAAACGGCTCGCGGCGCAGGCTCTGATGGCGGTGGGGCCGCCCGCCTTCTGTCCAACGAATGTGTCGATCACCTTCTCGTCGGACGACGGAAGATGATCGACAGTAAGCACGAGATCCGCATCAATGCCACCAACCGCGAGGATGTCGAACATACGTAACCTCCTCCGCTCTGCCACGTTGCAGAACGGCGCCATTCGTTTTCTGAAGGATGCTTGAACCTCGCTTTGTGTGCTGCTTTCGAGTGAACGCTTTGATACGAGCATCAACAAATCACTATACGCCTAACGCAACACGGCACCATAGCCGCGCTATGGCACCGTGTGGGACGTTGGTGGCTCGAACGAACCTCTTGCAAAGCTCGGACACAACTGATGCTGCGGGGGCAACATCAGTGACGGAGTTACTGGCTTTGTGAGCGCGGGCAAAACGAGCGTCGAGTCGGCGTACGTCCCAAAGAGGCTGTTGGGCTGATCGATGAGCGCCACCTAGTACGCCCCCCAGGTATGCACCGAGCGCGCTGAAACCAAGAAGCGCTGGTTTGCTGAGCTGCCTGGCGCGATAAGCACCACCACATCCTCTTCAGCCACGGTCGCGATATGAAGTCCATGATGAAATTCCTCTACAGCAAACGCAACTACTTGCGGCCCCTTGGTCAATAGGGCCACGCCTACAGATGCCGCGCCAATGCCTGGCTCGGCACCCACAAAGGTGAAAACGCGCCGTCGCTCGCTCTCATACAACTGAGTCGCCAATCCATCGGTGATTGGTTTACCTTGGTTGAGCACCTCCCGCATCTGAGCTGGAACAGCCTGCAACTGCGCTGCATGGTGCTCGGCCTGTTCGGCTGCCAGATATCCGCGCTGAATTTCTCGCGCCGCTGCGCCTGTGATTGCCCAACTAAAAGTGGCGGACACGCCAAACCAAGCCTCTATAATGCTGCATTGCATTACAGTGGCGCGTCTGATCGCGCAAAAACGCTGAAGCTGCGTGGCTGCATGTGTATCGATTAAACGATTACAAGCATGAATATAATACCAAAATTTGCGAATAAATACCAGAAACCCATTGGAATGCTGCATATGCGAATTGTCCCCATATCCAAAGTGAGAAACGACAGCAATAATGTGGTTATGGCGTTTCCCAAACGGCGTACAATGCGCGATAATGTAGTTTTGAAAGAAAAATGTGTAAAATCATTGCAAAACGCGTATGAATCCACAAACAAGAGCGGAATGCCCAAGCTTATGCCGTTGAGGTGTAACTTCACAACACATCGAGGGATCGCCCTCGAAATCGATCATCATCGACAGCAGCAGTGTCTTCGATGTCCGGTAGTAAGCCCGTGGAGGATGCAGCGCACTTTATAGGGCACGAACAAGTCGGTCGCTCGCAGCGAGCGCCGTAATACCGGGTCGCCGGGCATGTGGGTGTCGTTATTGAAACCGATGAGATCGCCGTAGCCACCCAATAAACGGTATTGCTACAGGCTCTCTAGAACGGCTTGAGCGATCGGGATATACCGAATGCGGCGTGTAGTACTCGTCGAGAGGGATGATGACCTTGTTGTAGACGTCATGTTTAAGAATCATCCCTCAATAATCTTCACGATCACTTGACGCTTGCGGGGACCATCGAAATCATAGAACAAGATCCCTTGAGAATCGCCCAACACTAAATCGCCGTGCTCGATCAAAATCGTGGTGGTATTCCCGATCAGGCTGGCTTTGATATGAGCAGCCGCATCGGAGGGAGTGTCGAAGATGTGGTGAAAATCGGTGCGCGTCGGCACGAGCCGACGCACATCGTCGATAATATCGCGGGACGTATTCGGATCAAGAACGCTGTTGATTGTGATTGCCGCAGTTGTATGGGGCACAATACAAAAACAGATCCCTGTCTGCACGTTCTGGGCTTTCACCACAGCGCGCACAGCATCAGTGATATTAGTGAGGGTATCACCGTTCCCAGTAGTGACGGTAACAACCTGGTACACTCCACCCTCCCGTTCGTGCTTACGAGCACGTGTTCACAACTATGTGAGGTGACTTTCGAGAGCATCACAACGATGTGGTTCTGTATCATAGCCTTGAGTCGAGGCTCGTACCACCAATGTCGGTTCAGCAATAATGGTGCGAGCTTCGCGGGGTGCTCCACCGTTGATCCGATCCAACAACAACGACACTACTTGCTTACTGATCGTGGGGATGGGTTGCTCGATAGTTGAGAGGGCTGGAGTTATATATTGTGTGAGTGGGACGCCATCGAAACCGATCACAGCGACATCGTCGGGGACGCGCAGCCCTTTGCGATGGAGGGCCTGTAGCGCGCCCATAGCCATTAAATCGTTAAATGCAAAGATCGCGGTTGGTGGGTTCGGCAGTTCCAACAGGGCGTTGACCGCAGCGATACCGCTCGGCGGCGTATAATCGCCCCGTTGCAGAAGGGTCGGGTCGAACGGCAGATCTGCATCGCTCAACGCCGCCTGATAGCCGATCAACCGCTCGTTGCTCAACTGCGAATCCGCCATGCCCATGATACACCCGATCCGTCGATGCCCCAACTCGATCAGATGACGGGTGGCATCGTAGGCGCCTTGGAAATTGTTCACGAATACCGAATCGATCGTACCGCCTGGCATCATCCGTTCGAGCCAGACGATCGGGATGCCGCGTCGCTGCATCGGGCGCAGGTGCTCGGCTCGAATGGCGGCGCTGATGCAGACCATTCCATCGACGCGGCGGGCCATTAACTCCTCAAGTGCCGCCAACTCCCGCGACAACGACCAGCCCGCACAACACAAGATAATGTTGTACCCCGCCGCATGTGCTGCGGCTTCTACACTATTGGCGACCCAAGCATAAAGCGGAATCTCGAGGCTTGGTACAAACAGCCCGAGCGTTAGCGTCTCGCGGCGCCGTAAGCTTCGTGCTACAACATCGGGCTGGTAGCCAAGCTGTTTCATGGCCAAGTGCACCCGGTCGCGTAAGGTTGAACTTACTGGACGGCTGTCATTAAGCACATGACTAACGGTTGCCGTTGAGACTCCTGCTAAGGTGGCCACATCTCGGATGGTTGCCACTATGCTGTGCCTTTCAGCAGACGCTAGTAATCGATTAAGAACATCTGGACAAAAAGCATCATCTTAAATGATACTCAATGGTTTGTCACACGGCTGAGCAATACCGATGAAAAATGTGGGGTGAATGACCAGTAATGCCCTGAACATATACCATTTGGGGCTAAGTTGTTTGTACTTAGATCATACACGAGACACGTCTATTCGTCAACTAATGCGATACGATCACCAAAACCTCAGCAAGGTTACAAATAACCTCTCGAAATAATCGGATAGATCATTTATGGTATTGGATGCCTCGAACCGAGTGTGGATCGACTGAGACCGGCTTCAAAGCTGTGACAATATCTTTTGAAACGCCTGAATCGAACAATATTTCGAACGAGAAACAACAGACGGGTTTGTGTATTGCTGATGCGCCTGTAGGATTGTTAACAATATACTGTTTGCATTAAAAATGAGCTTGATGATGCAGGAGTGGTTATGAATTAATGGAGGAGCATAAGCTAACGTTAACAATACAAATTGGCTGCGATTCGGCGGTGTAAAAACCTAATCGCAGCCAACAAAATGATCATACCACGCTGATGTAGCTCAAATGCTTGCGAACAAGCAGTTTTTGCCCATAGAGACGTGGAATTACAGCAGGCTCGCCAAACGCTTCACGCCCTCTTCGATCTGCTCGGGGGTGACGGCGCAGAACGGCAACCGTACGAAGCGCTCGCCGTTGGGCACCTCGCCCTCGTCGGGGTCGGCGTAGAACGCCTGGCCATCCGTGAGGATCAGGCCGATCTCCTTGGCGCGCGCCAGCAAGTTAGCGGTATTGGCCGATTCGGGCAGCGTCACGCTCACGAAGAAGCCGCCGTCCGGTGCCGATGACTCGACGCCGGGCAGGTAGCGCTCGATCGCCTCGTTCATCGCGGCCCAGCGCGGCTTGTACAACCGCTTCAACTCCTCGATGTTCTGCTGCATCCAGTTCTGCGCGATGAACTGCGACACGATCGCCTGAGTCGGCAGCACGGGCGAGAGGTAGGTGTTTTCGGCTAGCTTGGTGATCTGCGCGGTGAAGGCCGCCGGGGCGACCATGTAGCCAACGCGCATACCCGGGCTGAGCAACTTGCTGAACGAGCTGAGCGTCAGCACGCGGTTCGGGCTGATCTCGCGCAGCATCGGCACATCCTCGCCGCGATAGCGCAGCTTGCGGTAGGGCACGTCCTCGATCACCCAGAAGCCGTACTGCTCGGCCAACTCCACGATCGCTTTGCGCTTCTCGTAGGAGATGGTGACACCCGCCGGGTTCTGGAAATCGGGCACCAAGTACAGGAAGGCCGGCACCTGCTTGGCGACCGCCGCCTTGAGGCGCTCGATGTTGATGCCATCGGCCTCCAGCGGGATACCGATCGCCTTGGCGCCGCGACGGCGGAAAGTGGCGATCGCGCGGTCGTAGCTCGGCTGCTCGGTCAGCACCGTCGAGCCGGGCGTGATCAACAGCGCCGAGATCAGGTCTTGGATCTGCAACGAGCCACTCGAAACGAACACCTCGCTATCGCTGACGCCGTACTCCTCGGCCAATTGCTTGCGCAGCGGGGCGTAGCCGGGCTGGTGGCCGTATTGCAGAATCACCGCAGCATCAGCGTGCAGTGCCTTATCGAAGGCATCGGAAATCGCTTCGGTAGGAAAAGCCTCGGGCGGTGGTACGCCACGGGTAAACACAATCGTGTCGGACATCCTTAGTCTCCTTATGCCATGAACAGCATATCAGTAAGATTGCGGCGGTTCCTATGGTCCGCAATCGGCTATAAGCAGCGCTCCTTATTGTAGCGCTATCTGAACATTGTGTTGCAACGTGGCGGTGTGCCGTAGTTACGACACCAAGCCCTGTGCGACCAGCAACTCGGCGTTGAGGATCGCGCCACCGGCTGCGCCGCGAATGGTGTTGTGCGAGAGCACCACCATGCGCAGATCGAGCACCGGGCAGCTGCGCACACGGCCAATCGTCGTGGTCATACCCTTGCCTGCATCGCGGTCGCGGCGCGGCTGCGGGCGGTCGCCCTCGCTGCGCACCACCAACGCGCGTTCCGGCGAGCTCGGTAGGTTGCGCACCACTTCCGGCGCCTGCCAGTTCGTCAGCACCTCGATCGCCTCCTCGGGCGTGGGCGTGCGCTCAAAGCCGATCGACAGCAGCGCCGTGTGCCCGTCGATCACCGGCACGCGCGTCACCTGGGCGCTAATGCCGATCTGCGCTGGCACGATGCGCCCCTCCACCTCTTTGCCGAGCAACTTCAGCGGCTCCGTCTCGATCTTCTGCTCCTCACCGCCGTTCGCGATGTTCGGGATAATGTTGTCGATGATGTCGAGCGACGCCACGCCGGGGTAGCCCGCGCCCGAGACGGCCTGCAGCGTCGAAACGTGCAGCGTCTTGACGCCGAAGGCATCGTGCAGGGGCTTGAGCGCCATCACCACGCCGATGGTCGCGCAGTTGGGGTTCGTGATCAAGCAGCCCTTCCAGCCGCGCTCGGCACGCTGGCGCTCGATCTGCGCCAGGTGCTCGGGGTTGACCTCGGGGATCAGCAGCGGCACATCCTCGGCCATGCGGTAGCTCGATGCGTTGGAGCAGACCGCCGTCTGCGCGGCCCACAGTGGCTCGTACTCTTTGGCGTTCTCGGTGGGTAGCGCCGAGAGCGCCAGCGCCACATCGGCAACCTTATCGGTTGGCTGCACAATCAGATTGGCGACTTCGGGCGGCGGCGCATCATCGAGCACCCAGCGCACCAACTCGCCGTATGGCCGCCCGATCGTGCGCTCGGAGCCTGTCACCACTGCGATCTCGAACTGTGGGTGTCCTGCCAACAATTGAATCATACGCTGCCCAACAGCGCCTGTCGCGCCGAGGATCGCGATTGGAAGTTTGCCCATGGTAGAACTCCTTGATTATTGGTTCGTGGCGGGTTCGAGCCGCCGATACATCACAAGTTCATCGTAAAACGTGCCGTTATAGTGGATAACTTCTGGCTCAACACCATAGATCTGGAAGCCGCTGCGCACATAGCTTCGGATGGCGGTATGGTTGACAGTCACCACGCCCAACTTCACAAGGCGGAGTTGGTGTTGGCGCGCCCAATCGATACACGCTTCGAGCAGCGCATCGCTTAAGCGAATGCCGCGCCAATCGGCCCGCACATATACACCCCAGATCAAGCCCTGATGCTGCATCTTGATGTGATTGGGCCGCATAATGCCCACCATGCCAACCAGCCTACCCGCTGCCTCGGCCACATAGATGGCGCTTCGCTCGCTGCCCGCGCCTTCGCGTACCCTCTGCAGCCAGTGCTCATCGGGAAGCACGTGATCTTCCTCGTAGCTAGAAGCGAACACAAACGGGTGTGTTTGCAGCGCTTCGAGGCGTAGTTCCCGATACGCTTGCGCATCCTGCTCGCGAGTTGTGCGAATCAGCACCTCACCTCGACTCGTTTGCACCACCTTTGGATTTGACATAACATGCTCGCTTTAGGCAGTCAGGGAGTGAATCGCGCGAACGGCTTCGTCGGCATCGGCGGCGTTCACCACCAAACTGATCGACGATTCCGATGAGCCTTGGGCGATCGCGATCACATTGATCTGGCGTTCGGCGAGCGCCCCAAACACTTGGCTGGCGACGCCGGGTGTCTCGCGCATGCCAGCGCCCACCGCAGTGACGATCACCACTTCGTCGCGTGCGCTGATGCGGTCCACATCGCGTCGCTGCAACTCGTGGTGCAAGCCGAGCTCCAGCGCCTGCAAGACCTGCTTGCTCGATGAGACGGGCACCACGAAGCAGATGCTCTGCTCGGAGGAGGCTTGGGATATCATCAGCACGTTCGCATCGGCGCTGGCGACCGCGCCGAACGTGCGGGCCGCCACACCCGGCACGCCGATCATGCCGCGGCCCTCGACCGTGATGAGGCTCATATTCTTGATCGACGTCACCGCCTTCACGGGGCGATCGCTGGGTGGCACATCCTGCACCACGAGCGTGCCCATGTGGCTAGCATTGAAGGTGTTGCGGATGCGCAGCGGAATGCCGCGCTCGACCACCGGGCGCACCGCGCGGGGGTGCAGCACCTTCGCGCCGAAGTAGGCCAGTTCGCTCATCTCGTTGTACGAGAGCACGTCGATCACGCGGGCATCGCTGACCAAGCGCGGGTCGGTGGTCATCACACCATCGACATCCGTGTAGATCGCCACCTCATCGGCATCGAGCGCCGCGCCGATGATCGCACCGCTGTAGTCGGAGCCGCCGCGACCGAGCGTGGTGGTTGCGCCGCTCTCGCTCGCGCCGATGAAGCCCGTCACCACGGGCACGATGCCCTGCTCCAGCAGAGGGCGCAGACGGGCCTGCGTGCGCTGGCGGGTCTGTGGTTGGATCGGCACTGCATTGCCGAAGTCGCTAGTGGTGAGGATGAGTTCGGTGGCCTCGATCGCCTCGGAGGGGATGCCGCGTGCGCGCAGCGTGGCCGCCACCAAGTGGATACTCATGCGCTCGCCCATGCCGCTGATCGCGTCCATCGCGCGAGGCGAAGCTTCTCCCAGCACACCCACGCTATGGCACAGCAACTCGAACTCTTCGAGCAACTGCTCGATCTTCTGGCTGGCGGCCTCATCCTGGCCGACCAGTTCAGCGAGCGTGGCAGCGTGGCGCTCGCGCAACTTCTGCGCGATCTCGTGATACGTCGTGCGGTCGCCCTCCGCCGCCGCGCGTGCGCTCTTGATCAGCAGATCGGTGACGCCGCTCATCGCCGAGACGACCACAACGGCCTGATCCCACGTTTTTAGATGTTCGCGCGTGATCGATGCAAGCGACTCGATCGCCTCGACACTACCGACCGACGTGCCGCCAAATTTCATTACCAACAGGGACATACAGGATCTCCATGTTATAGATAAGGGCCACTGCCTCGATACGAGCAGTGGCCTGTTAATGTTCGACTACCAGCCTAACCATTTGACGATTGCACCCAATTCGGCGGGCACAGGTTGTGGTGCTGCAAACTGCTCCACAGCCAAGCCCGGGTCCTTCAGGCCATGGCCCGTAACGACTGCTACGTAGCAGGCATCTCGCTCGGCGCGGCCCTGCTCGACCAGCATGCGCAGCCCGGCCACACCCGCAGCCGAGGCAGGCTCGCAGAACACGCCCTCAAGGCGTGCAAGATCGCGCCAAGCAGCCATAATCTGCTCATCGGTGACAGCGTCGATGATACCATTAGATTCATCGCGCGCCGCAACAGCGCCCTTCCAACTTGCGGGGTTTCCAATACGAATAGCGGTAGCAACCGTCTCGGGATGCGGCACCGGCGCGCCGTTCACGATAGGTGCAGCGCCTGCGGCTTGGAAGCCGAGCATGCGCGGGGTTTGCGCGATCTTACCAGCGGCGTGGTAGCGCTTGAAACCGAGCCAGTAGGCGGTGATATTGCCAGCATTGCCAACTGGCAGGCAGAGGGCGTCGGGTGCTGTGCCCAGCGTATCGCAGATCTCGTATGCGGCAGTGGTCTGGCCCTCGATGCGATATTGATTCACCGAGTTGACCAGGGTGACCGGATAGCGATCGGAGAGATCGCACACGATCTGCAATGCATCGTCGAAATTCCCATCGATCACCAGCAGGCGTGCGCCGTACATCAGGGCTTGTGCGAGCTTGCCCAGCGCGATTTTACCAGCCGGAACCACAACAATCGCTTCTACACCAGCACGTGCTGCATACGCTGCTGCACTCGCCGAAGTATTGCCAGTCGAAGCGCAAATGATCGAGCTCGCCCCTTCTTCAACGGCCTTGGCGACCGCCATCACCATACCGCGATCTTTAAACGAACCAGTGGGGTTCAATCCCTCAAACTTCACGTGCAATTCGCGTACACCCAAGGCGGCGGCCAAACGGGGAACAGCGATCAGGGGCGTGTTGCCCTCGTTCAACGTGAGCAACGGTGTACGGTCGGTGATCGGTAAAAACGCTCGATAGCGCTCGAGAAGCATACGTCCTCCTACAGGGTCATTATGGCGTGCTGATGATGACGAGACTTTACCCACCTGTGCGACTGCAACAAAAAACCCCCGTTCCTTTGCAGGAAGGGGGCTGAACACCGCATGCTGATCCTCAACGACCAGGAACCCTCCTACACACAAGTACCCCGATGGTAGTCTCCATCGAGGTGGTGGTAGTAGTCATAGTCATGGAATCAAGGCAGTTCATATTCGCGTTAAGCTGTGATAGATGCTTATCTTTGTATACTATACGTCCACTTGCGAAATGTGTCAAGCGGAACGTTGGGCACATCGATTGTGCGCTTTTCGGCGTCGATACGCCATGAATCGCTCGAAATGATGAAGTTGTGTTGTTTGAAAATGACTTTCTGATCGCTCCATATACCAAACCCGGCTGGTCAGTATCACGATAGAACCAGTTTTAGCCTGCGGCAGCAAGGTATTTTTTCTTTTTGTGATGGCGAAGTGAGTATCAGTTGAAAACCAGGATCAAGGCGTAACATTCACATGCCGCTTGTGTAAATAACCTCTCGGATTTGGTATTATTTGTCGGCCTCGCGATCAGGAATTGAGTACGACCTGCACGCCACTGGCCATAAGGATGGCCCGTTCGGCTCGGCATGTAGGGCTTCACGCTGCTGCACAACGTGTTCGCAAGGTTGCATCTTCTCCTTTCTCCTATGGCACGTCGCAAGGCACAGAACAGCATGCCGCCATGCTCGCCGTGGCAGATGAAGGTTTCAGATGCAGTTGAGTTGAGAGGGTGTCAATGAGCGCGGACGCGGCGACCGCACGTGGGGCGATGATACGCCGAACGTTGGTGTTGCCGCGTCAGGCGGTCATCACATACAGAGGCTCGGTGTTCGTGACTGGATTGAGACTATTGCTGATATCGATCGACGACATCCAGTTGGCGGCGCGGCGGTTGCTGACGACGGCGAAGGCGAAGTCCTTCGTGAACTGCTTTGAGGCTTCCTCCAGTGTTATGCCGCGTGGGTAGAGCTTCATAATCTCGTAGTCGTTGGGGCCAAGTGCGGCGGCGAGTGTTTCATCCCAGAAGTGGAAGATCTCGTAGTCGGAAGTTGAAACAAGTGCGGGGCCGATCTGGTAGCCTTTATCGCGCGAACCAAGCCAGAAATTAATTGCAAGAAAGCGTCGTTCGGCTGGTTCATTTGAGTGCTGGTCCTTCATTGCCAAAGCTCCTTGTGGTTGGGCGCCAAGGACATTGATGCGTCTCGTGACAACCGTTATTCGGTAACGTATCATTCGCAAGAATGTACATTGCACTGTGTACTATATACCGTACTTATGAAAGAAAAGATGCGTGGATTGCAAAAACATTTCTTTAAATTGTATTCATATCATTGAATATTCGCAAGTCTTTTCTATTTGCGAATCGGCTAATTCTCTTTAGAAAGCCGATTTTTACGCCCTTTGATACACGGAGCGGTGTGAAAAACTATGATGTTTTGCAAATATTTGCAAAACATCATAGTTCTTTTTCGTGTATGTTTGTGTATTGATCAATTGTGTTTCGACGAGCGTTGGCAACCGATGTTTATTAGTTCGCTACCAGCGCCCATTCATCGTAGCGAGTAGATAGGAGCTCTTGCACTTCGCTGTAACGCAGGCCCAGTTCGGTCACCCGTTGATGATCGGCGGCTAACCCAGCCTGGTTCAGATCCTCTTCGAGTTGCTTGAGTTGTTGTTCGAGCTTCTCGATCTCTTGCTCCAGCGCGGTGCGGCGGCGTTGGCGTCGGCGCTCCTCTTTGCTATCGATGACCGGTGCAGGCGCGGCCTCGACTGCGGCTTTCGGCGCAGCGGCGGGCGCAGGTTTGTTGTTGGCCTGCTCAAGCTGCTTCGCCCGTTGCTCGCGTTGCTCCACAAATGCCGCGTACTCGCTGTAGGTGCCGTCGAACTTCTCGATCGTGCCGTCCTTCACCGTCCAGATCATGTCGGCCACCGCGTCGATGAAGTAGCGGTCGTGCGATACCATCAGGATGGTGCCGCTGTACTCGTTGAGCACCGTTTCGAGCGCTTCGCGGGCGTTGATGTCGAGGTGGTTGGTCGGCTCGTCGAGCACTAGCAAGTTGCCGCCGAGCAGTGTGAGCTGCGCCAGCGCCACGCGGCTGCGTTCGCCACCCGAGAGATCGCAGATCCGTTTGAACACATCATCGCCGCTGAACAGGAAGCGCCCGAGCAGCGTGCGCGCCTCGGTCTCCTTGATCATCGGGCGGATGCGCCGAATCTCCTCCAGCACCGTAGCGTTTGGCTGTAGCCCCTCGTGAGCCTGAGCGTAGTAGTTGATCTCGACGCGATGCCCAAGCCGCACTTGGCCGCGCAACGGTGGAAGTTCGCCCACCAGCGTGCGCAGCAGCGTGGTTTTGCCGCTGCCGTTCGGCCCCATCAGCGCCACACGCTGCCCGCGATGGATCTCCAAGTTCGGAGCGTTGATCAGCACGCGGGCCTCGCCGTTGTGCCGAGCCGTCGCTTCGGGTGGGTAGCCGACCTGCAACTTCTCCAGCCGCAAGATCAGCTCGCCACTGCGGATCTGCGTATCCATCTTGATCGCGAGCTTTTTCTGCTGTTCGGGTCGATCAACGCGCTCGTTGATCCATTCGCCGTTTGCCCCTTGGTAACCGTACTTGAGGCGATTGAGGATCTTCTCGCGCCCACGGGCCTCTTTGCTGCGCTGACCAGCCTTGAAGCGCCGAATGAACTCCTCGGTTTTGGCGATGTACTCCTGTTGCGCCTGGTACTGCTTCATTTGCAATTCCAGTCGCTCGGCCTTCAGTTCCAGGTACTTCTGATAGCCCGCTGGGTAATCCTCAAGCCGCCCGAACGCCATATCGAGCGTGCGGTTCGTCACGCGATCCAGGAAATAGCGGTCGTGCGAGATCACGATCAGCGTGCCCTCCCAGTCCCTCAGGAAGCGTTCCAGCCATTCGAGCGCGGACAGGTCGAGGTGGTTGGTTGGCTCGTCGAGCAGCAACAGGTCGGGGTTTGAGAGCAGTGTGGCCGCCAGCGCCGCGCGGGTCTTTTGGCCGCCGCTCAACTGCACCACCGGCTGATCGTACTGCGATTTGCTGAATCCCAAGCCGTGCAGCGTGCGCTCGATCTGATGCTCGATCTCGTAGCCGCCGCTATGCTCGAAGCGCTGCGTCAACTCGCCGTAGCGCTCCATCCGAGCCTCCCATTCGGGGTGATCGGTATCGGCTAATTCCTGTTCGAGATCGCTGATCTCCTGCTGCAAGGCTTTGAGGTGTTCGAGCGCGTGCTCCATCTCTTGCCACAGGGTGCGGTTGCCAGTGAACTGCGCCTCTTGGGCCAGGTAGGCGACCTTGCGCCCCCGTGCGAGGTGGATGCTGCCGCTGGTGGGCTGCTCGACACCTGCAATGATCTTGAGCAGCGTGCTTTTGCCTGCGCCGTTCACACCGACAAGCGCGACTTTTTCACCACGGGCGATTTGAGCGTTAATATTGCTGAAAATCAGCTCGGCGCCGTAATATTTTGTGATCTGGCTGATGGTGAGAACGGTCATGTTTCTGCTCCATTTGATATAAAAAGGCTGTGGTGCACTACTGCGCCCACAGCCGAAAATACACTTCTATTCTTCTGATCATCCGGAAAAAGGGCGCATGTATCCTATGGTCTACCTAATCCGCTGCGATAATCAGCATGTCGACCAATCGGAACACGGCTAAAACCTCCAGATGAAATGCTTCGTTCTCATAACCGTAGGACAGGATACCACGCGCTCGGGATGCTGTCAATCAGCCAAAAGTTGCAGAGGGCATCGTGCGTTAGCCAAGTTCAGCCTGCTGAGGAATCGCTTCGATCAGGCTTGGTCCCTCGTGGAATGGGCTGTTGACGGCGGTCGAAACCACGTAGGCATCCATCAACTCCGCAGGGAAGGGCTTCAGCAGCGAGAGCACTTCATCGAGCTCGGTGTCGTGGTCGAGCCAGCGGTCCTCATCATCGGGATGCAGAATCACCGGCATGCGGTTGTGGATCTGCGCCATCAACTCGTTGGGCGTGGTGGTGATGATGGTGTAGGTCTTGAGCAGGTTGCCCTCGTGATCCTTCCACGTCTCGTACAGGCCCGCGAAGGCGAAGTACTCGCTGTCGGGCAGGAAGATGTAGTGCGGGATCTTGCCGCCCGGTGTGCGCTGCCATTCGTAGAAGCCGCTTGCAGGCACCAGGCAACGTCGGGCCGCCAACGCCTTGCGGAACGAGGGCTTTTCGGCGACTGTCTCAGCGCGGGCGTTGATCATCTTGTTGCCGATGCTGACATCCTTGGCCCACGATGGCACAAGACCCCAGCGCATCTCCTCGGCGCGGTTGGGGCTGTTGCGGGTGATCACGGGCGAGGTTTGGGTGGGGGCGATATTGTAGCGCGCTTCAAGTTCGAGCGTGAGATTGGCGATGTTGAAGCGTTCGGCGAAGTTCGCTTGCGGTACTAAACTATAGCGTCCACACATGGTGCTGCTCCTTTGCTGGAAACGGCCTACGCTACCCGGAAGAATGCGTGGTGATAGTACGGGTGTGCTATTTCAGTATACCACGCGATTGTGACACTTGCTGTCGCACTTTTCTGCCGCAATGTTTTGCAGTACACTAGTGCATATACCTTCTGGGCCATCAATTCTCAATAGGAGGCGCTCGATGTCCGAGACGAAGCCGCTCCGCGCGCAGGATGCGCTAGCTTCTTTCATCTCTACGCCGCTTGATGATGTGCTCAACCGTTCGCAGCATGGCGACCCCGCAGCGCACGCGCTGGCCCTCTTTCACCAGGTTGTCGAACGTGTTCCTGCGTACCGCGCCTTTTTGGCCGAACAGGGCGTTGATCCGGCGAGCATTCGCACCTCCGAAGATTTCTCGCAGTTGCCGCTCGTCACCAAGCAGAATTACGTGCAGCGCTATCCCTTGCCGCAGTTGTGCCGCGATGGCGCGCTGGAGACGTGCGATATGATCGCGGTGTCGTCCGGCTCGACGGGGCAGCCGACGGCGTGGCCGCGCTTCCTGGCCGATGAACTGGCGATCGCGCGGCGGTTCGAGCAGGTGTTTGTGGATTCGTTCGCCGCCGATACGCGCTCCACGTTGGCGATTGTGTGTTTCACGCTGGGCACTTGGGTCGGCGGTATGTACACCGCGAGCTGCTGCCGCTACCTGGCGAGCAAGGGCTACCCCATCACCGTGATCACGCCGGGGAACAACAAGGACGAGATCTTCCGGGTGGTGGAGACGTTCGGCCCGCTATTCGAGCAGGTGGTGCTGTTGGGCTACCCGCCCGCGCTGAAGGATGTGATCGATACGGGCATCGCGCGGGGCGTGGCCTGGGAGCGCTACGATGTGAAGTTGGTGATGGCGGGCGAAGTGTTCAGCGAGGAGTGGCGCAGCCTAGTGGGCGAGCGCCTGGGTGCTGGTGCGCCGTGCTACAGTTCGGCTTCGCTGTACGGCACCGCCGATGCTGGCGTGTTGGCGAACGAGACGCCGTTGTCCATCACCATCCGGCGCTTCTTGGCGAACCATCCCGAGGCGGCGCGCGAGTTGTTCGGCGAGGCGCGCCTGCCCACACTGGCGCAGTACGACCCGTTCAGCCGCTACTTCGAGGTGCGCGACCGCACGCTGTTCTTCTCGGGCGATAACGGTATTCCGCTGATTCGCTACAACATCCTGGATACGGGCGGATTGGTGAGCTACGATGAGATGATGGCCTTCCTGGCGCGTTACAATTTCGACCCACTGGCCGAGTTGCAGCAGTACGGCCTGCGCGGCGTGCGGCGCCTGCCGTTTGTGTATGTGTTTGGGCGCTCGGATTTCACCGTGTCGTTCTTTGGGGCGAACATCTACCCCGAGAATGTGACGGTGGGCTTGGAGCAGCCCCACATCCGCGAGTGGGTGACGGGCAAGTTCGTGCTGGAGGTGCTGGAGGACGATGATCGCAACCGCGTGCTGAGCGTGACGGTGGAGCTTGCGCCGAATCAGCAGGCCGACGCCGAGCGCACGAACCTGGTGGCGCAGTCGATTACGGCGCAGTTGCGGCGGCTCAATAGCGAGTTCGCACATTATGTGCCGCCCGAGCGCCAGGTGCCGCAGGTGACGCTGCTTCCGCATGGCGATCCGAGCTACTTCCCGATCGGTGTGAAGCACCGCTACACCCGCCGTTAGCGTCCGGCGAGTCGGCAGTACGGGCAAAGTAGAAGGGTTGGGAAGGTGTGAGCCTTCGCCAACCCTTTGTTTATGCCGAATGGCGTGGGGTTTAGTGCCCGAGGCGCTTGTAGAGCCGCAGCGAGAGCGGGAAGAAGATCGCGAACAGCGCCAGCGGCCAAGCGATTGCCAGCCACACCGCGTAGTCGATCATCCAGCGGTTGTCGCTCCAGATCGGGCTGCCGAAGAGCAAGCGCACCGCGTTCGAAGTGGTGGAGAGCGGGCTCCATTCGACGATCGCGCCGAGCCAAGCGGGCATGGTGTCCGGCGAGGCGAAGATGTTCGAGAGGAAGCCGATCGGCCAGACCAGGATCTGCACGGCCATCACGGCGTCGGGCGTGTGGGTGAGCAGCGCCAGGAAGATCGACAGCCAGAGGAACGAGAAGCGCAACAGCAGCAGCAGGCCGAAGGCGAGCAGCGCCTGATCCAGGCCGTTCTGCCAGCGCCACCCCATCAGCAAGCCACACACGGCCATCACGGCCAACCCCAGAATCGATTGGATCATGTCGGCTCCGGCGCGCCCCAGGATCACCGCGCTAGGATGCATTGGCAGCGAGCGGAAGCGGTCGGTGACGCCTTTGTTGATGTCGTTCACCAGCGTGGTGAAGGTGCTCTCCATGCCGAAGAACATAGTGAGGGTGAGCACACCAGGGATGAGGAAGGCGCGGTAGTCACCGCCATCGGGTGGCACCATGCCGCCGCCGATCAGGTAGCCGAACATCAACAGCATCATCACGGGGAAGAGCAGGTTGATCAGAAAGTAGATCGGCTGCTGCATCCAATGGTCGATATCGCGCTTGATCAGCACCCACGTGTCGTTGACCGCCCAGCCAAGCTGCTCGATGGGTGAGTTGCGCGTTTGGATGCTGTATTCTTGAGTGACATCCATCGTTGTTCGCTCCTTATATGTACGCGGTTTACGCCGCGATGGCTTCGCTTGTGTGTTGCAGGAACACTTCGTCGAGCGTGGGGCGGCGTAGTGCGATGTCGTCTAGCTCGATCTGCTGCTCATCGAAGGCTTTGATCAGGGCGCTGAGCGTAGTCATGCGGTCGCGCACGCTGATGCTGACCTGGCGGAGTTCGGTTTGCTGCTCGGCCCGCCCGCCGACGATCTGCTCCGCAAGGGCGCTGGCTCGGCCAAGTTCATCGGCGTGGCGCACAACGAATACGATGCGGTCGTTGCTCAGTTGCGATTTCAGTTGGTCGGGCGTGCCTTCGGCCACCACGCGGCCCTGGTTGATCAAGCAGATCTGGTTGGCGAGTTGGTCGGCCTCTTCGAGGTATTGGGTGGTGAGCAGCACGGTGGTGCCCTGTTGGACCAGCATCCGCACGCTCTCCCACACTTCGTTGCGGCTGCGTGGGTCGAGTCCCGTGGTTGGCTCATCGAGCAGGAGCAGGTGCGGGGCGCGGATCAGGCTCGCGGCAAGGTCGAGCCGCCGCCGCATGCCGCCGGAGTACTGCCCCACCGCCTTGTTGCTGGCCTCGGTGAGGCGAAACTGTTCGAGCAGTTGATCGGCGCGCTGTTCGGCTTCGGCGCGTTTGAGGTGGTAGAGCCGCCCAAACATGATCAGGTTCTGTCGACCGCTGAGTTGTTCGTCGAGCGCGACGTGCTGGCCCAACAACCCGATCTGGTAGCGGATCTCGGTGGCGTGGCGCCGCAGGTCAAGCCCCATAATCTCGACTTGGCCGCTGTCGTAGGAGAGCAGCGTGGAGAGGATGCGTACTGCGGTGGTTTTGCCAGCGCCATTGGGGCCGAGCAGGCCGCAGATGCTGCCGATTGGGACGTTGAGCGAGAAGTCGTTGAGCGCGAGGGTTGCACCGTATTGCTTGCGAAGGTTGTGCACTCGAATAGCCAAAGGTGATTGGTGCATGGTTCCTCCTCACTTATCATCGTACGCTGTACGGTGTTATTATATCGTACAGTGTACGATATTTCAAGGGGGATGCGAAAAGGGAGATGTGATTGAATGCACGCTTCGCCGCGATAGCAAGGTTTGTTAGCCGCGTGAAAGGGTGGTTCTAATGCTATACTGAGGGTGGCAGCGTTGTGAGGAGATCGGCATGACGAAGGAATTTAGCGGAAAAGGCGATCCGCGACGCTCGATGGAACTGCTGTGGGGCGTGCAGAAGCAGGCGGGGCGCGGCCCTAAACCGACGATCTCGGTCGAGCAGATCGTGACTGCGGCGATCTCGATCGCGGATCGGGAGGGCTTGGCGCAGGTTTCGATGCGGCGCGTTGCTGACGAGTTGCAGGTGGGCACGATGTCGTTATACACCTATGTGCCGAGCAAGGCCGAGTTGCACGATCTGATGCTGGATCGCACGTATGCCGAGCATTCGTTGGCCGAGCGGCGTTTTGAGCATTGGCGGGCCGCGCTGGAGTTGCGCGCTCAGGAGGATTGGGAGCGCTATCAGCGGCACCCGTGGATGTTGCAGATCTCGGGGGCGCGCTCGCTGTTGGGGCCAAACGAGACCGAGTTGTACGAGATGACGTTGCGCAACTTGGTGGGGATCGGCTTGAGCGGGCGGGAGATGGCGCATGTGGTGGCGGTGGTGACGGGGTATGTGCGTGGTGTGGCTCAGAGTGCGCTCGATACGGTGCTGGCGGCGCAACAGACGGGCGTCACCAACGAGGAATGGTGGGCTGCTCGCGAGCCGTTGTTCGATGAGTTTTTTGATCCGCAGCGCTTCCCGACGCTGACAGCCATTGCCATTGAGGGCGCGTTCGAGGATTCGCGGGGCGGCGATTATTTGCTGAACCGTGCGCTTGAGGAGTTCGAGTTTGGCTTGCAGCGCCTCCTCGATGGCATTGAGGCGTTGGTGCAGCGCCGTGCTAAGCAGCGTGGCTAGCAATGGATGGCCGCGAGTATAGCGGCGCGCGTTTTGGCGCGAAGCGCCACACCTGTCCGAGCGCGCACACGTTGTGCACGACGGCGATGGCCCGTAGCGACGGGAGTTGGGGTTGACGACGCGGCCTCTTTTTCCCGAAAAACGCAGCTTGTTGATTGCGGTGGCGCTGAGGTTTCTGTTGATTTGACAGGTCTTGTGCGGCGTGTTACCGTGCGGCCCGTTGTTACTGTGGAATGCGGAATATGATGGAACCACCGACTGATACTCCACCTCCTGTGCCTGTTCAGCGCACGCAGTCTGGCGAGACGCAGGTGCGCTTTTTGTTGATGGCGGCTTGGGCGGTGTTTCGCAAGGATCTGCGCTCGGAGTTGCGCACGCGCTACGCGCTCAACGCGTTGGTGCTGTTTGCGGCGAGCACTGTGGTGGCGCTGAGTTTGGGTGTGGGGTTTTTGACCGAGGCGCGCAATGCCGATTTGGCGGCGATCCACGCGGCGTTGTTGTGGATCGCGGTGCTGTTTGCGGCGTTCACGGGGTTGGCGCGGGCGTTTGTGCACGAGGAGGAGACGCGCACGGCTGCGGCGCTGCGCTTGGCGGCCCCGCCGATTGCGGTGTATTTGGGCAAGTTGCTGTTTAATTTGCTGTTGCTGTTGGTGCTCGATGTGCTGGTGACGCTGCTGTTTGTGCTGCTGTTGCATGTGCAGATCGGCAATCTAGGCTTGTTCCTGGCGTTGCTGTTGGCTGGGAGTTTGGGCTTGGTGGCGGCGACGACGTTGATTGCGGCGATCATCGCGCGGGCGAGCGCTCGCGGTGCGTTGTTCGCGGTGTTGTCGTTCCCGCTGTTGGTGCCGCTGCTGGTGGTGGCGATTCAGGGTAGCACGCTGGCGTTTGTGGGTGAGGGATGGGCGCGCGGTTTGGCGCCGTTGCAGGTGCTGGTGGCGTATACGGTGGCGTTGTTCGTGGCTTCGCTGTTCTTGTTTGGGACAGTGTGGGAGGCCTGATTTGGTTTGCGCTCTGTGGTATGCTATACGGTAGTAGCCGCACGTTTGCATTTCCCCGAGTGATGATCAATGCCGAACCCAACTGTTAACTCGCTTGTGAGCGATGGTATTGCTGCGTGTCGTGCTGGTGATAAGGTGCGCGCCTTCGATTTGCTGGTGCAGGCTTTGCACGCCGATGCGCGGAACGAGACTGCATGGTTGTGGCTTTCGGCGGCGGTGAACACAAAGGGCGAGCAGCGATTTTGCCTTGAGCGTGTGTTGGAGCTGAATCCGCAGAATGTGGCGGTGCGCCAGGGGTTGTTGGGGTTGAGTCAGGTTGAGCCGGTTGCTCCGTTCTCGTTGGGCGGGGTGGCGCTCAAGGCGACGGCTCCTGCTCCCCAGCCTGTGGCGCGCCCGGTGCCAGCGCCACAGGCCCCACCGCAGCCGACAGCACGCCCCGCAGCAGCGCCCCAACCGACGCCTCGTCCCGCAGCGGCGCCTCAGGCCGCTCCGCAACCAGCACCGCGTCCCGCACCGCAGGCCGCTCTGGCGATGCCTCGTTGTAGCCACCCAGGCTGCACGGCGACGATCTCGCGCCCGGGCCATACGTTGTGTTACGAGCATTGGAAGGCGAGCAAGGCCGCTCCGCAGCCGCAGCCGACCGGCCCGATGCTGAACGTTTCGACGATTGGCGAGCGCTTGGGCATCTCGGCGCGCCAGGTGAATCAGATGTTCGCGGAGTTGGGGTGGATCGAGCGGGAGGAGGATGGTTGGTCGCCGACCGAGCGCGGTTTGGCGCTTGGGGCGATTCGGCGCGTCTACCCGAAGAGCGGCACGGTGTTCACGATCTGGCCCGAGTCGATTATGGAGCATAAGGCGGTACAGGGCGCGCTTCAGGCGTCGAATGCGGCGCAGGAGCCTGCTTCCGAGGCGGCGTCGTTCCGCGAGCGCTTCCCGGCCACCTTCCGTACGACCGATGGGCATATGGTGCGCTCGAAGGCCGAGGTGCTGATCGACAACTGGTTGTATATGTCGGGCATCGTGCATGCCTACGAGCGGCAGTTGCCGATCGAGGAAGATGCGTACTGCGATTTTTACATTCCAGAGGGCAAAATCTACATCGAGTATTGGGGTTTGGAGGACGATCCGGCCTATCAGGAGCGCCGCGCCAAGAAGGTGCAGTTGTATCAACGCTACAACTTCAACCTGTTGGAGTTGAACGATGAGCATGTGCGCAATCTCGATGATGTGATGCCCAAGTTGTTGTTGAAGTTCGGTGTTTCGGTGGATTGACGAAACGCCTTGTGGTGATGGCGAAGTCGAGGTGTTGCTGATGCGACTCCTCGGCTTCTCTGTTTTTGAAGATGGGGCTTTGAGGTGGCTGAAAAGCTGCTTTAGCCTGCGGCAGCAAGGTACTTACGTTTTATTGTGGTATCAAAGCGCTGCTACGCGCAGCGCTTTGATACCACTTGACCTGGAAGTGTTGGTCTCAGTTGAAAGCCTCCATTGTGTTATTGAGCAGATACGTCACTTTTCTTTGATGTTCCTTGAGATGCAGCATCACGCCGTTTACGGATGTGTGTTTTTTTTCTGATCTTCAGCCGGATTGCGCATCACCCCTGTTGCTTGAGCCAGCGCACTTGGTAGGGCGCTAACTCCACGTTGGCGAGTCCGCGCTGCACGGTGTTCTCGTCGAGCAGATCGATGAAGGTGCTGTTGGCGAACTCATTCACTTCGCTGAGGTGCACGGTTTGCGGCTGATCCGAGACGTTGTGCAGGCAGACGATATGTTCGCTTTGGTCGGGCGAACTGCGCAGGAGCGCGAACACCGCCGCGTTGGTGAGCAGCACACGCTGCGGCCCGTGTGGATGGAAGGCGGCCTGCTTGCGCCGCGTGCGGATGAGGTGGCGCATGCGTTCGAGGACCGCGCCTTCGTGGCGGTGCGGGCCGTTGATGCGGCGCTCGAATACGGCGCGATGCCATTTCTCGCGGTTGATCGAGCGGGCGCGCCCGGTCAGTTCGACGCCCGCCGTGTAGTTGGGCGAGCCGACCAGACTGTGAACGTAGACCCCCGGCACGCCCTGCAGGGCCAGCATAATGGCGTTGGCGGCCACGAATCGGTCGATCTTGCGCTCGCGGCTGTCGGAGAGGTCGTACGGGTCAGAGAGCGCGTCGAACAGCGTGATGTTGAGTTCGTAGACGCTCTGGCTGCCGTCGGGGTTGTTTTTGAAGGAGACGAGGCCGCCGTGAGCTTGAACTTGCTGCACCAGCGCATCGACCTCGGCCTCGTTGAGGATGCCGGTGGCGGGCACGACGCCCAAGCCATCGTGCGAGGCGATGAAGTTGAAGAAGGTGGTGTTGCTGGGTGGCGGTTCGAGTGTCGCGGCCCAATCGGTGAGATGGCGCGCGTTGCCCGCTTGGAAGGCGTTGAGCACCAGCGGCGCGAGCGGGAACTGGTAGACAAGTTGGGCTTCGTTGTGGCCATCGCCGAAATAACTGATATTGTCGGCGTGCGGCACATTCGTCTCGGTGATCAGCAGCACGTCGGGCGCAACGATGTCGAGCACGGCGCGGAATAGTTGCACGATGGCGTGGGCCTGCGGCAAGTGGATGCAGCGCGTGCCCACCTCCTTCCAAATGTAGCCGACCGCATCGAGGCGGATGAGCGACGCGCCGTGGCGCACGTAGAGCAGCAGCACGTCGATGATATCGAGTAGGACGGCGGGATTGGCGAAGTTCAGGTCGATCTGATCGGCGCTGAAGGTTGTCCAGATGTGCAGCGTACCGTTGGGCGTCTCGAAGGGCGTGAGCAGCGGCGTGGTGCGCGGGCGCGTCACCTGCGAGAGGTCGGTGTCGGGCTGCATGACGATGAAGCGGGCGATGGCTTCGGGGTCGCCTTGCAGGGCGTTTTGGAACCAGGCGCTTGAGGCCGAGATATGGTTGATCACCGCATCGAACATCAGGCGGTAGTGCTGACGCAGCGCTGCGAGGTCGCCCCAATCGCCGAGTTGCGGGTCAACGACGGTGTAATCCACCACCGAGAAGCCGTCGTCGGAGGTGTAGGGGTAGAAGGGCAGGATGTGGACGCCGCTCACGATATCGGCCAATGTCTCCTGCAGGATGTCGGCGAGGGTGCAGAGCGGCGATTGATTGGGGGTGCAGAACTGATCGCCGTAGGTGATCAGAATGACGTCGTCTTGGCTGAGCGGCTTGGATGGGCCATTGGGGCGCTCGAACTGGCGGAGGCGCTCGAGCAGTTGTTCGGCGAGCGGGGTAGTGTCGGTTGGGCCGTAAAGGAACGCAAGCAGTTGGCGAAGGCGCGTCTCTGCGTCGTGGGGCATTGGTGGCTCCTTTCACAGCGCCGTAGTTCCGTGGAGTTGTCCACGGAACCGTTGGCGCATTATCGGCTAACTCTCAGAGCGGCGGCTACGTTGGAGGCGGTATTCCGGGATCGTGATGATCGGCGGGCGTTCGTGGTCACGAATCTCGCGCAGATCGAGCTGGAATCCGTCGTTTTCGGCGTAGCGAATGAGCTTCATGTTTTGGTTGACAGGCTCAAGCAAGCGCACCCGTTGGCGCTGTTCGAGGCGTCGCAGCACCACCTGGGCGATCGCAAACGACATCTTCGAGAGCGGTAGCAACTCTTGGTTGCGGTGGATGCGCTGCTGCAGATCGACTTGGGCGAGTGTGCCGAGGCCGTAGCGCTCCAGCAGGTCGATCAGCATGCCGGTTTCGACGCCGTAGCCGCTGAAAAACGGGATCGACTCGATCGCTGAGCGGCGTGCGGCGTATTCGCCCGCCAGCGGCTGCAGGAAGCCCGATAACTCCGGGTAGAACAGGTTCAGCAGTGGGCGAGCCATCAGCTCGGTGACGCGCCAGCCGCCAGCCTCCACCAGCATCTCGCCCTGGCGCAGCGGGCGGCGGTAGAAGCCTTTGCAGTACACCAGATTCGGCTCGCGCAGCAGCGGCCCAAATAGGCCGTAGACGAAGCGCGGGTGGAAGTTGCGGATATCCGTATCGACCCACGCCACGATGTCGCCGGTGAGCACGTGCAGGCTCTTCCAGAGCGCCTCGCCCTTGCCGACGAACGAGCCGTATTGGGGCAGGATCTGTTGATGTTGATAGACGGGGATGCCGAGTTGTCGGGCGATCTCGCATGTTCGATCCTGCGAGCCGCTGTCGATCAGGATCAGTTCATCGAGCAGCGGCACCTCCTCCATCAGCGAGCGCTTGATGATCGAGATGATCTCGCCGACCGTCGCTTCTTCGTTGAGGGCGGGTAACCCGAGGCTGAGCCGCAAGCCCTGTTGCTGCTTGAGCGTGACCAGTCGCTGCACATCCTCGAACTCCGCGCTGCTGAAGGTGTTCTCGGCGAACCACCGATCAACCATGGCCGAGAGGTCGCGCTGCTGCTGCCAGATCTGCTGAGCTTGTTCTTCGGCTTGCGCCATGCGGTGCCGCACCAGAACGACGCTGGCGGGCGATCGGCGCAAGATGTGATCAGCGAGCGGCCCGATCGGCCCTTCGGGATCGCTGCGTCGCCCGGTCACACCGAGGATCAGCAGTTGGTGCTCGGGCGCCTCGGCCAGAATGGCCTGCTCGACGGGAATGGAGCGCTCGATCCAGTTATCGACGCGCGGCATGGTGCGCAACGAACTCAGGCTATCGCGGGCGGCTTGGTTATCGTGTTGGCGCGGGTCGGAGGCGTAGAGCACCGTGATCGAGGCGTCGTTACTCTCGGCCAGCGCCAAGGCCATGTGTGCGGCCAGCGGCGTGTGCGGACCGCCGCGCACGGGCAGTAGCACGCGCTTCCAGCTTTGGTCGGGGTGCAGGCGGGCCACGGCGATGTCGCAGGGCGGCTGGCGCAGCAGTTCGTCGATCGGTGGGCCGAACAGGCGCTCCGGCGAGGAGGTGTTGGCCTGCCAGCCGAGGATGATCAGGTTGGCCTGTTGTTCCTCGGTGGCGGTGCGGATTCCTTCGGTGAGCGAATACGCAACATTGACGATCAGGTGGATCGAGCCGTCGTCGCTGTTGAAGCTTGGGATGGCGTCGAGTTCCGCGCGGATGCGTCGGGCCTCTAGCATGCCATCGCTCAATGGCTGATCGGGCGGTACGACCACAACACTCAACAATACCAATTTGCCTTTGTGATGCCGGGTAACGGCGGTGGCTATTGGGAGCAGCCGCTGTGCTTCGCCAATATCAAGAATCGGCATCAGGACCAAATACTGCCCGGATGTCGGTTGTGCTACGCGCTCGCCGAGATTCGGCTGGTTCATGTGCATACCTCTTTCTCTTGCTCAACATACAGCATTCCTCACACCACAGAATTGCGTTCACGTGAAGTTAAGCCCGAAGTTCAGGCCGATGCTCGGCCTGCTCAGGTACAACCATCGCTGGTGTATAGGTCAGCGTTGACGCGCGGGTAGCACAGCCCTGTCGATTCAATCGCGTCGTTAACGCGCAGGGAGACTTGCGATGACACCATCAAGAATGCGGCGCGTGGATGCGCATCGCATTTCTGGTGCGGCAATGCATGGGGTCAAACAGCGGCCATGCTATGTCGGTTTACTTGCGGAGATGAGGTAGAGAAGGATGGAGCAGCGGCGTCTCATCTCGCTCGTAGGCAGATCCAAGAGGTATTGGATCTCACAATTTGATGAAGTGACCAGCGATACTACTGGCAGTATAACACTAGAACGGGAATTTGGGCGCATCGTGGGGCGATGTTGAAGGCCCTGAAACCCCGTTGTGCCGTTGATGAGACGGGCGGATTGGGGATTCTAATGCCACATTCGTCTTAAAAATGAGTAAATGAAGTGTGATAGAAATCTAACGCGATTGGTAAAGATGAAGTTGAGGCAGGTCACAAACCTACCTCAACTTCACATAATAATTTTCGCTTTGCATGTGGACAACTCGCTACTGTAGGCGCAGTTGGCTCCAATCGTTCACGATCAGCCCTTGTGGCGTGGAGCTGATGCCCTGGACGCGGGGATGCACCATCACGCTGAACTTCGGGTAGAACACGGGCAACCACGCGACTTCGTCGATCGCGATCTGCTCGGCCTGATTGTAGAGTTGCAGGCGTCGCTCGATATCGGAGCGCCGCCCCAATTTATCGGCCTCCAGCGTGAGGCGGTCGAACTGCTCGTTGGAGTAGTGGCCGTTGTTGTTTGGCTGATCTGTGCGCAGCAAGAGGGAGAGGAAATTGTGCGGGTCGGGATAATCCGCGCCCCAAATGCTGTAGTAGAACTGCAAGCCCTGTTCGGGGTCCGTGTAGGTGGTATCCAGGCGCTTGCTGAACGCCGTGAGCTCTAGCCCTTCGAGCGTAACGGTGATGTTGAGATGCTCCTGCCACATCTGCTGCAGCGCCTCGGCGACGCGCTGGTTATCGCCTTCGAGGCCGTAGGTGAGCGTCACTGGTGGGAAGGTGCTGGGATCTTCGTAGCCAGCCTTTGCGAGCGCCGCTCGCGCCGCTGCGGCGTTGAAGGTGAGCGGACGGATCGGCAACTGGCTGCCTTGCAGGCCCTTCGGCAGAATCCGGTCGGCTGGCACCACCTGCCCATCGAGCACCTGTTCGGCCAGTTGGGTCTTGTCGATCGCGAGCGCGAAGGCCCGCCGCACATCGAGATTATCGAACGGCGCGATGCGCTGGTTGAAGCCAACGTAGCGCGTGGCGAGCGACGCCGACGAGCGGAAATCGGGCGACTGCTGGGCGCGAGCGATCATCGTGCTAGGCACTGGGTTCTGCTGGCTACCCATAATGTCCAATTCGCCCCGTTCGTAGCTCTCGTAGGCTGCCTCGCTGTTGGGGTTGAAGGGCATCAGGATGTACTGAACACCTGGCACGCCCTGCCAGTAATGCTCGTTCGCCTCAAGCAGCACCGATTCGCCCCGCTTCCACTCCTTGATGCGGTACGGGCCGCTGCCAAAAGCGACATCGCGCCAATCGCTGTTGGTGGCCAAGAGCGTGCGCGGCACCACGGCCATATCCGGGAAGGTCAGCAGCGAGAGGAAGTACGCGATCGGGCTGTCGAGCGTGATCTCCAGCGTTCGCTCGTCGAGCGCCTTGATGCCGCTGGCCTCGACGGCCTGCCCGCTCATCACCTCGTCTGCGCCGACGATATGCCCGAAGTGCGCGGATGCCGCGAACGCGCCAACGTCCGGCGACATGGCGCGGTTGAACGAGAACACGAAATCGTCGGCGGTGACGGGCGAGCCATCGCCGAACTTCAGGTTCTCGCGGATCGTGAAGGTGTAGACCATCCCATCATCGCTGACCTTCCAATCCGAGGCGCCGTCGGGCACAACCTCAAGCCGTTCGTTGAAGCGCACCAATCCGCCGAAGATCAGGTTGATCACCGTGTTAGTCGGGGCGTCGCCCGAATGCGCCGGATCGACCGTGACCAGATCGCTTAACCCCTCGATAGACCAGCGCAGGGTATTGGCGGGGGCGTCGCTGGTGGACTCTGGCGTGGGAGACACGGCAATGCTCGGCATAGGAAGTGTTGGCTCGGGCATCGGCTCGGGCGTGGATACGGGACTGCCGTTGCAGGCCGCCAGAAACACCAAGATAACCATCATCCCGATCAACGCGCTTCGCGGTGTTGGCATGCAGCACCTCTCAATATCCTCTCAGATCGAATGGCTTCTTCATACGCTGTAGAATGTATTGAGTGTAAGTTAGACACTATCGCGGTGTCAAGCCCAACTTGCTACAAGACGATTATATCCCAGCCATTCCCCACAAATATGTCAAACGTATCGCGAAACGAATTTCAAACGTTTTCTAAGAAAAATGGGTGTTCATGCCATAAAACCCTTGACAAGCACCTATTCATCGTTATAATCGAATACAAGATTACATGGCGTCCTGATGCCATGTAACCTTTTTATCCCGTTAAGAAATTGTGAGAACAACACACATTGATCAGCGGAGGAACCTTAATGCAGAGAGCTCACGGATTGATTCGCATGACATTCTTGCCGCTGATGGTGCTGTTGTTGTTCGCTAGTTTCTTGGTCCCGCGCACCAATGCGCAATCGAGCGCGCTGTATTTCCCCGCCACGGGCCATCACCTCACCGATGCCTACGGTTTTCTGAGCTTTTGGCGCGAACACGATGGCGAGCGTCTGCTTGGCCTGCCCGTCACCGAAGCTTTCGAGTCCGATGGGCAGATCATCCAGTACTTCACCAAAAGTCGGCTGGAGACATTCGTCGTTCCGTCGACTGGTGTCACCGAAGTGCGCGTGGGCATGGTCGCCGCCGAATACAGCGTGATGCTGTTCCGCGAGTTTCCTCCGGCGCCCAAACGACGCGCCACCACCAACGAATTGCGCTTTAGCTCCACCAAACACACGTTGCGTGCGCCGTTCCTGGCCTTCTGGCAGGAGAACGGCGGCGAGCCGATCTTCGGTGCGCCGATCAGCGAGGCGCTGTGGGAGCAGACGCCCAACGGCCAGCGGCAGGTGCAGTATTTCGAGCGCGCTCGGCTGGAGCGTGTGCCCAAACCAGCCGATCCCAGCCAGTCGATCGTTGTGAGCGACCTTGGTTTGCCGTTGGCGCTGATGTACGGCATTGATGTCAGCCCGGTTGCGAACTGGGGTGCCGAAACGGCAGGCCCACCGCCGACACGCCCTGCACAGACTGGTCCCTTGGTGCCGCCAACACCCACGCCAGCGCCACCCACGCCTGTGCCGCCCACACCCACACCCGCGCCACGGCAGGCCCCCGCCAACTCGACGCCGCCGGCGCCGCGATCGCAGGAGCAGGCTGCTACGAGCGAAAAGTATATCGTTGTCAATCTCACACAGCAATGGCTCTACGCCTTCGAGAACGGCAAGCAGGTGTTCGATGCCCCGGTGGCCACGGGCCGCGATGGCATGAATACGCCAACTGGCACATTCTCGGTCTACTACAAGCTACAAAAACAGACCATGCGCGGTGTCGATAATGGCGTGCCGTGGGTCGTGCCGAACGTGCCGCACGTGATGTACTTTGTGGGTGGGGTCGCTTTGCATGGCACCTATTGGCACAACCTGTTCGGTACGGGTGCGCGCCCCTCGCACGGCTGCGTGAACTTGCCTTTGGATGCGGCGGCTTGGCTGTACGACTGGACACCCGTCGGCACCACGGTGCGAGTCACCTACTAAAACCCTCTCTCCCTTTTTTCTGCCTCGAAACCTTGACGTGTCAGCGTCGAGGTTTCTTTCTTGTTGCTCGCCGCTTCGCCATATTCCTACCTATGCAATAGCAGCGCGCCCTTTCATCGTTCGGCGAATAATCTTTTTAAACGACGGCATATGCCAGGTTGGATGGCATATATCTTGCTTACTTCTGTTCTGAAGTTTTTCTATTGATTATTAACCCTCCTATTATTCACCTCGATTAGAAAGCCATATTGACGCATGATAAAGCCTTCCCATGCCATGCATCCGTGCTATGCCCCAAGTTACTTTGAGAATATGCCGCCTGACCTAGTTTGTTAGGAGAACTGTCATGCTCACAAACGCATCTGACCAAACAGTTAACGATTCATTGCAGCCGCAGATGCTCCTCCAGGTGTTACAGGCAATCAAAAAAGGCGATTTCTCAGTTCGCATGCCTATCGAACAGACAGGTCTGGCTGGCAAAATTGCCGATACCCTCAACGATATCATCGATCTCCATCAGCGCACCACAGAAGAATATGCTCACGTGAGCAAAATGGTCGGCAAAGATGGCCGCATCAACCAGCGCATCAACGTGCCAGAGGCTCGGGGCGCGTGGGCGCAGCAGATCGAGTCGATCAACTCGCTTGTGACCGACCTCGCGCAGCCGACGACCGAAATGGCGCGGGTGATCGGCGCGGTGGCGCACGGCGACCTCTCGCAAAGCATCCCCCTGCAGATCGACAATCGTCCGCTGCAAGGCGAATTTTTGCGCACCGCCACCATCGTCAACACCATGGTCGATCAACTCAACCTGTTCGCATCGGAGGTGACGCGCGTGGCCCGCGAGGTGGGCACCGAGGGCAAACTGGGCGGCCAAGCCAAAGTTCGCGGCGTGGCGGGCACCTGGAAGGACCTGACCGACAACGTGAACCTGATGGCCTCGAACCTGACCGGGCAGGTGCGCAACATCGCGGAGGTCTCGACGGCGATCGCGACGGGCGACCTGAGCAAGAAGATCACTGCCGACGCACAGGGCGAGATTCTGGAGCTGAAGAGCACCATCAACACGATGGTCGATCGGCTGAACTCGTTCGCGTCGGAGGTGACGCGCGTGGCCCGTGAAGTGGGCACCGAGGGCAAGTTGGGCGGCCAAGCGGCGGTGGAGGGTGTGGCGGGCACCTGGAAGGACCTGACCGACAACGTGAACCTGATGGCGTCGAACCTGACCGGACAGGTGCGTAACATCGCGGAGGTTTCGACCGCGATCGCGACGGGTGACCTGAGCAAGAAGATCACCGCCGACGCACAGGGCGAGATTCTGGAGCTGAAGAGCACCATCAACACGATGGTCGATCGGCTGAACTCGTTCGCATCGGAGGTGACGCGCGTGGCCCGTGAGGTGGGCACCGAGGGCAAGTTGGGCGGCCAAGCGGCGGTGGAAGGTGTGGCGGGCACGTGGAAGGACCTGACCGACAACGTGAACTTGATGGCCTCGAACCTGACCGGACAGGTGCGCAACATCGCGGAGGTCTCGACCGCGATCGCGACGGGCGACTTGAGCAAGAAGATCACCGCCGATGCGCGGGGCGAGATTCTGGAGCTGAAGAACACCATCAACACGATGGTGGACCAGTTGAACTCGTTCGCATCGGAGGTGACGCGCGTGGCCCGTGAAGTGGGCACCGAGGGCAAGTTGGGCGGCCAAGCGGCGGTGGAGGGCGTGGCGGGCACCTGGAAGGACCTGACCGACAACGTAAACCTGATGGCCTCGAACCTGACCGGACAGGTGCGTAACATCGCGGAGGTTTCGACGGCGATCGCGACGGGCGACCTGAGCAAGAAGATCACCGCCGACGCGCAGGGCGAGATTCTGGAGCTGAAGAACACCATCAACACGATGGTGGACCAGTTGAACTCGTTCGCATCGGAGGTGACGCGCGTGGCCCGCGAGGTGGGCACCGAGGGCAAGTTGGGCGGGCAGGCGACGGTGAGCGGTGTGGCGGGCACGTGGAAGGACCTGACCGACAACGTGAACCTGATGGCGAACAACCTCACGTCGCAGGTGCGTAACATTGCGGAAGTTTCGACGGCGATCGCGACGGGCGACCTGAGCAAGAAGATCACCGCCGACGCGC
>CALKHR010000049.1 GCA_937988885.1 uncultured Roseiflexaceae bacterium | reverse complement strand
GACGTCGCCGGGGCCGTGCCAAGCCGTGCGCACGCCGAAGGCCTCACACAGAGCGGCGAGCTTGCGGGCGGGGGTGAGGCCACCAAGCTGCGAGATGTGCGAGCGGATGAAGTCGATCAACTGCTCGGCGATCAGCGGTCGCCATTCCAGCGGGTTGTTGTGCAGCTCGCCCATCGCGATCGGCGTGGCGCACTGCTCACGCAAGCGGCGGAACCACTCGATCTGATCCGGCGCTAGCGGATCTTCCAGGAAGAAGAGCCGATACTGTTCAAGCTCCTTCGCCAGCCGAATCGCGTCGATCGGCGCGATGCGTTCGTGGATGTCGTGCAGCAGGAACAGGTCGAAGCCGATCTTCGAGCGAATGTAGTCGAACAGCATCGGGATCGAGCGGGCGTACTCGTCGGGGTTGTAGTACGCGCCAGGGAACGCGCTGTCGAGGCGGTCCATCGATTTCATGCGGTGGGTGGCCTGCGGCGCCTCCTTGCTGGGCAGCGCCGACGCCTTGGTGATGTCCTTCACGCGCCCGCCGTAGCCGCCCATCTGGCAGCGCACCGCGAGGTAGCCCTCCTCCTGGTACTTGAGCACGTTCTCCAGCACTTCCTGCGGATCGCGGCCATCGGCGTGGCGGTACA
This sequence comes from uncultured Roseiflexaceae bacterium, assembly GCA_937988885.1. Lineage (GTDB taxonomy): Bacteria > Chloroflexota > Chloroflexia > Chloroflexales > Roseiflexaceae > CALKHR01. The sequence goes on along the minus strand of CALKHR010000049.1, from coordinate 79,211 downwards.
CCATCGCGGCCTCGCGGCACTTGCCACCCAGCAGGTCGTACACGGGCATATTGGCGACCTTGCCCTTGATATCCCACAGAGCTTGGTCCACGCCGCTGATCGCGTTGTTGAGCACCGGGCCGTTCCGCCAGTACGAGTTCACGTACATCAGGTGCCAGAGGTCCTCGATATTGCGGGGATCGCGGCCCTGCAGCAGCGGGTCGAGGTATTCCTCCACCGCCTTCGCCACCAGAGTCGGGCGCTGCGTGAAGGTGGCGCAACCTAAGCCATACAGGCCGTCCTGGTCGGTCTCGACCTTGACGATGACGAGGGCGATGCCATCGGGAGCAGTTAAAATCGGTCGAACTTTGGTGATCTTCATCGACTTGATCCTTGTGTATAGCTACCGATTCCGCGTCTAACAGTGTCCACAGATTTTTATCCACAGATTACACAGACCCTCACCTCCGATCGGTTCGCTCAGAGCTTCGAGCGTTACTCAGAAACTGATCGTTGTAGGGTCGAGTAGAACGAGCCTACACGCTCAAGGCCGTATGAGACAGCGAGATTCTTCACTTCGTGCTACGCACTCGTTCAGAATGACTCTAAACCATCGAAAAACACTGTCATCTCGAACGAAGTGAGAGATATCTGTGTGGAATACAATAGAGAACGACGAGATTCCTCATTTCGTGCTGCGCACTCATTCGGAATGACAATGAACAACATTGGTTTTAACCTGTCAGATGCGTTTTATCGCATTAGAACGCCTCAAACAGCACCTGACAGGTCGGCAAAGTATTGCAATGTGCTCCATTGTGGCTCGTCGTTGGTACATTGAGCGATCCCTCACATCAGGCGACGCACTCGTTTCTCAGAAACTAGCCATTGAATGGATCGAGCCAGGCAGTATGCTCACCTAACGGCACATCTGTGAAATCTGTGGATTAAAAAACCTGATCCTACGACCACAGACGATCGTGGCTGGGCGCGCGATCCCACTCGGGGGTTGGCTCGAAGAAGCCCTGATCCCACTCCACCAGGTGCTCCTTGATCACCTCCTCGTTGACCTCGAAGCCGAGGCCCGGGCCATCCGGCACGGTGATATAGCCGTTCTGGATGATCGGCTTGGTCTCGCCGTTGATGCTGATGAAATCGCTCCAGTACGGGATCTCGGTGAAGTGGTGCTCCAGCGCGATGAAGTTCTCGGTCGCGGCGGCGCAGTGGACGCTCGCCATCGTGCTGATCGGCGTACCAGCCATGTGCATCGCCATGCTGATGCCGTGCTCCTGCGCCAGATCGCCGATCTTCTTGGTTTCGAGGATACCGCCGCTCGTCGCAAGGTCGGGGTGGATAACGTTGACAGCGCGCGCCTCGATCAGCGGGCGGAAGTTCTCGGCCAGGTAGATGTCCTCGCCAGTGCAGACGGGCGTGTTCAGCGAGCGCTCGAGTTGCACCCACTTGTCAACGTACTGCCAGGGCACCAGATCCTCCAGCCACGCCAGGTTGAACGGCTCCAGGGCTTGGCCAAGCCGAATACAATCATCGATGCCGATATGCCCGAAGTGATCGGCTGCGATCGGCACTTCGTAGCCGACCGTGTCGCGCACATCCGAGACGTACTGGCAGATCGCGTCGAGGCCCTTAGGCGTGATGCGCACATGCGTGAACGGATGCTGCAACTGATGGATGTTCAGCATCTTATCGACCTGATCGGGGCTATCGCTGGGCAGCATGCCCTTCGGCCAGGTGAGCATGCCCGGCTGACCGATCAGCGGCTGCACGCCAACATCCATCTTCAGCATAGTGAATCCGGCGTCCAAGCGCTCCTTCAACTTCTTGCCCATCTCAACGCCAGTCGGCTCGTTGGGCGTGTCGCAGTACATGCGAATACGGTCGCGGAACTTGCCACCCGCCAGCATATACGCCGGGACGCCGTAGGCTTTGCCGGCCAAGTCCATCAGCGCCATTTCGACGGCACACACGCCACCAGCCTGGCGTCCATGATGGCCGAACTGCTTGATCTTGCGGAACAGCCGGTCGACATTGCAGGGATTCTCACCCAGCAGGCGGCTCTTCAGCATCAGCGCGTAGTACTTGCTCGCGAAGTCGCGCACCTCGCCGTAGCCGCTAATGCCCTGATTCGTGTCGATCCGAATAATCGTGAAGTGCCAGCGGTTCCAGCCAACCGTGGCCGTGCGCATGTCGGTGATTTTCAGCTCGCTTGGGCGCGATGCTGTGCGAATCTGATCCTCGGGGCGCGGGGAATCGTTATTCGACATAGTAGAATCTCCTCCTTAACACACGAAAATAGGTTGGGAGCGGTCATCGCCACTCCCAACTGGCTGTTATGCACCTACGAGTTCCGAGCAAGTCGCCAAGCCTGGAAATCGGCCTCAATATCGTCGCGCCACACGTGTACGTCGATCTCGCCACTGGTGTAGCGGCCCTGCGAGATGCGCAACTTGCCGAATTCGTCGCGCACCCGAATATCCTCGCTTCGCGCCACCACTTCCTCCGCCAGATGCGCAGGAATGAAGATCACACCAGTTGGCGTGCCCAATACCACATCGCCCGGCAACACCGTCACCTCGCCGATGCGGATCGGGATGTTCAAGCCCGCCAGCGTCACATCGGCGATCGCTGTCGGGTCGAGGCCACGCACGTAGAAGTTCACATCTTCCAGCCGCACAAGCCCCTGATAATCGCGGATACCACCATCGATCACGGCCCCGGCGCGGGTGCGGGTGCGCACCGCCGTGCCGAGGTTATCGCCGATAACCGTGCCGTCCTTGACCTTGCCAAAAATATCGACCACCATCACGTCGTTCAGTTGCAGTGTCTCGATCACCCACGAGTTCTGGCCGCCGATGCTCGAGCGCCCTTCGGTCAGGCCGCACTGCTGAATGGCCTCGTGGAAATCGGGGCGATGCGGCACAAACTGCGCAGTCACCGCCCGACCGACCGTGATCTTGCCGGGATGCGTCTCGATCCAATTCCCCACGAATTGGTGGTTGTAGCCGTGCCTGCGCAGCACGCCCCAGGCTTCCTCGGTGGTCACGAGCTTCATCCGCTCGATCAAATCGTCGGAAACGCGCGGGCGGCCATCCTCGAATCGCTCGCCGGTGTACGCAGCGGTGATGGCGATCATATCTTCACGAGAGGGCTGTATCCGCATGGCCTCGTTTGCTCCACTACTAATCGACTCTTCAGCGGGCCACCGCGCGGTGACCCGCAACCACGTTTAGCGATAATCGTCGTGACGCCAGCCCAAAATGCGCTCGGCCTTCGAGCAGTCGTAGAAGCTCTGCTTGCCCGCGAATGGCCCACGAATCTCGGCATCGGGATAATAGCGGGCGGCCAGTTCGCGCGAAGGCACATTGCACACCACTTCGGGAGCCGTGATGAAGAACACCTCGTGACCGCTGAAATCGGCTGTCAGCGAGAGTAAACAGGCATTGGCGGCGGAGGTGATGTTGGTGTAGCTCCACAGCACCGTGATGCCCTCCTCCACGGCCTGCTCATCGCTCCTGGAGAAAACTTCGTCGTCGGTTGTGACCCAGTGAAAGCGCATGCTGGCGATCACCATATCCTCGTAGCGCCGCGCGAACGAATCAGCCTGCGCCTCGCAGATCCACTTCGATAAGCTGTACGGGTCCTCGTTGTAGGTGGGGTGCTGCTCATCAAGCGGGAAGTAGTCGAAGCGCTGCTTGCGGCTGTAGGCCAAGCCGATCGCGTTCACGCTCGACGCCTGGCACACCCGCTTGATGCCCAGGCGAGCCGCCGCGCTCAGCGCGTTGTAGCTGCCCACCACATTGTTGTTGTGCACCTCGTAATCGGGATGCTCCAGCGGCGTGGGGTACGCCGCCATATGAATGAGCGCATCACAGCCCTGCATTGCCGCCTCAAACGCGGCATAATCGGTAATGCTCGCCAGCCGAAAACTGGCATGCGCGGGCAACGGCTCGCGCGGCTCCACCCGGTCGATACTCACCACCGTGTGACCCTGCTCGCCAGCCACCTTGATAATCTCGCGGCCCACCAGACCGCTTCCTCCAGTTAACGCGATTCGCATGGTGTCCTAACCTTACATGAAGCGACGAAAGAGAAGAATGTTGGCTCGGCGAACGGCACCCCGCCTCGCCCTACGTATAATACTCGTGCTTCCAACCCAGTAGGCGCTCGGCCTTACTGCAATCGAAAAAGCTACGGTTGCCGCTTAAATCGCCACGAATGGGCACTTCGGGGTAATACTGCTGCGCCAATTCGAGCGATGGCGTATCGTACACGGTATCGGGGCCTGTCAGGAAGAAGACCTCGTGGCCACGGAAATCGGCTGTCAGCGAGAGCAGACAGGCGTGCGCAGCCGCCAAACTGTTGGTGTACGCCCACAAATGCTTGATCGCGCCCTCGCTCATCTGCGAACTGTATTGCGTAGCCACCTCGCGGCTCGGCACCACCCAGTGGAAGCGCATGCTGGCGATCACCATATCCTCGTAGCGCCGCGCGAACGAATCGGCCTGCGCCTCGCAGATCCATTTCGATAAACTGTAGGGATCCTCGTTGTAGGTCGGGTGCTGCTCATCGAGCGGGAAGTAGTCGTAGCGCGGCTTGCGGCTGTAGACCGCGCCCACCGCGTTGATGCTCGACGCCTGACAGACCCGTTTGATACCGAGGCGGGCCGCTGCGCTCAGCGCGTTGTAGCTGCCCACCACATTGTTGTTATGCACCTCGTAATCGGGATGCCCGCCAGGCGAAGGGTACGCCGCTAAGTGGATGAGCGCATCGCACCCTTGCATCGCAGCCTCAAAGGCAGCGTAATCGGTAATGTTGGCTTGGACAACGGTCACACCCTCAGGCAACGTACCAGGCTCTGGCTCAACCCGATCAATACTGACCACCTCGTGCCCCTGCTCGATCGCCAGCGCGATCACGGCACGCCCAACTCGACCGCTGCCACCAGTGATTGCAATTCGCATAGGATGATGCCTTCTTCAACTTCACACAGAGACAACGCAAAACAAACACCCAGCCCACCCGACCGCTACTCGGCGTAGACAGCCTCGCGTAGGCCGCGAATGTAGCCGATCGCGTACAACCGACCGAACGACGAATAACCAGCGTTGGTGTTGCTATCGCCCTCGACGGTCGGCACATGATCGGGGCGCAGCACGCCGTCGAAACCGATCTCCTTGTAGGCCTTCATACAGGCCAGCATATCGGTCTTGCCGTCGTCGTGCCACGTCTCCTCGAACTTCTCGCGCGTGCCACGCACATCGCGGAAGTGCACGAAGAAAATCTTGTTCTGCCGCCCAAAGTGCCGGATCACACTGGGCAGATCATCGGTCATCAGCGTAAAATTGCCCTGGCACATCGTGATGCCGTTCATCGGACTGGGGATCATATCGATCAAGCGCTGGAAGTTCTCGACGCTGCTCATAATACGGGCCACGCCGCGGATGGGGGAGAGCGGTGGATCGTCGGGGTGCATCGCCAGCTTCACATTCGCCTTCTCGGCCACCGGGATCACCTTGCGCAAGAAATACTCCAGGTTCTCCCACAGTTGTTCCTCGCTGATCGGGCCGAGTTCGGTTGGCGGCGCGTCCTTCAGCAGCGCATAATCGAAGCTCGTCACCAACGAGTCGCCGCGCGAAGGCGTGTTGGTGCTGGTCCGCAACCAGTTGAAATCGGCCATCCACTCGTAGCACCACACCGGAATACCTAAGCGGCCCATATTCTCGATCAGCGTGCAGACTGTGGCGATCTCCTCATCGCGACCGGGCAGACCGCGCTTCGCCAAGTTCAGCGGTGGGCGCGATTCGATCACCATTTCCTGAAAACCAGCGTTCTCATAGGCCTGCTTCGTGCGCAACAGCGGCAGATAATCCCACGGTGCATCGCTGCCATTCAAGCGATCGTCGAACGGGAGCCCACCCACCACATAATCGATTCCGGCCTGTTTCGCCAGTTTCCACAGCGGCGAAGGGGTCGTTGGCAGCACTTCGGCTAGTTTGATCATGGCATCTTCCTATTGCACAACAATGTGCGATACACAAACGGAGCGAACGCCTCTCCAACCAGTACGCGCTTTGTGGGGAAGGGATCGGCCAGCGCGCCCGACCAAAACCCTGCCGCTCGCAGGCGCACACACCCGCGCCAGAGCGGTCAGACTGTCAGTCGAGGGCCGCATAGAACCGATGCTAAAGGGAAAAGAGATGAGGTATCGGTCATCGATCAGCTCCTCAACAGTGAGACAATAGGAACCCGAAAGCGTTAGCGTGGGCTAGGCCCGCACGATTGACGGATCACCAAACGCGGCTGAATGATCACCTGCCGCGCCGGACCATCGTAGCGCTTCGACATGCGATCTTGCAGCAGCATAACCGCGAGCCGCCCGATCTCCGAAACGGTATGATCAACCGTGGTCAACGGCGGATGCAGATGCTCGGCGCTGGGGATATTGTCGAACCCCACCACGGAGACCTGCTCAGGCACGCGAATGCCGTACGAGCGCAACGCCCGCAATACGCCAATCGCAATAAAATCGATCTGAGCGAAGATCGCGGTGAAATCGACTTGGCGCTCCAACAACATGCGCACACCTGCCTCGCCGACCTGATCGAGTTGATCGCCGAAGGCCATCACCTGTAGCTCGGGGTCCTCGGGCAGACCAGCCTCGCGCAGCCCCTGCAGATACCCCTGGAAGTGGCGCGGCGTATGGGCGCGGGCCGAGCCGACGTAGGCGATTCGGCGGTGACCCAACCCGATCAAATAGCGCATCAAATCACGAGCGCCACCGATATGGTCGGTAGCCACCGCATCGGCATTGACCGCCTCGGGATGGCGCACCACAAACAGCAACGGCTTACCAGCGCGCTGCAACACCTCGTACGGGCCGGGGAACGTCTCGCCGCCGGAGGCCACCGAGATCACGCCCTGCACCGCCGGATTCTCGGCGTAGCGCTCCAAATACGGCGTGATGCTATGGCCCGGCATCTCGGTTTGACCCAACAGCAACTGGAAGCCCTCGCTGCGGCATTCACGCTCGATCGCTGTGACTAATTCACCGAAATACGGATTGGCCAACGTGGGGAGCAGCACGCCAATGCTGGCATGCCCAGAACGGGCCGCGCGGATGGGACCAGAACCGACATACGTGCCCGAGCCAGGAACACGGTACAACACACCTTTATCGACGAGTTGCTGGATGGCACGGCGAACAGTGGTACGTGATACGCCTTGTACACGCGACAGCTCGCGTTCAGAGGGGATGGGATCGCCAGGGGCATAGGTGCCCTGCTCAATCATGGACTGCAACGACTGCACAAGCTCTTGGGTACGATGAACAGTTTTGGAGGCCATGCCAGCACACTCTGGTATGATACCGGTCTACAGTGCCAACGATTATAGCGAATAGCCAATCACCTGTCAAGAACCAATTTTAATTGAACACCATGCCCAAAACAGCATATCAACACGTTGTCAGGATAACGCTTCGAAGGACGCAAATAAGTAACTGGTATGATACCAGTTACAAGCGTTGGAGAACATTGGAAGATGGTGAAGCGCCAAACGAGCAGCGAGCCGAAACCCATTGTTCGTTTGGCGCTTGGGATGCCGCGTTTAAGCAGGCATCAACTCAGACAACTGTTCCGAGGCGATCTGAGGGTGTTGTTCGTGCAGGTAGCACGAGGCTGCTTGATGGTCGTGAATGCGGAACAACGGCGGCGGCACCGCGCATTGTTCCATGGCAAACGGGCAGCGAGCTTGGAACTTACAGCCAGTGCCATGATCGTTGATCTCGGATTCCTTCGCCTTGATCTCGGTCTCGCCCCAACGGCGGTTGATATCGGGCCAGGGAATCGAATCGATCAGCAAGCGCGTGTAGGGATGCTGCGGCTGCTTGATCACCGTATCCACATCGCCGGCCTCCATCACCGAGCCGCGATACAGCACCATAATCGACTTCGCGATATGGTACGCGGTCGTCAGGTCGTGCGTGATGTAGATGATTGAGACGCCGTAGTTGCGCTGCAGGCTGCGCAGCGTTTCGAGGATATTCGCTCGCAACGAGGCATCGACCATCGAGACGGGCTCATCGGCGACCAGCAGGCGCGGGCGCAGCACCAGCGCGCGGGCAACGTTGATGCGTTGACGCTGCCCACCGGAGAGTTGGTGCGGGAAGCGGCCAAGCACATCTTCGGCCCGCAGACCGACAGCCGTCAGCGCCTCGACCATCTTCTCGTAAGCCTCGGCCTTGGAGCGCGCCAGCTTGAACTTCGCGATCGGCACCGAGAGCAAGTGATCGACCGTGTAGAACGGGTTGAACACCGCGAACGGGTCTTGGAACACCGCCTGCACCTCACGGCGGAACGTTAAACGCTCCTCACCGCGCAGCGCGTTAATATCCTTGCCCCGATACAGAATGCGGCCAGAGGAAGGCTTGATAAAGCCCAGCATCAGCATCGCCAACGTCGTTTTACCGCTACCGCTCTCGCCCGCGACCGTCATAATCGTTGGTTCGTCCTCGGACAACTTGAACGACACATTATTCAGCGCAGTGGTCGACGTTTTCGTCAACACACCGCGTGAATAGACTTTGGTGACATTCTGGAATTCGAGTAGTTCGGCCATATGATTGCCTTCTGAAGCGGGTTCGTATCAACTAAGCCAAGAGTAGCGCACGAAACCCGTCATGCTATCAAGACAAGAACGTCGCTTACTCAGAACGATCAGCGGTTTCGAGTGCGATACGCTCCGGCGCCTCCGACGTATACAGGTGACATGCGACCTCACGCCCGCCCATATGGATCAACTCAGGCCGCTCGATCTTGCAGATGTCCATCGCTTGGGCGCAGCGCGGATGAAACGCGCAGCCGCTCGGCAACCGCAGAAGCGCGGGGGCCAAGCCGGGGATACCCTGAAAGACGCCTTTATTTTCGAGGCTCGGCAAGCTATTGATCAACGCCTGGGCATAGGGATGCTTGGGATCGAGGAACATATCGCGCACTGGGCTGACCTCGGCCAAACGCCCAGCGTACATCACCGCCACTTTATCGACGAACTGCGCCATCAGGCCCATATCGTGGCCGATCAGGATCACCGCTGCGCCGATCTGCTCCTGCACGTGATCGATCGTCTCCATCACCTGGCGTTGCGTCACCACATCGAGTGCGCTGGTCGGCTCGTCGGCGATAATCACCTGTGGCTTGAGCAGGATACCAATCGCGATGCAGACGCGCTGCTTCATACCGCCGCTCAACTCGTGGGGATACATGTGGAAGACCGAAGCCTTCAGATCGACCGAGTTAAGCGCTTCGATGCTGCGTTCCTCCATCTCGGATTTCGGCATCTTCGGCTCATGCGCCTTAATCGCGTCAATCATCTGGCGACCGATCCGCAACACCGGATTCAGCGAGTTCATCGCGCCTTGAGGAATATAGGCGATTTTGCTCAAGCGGGCCTTGAGCATACCTTCCTCGGAGAGCTCGGTCAGGTTCGTGCCGCCGACGATCACCTTGCCGCCCTCGATGCGCCCGGGTGGCTTGATCATTCGCATCATCGCCAAGGCCATTGTACTCTTGCCCGAGCCAGATTCACCGACCAAGCCAAGTTTCTCACCGGGGTAGAGCGTCAGATTCACGCCATCGAGCGCGCGGGCGCGCCCGGCATCGGTATAATAGCTGACCTGCAGGTCAACCACTTCAAGAACTGGTTTCATCGCTAGAGACCTCTGCATTGTCTGCTGAATGGCATCAATCCCAGCTGCCACAACGAGCAACTCTTATTGGCACGGCCATACAGCAGTGGCCAGCTACTGTTATTCCGTGCGGCGAACGCGGGGGTTCGCCAACTCGTCGAGACCCATATTGATCAGCGCCAGCGAGCCTAAAATCAACACCAGAGCGATCGAGGGAGCCAGCGGCCACCACCACCAGCCGTTGAAGAAGGCGCCCTGACCCTGCGCCGCCCACACGATATTGCCAAGCAGTGGTTCGCGCAGTGGGCCAAGACCCACGACCGCGAGGTAGAACGAGGCGAACACCGCCGAGAACACTTGGCCAACGAAGGCAGCAGCAATAAAGGGCAGGAGGTTCGGCAAAATCTCTTTAAAAATGATGCCAAGGTCGCCGACGCCCGAAAGTTTGGCCACCGCGACAAACTGGCGTTCCTTCATCGTCAGCACTTGAGAGCGGATCACCAGCGTGGGGCCCATCCAGGCGAGCAACACCACCACAAGCGCCATAGTGTAGATCGTCACCAAGCGCTTATCGATCGAGCCAGCGATGATCACCTGGATCAAGAAGGCGGGGATCGGCGTCAGAACTTGACACACACCTTTGATCACCGTATCGATGATGCCGCCGAAGTAGGCCGAGATGAAGCCCAGCACCACACCGATCAGCGTGCCGAGTGCCCCCGCGATCACACCGATCAGCGCGGTTTGCCACATACCGACCACCATCGCCGCCAGCAAGTTGCGCCCGAAGAAATCGGTGCCGAAGGGGTATTGCCAGCTTGGGGGTTGCTTCGAGCGAACTTTGAGCGGGTAGGCTTGGCTCGTATCGACAGTGAGCAGGCCGATCACCGTGAAGAGCACCAGGCCGAGCAGAATAAGCAAACCAATCAACAGGCTTTTGTTGCGGCGCAGGTAGCGAAACGCCAAACGCAGCCGACTTGGTTGCTGGATTGTATTCTGCTGAGAGAGAGCAATCGTCGCCATCACACACCTCTAGTCGTGTCGAATGCGTGGATCGAGCAGGGGGTACAGGAACTCAGCAAGCACCATCATTGTTGCCACGCTGATGGTAATGAACAGCACTACACCGTAGATCACCGGGAAATCGTTCTGTCGGATAGCATCATTGAGCACTGAACCCACACCAGGCAATGCGAATAGACCTTCGATCACAATACCCGAGACGACCAGCGAGCCAATCGCCAACGCGAAGCCAGTGACGGCTGGCAGCATCGCATTGCGCATGTAGTAGTCGCGGAAGATTGTGAAGCCACTCAACCCTTTGTGCTCAGCGAAATTCACGTAATCCTCGCCTTGGATGGTAATGCCCATACCGCGCATCGAGAGCACCCAACCGCCCACCGAGCCAAACACCAGCGCGATGCCCGGCAAGATCTGGTGCCTGAGCACATCGAGGATAAATGACCACGTGAATGTTGGTACTTTACCGATCGAATAGGCACCGCCGAGAGGGAGCAGTTTCATCTTAAAAGCGACAAAAAAGAGCAGAAGCACACCTAAAATCACCGGAGGAACACCCTGAAGCAACACAAATGGTGTTGCAATCGAGCGAAGCCACCCCGGAGCGCGGGGCCATGCAGCAATTGCACCCAGTAAATTACCAATCACAAATGAGAGGATCATACTGACAAACAATAAGCCGATTGTCCAGGGCAACGCTTCCATGATCAAATCCCAGACAGTTTTGGGATATTTATTCAGCGATACTCCTAAATCAAAGCGTGCTAAGCCTGCCATGTACGTAAAATACTGTTCGTGAAGCGGCCTATCGATACCAAACATCTTTGAATACGATTCAATAATCGCTTCGAGATCTTGTGGCGAGAAACCACCAGTACGGGCCAACTCAGCGAAACGTTCGCGCACAGGATTACGAGAAGAGAGGCGAGGGATGAAGAAGGTGATGGTTGAGGCACACCAAATCACCATCACAAGGAAAAGGAGGCGCTTAAGAACAAGTTTTAGGCTCACGACGTTGCTCCTTACACTAGACGACCAATTTCTGCCGAGCTGACGGTGCGAAGCAGAAACACCAGGTTCGCCCCATTGTGTTGATGGGAGGTTAGTTGTGTTTATGTATCATACCATAACTATATTGGAAATAATGATACATACTCGAAAAACACATCAACTCGACAAGAAGGCTGCGTATTGCTACCAAATGGCAGCAATACGCAACTCGATAGGTTAAGAGCGGACTATTGTGTAGCCTTCAGGGCAGTCACAACGAGCAAACCGGTATGCGCCCAGAATGCACCGTTTGTGCCATCGGCCAAGTTCGTCGTGGTTGGCCAGTTGGTCCAGTAGGTCTGGTTGTAGGGGATGCGGTGCAGCCACTGGATGATCGGCACGTCGATCTGGTCGCGCCAGTAGATTTCCAACAACTTGACGGCATTCTCCTGGAACTTGGGATCATCCTCGCCCAGCGGTGCCATCTCGTCGAGCAGCGCGTCGAACTCGGGGTTCGAGTAGCGCGAGAAGCGGTTGCTACCAGCGGTGGTACCGAGCGCGGCACTGTAGCGGCTGTGGAACAGCTCGAAGGCGGCGTAGGGGTCCTTCAAGCTTGCGCCGTGACCGAACATGTACAAGCCAGGCGCGCCATTGGCCATGCTGTTGTACGCCTCGGTGCTGAAGTCGATCGCAGCATCGAAGCCAGCGTTGCGCAGCATCTCAACCAGGATCGGCACAATGTCGCTGTGGATACCCTCGAAGCCGTGGATGGTGGCATCGACGGTCTTGCCATCCCGCTCCCACAGGCCGTCGCCGTTCATTGTGAAGCCAGCCTCGGTCATCAAGGCAGCAGCGGCCTCGGGATCATACTTGCCAGGCTCGTACTTCGCCTCTAGCTCCTTGACAGCGGGGCTGTCAACAAACTTCTGCAAGCCTGGGTAGAGCGGGAAGGGGTAGATAGTCGCGATCTGTGCGCCCTCATACAACACATCGTTGATGATATCGCGATCGATCGACAGGCTGATCGCGCGGCGAACACGCGGATCGTTGTACGGCTCCAACTGCGTGTTCATCCACAGCGAGTTCGGCCACCAGTCCAAGTAGCCATACGGCGACTCATTGCCGGAGTGGGTGGTCACGTTCGGGTTCTGCGTCAGGATACTGTTGATCACCGAGCTGCGCATGTCGAGCGTGGCGTCATACTCATCGTTCACCACGCGCTGCGCGACCGTGTCCATATTCTGGCCCACCTGACCGCCGATGTTCACGATCACGATGCGCTTGACATCTGGCTCGGGGCGGAAACCAGTCTTGATCGCCCACCAGGTCGGGCGCAGGTCGAAGATCTTCTGGTTGCGGTCCCAGCTCACCAGGTCATACGGACCCGAGTGCGGCATCTCCAAGCCACCAGCGTAGGCGTTCACATCGGGCTGAGCGCTCAGGGCATGAGCAGGCACGATCGGAATACCCGTGTCGAACTTGAGGGTCAACACCTCGAAGGCGAAGCGCGGGGCCGGGATCTTGAAGGTGACGATCACGGTCTTATCATCCGGCGATTCGACCTTCTCCACGAACTGTTCGAACTGCGCGTGATACGGGAGTTTGTCGTTGTTCAGCTGACCTTCGAAGGTGTAGACCACGTCCTTCGCTGTCACCGGCACACCATCACTCCACTCGGCGCCATCGCGCATCTTGATGGTCAACTCGGTGAAGTCGGGCTTGGTGTAGGTCATGCTCTCGGCCAACCACGGGATCTCCTTGTCCGCGAAGATACCGAAGTATGCCAGCGGCTCCCACATCATGGCGTTGCCCTCTTGATGGGTGTAGCCGGGCACGGCCCACGGGTTCACCACACCGATCGGCGATGTGATGCTCCACGCCAAGTTGAGCGTGCGGTTGCGAGGAACTTCGGGGAGATTCCCAATCGAGATAGGTTCTGGTTCCGGTGTTGCTTCAGGAGCAGCAGTCGCTTCTTCAGCGGGAGCCTGCGTCGCTTCTTCAGCGGGAGCAGTTGTAGCTTCAGCAGCGGGAGCAGCGGGGGCTGCGGGAGCGGAAGTAGGCGAATCTGCTGCGGGCGTAGAGGGTGTCGTCCCTCCACAAGCTGCAAGGAACATCGTCAGGGCCAATGCGGCGGACAGGATCTTGAGCTTGATCATGAGTTCAGTCTCCTTCGACGATACCTTAGTCAACAGTGCCTGCGGTACATGATGAACGTCGCTCGAGGTGAAGTGATCTAATGAGTGATTAGATGAGTCGCCCTCCTTTTCTAATGGCCAATATCCAATTTTGCCTTTTTCATCGGGAGATGCTACAATTCTAATTGAGGAATGCATTTGTGTCAACCACTCTCAATAGCAACTCATTATATCTCTTATGACTTACTGAAAGCGGTATCAAACGATATCGCATCCTATTGCTCTTTTTGGCACCGCATTTAGAGGCTCATACATCCTGGTTGGTAAGCGTTTTCTTGCATAATCCCCAGGTGTTGCCTCATGTTCGTTTTCGTTCTACACTCAACACTCTATCTATCGCTTACAGGTACATATTTCCAGTCGAGCCGTGGCAACGAAGCAACGAGCTGCATGTCGTCATAGGAGCCGCCGACATGGTGTATCCAACCGAGCAGGTCCAGGTTTGGGCTGAGGCACGTTGTATCCCAACCTATGGCATTGGACGTCCCGACCCTAACCCGATGTTCCTTGAAAAGCGGGTCTACCAAGGCAGCAGTGGGGCTGTGTATCCCTACCCAGTGATCGATCGGGTGTTTGATCAACCAACCAATCAGTATTACACCGCGCTCTTCCTCGAAAATCGGTATCTGCGCATTATGATCCTGCCGGAACTCGGCGGTCGCGTGCAGATGGCGCTCGATAAGACCAACAACTACCATTTCATTTACTACAACCGTGTCATTAAACCAGCGCTGGTGGGCCTGACAGGGCCGTGGATCTCCGGCGGCATCGAGTTCAACTGGCCGCAGCATCACCGCCCCAGCACCTTCGCCCCGCTCGACTGGCGGATTGAACGGCACGCCGATGGCAGCGCCACAGTGTGGTGCTCCGAGATCGAGCGCATGAGCTCCACCAAGGGCATGCACGGCTTCACGCTCTACCCCGACCGCGCCTACCTCGAAATCAAGGTGCAGTTGTTCAACCGCACCAGTGAGCCTCAGACATTTCTGTGGTGGGCGAATCCCGCCGTCCACGTGAACGAGACGACACAATCGGTGTTCCCGCCCGATGTTCACGCGGTGATGGACCACGGCAAACGCGCCGTGAGCAGCTTCCCGATCGCCACGGGCACGTACTACAAGGTCGATTACTCGCCCGGCACCGACATCTCGCGCTACATCAACATCCCCGCGCCAACCTCGTACATGGCCTACCATTCCGATTTCGATTTCATAGGCAACTACGATCACGGTCGGCAGGCGGGGATGCTGCACGTGGCGAATCACCGCATCGTGCCAGGGAAAAAGCAGTGGACGTGGGGCACCAGCGACTTCGGGCAAGCCTGGGATCGGCAGTTGACCGATGAGGATGGGCCGTACATCGAGTTGATGTGTGGCGCGTTTACCGATAATCAGCCCGATTTCTCGTGGCTGATGCCCGGCGAGGAGAAGCGCTTCCGCCAGATCTTTATGCCCTACAAGCAGATCGGCCCGGCCAGCAACGCCAGCGAGGATACGGTGCTGGCGCTGAACTGCTCCAGCAACAGTGCCGAGGTGGGTGTGTACGTCACGCGGCCCCGCTTGGTGCGCGCCGAACTGCTCCGCGATGCCGAGACAGTGTGGCAGTGGCACGGCATGCTCACGCCCGAGGAGGCATTGCGCCAGCAGGTGAGCCTGAGCGAACCCACGCGACCGCAGCAACTCACGCTGCGGGTCTACGATGCCGAAAGCAACACGCAGTTGCTCTCCTTCACGCCGCTGCCCGACGAACGCCCGCCCATCCCCGAGCCTGCTCAGCCCGCACCACCACCCAGCGAGGTCGCCACCAACGAGGAGTTGTGGCTGCATGGCCTGCATCTCGAACAGTACCGCCACGCCACCTTCGCGCCCGAGCCATACTACCAGGAGGCGCTGCGCCGCGATCCACTCGATAGCCGCTGCAACAATGCGATGGGCCTGCTGCTGTACCGACGGGGGGCGTTCCGCGAGGCCGAGACGTTCTTCCGCACGGCGATCACCAGCCTGACGCGCCGCAACTCCAATCCCTACGATGGCGAGCCGTTCTACAACTTGGGCTTGGCGCTCAAGATGCAGGGTCGCTTCGACGAGGCCTTCGACGCCTTCTACAAGGCGACCTGGAACGCCGCGTGGCAGGATAGCGCATTCTTCGAGTTGGCGCGCATCGCCTCGCGCCGTGGCAACTACACAGAGGCGCTCGATCTGTTGGCGAGTGCGCTGCGCCGTAATTGGTCGCACCATCAGGCCCGTCATCTGCAGATCGCGCTGCTGCGAAGGCTTGGGCGTGACCACGCGGCCCGCTCTACCATCGAGCAGGCCTTGGCGCTCGATGTGCTCGATGCAGGCGTATTGTGGGAGCAGTTCTTGCTAGAAACCAACCTGCCACTACAATTGCAACCAGCGCCATCCACTTTGCGCAACGCTTTTGAAATAGCGCTCGATTACCTCCACGCGGGGCTGTTCGCCGATGCGATGCAGTTATTGCAACAGATCGAGCAGTCCGACCCGCTGATGGTGTATTTGCTCGGATACTGCGCACAGTGCGCGGGTGAGCCGAGCGAGGCGCAGATGTGGTTCGCCCGCGCCCAGAGCCTACCGCCCGATTACTGCTTCCCGCAGCGGCTTGAGAGCGTGCTAATCCTCGAAGCGGCACTCGCAGCCAACCCCAACGATGCGCGGGCCGCCTACTACCTTGGCACGTTTTGGTACGCCCATCGACGCTACGAACAGGCAATCGACTGTTGGGAGCGGGCTCGCGAACTCGATCCGCAGTTCCCCACGGTCCACCGCAACCTTGGCTTGGCCTACTTCAACAAGCGCAACGAGCCAGAGCGCGCCGAGGAATCGTACGAGCGGGCCTTCGCGCTGAACCCGAACGATGCGCGAGTGCTGTACGAACTCGATCAGTTGCGCAAACGCCGCAACCACACGCCGCAGCAGCGCCTCGAATGGCTCAATCAGCACCGTGCGTTGGTGAAGCAGCGCGACGATCTGATGATCGAGTACATCACCATCTTGAATATGTTGGGGCAGCACCAACAAGCCCTTGATCTGCTGCGAGGACGGCAGTTCCACCCTTGGGAGGGTGGCGAGGGCAAGGTGACAGGTCAGTACATCGCGAGCCTGATCGGGTTGGGGCGTGAACTGCTGGCGGCGGGAGAGACAGAGCAGGCGATTGCGCTGCTCAAACAGGGCCTGCATTACCCACGGAATCTTGGCGAGGGGCGGCTTCCCAACGCGCGGGATAATCACTTGTTGTATCACTTGGGCTTAGCCTACGAGCAGCACGGCGATCTCGAACGGGCACGTGAGTGGTTCGAGCGTGCGGCGGTCGGTTCCGACGAGCTAACCTCAGTTATGTATTACAATGACCAGCCGCCCGACATGTTATTCTATCAAGGGCTTGCGCGGATTCGGCTAGGGCGAGCCGATGAGGCACAGCAACTCTTTCAGTCATTGATCGCGCATGGGCGTCAGCACCTTGCAGATATCGTCACGATCGACTATTTTGCTGTGTCGTTGCCAACCTTTCTAGTGTTTGATGAGGATCTGACCCTGCGAAACCGAATCCACTGCCTGTATCTGATCGGCTTGGGTCTGCTTGGATTAGGCCAACAAGCCGAAGCGATAGAGCAATTCCAAGCGATTCTGGCGCTCGACGCCAATCACCAGGGAAGTTATGTCCATCGTCAGTTTCAGCTAGACTCGCGTGAACAGAGAGTATCATGACTGATGAGCGCGACTCACACGCCAATCAAGGGCTCCTGTTAACGTCCGTCTCGCACCAAGATACGGATGGAGCGCCACATAATCGGGTTTTCCAATCGATCTTCGAAGTGCTGCGGCAGCGGATTCGGAGGGGCGATTGGCTCCCAGGCACGCGCCTACCCAGCATCACCAAACTAGCCCAAGAGATGGAGGTCAGCACGGGATCAGTGCGCGAGGCGCTCCGATCACTCCAATCGATTGGGATGGTTCGGATCGAGCATGGGCGCGGCGTGTTTGTCACCGATTCATCTTCATCGCTGGCAAACAACCTCTCGCGGCATTTCCAGGATATGAACATCGGCTTGGTGATTGCGCTGGCCGAGGCCCGACGAATCTTGGAACCTGAACTCGCTGCACTCGCCGCCGAACGCGGCACCGACAGTGAGCTTGAACTGATCGAATATCTCGCCAAACAGATGGAGTTGAAGGCCCGTGAGCAGCAGGATTTCTCTGATCCCGACCTGCAATTCCATCGTCGGATCGCGCTTGCCGCCCGCAACCCGATCCTCTATCAGTTGATCGAGAGCGTCCACGATGTCTTAATCGAGAGTCGCAAGCTCACATCGAAAGAGCCTGGCATGACCGAACGAGCGGTGCGCTATCATTTGCTGATCGCCGAGGCCATTCGCGATCGCAACGCGGCACAGGCGCGGTTGCTGATGCTTGCGCACATGAACGACGCCCTCAGTGGGATTCTTGCAAGCCAAATAAGAGAGCAGTAAACCCTATGCGTATCACCGACATCAAGCCTTACCCGGTCTGGATCGGCAGCCGCAACCAGTTGATCGTGAAGGTGGAGACTGACGAGGGTATCTACGGTTTAGGGGAATCTGGCCTGAGTGGGCGCGAATTAGCGGTGATCGGCGCCCTCAAGCACTTCCGCGAGTTTCTGATTGGGCAGGACCCGATGCAGCGCGGGCGGATCTGGCAAGAGTTGTACCGCAGCCAGTACTTCGAGGGTGGGCGCGTGCTGCTGGCGGCTCAGAGCGCCATCGACATCGCGCTGTACGATATCGCGGGCAAGGCGCTGGGTGTGCCCGTCTATCAGCTGTTGGGCGGCAAACAGCGCGATACGATTCCCTGCTTCGCCACGGCCAGCGGCGGCACGGGCGAGCAGATGTTGGCCAGCATCGAGTTACTGTGGGAACACGATTGGCGGGTCGTGCGCACGATGCCGCTCTCGCCGCGCGACTTGGGGCCGAACGTGTTCGATCCGCGCGCCTCGATCGGCTACACCGCCGAGTGGCTCACCAAGGCTCGCGAGCGCTTCGGCAGCGAGTTGACGCTCGGCATCGATTATCACCACCGCCTCAGCATCGCCGAGACCGCCTCGTTCTGCCAGCGTATGCCGCAGGGCACGCTCGACTTCATCGAGGAGCCGATCCGCGATGAGACACCCGAGGCATACGCGGCGCTCCGCCAGATGACGACCATCCCGTTTGCGGTGGGCGAGGAGTTCGCCAGCAAGTGGCAGTTTATGCCGTACATCGAACGCCACCTCACCGATTTCGCCCGTGTGGATATCTGCAACGTGGGTGGCTTCACCGAGGCGATGAAGGTGGCGGGCTGGGCCGAGGCGCACTACATCGACCTGATGCCGCACAATCCGCTCGGGCCGATCTGCACCGCTGCGACGATCCATTTGGCGGCGGCGGTGCCGAACTTCGCCTGGCTCGAAGTGCGCGTCACGCAGAGCGAAAACCTCTACTACGGCCAGTCCGGCGTCAGCGATGTCGAGGCGCTCTTCCCCACGCAGCCGATGCTGGACGGCACCGTGTTCCCTGTCCCCGATACGCCCGGGCTGGGTATCGATTTCGACGAGCAACGTGCTCAGGAACATACGTGGCGCTTCTGGGAGGCGCCGCATTGGAGACGCAGTGACGGTTCAGTCACGAATTGGTGAGTTCCACCTAGGTAAGGTATTTTTCCGATGAGCACACATATTTTTGTGAGCGGGTATGGCACCGCCGAGGATGAGGGCATCAAGGTTTTCAGCTACGACCAGACGACGGGCGCGCTCGCAAAGGTCGGCGGCTACACAGGCATCGGCAACACATCGTTTTTGGCGGCCCACCCGAACGGTCGCTGGATCTACACTACGGGCGAGAATCACAACGGCTCGATCTGGGCGTTGAGCTACGATCGCACAACCTGGGCGATCTCGCCGATCAACCACCAGCCGAGCGGCGGCTCGGCGCCCTGTCACTTGCTGATCGATGCGACGAGCAAGTGGCTGTTGGCGGCTAACTACACCTCCGGCAGCGCGTTGGTGCTGCCGATCCGCGAGGATGGGTCGCTGGGTGAGCAGACGAGTTTCGTGCAGCATTCCGGCGCGAGCGGCGTCAATCCGCAGCGCCAGGAAGGCCCGCACGCCCACTCGACCATCCTCTCGCCCGATAACCGCTTCGCGATCGTGGCCGACTTGGGCCTCGACCGATTGATGGTCTATCGCTTCGACGACACCAAGGGCACGCTGACGCCGCACGCGCAAATCCCGACGCCTCCCGGCTCCGGCCCGCGCCACACCACTTTCCATCCCAACGGCCAACACTTGTATGTGGGCAACGAGTTGGATAGCACGGTGACGGTGTTCGATTACGACGCCGAGAACGGCGGTTTCAGCGAGCGCCAGACCATCCCCACGCTGCCCGCGCCCGACGCAAATAACACCGTGGCCGATATCCACTTCTCGCCCGATGGCACGCGGCTGTACGTCTCGAACCGTGGGCACGACAGCATCGCTGTGTTCGCGGTGAACGCCGATGGCTCGCTCACCAGCATCGGCTATGCGCCCAGCGGTGGCAGGGTGCCGCGCAACTTCGCGCCCACCGCCGATGGCCGCTATGTGTTGGTGGCCAATCAGGAGAGCAGCCTGGTCTCGGTGCTGCCCGTTCAGGCGGAGGCGCCCGGGCTTGGCGCGCCGATCAGCCAGGTCGAGGCGGTTCGCCCAGCCTGTATCGTGTTTGTGTAGCTGCACACTGCTTGGGGCTGCGTCGCTGTGCGCAGCCCCAAACCCATCGTGAGGCGCGACACTGCGCCCCGACCACCAATCACCCACATCCCCAGCGGACTACGTCTCTAAGCCCTTTCGGAGCGTCCCACACCAGCAATGCCGCACTAGCAAGGAGTTTACCTGATGGCAACTCTGTCTTTTCGGTCGCTTTGGCTGTTCCTTGGGATTGGGCTACTGCTCGCCGCATGTGGCCCCACTGCAAATGCTCCAACTCCAACGACCCCCACGGCGATTGCAGAGGCACCAACCGCCGCGCCAACCGCAACGCCCAAACCACGGCCCACCGCGCAAGCCGTGCCCACGCCCGAGATCGGCAAGCCCGTCGCCCTGCGCGACGACATCACGATCACCCCAGTGACCCAGACGGGCGGCTACTTCGTGCGGTTGAAGCTAGACCCCTCCAGCAACACGATCTACTACATGAACGGCAACGGCGACATCTTCACGCTCGCACCGCAGGAGACGGGCGCGAACAAGACCAAGCGCGTCTACACCGCTAGTGACATCGGCGCGCCGAGCGGCTTTGTGGCTGCGGGCCTGGCGTTCGGCAGCGATGGCACGATGTTCGTGTTGGGCAATGTGACCACTCCCACCACCAATCAGGTCGTGATCCAGAAGGGCACGCTCGGCGCGGACGGCGAGCGCACCTGGACGAACTTGGCCTCGACCGAAGTGTACCCCGCCAGCGGCACGCAGTTCGACCATAACGGCAACGGGATTGTTGTCAGCCCCGATGGCGCGTTCGTCTACTTCAACATCGGCTCGCGCACGGATCACGGCGAGGTGGAGGATGCCAACGGCGCGCATCCCAACACCCGCGAATTGCCGCTCACCTCGGCGATCTTCCGCGTGCCAGCCAACGCCGAGAATCTCGTGTTGCCCAACGATGCCGAGAAGCTCAAGGCCGAAGGCTACCTCTTCGCCGATGGAACGCGCAACGCTTACGATCTCGCGTTCGGGCCGGATAACCAGCTCTTTGCGATCGACAATGGTCCCGATGCCGACTTCGCCGATGAGCTGAACTGGATTCAGGAGGGCAAGCACTACGGCTTCCCCTGGCGCTTCGGCAATGTCGATAACCCCAAGCTCGATCCGAACTACGACATCAGCAAAGACGGGCGGCTTCAGAAAGACTTCTTCGCCGTGCAAAGCGGCCTGTATGTGAAGGACCCATCGTACCCGCCGCCACCCGAAGGCGTGACCTTTACCGACCCGATCATCAACGTCGGGCCGGATGCCGACATGTTCCGCGAGGCCGATGGTAGCATCTACGACGCCAGCGAGATCGGCGAGGTGGCACATAGCTTTACGCCGCACCGCTCGCAGCTCGGCTTAGTGTTCGATAACGCCAACGCCCTCGGCGGCGACCTGAAGGGCAACGGCTTTATGGTGAGTTGGGGCGCAGCCGCAGGCATCATCCCTGACCCGGGCCGCGACCTACTGACCTTCAAGCTCACCAAAAAGGGCGACACCTACGAGATGACGACTCAGCAGCTCGCGGTTGGCTTCGACCACCCGGTCGATGCTGCATTGCTCGGCAACAAGCTGTATGTGCTCGATTGGGGCAGCCGTGGTACCATTTGGGAAGTGACGCTGCCGTCATAACACATTTACGAAACTAGGTTACAATAAGGAGGTAAGATTCCTCATTTCAGAGGCATCTTACCTCCCAATCCTTGCTTTTTTCATATTATGGCAGTGGAGTCTGTATGCGTATCCAAAGTCCTCTCAGTCATCTTAGTGAAATTTTAAAGCAGGTGGTTATCTCTGCAAAACAGTATCAAGCTACTTTAGCGACTAATGAGGCAGCCACACGGGCCGTTCTTATCGATCCTGTGCTTCGTGCCTTGGGTTGGGATACAGCAAATCCCCATATGGTTGAAGTAGAAAAATATGCCCAGCAAAATCGCGTCGATTATGCTCTCAATGATAATCATAAGCAAATTCAAATAATTATTGAAGCTAAATCTTTGGGAACAAATCTTGAGAAAAACGACCTTATAATGAGTTTAGTAAATTATGCTTTTGTTTTTAAACTAAGGTACATATTCCTTACAGACGGATTAACCTGGATGCATTTTACAGATTTTCAACCTGGAAACATCAAAATACCTCGTATCCTTAATCTAGCTAGTGATAATTTAATAGATTGCGCTGGTTATTTGGTACAGCATCTCGACGCTGCTAAATTTTGGCCTATGGGGGAGGATATTGATGATCTCGCCCAAAAGGTACAACATTTAGAAACACAACTTGACGCTGTTCAGCAAGAATTAGAGGCTATTAAACAAGTACCCTCTCGCATTGCTACACAAGCTACAACCATACCTACACCTGTCAGTTCGCCATTGTCAGGCCCATCAACTCAATTACGTTCTCAAGAACCGACTACATCTTATCACAATGGTACACAGGATTTTATTGAGCTTGACCGCATCACCGAGACATATAACAAGCGAGCTAGTCAAATGCGGCTACCTGATGGTAGCATCGTGAGCGTTCACAGTTGGAAAAGTATTTTACAGCGTGCATATGAGTTTGTATTTAAACATTACCCTCAAATCAGAATACCGCTTCCCGACCATAGTGGTAAAAAAATTATGTTACTCAACTACACACAACCTCAAAATGGGGCATTCGACACAGTGAAACTCAACGATAAAACCGTCTATATATACACAAACTATGACTCACGTCACTGTATCCTTAATGCACATCACCTATTTCAACAGTTGCCACCACGTCTGCGCCCAACACCAGCTGGCCTCATCCTTGAAAATCAACAGGACTAACAACGAACATGCCCACGGTCTTTTCGCATACAATAGGGCCATACCGAAAACCGCAAAGGAGTCCTAGCGATGACCGTGACCTTCCCGATTGGAGTGGAAGATATTGCAGCAACCGCCCGCTATATCGCCAGCATAAACCCGAAACTCAAGTGGCATTTTCGCCGCCTGCAACTGCTCTGCGCGATCGTGCCCAATGTCCTGCTGCTCGTGCTGCTCCTTATGAACAGCGAAAACGGCCTACAGTTCCAACACGTCACGCTGCTGATCGGCAGCCTGATCTTGATCTACGCGTTCGCCAAATACTTCTTTCAGGCGCAATACGTGCGGCAAGTGGTGGCTCACACCCTCAAGCAGAACCCCAACGCACTCACCGAGATGACCTGCACCATTCAATCGGATGGAGTGATGTGCAGCACGCCGCAAGGCTCCAATCTGCTGCGTTGGGCCGATATCAAAGCCGTTGAGCAGGACATGGCCTACATCTACTTGGTGCTGTCCGAAATCAGTGCGGTGCTCATCCCCAAAAAGACCTTCAAGGATGGCGATGAGTTCGACGCGTTTATGGGGAGATTGCGCAAGTACAAGCCAACCAACTGATCCCTCACGAATCAAACGGCGGTGGTTGATCGCGATCAACCACCGCCTCGTCACCTGCAAGCCCGCCTAGTTCGGCGTCAGGAACTTCAGGCCCGCCACACCGCCCATGATCAGCAGAATACAGGCGATCCGCAGCAACTGCGTCGATTCGCCCAGCATGATCATGCCGAAAATGGCCGTGCCTGCTGTGCCGATGCCCGTCCACACCGCGTAGGCCGTGCCCAACGGCAACTGGCGCAACGCCAAGCCCAGAAACGCGAAACTAGCGATCATCAATATCACGGTGATCACCGCTGGCAGCGGCTTGGTGAAGCCTTCGCTATACTTCAAGCCCATCGCCCAGCCAACTTCGAGTAGTCCAGCGATAAATACGTAGAACCAAGCCATTTCAAACCTCGTATATCGAGCGCCCAATACGCCGCTGTGGTATATTGCAGCGCTATAAACAAGCATCCTTGCGACACGCTATGAAGTATATTGGAAATTTCCTCAATATTCTAACGAAAAGCGTCATCTTGATGCTCTCTCTCGATCTATTTTCGTCACAGGCCCATTAGTGGAACAGGAGCACCGCTATGTCCCAACACACCGAGCTCGACGCGCTCGACCGCAAGATCATCGCCGCCCTGCAGGAGGATGCGCGCATCACCAACCGTGCGCTTGCCGCGCAACTCGGCAGCAGCGAAGCGACCATCCGCCGACGGATCGAGCGCCTGCTCGATGCCGGGCAGATCCGCATTGTCGCGGTCGCCTCGCCCTTCGCGTTGGGCCAGCCTGTGGTGGCGATCATCGGCCTGCAGATCGACCGTAGCAGCCAGCAGACCATCGAACAAGCGCTGCAACACATGTCGAATGTGCGCTTCGTCGGCCTCACGCTGGGCAGCTATGACATCATGCTGGAGGTCTGGCTGGAGAGCAACGCCGCGCTGCTCGATTTCCTCAGCGAGCAGATCGGCAAACTGCCCGGCATCCAACGCGCCGAGGCGTGGCAGGTGCTGAAGCTGAGCAAATACAGCTACGACTGGGGCGCGCAACCTTCGGCGTTGCAGTGAGCCGCAAGAGCTCCACGCGCAGCTACCGCCCACCAGTCGCAGCGATCTTGCCTCGCAGGGCCACGAGTTCTACCGAATCATCTCGATGGAGGTGCATATCGGCGCTCAACACCTCCATCTCACCACCGTACCCGACTGCACCCTCTACACCTATCATCGCACCCGTATCCTCCACGACGCCGATGCGATCGTTTTTGTGATCGTTTCCCAAAAACACAAACTTGAGGAACACCTTCATTCGGTACGTGAATGTTTTAGTTTTCTGAAAGCGCAAAAACGCGATCTTAAAAACATCTCCTTCCTCTTGCAATACAACAAGCGCGATATCCCCAATGCCGTACCTGTCGCTGAACTCGACCGCCACCTCAACCCAGCCCACTGGCCCACCTTCGAGACTGTCGCGGCAAACCATACAGGTGTATTGGCCGCGTTTCAACATATATACAGTCATATCGAATCACGCGCCAGAACTTGACATTATATTCAACATTGATACATTAACTACACTTCAACATATATCCAGTTATTTATAGACACATACTTGGCGTTTTGACGAAATTAATATATCAATTTCGTCAATTTCTTCGATTTCTCCGCTATTTCTGTAGATATTCCAGAAAACTTTTGTTAAAATAACCGAATGACCAACCGAGGAAACGCCCATTTCTCCATCGATTTCCATGGGGTCGATAGTTTCTTTTGAGCTACGCCGCTCTCAGGATGAAATCCCTTAGGTCTGTCTGATGGTAAGGAAGGCACTTTATGCAGATCCCCGATTATGTACAGAACGTTCGATTACGTACCTGGGTGGAAGATCTGATTGCGCTCTGCAAGCCTAACCATGTACATTGGTGCGATGGCTCGCAGGAGGAATATGATCGACTTTGCGAAGGAATGGTCAAAACTGGCACCTTGATTCGCTTGAACCCCGAGAAACGACCGAATAGCTACCTCGCACGCTCGGACCCAAGCGATGTGGCGCGGGTCGAAGATCGCACCTTCATCTGTAGCCTGAGCCGCAGCGATGCGGGTGTCACCAACAATTGGGTGCACCCCCGCGAAATGAAAGAGACGCTCAACCGACTGTTCGATGGCTGCATGCGTGGCCGCACCATGTACATCGTGCCGTTCAGCATGGGGCCGCTCGGCTCGCCGATCGCGCATATCGGCGTCGAGGTCACCGATTCGCCCTACGTGGTCGCCAGCATGCGCATTATGACGCGCATGGGCCGCGCTGTGCTCGAAACGCTCGGCGATGGCGACTTCGTGCCGTGCGTGCACTCGGTGGGCATGCCGCTCGCACCCGGCCAACCCGATGTGCCCTGGCCCTGCAACAACGAGCACAAATACATCGTGCACTTCCCCGAAGAGCGCGCCATTTGGTCGTACGGCTCGGGCTACGGCGGCAACGCGCTATTGGGCAAGAAGTGCTTCGCGCTGCGCATCGCCTCGGTGCTCGCGCGCGACGAGGGCTGGCTGGCCGAACATATGTTGATTCTGGGTGTCACCGATCCCAAGGGCAAAAAGACCTATGTCGCCGCCGCCTTCCCCAGCGCCTGCGGCAAAACGAACTTCGCTATGCTCATCCCGCCCAAGCCGTTCCTCGATGACGGCTGGAAGGTCACAACCGTCGGCGACGACATCGCTTGGCTCAAGCCCGGCCCCGACGGCAAGCTGTACGCCATCAACCCCGAGTCGGGCTTCTTCGGCGTGGCGCCCGGCACCTCCGAGCGCTCCAACCCGAACGCTATGGCCACCATTCGCGCCAACACCATCTTCACCAACGTGGCGCTCACCGACGACGGCGATGTGTGGTGGGAGGGGATGACGAAGGAGCCGCCCGCCCACCTGATCGACTGGCGGGGCCAGGATTGGACGCCCGATTGCGGGCGCATCGCGGCGCACCCCAACGCCCGCTTCTGCGCGCCGATCTCGCAGTGCCCGTCGATCGACCCGGAGTACGATAACCCGAACGGCGTGCCGATCTCGGCCTTTATCTTCGGCGGACGACGCAGCAACACCGTGCCGCTGGTCTACCAGGCCTTCAACTGGATCTACGGTGTGTACGCCGCCGCGACTATGGGCTCGGAGACGACCGCCGCCGCCACCGGCAACGTGGGAGAGATCCGGCGCGACCCGTTCGCGATGCTGCCGTTCTGCGGCTACCACATGGCCGATTACTTCAACCATTGGCTGAACTTTGGCCGCCAAATCCCCAATCCACCCCGCATCTTCAATGTCAACTGGTTCCGCCGCGATGCGCAGGGCAATTACCTGTGGCCTGGCTTCGGCGAAAATATGCGGGTGCTCAAGTGGATCGTCGAGCGGGCGCGCGGCCAAGCGCTCGGCACCGAGAGTCCATTGGGTTGGATGCCCCGCTACGAGGAGATCGATTGGCGCGGGATGGAGGATTTCACTCCCGAGCAGTTCCAGGCATTGATGAGTGTCGATCGGGATGTGTGGCAGCGCGAGCTGCTGGCCCACCAGGAGCTCTTCTTCAAGCTCTACGATCGGATGCCGAAGGAATTGCTGTTCATCGGCGAGTTGACGCTATCGAGCCTGTGGCGCTCGCCCGAACATTGGGGATTAACGGTCGAGTGACGTGTGTAGCGGTTTGGCGGCCCCATCAGTCGCCAAACCGCAGCCTCTAAGTCAATTCCCACCATTAACAACACCAAACCCAACTAGCCAGGAATGTTGCTCCCCCAAATCAGCATCCCCAGCAAAAACACGAAGGCGATGCAGAGGCTGTAGTTGCCCCGTCACCAACGTGACGACCACCAGCATCCGGCCATCATCAGCGAACGCAGCGTGGTAGCGAGCGTCGAGGGCACATTCCCCAAGCCCAAACTGCCAAAAATAGCCAACCAGCTGCACCTAATGCGGCAATCAGCCCTAAAACGACCTAACTCTAGTTACCCATACAAGAGCCTCTTTCACCAATGTCGCCAAAATTAGAACATATGATCAGTCTCGAGTACCATTCCCGATCGTATAATGGCTTGTTACAATGCATTATGCAGTTTTGTGAAATGATCCACAAAGGAAAGTGCGTATTGTTGCTCATGCGACATATGGAAAGGTTCACCTTATGAACGATAACTCCATGTCTATCGACCAATCAACTGCACCAATGTCGGGCAAACAGCTTGGCATTGGCCTGCTGCTTCTTATGGTCCTCTGGCCGATCGTATACGCCATCGGCGGCGAGGCACAGAGTATCGCGATAGCAGGCCTTCAAGTGTTGCCGTTTATGTTTCTGGCAGTGTGCGCCTATTTGGGGCTACGCTTCACTTGGGGCAAAGTGCTCACATTGGTCTATTGGGTCATATTCATCGGCATCTCCGCATTGGGCATCTTTGCGATGAGTATTTCGCCATTTGTCGATCTGAACAATAATACAATTGTTTCCGGGGGATTACTCTCCATCTCTCAGATCTTTCTCAGCATTACGCTGGCGTTTTTCATCAGCTTGGTGGGCTTTATTCCGCCGTTCCAACGCTGGCTGAGCCGCTTCCTGCCGTTCGACCCGAACTCGTTCGTGCATCGCATTGCGCTTGTGACGATGCTGACGCTCAGCCTGATCAGCTTCGCGCCACTGCTGTTCCAAGACACGCCACCGCTGCTCGCGCTGTTCGAACAGAATAGCGAAACGTTCAACGAGGGTCGCGACGATAGCGGGATGCTGCGCGACATGCTCTACGGGCTGATGTGGACGGTGCCCTGCGCGATTGTGGCGGTGGGCTATGGCTTACAACGCGACCTGCCCGCCGCGCTCGAACGGCTGGGCCTTGTGCGCCCAACGCTGCGGCAACTCGGCGAGGCGGCGGTGTTCACGGTGGTGCTGGTGATCGTGGCAACGCTGCTCAATATGAGCACCAGCTGGCTGTGGGGCATCTTCGGCTGGCCGACAACCGATGGAGAAGCGTTCAACACACTGTTGGGCTTCGCGATCAACCCAATCGGCGCCGTGGTGATCGGCGTCACTGCCGGACTTGGCGAGGAACTCGCGATCCGTGGAGCGCTCCAGCCGCGCTTCGGCATACTGCTGCCGAATATCTTCTTCACATCGCTCCACGCCATGCAATACCATTGGGACTCGCTGCTGCTGGTGTTTTTGATCGGCTTGGCGCTCGGCTGGATTCGCAAACGCAGCAATACGACCATCAGCGCGATCGTGCATGGGAGCTACAACTTCATTTTAGTGCTTGGAGCCGCTCTGCAAATCCCTTGGTTTTCGTGATTTTGTCCACAATCTGTGGCTAAATGCTTGCTATGCTAAGCAATAGTAGGTATCATGAACCTAAACATTCTAGCGGCTGCGACTGCTCAACTATCCAAGGATGAGACGAATTAGCACGAGATCACGCCAGAACAGCAATCGACGTACCGCATAGTAAATCCACCGATAGAGCCAACCGCGCCGGACAGGATCATAATCAACAAGCACCACGCGTGGCTCTGGCTCGTCGGTGAGCATGAGGTTGTGGGAGCGCAGCAGGTTACGCTGCACGAGAAAGCTCCAAATGCGCCACGGCAGCATGAGTGGACCATTCAAGCGTCGGCGCTCGGCTTGGTTAGCACTCGTTCGGCCATACAAATCGGGCATACTTCCAGTGGCGCGGTAGTGTGCCAACGAGCGGTCGATGATAACCCGAAGTTGGGTGGCTAGTTGAGAGCGTTGTGACGCTGAGAGCGTTGCATAATCCAACTCATACAACGAGCGCGCACCCTGTAAGTATGGCTGCATAACCAAAATTTGGCATCGCCCAGCATCGTCGCTGGCAATTATAAAATCGCTTGGGATGCTGAACATCGGCCCCAAGCAGGCAGCAAAATCCTCCGCCGCCGCACGCATCGCCTGCGCTTCGGCCAGGGCCCCAGCAGCGTCGCTACCAAGTTCACTCTTCAACTTTGCTACCCACGTACCGTCATCGGAGCGGTACACTTCCGTTTCGTTGCCGCCAGCCACGCGCTCTAGTGTATGGTCGGGATCGATTGGCGCAAATACTTGATTGGTATGCACGTTATCCATGCTTCTCACTCGTTAGGAGCATCAACGAACCATTGCACATCAGACGTTTGCGCAACAGTGCTTGTTGCGACGCATGGGATGCATTGAGGCTTCTACAAGATGAGTTTCGCTATGAAGGAGGCGTATGAATACCATAGAATCTCACGAAGGTCGCTTGATCACCGTATCCAATCGGCTACCCATCGTGCTTACTCGCGATAAAAATGGCAACTGGCAGATCGAACCTGGCAATGGTGGACTGATCACGGCGCTAGCACCTGTGCTACGCAACCGAGGTGGCAGTTGGATCGGCTGGCCCGGCACGATCGAGGAAGATGAGGTCGATCTTGAGCCGCTGCTGGCCGAAGCCACCGCTTCTTCCGGCTACGATCTCAAGCCAGTGATCCTTACAGCCACAGAACACGATAAATTCTACTTGGGCTTCTCCAACGAAATTATCTGGCCACTGTTCCACGATCTCCAGACCCGCTGCAACTTCGACCCAAGCTACTGGCAGACCTACGAAACGGTGAACCGCAAGTTCGCGCAGGCCATTGCAGAACATAGTCAGCCAGCCGATTACATTTGGGTACACGATTATCACCTGATCAACGTGGCGCGGGATATGCGAGCGCTGGGGCTTACCAACGCGGTTGGCTTCTTCCTACACATCCCCTTCCCTTCACTCGATATTTTCCTGAAGCTGCCATGGCGCTTCCAGATCCTTCAGGCGATGCTGGAATACGATCTGATCGGCTTCCAGACGATGCGCGACCGCCAGAACTTCGTGCAGTGCGTGCGGACGCTACTGAAGAATGTGAACATCCACGGCAAGGGCCCCGTGATCAGTGCCGATATCGGGGATCGCCGAGTGCGCATCTGCGCTCTGCCGATCGGCATCGATTTCCAGATGTTCTCGCAGCAAGCCGCCAGCCAAGCGGTTGCCGATGCTGCGTGGTACATCCACGAAGACTTCCCGAATCGCACGATCATCTTCAGCACCGATCGGCTCGATTACACCAAGGGCATCCCCGAGAAGTTGAGCGCGTTCCGACACGCACTGCTGCGTTACCCCGAGATGCACGAACAGGTGACGCTCGTGCAGACGCTCGTGCCCAGCCGCACCGATATTCGCGAATACGCCGCCCTCAAAGCCGAGATCGAGCAATTGGTCGGCGAGATCAACGGACAATTCACCCGCTCGGGATGGGTGCCGATCCACTATATCTATCAGCGCATCGATTTCACCACCCTGTTGGCCTACTACCGCGCCAGCGAGATCGCGCTGATCACACCGCTCAAGGATGGCATGAATCTGGTCGCCAAGGAGTACTGCGCCTGTAGTTTGGAGGATGGGGTGCTGATCCTCAGCGAATTTGCGGGTGCAGCCACGCAGTTACACCGCGATGCGCTGTTGGTCAACCCGTACGATGTGGAGGGGGTGGCCGCCGCGATCTATCGCGCCTGGAAGATGAGCCGCGAGGAACGCCGCAACCGTATGCGCAATATGCGGCGCATCATCCGCGAGCGCGACATCTTCTGGTGGGTGGATTCGTTCTTAGAGGCGGGTAGCGCGCCAAGCCTGAGTTCGTTCACACAGATCGAGGAGTTTGTGCCAATTTACTAACTGCAACGCACTAGCCACAACGCACAAAGCCCTTCCCAATGTGTGGGAAGGGCTTCGTGTTGCTTGCAGATGAATTAATCCGCTAGGGCGACGATCTCGTGAACATTGCCCTTGACAGGGTTCGCCATAAAACGCTCGCTACGCGGAAGGAGTTGCAGCGGCATCCCATACTTGGGCACCAACGAGATACGGATTTTGCGCTCGATCAGGGCATTCGGGGCGATGCGGAAGGTGAAGCGCTGCAACATCTGGGCGATCAGCATGCGTATGATCACTTGGGCGAAATGGCTTGCGACGCAGGTGTGCACACCCATCCCAAACGGGATATACGCATAGGTTGGTACGGAGTTGTTCAGCCAGCGATCCGGCATAAAACGATTGGGCAATACAAACACCTCGGGTATGCGGTGCGAGACGAACGGGCTACAGATCACGTGCGTGCCCGCCTCGATCGGGTAGCCAGCCACGTAGCTTGGCGCTCGTGCGACACGCGATAAAAAGATCGCAGGAGGCATCAGGCGCAGGCTCTCGCTGATCACCCGCTGCAACAGCGGCAGGCTCTCCAAATCGTGGGGTGAGGGCATCGCACCGTGGAGCTTTCCATCGATCTCATCGCGCAGATCGGAGGCGACCTGTGGGTGTTGGGCCAACAAAAAGAGCGCCCATGCCAGAAGATGGGCGGTTGGCTCTGTTGCCATCAATGTCATATGAATGTGCCCCAACAGCTGAAGATCATTGGTTTGGGAGTTCTCCTGCTGGAGATCTAACAAGAGCCGGATCACCTTGTGCGTGCCGGGTTGCGCGCGTTCCTCGGCAATGTAGCGCCGATAACGAGCCGCGAGTTTTTCGGAAAGCGACAAGAGTCGACCATAAGGCAGTGTCGATGTCGCGAACGGTAGCATCACGCTGACGGGATTGCTAGCGAGATTCAGCCAATGCTCCAGGTCTTGCAGGAGTGCTCGCCCTTCTTCCTGCGACACTCCCTCGAAGATCAGCTTGAGCGTCAACTGTAAGAGCAATTCTCCAAAATCGACGCACACGTTTTTGGTCGTGCCAATCTGCCATTGATCGAGCATGGAGCTGACAAGCATGTTTACATGAGACAGGGCATTGATGTACTGGCGGGAGAACATCGGTTGCATGCCGTTGCGATAGGTGCGGTGGATGACGCCCTCCTGAATCGGAAAGCTGATCAACAAGCGCTGTAACATACTATCGGGCGGCGCTTTGAATGGCAGAGTAAGCGTATGAAACAAGTCGGAGCGCCCAAGTACCTGCTGGTTGGCCTCGGCCCCAAAGACACCGACGTTGCTCGCTTGACTACTGTCGAAAGCGGCGACATTACCGTGGTTATGATACAGGTGCATCATAAAGGAGATCGGATCGTTCATAAAATGCATCATTGCCACCTGCGCGCCCATAATCGGCGCGAAGCGAGGGCCGGGCAATGCCACTGCAGGTTGAGAACTCATACTACTCTCCTCAAATTATGATTCCGCACTTGTTGCGTCATAACACCTAGAATCGCACAAACAAAAATGTATCATGCTTAACCCTTGAAACATATATGTAAGGTCGCCGAAGGACATCAGCCCACATAACCTATGCCACTTAACCTACATAACTATCGATTTTCACACGATTCAGATGAATACAATGCGTTATCTCACCACTATTTCATCTACGCCCAAAAACTACATATCTCCACATTTCATTCATTCATACACATCATCAAATTATTTACACACAGAATAAATCAACAGAACATATATTTTAATACGATCTCTTCTTTTTCTCTCCCATCGATCGTTTACACAGTCGATCAGACAAATTCGATTTGAACGACGATGCGCTCAATCGGTTTCCATTGATAGAGACAAGAAGGCGACTGTTTAGTGTAGTGACCATGTATTGCAATCACGGTTGATCGCCTTGGAACGCATGCACGCCACCACTTGCCCCGCAATTGACAAGCACGCGGGGGTATGATACATTCCACCTTCGTTTAGACATTCACAATGGTTATAGGGGAAGGCTCTTGTCTATCAATCCTCGATCGCTTGCGATGCGTATTGCGCCTCTGGCGCTGCTGCTCGTACTTTTTGCCCTACTCCTGTTTCTTCTGTTTCGCCAACCACCGCCGTTGACGATTACGCTCGGTGAGAGTTCGGCAGATCGTTACCTTCAGAATTTCGAATCCCCCGAAAGCGGTGATGGCAAACGATTCCGCTGGAGTACACCGGGTTCTCGGTTGATGCTCTACGGTTCAGGTGGTGGCGCTCAAATATTGGAGTTGCACCTACACGGTGCAAACCGATTGGAAACATCGGATCACAGCATCCGTATCGAGCAGGATAAGCAACTCCTTACCACTATCACCATCGAACGGCCCGAGTGGCGCGTGTACCGCGTACTGCTGCCGCCGGGCGCAACGGTCGGCTCCGGCACGGAGGCTCAACCGATCGATCTGATCACCAGCGCCTTCTTCAGCAAGTTGCGCTCGTTGGGCGTGCCGATCGAGTGGATTCGCCTGATACCTGTGGATGCGGCGGACCCGAGCGCGTTGCCGTTGCTGCGCGCCCTGCTGATCACGTGGGCGTTGGCGGGCTTCGCAGGCTTGCTGTGGGCGCTCGATGAGTGGGTGCTCGGCGATCGGCGTGGGCGCTTGGGCGACTGGGCACGCACGACTCGCGTTGGTGTGGGCCTGGCGCTGCTAGGGATCGGCGCTGCGCTCTGGGCTTGGCGCAACCCCTACACCTTGGCTTGGGCTACC
This sequence comes from uncultured Roseiflexaceae bacterium, assembly GCA_937988885.1. GTDB lineage: Bacteria > Chloroflexota > Chloroflexia > Chloroflexales > Roseiflexaceae > CALKHR01. Next base: position 44,695 of record CALKHR010000049.1, on the reverse strand, counting down.
CCGCAAAACTGGGTGCTGTTCCTGGGTGCGGTGGGCGTGCTGATGCCGTGGTGGGCGCGCCGCCTGCGTCAGTTGCTCCAGCCGGATAGCGAGCCGTTGCCGGCGCATATGCCTTCGCCACGCACCTTTGTGGGGCTGTTCCTGATCACATTGTCCACGCTGATGTACCAAAACCTGCTCTCGCGGGTGTTCAGCATGACGATGTGGTACCACTTCGCGTTTATGGCGATCTCGATCGCGCTGTTCGGTATGACCGTCGGCGCGCTGATCGTCTATCTGATGCCGAAGTACTTCACGGTTGAACGGGCGCGGTATCATTTGGCGCTCTCGTCGCTGCTGTTCTCGATCACGATCGTGTTCAGCTTCCTCACGCACTTGAGCCTGCCGTTCAACACCGAGAATAACATCATCAGCACAGTACCGGGCATTTTCACGATTGTGCTGACGTATACGGTGATCTCGATACCGTTTATCTTCAGCGGTATCTGTACAACCATCACGCTGACGCGCTTCACGGGCCAGATCAGCCGCCTGTACGCCTTCGACCTGGTCGGCTCGGCACTGGGCTGTGTGGTTCTGCTGTACGTCTTTAAGATCACCGACGGCCCCACGGCGGTGATCGTGGTGGCGGTGCTAGCCGCGCTCGGCGCAGTGATGTTCAGCCTGCACGAGCGGATGCCGCGCATCCTAAAGACATCGCTTTGGACGATGGGCATCTTCACGGCGTTGGCGTTCGGCAACACGCTGCTGGTGTACAACCAGTCGTCGCCACTGCGGCTGATCTACGTGCGCGGCCACATCGAGTCGCGCCCGCTGTACGAGAAGTGGAACTCGTTCTCGCGCATTGCGATCGCGGGCAACCCGCAGCGCCTCACCCCGCCCGATGGCTGGGGCATCAGCTCGACCTACCCGAGCGAGCAACGGCCTGTGCGCCAGTTGGAACTTGGCGTTGATGCAGGCGCTGGCACGATGCTCACGGCCTTCCACGGCGATTTCAATGAGGTTGAGTTCCTCAAGTACGATGTAACGAATGTCGTGCACTACATCCGGCCCGATTCGCGAGTGCTGATTGTCGGCGCTGGCGGCGGACGCGACGTGCTCTCGGCGCTCAGCTTCAACCAGAAGTCGGTGTTGGCGATCGAGTTCAACGAGGATACGCTGAACGCCGTGAACGAGCGCTTCGGCAACTTCACGGGCTTCCTCGACCGCGACCCCCGTGTGCGCTACGTGAACGATGAGGCCCGCAGTTACATCGCGCGCCAAACCGATACCTACGATATTCTGCAGGTGTCGCTGATCGACACGTGGGTGGCGACAACGGCTGGCGCGTTTGTGTTCACCGAAAATTCACTTTACACCGTCGATGCGTGGGAGGACTTCCTAGAGCGCTTATCGCCAAGGGGTGTGTTAACCTTCTCGCGCTGGTACTTCCGCGATCGGCCAGGCGAGATGTACCGCCTGACCTCGATGGCGACCGCCGCGCTGGAGCGACAGGGTGTGCAGAACCCACGCGACCACATTATGATCGTGCGCAAGCTGTTCGGGCCAAACGACGATTCGCCGCACGGCATCGGCACGATTTTGGTGAGCAAGGAGCCATTCACAGCCGAGGACATCGCCACGATGGAGCGCGTCACGTCGGAGATGCGTTTCGACCTGATGCTCACGCCGGAGCGCTCGGTTGACCCGGCCTACGACCAGTTGACCTCGTTGAGCGAATACCGCTCGTTCATCGAGAACTATCCGCTGAACATCGCACCGACCACCGACGATAGCCCGTTCTTCTTCCAGATGCTGCGCATCCGGGATATGTTCGATATGAACTTGCAGGATCAGGGCGCGATGTCGTTCAATCAGCACGCGGTGCGGGTGCTGGGCATTCTGCTGCTGGTGATGCTGATCTTGACGCTGTTGTGTATCGTGGGACCGTTGGTGCTCACGATGCGCACAGTGGAGTTGACGGGCAGCCTGCCGCTGTTTATCTTCTTTATGAGCATCGGCTTCGGCTATATGCTGATAGAGATGTCGCAGATGCAGCGTTTGGCGTTGTTTCTTGGGCATCCCACGTATGGTCTCTCGGTGGTGCTGTTCACGCTGCTGCTTTCGAGTGGCTTGGGCAGCGCACTCACGCAGCGTCTACCCAACCCCGAGACAAGCAATAGCAGCACCTTCGCGATCTTGGGCTTGGTGGTGGTGTTGCTGGTGTTCGGTCTGCTGACGCCGTACATCATCTCATCGTTCCAGGCGCTCACGACGCCGCTGCGCATCCTGCTGGCGATCTGCATCATCTTCCCGATCGGTTTGTGCATGGGTATGGCCTTCCCGCTCGGCATGAAGTTGGCGAGCAAAGCCACGCCTCAACTCACGCCGTGGCTGTGGGGTGTGAACGGCGCAACATCGGTCTGCGCTTCGGTGGTGGCGCTCACCATCGCGTTTACGTCGAGCATCTCGACATCGTTCTGGATCGGCTTCGGCTGCTATGTGCTGGCGCTCGGTTCGTTCATCTGGAGCAAGCGCAGCGCGCTACAGCACGCGTTCTCGCCGAGCAGCAAGCGCAGCCCAGCCATCGGCGATTAGATCAACTCTCTGCATGAGCAGCAGCGCCACGAACACTCGGTTTGTGGCGCTGCTGTATTTGTGTGCCGAAATGAGCCTTTAGTTCTTAGCAAAGCGCGGCGTAAAGCTAGTGGTGGTGGTGTAGATCGTTCCATCCGGCGCGGTGATGGTGATGTCGATCAGCACGGCGTTGTTGCGCTGCGCGAGTTTGCGGTCGCCGATGTAGAAGCCCTGCTCGGCCACACCGTCCTCGCGCGTCTTGATCGGCCCGTACTTCACGTCTTTGCGGCGGTAGTGCATCACCATCGAGACTTTGGCGTTCTTCACGGCTTGCCCACCGATGATCAGGCGCACACAGACAGAGTTCGGCTGGTTCTCGGTATCTGGCTCGGGGTTGGTCATCCACGCCTGAGCGCCCTCGGCGGCGGGTGGCGCGTTCTGCACACAAGCGCCCTCGATGGGCGGCACACCCAGCAAGCCGCTTGGCGTCTCTGTGGGGGCTTGGGCCTGGGCATGGCTGAGCAATTCGGCGCCCAACAGACCGAGCTGCACCTGAAAGTCCGCGGGAGCCTCGGGGTGGTGCTCGAAGCGCGCCCGCTCGAACCACTGCACCAGGTAGCTATTGCCATCGCTGCTCTGCTCCCACTGCGCGGGCGAGATCGGCATGCCGAACAGCGCTAAGCTCTCGGCGAAGCTCTTGCCGTTTTTGTTGCCATCGAACTCCAGGCCGTGGCTCGACCAAAAGCCCCAGAACTCCGGAGCGATCGCTTGGCCCGTCTCGGGGAAGTAGTGCGGCGCGTTGGGATCGCTCTTGGGGAAGCTCTGCCAATCGCGACCCTGCGCGGCGAGCATCTCCACACCCAAGCGCCGTAGCTGCACATCGTAAGGGCGCGGGTCGTGGGGGTGCAACTCGAAGCTGGCCCGCTCGAACACTTGGACGAGGTAGGTGGTGGGGCCTTCGCCGGTGCGCTGCTTGGTGGCGGTGGTGAGCGGCAGGCCGAATACAGCTAAGCCGCCATTGGTGCGCCAATACTGCTCAAACCGCCCGGAGATGCAGTACGGTACTTCGGCGAAGCATTGCTCGGCGGCGAGCGGTGCCGCTTGGGCCGATAACGGGGCCAAAAGAACAAGAACTATTGCACATAGCCAGGCAAATCGACGCATGGTTCACTCCTTTTCAACAAGCCAACCTGCACTGCTCGCAGGCAAAGGTTATGCCATTGGTGCGGTTGTAGCGCAGCCGTTTGGGCATTCTCTGCTGATACCAGAGCGCTCAGCGAAGGGAGGGCGTTGTGCCGCCGCTGAGCTTGTTCAAACCAACCAGTTGGGCATGCTATGGCGAGATGTGAGCTTGGGAGTTTCATCTATTTCAACGTGAAAAGGCCTCAGAAGGTCACGCTACAACAGCAAATCAGGTTTTATCGCATTGGTAAGCTTAAAATGGCGCTTCTTGCTTATCTTCCAAGTGCACAATGAACAAGCGTGGTATACTAGAGAACGCCGAGAAGAAACGGTCAAAACAGGCCGATAAGGCTTCCTAATCAGCGATACCGACGTTTATTGGTACGCGTTCATCGACGTAGAACAGCTCACAAAATGAATGAATTGCAATCTGATCGACGGGTCGTGCGGCTGATCCAAGCCGAGCTGGTGGAGTATCAGACCGCTTGGGATTGGCAGCGTCAGTTGGCTCGGCAGCGTTCGGCTGGCGAGATCGAGGATACTGTGCTGTTGTTGCAGCACCCGCACACCTACACGATGGGCCGCGCGACCAAGGACGGTCATTTGTTGGTGGATGCGTCCACGCTTGAGGCGCAGGGTGTGGCGCTGATCGCGTCGGACCGTGGCGGCGATATTACGTACCACGGCCCCGGCCAGATCGTCGGCTACCCGATCCTGAAGCTGTCGCGGCACGGCGGCGATGTGGGGCGGTACCTGCGCTTGCTGGAAGAGACGATCATCCTGACCCTGGCGAGCTACGGGATCACCGGCAGCCGCACCCCCGGGCTGACGGGCGTGTGGGTTGGTATGGAAAAGATCGCGGCGATCGGCGTCAAGCTGAGCGCCAGCGGCGTGACACAGCACGGCTTCGCGCTGAATGTGACGACTGATCTGCGCTACTTTCAGCAGATCATTCCGTGTGGGATTGTGGGGCGCGGCGTTACGTCGCTCGAGGTGCTGCTAGGCTACGCACCGCCTCGCGCCGAAGTGGAGGCGCGCCTCATCGCGATGTTCGAGCAGGTGTTCGATATACAAGTCGTTCCGGCACACGAATCGTTGTTTGCAGATGTGGTAAACTAGGGCGGGAGGACGCTCCCAACCGCCTGTTTCCCGAAAGGCTTGCCCTATGGCTGAGTTTATTCCGCTCACACCGAGCGTTTCAACATCGACAACTCCATCGACGCCGTCGGTTGCCTCGGCCTCTCCGCGCCCACGCCGCCCCGATTGGCTGCGTGCGAAGGCACCCACTGGCGAGAATTACGAAGATCTGCGCCACCTGATGCGCGAGAAGCGCTTGCACACCGTCTGCGAGGAGGCGCGCTGTCCGAATATTGGCGAATGCTGGAATCATCGCACAGCGACGTTTTTGTTGCTGGGTGAAGTGTGTACGCGCGGCTGCCGCTACTGCGCGATCGCGAAGGGCAAGCCCGCGCCGATCGACGAGCAGGAGCCGGACCGCATTGCGGAGGCTGTAGCATATTTGCAGCTCAAGCATGCGGTGTTGACGAGCGTGAACCGCGACGACCAACCTGATGGCGGCGCGCACATCTTCGCCGAGTCGATCCGTAAGATCCGCGAGCGCCTGCCGGAGTGCAAGATCGAGGTGCTGACGCCCGACTTCGAGGGCAACCTGGATGCGCTGAAGATCGTGTTGGACGCGCGTCCCGATGTGTTCAACCACAACATCGAGACGGTGCCGCGCCTGTTCCGGCGCTTCCGGCCCAAAGCCAGCTACCACCAGTCGCTGGAACTGTTGGCCCATGCCCGCCGCCTCCAGCCCGATATCGTCACAAAGAGCGGCATCATGGTTGGCGCTGGCGAGGAGAACCACGAGGTGATCGCGGTGATGAACGACCTGCGCGCCGCCGATGTGGATGTGATGACGATCGGCCAATATCTGGCCCCAACCTCGTCGCACTGGCCGATCGACCGCTACGTGACGCCCACCGAGTTCCTGATGTTCAAGCAGGAGGCACTACAGCGCGGATTCAAGCATGTGGAGAGCGGGCCGTTGGTGCGTTCGAGCTACCACGCCCACGAACACGTACCGCAATCGTAGTTTAGTTTGTTGGGCAACAGAGTGCGGAATTTGACTTTTCAAGTTGCAAGTGCTATACTCGCACCGTTGATTTCCCAAATGTGACAGAACGAACAATGAATCTCACTTTCGTTAAGCAGGTTAAGCAGAGCAAAAAACCGGACCATCGGTCTGGTTAGGCTCGCTTGTCCGCCACGGAAGGTCTGACAGGCCCGCTTCACCAGGCTGATGGTGAAGCGGGTTTTTTGTGTGTGCCTTTGACTTGGTCGCTGGTAGCCAATCTTCAAAAAACTTTGAAGGAGTGTATGTTCATGGCTCAGACACTGGCAGAACAGATCCTCTCGCACGCAGCAGGGCGGCCTGTACGCGCTGGAGAGAATGTAGTGGTCCATGTTGACTTGGTGATGATGCACGATAGCTTGTCGCCGAGCATCATCAAAATTCTGCACAACGAACTCGGTGCTGAGCGTGTGTGGGACCCCGAAAAGATCGCGGTAGTGGTTGATCACGTCGCGCCCGCGGCGACGGTGCAGAACGCCGAGTATCAGTACAACCTGCGCCGCTGGGTGCGCGAGCAGAAGATCACCCATCTCTACGATGTCGGGCGCGGCATCTCGCACCCGGTGTTGGTGGAGGAGGGCATGGCTCGCCCCGGTATGCTGATCGTCGGCAGCGACTCGCACTCGACGGGCTACGGCAGCGTGGGCGCGTTCGGCACGGGCATGGGCTCCACCGATATCGCGCTGGCTCTGGCGACCGGCAAGACGTGGTTGCGCGTGCCCGAGACGGTGCGGGTGCAGGCACGCGGTCGCTTCCGCCCAGGCGTGGGCGCGAAGGACTTAGGCTTGCGCGCCGCCCGCGAACTGACCGCCGATGGCGCGACGTACCAATCGGTCGAGTGGCATGGCGTCGATTTCCTGTCGGTGGGCGACCGCATGACGCTGGCAACGCTCTCGATCGAGGTGGGCGGCAAGGCGGGCATCGTGCCGCCAACCAGCACTCAGGAGCCAGTCGCGCTGTCCTCGACGAACGGCCTGCGCCAACTGGTCGGCTCGGATTGGCTGAACGCGCCGGGCTACGTGCCGGAGTGGCTGCGGGTCGAGGAGGGTGCGAATTACAGCCGCACTGTTGAGATCGACCTTGATCAGTTGAATCCTCAGATCAGCGTTCCGCACTATGTCGATAATGTCGTTGATCTGGGCGATTTGGAACGGGTGGCTGTCGATGTGATATACATCGGCACTTGCACAAACGGACACCACGGGGATATGGCAGCGGCCGCGCAAATTTTGCGCGGTCGTCGCGTTGCGCCAGGCGTTCGGCTGCTGGTGGTGCCCGCAACGAGCGAGGCACTGCGCCAAGCGTCACTCGACGGCACGCTCGATACGCTGCTGGCGGCGGGCGCGGCGATCGGCACGCCGGGCTGTGGCGCATGCATTGGCCGCCACATGGGCGTGTTGGCCCCCGACGAGGTCTGCTTGTTCACGGGCAACCGCAACTTCCGAGGGCGCATGGGCTCGCCCAAGGCCAACATCTATCTGGCATCGCCCGAGGTGGCCGCTGCTACGGCGGTGACTGGCTACATCACGCACCCGCAAGAGGTGCTCGGCTAGGCGTTCGTGCGTTATCCGTTTTGATGATCACTATTCTGGGGAGGAACCAACAATGCCCCGTGTTTGGATATTCGGTGCCAATGTCAATACCGACCAGATCGTGCCTGGTCGCTACGCACCCTACATGCTCAAGAGCGAGGACGAACTGCGCAAGTACCCGTTCGTCGAGGCGCGGCCCGAGTTCGCTAGCACCACGCAGCCGGGCGACCTGATCGTGGCCGGGCCGAACTTCGGCTGTGGCTCATCGCGCGAGTACGCGCCGCTGGCCCTGAAGATGGTGAATATCGGTGCGATCATCGCCCCGCTGTTCGCCCGCATCTTCTACCGCAACGCGCTCAACCTGGGCATCCCCTGCTTCGAGGCCGATCTGACGGGCGTGCTCACCGATGGGCAGATCGTCGATTTCGATGTGAGCAAGGGCCTGCTGGTCGCCAACGGTCAGGAGATTCAGCTGCCGCCGCCGCCGACCTTCTTGCAAGAGGTTTGGAACGCGGGCGGGATCGTGCCGTTCTACAAGCAGTATGGTCGCTTCCCTGGTGAGGCGGCAAGCTCGTAACGAACAGGCGCAACGTGGCACCTACGCCACGCAGCCTGCCTGATCGGTACGGTCTCAGTGAACTTGAGGCTCTTGATGAGTGATTCGACCACATTTCGGATTTTGATCCTGCCCGGCGACGGCATCGGCCAGGAGGTGATCCCGGCGGCGCAGCGCGTCCTGGAGACGACCGAGTTGCCGCTCACCTTCACGACGGGCGAGATGGGCTGGGGGTGCTTCCAGCAGCGCGGCACGAGCCTGCCCGACGAGACACTGGCGGCGGCCCGCGAGGCCGATGCGGTGCTGTTCGGCGCGGTCTCCTCGCCGAGCCACGCGGTGCCCGGCTACCGCAGCCCGATCGTGGCGCTGCGGCGGGCGCTGGATCTGTACGCGAATATTCGCCCCGTCACCAGCATCGAGCAGCCCAACATCAATATGGTGGTGGTGCGCGAGAACACCGAAGGGCTGTACGCTGGCCGCGAGCGCACCGAGGACGACGGCAATACCGCGATCGCCGAGCGGGTGATCACGCGTAAGGCCAGCGAGCGGATCGTGCGGGCGGCGTTCGATCTTGCCCGTCAGCGCGCCGCCGAGCACGGCCCGAACGGCCCCGCGCCCCGCGTCACGATCGTGCACAAGGCCAATGTGCTGCGCGTCAGCGATGGCCTGTTCCGCGAGGCGGCCCTGCACATCGCCGAGCAATACCCCGATGTTGCTCACGATGAGTTGCTGGTGGATAATGCGGCGCTGCAACTTGTGCAAAAGCCGCAGCGCTTCGACGTGATCGTCACGACGAATCTGTTTGGAGATATTCTCTCGGATATCGCCAGCTACTGGGGTGGTGGCCTGGGCCTCGCCACCTCGGCCAATATCGGTGCCCAGCAAGCCCTGTTCGAGCCAGTCCACGGCTCGGCTCCTGACATCGCGGGGCGAGGGATTGCGAACCCGCTTGCGGCGATCGGCTGCGCGGCGCTGTTGCTCGATTACCTCGCACAATCGGCCAACGCCACGCCCGAGCTGCAAACGGCCTGCCGCTCGTGGGCCGCGCGCATCCAAAGCGCGATCAACCACGTGCTCGGCAGCGATTTGCGCACGCCCGACCTTGGCGGCAACGCCACAACCGAGGAGATGACAAACGCTGTCATCCAGCTTATCAAGACAGCCTAGCGGCTGTTTTCTTTTACAAGCAAACAAGAAGGAGAATACTACCATGACCGGGAACTGCCCTGAGTGCGAAGCCAACATCACCCTGCCAGCCGACACCGTCGAGGGTGAGATCGTGATCTGCACCGATTGCGCCGCCGAACTTGAAGTAACCAGCGTCAACCCGCTCACGCTCGCCTTGGCTCCCGAGGTCGGCGAGGACTGGGGCGAATAGCGTGCTTGGGTGGGCGTGGTTCACCGCGCTCCACCCGCACATATTGACCCACAAGGGAAATAACTGTTATGAAAATCGCAGTCCTCTGTTCACGTATTCGTGTCGAAGAGAAGTTGATCTTCAACGAATTCGAACGACGCGGTATCGAGTTTAGCCGCATCAACGACGATGAAGTGATCTTCGATCTGAACCGCAACCGCTACGACTATGATGTGGTGCTTGAGCGCAGCATCCACCACTCGCGCGCGCTCTACGCGCTCAAGGCGCTCAACGACGCGGGCGTGCCCACCGTCAACACCGCCTACGTGGCCGATATCTGCGGCGATAAATTCAAGACGACCCAGGCGCTGATCAAGGCTGGTGTGCCGACGCCGCGCACCATGATGGCCTTCACCGCCGAGTCGGCGCTGGAAGCGATCGAGCAACTGGGCTACCCGGTCGTGCTGAAGCCAGCGATCGGCTCGTGGGGCCGCTTGATCGCCAAAGTCAACGACCGCGAGGCTGCCGAATCGATTCTTGAGCACAAGGAGATCTTGGGGTCGTACCACCACTCGATCTTCTACATTCAAGAATACGTGGACAAGCCCAAGGGCCGCGATATCCGCGCCTTTGTGGTGGGCGACGAGTGCATCTGCGCGATCTACCGCACCAGCGAGCACTGGAAGACCAACACCGCCCTCGGTGGCAAGGCCAGCAACTGCCCGGTCACGCCAGCGTTGGCGGATGTGTGCATCGGTGCGGCGCATGCTGTGGGTGGCGGCGTGGTGGCGATCGACGTGTTCGAGGACAACGACGGTCGGCTGTTGGTGAACGAGGTCAACTACACCATGGAGTTCCGCAACAGCATCGACACCACAGGCGTGAATATCCCTGCCCATATCGTCGATTACACGATCAAGGCAGCGCGATCGTAGAATGACTGTTGGCTGGCGCTGCGGTTCGCCCAGCGCCAGCTTTTGAGGAAGTAGTTTGATGGACACAACGCATCAGCGACCTTGGCAAGTGTTGAAGCGCACCACCATCTACGAGAGCGAGTGGGTGAGCCTCCACCGCGACGACGTGCGCCTGCCCGATGGCTCGGTCATCGACGGGCACCACGTGGTCGATTTCCCGCGTCCCGCCGTGAGCATCGTGCCGATCGGCAGCGACGGGCGGATTCTGATGGTGCAACACTACCGCTTCATCACCGATACGACGGGCTGGGAGTTGCCTGCAGGCCGTGTCGATGCTGACGAGGCGCTGGATGCGGCGGCCCTGCGCGAACTGCGCGAGGAGAGCGGCGCGCAGGTGGCACGCCTAGAGTATTTGGGGCGGTTTCACCCCTGCAACGGCAGCACCAACCTGACCTTTCACGTGTTTGTTGGCTACGATGCGCAACAGATCGACGCGCCAACCGATACTAACGAAATTTTGCAGGCCGCGTGGCTCACGCAAGAGGAGCTTTGGCAGTTGATTGAGACAAACCAGATCCGCGATGGCCTGACGTTAACTGCACTTTTGTGGTTCTTTGCCCGTGCAAGCAGATCTTCGAAGGATTAGCGGTTTAGACACCCGGTTGTGTTCTCACGGAGTATTTTCATGATACGAGTATCGATCATTGGTGGTTCTGGCTACGTCGGCGGCGAATTGTTGCGATTACTGCTGCAACACCCCGATGTGACCGTGGCCCAGGTGACATCCGAGCGCTTGGCCGGAAAGCCGATCACCTCCACACATCCAAATCTGCGCGGCCACACCGCGTTGCAATATGTGCCGATGAACAAAGTTGAGCCGTGCGATGTGCTCTTTCTGGCGTTGCCGCACGGCTCGGCGGCCAAAAAGATCGAGCAGTTCAGCCAGATCGCCGAACGCATCGTCGATTGCTCCGCCGACTTCCGGCTGCGCGATCCCGAGGTGTACAAGCGCTGGTACGGCGAGCCGCACCCCGCGCCAGAATGGCTCGACCGCTTTGTGTACGGCCTGCCGGAGTTGAACCGCGAGGCCATTCGCGGTGCTCGCTACATCAGCGGCGTGGGCTGCAACGCCACCGCCTCGAACTTGGCGCTGCTGCCGCTGGTGCGCGCTGGCCTGCTCGATGCACAGCGCGATGCGGTGATCGAGGTCAAGGTCGGCTCGTCGGAGGGCGGCGGCCAGGCCAGCGATTCGTCGCATCACCCCGAGCGCAGCGGCGTGGTGCGCTCGTTCGCGCCGACCGGGCACCGCCACACCGCCGAGATCCACCAGGCCACCGGGCTGGAGCGCGTCCACCTCTCGATCACTAGCGTGGAACTGGTGCGCGGCGCACTTGCCACGGCACACGTGTTCCCCCGCGAGCCGATCACCGAGAAGGACCTGTGGCGCGCCTACCGTGGCGCGTACTCCAACGAGCCGTTTGTGCGGATCGTGCGGGAGCGCCAGGGCACCTACCGCCTGCCGGAGCCGAAGATTCTTGCGGGCAGCAACTACGCCGATGTCGGCTTCGCCTTGGATGAGGAGAGCGGGCGCGTGGTCAGCATCTGCGCCATCGACAACCTGATGAAGGGCGCGGCGGGCACAGCGGTGCAGTGCATGAACCTGATGTGCGGCTTCGACGAGCGGGCCGGGCTCGGCTTCTTCGGCCTGCATCCGATTTAAGCGCACGGCGTGGCTCCAGTGAAGGATGGTAGAATCGGCGCGTGAACGGCAGCACTTTGATTTCGAGGGCATACGAGAAGGATGCAACAATGACAGAAGCATCTCGCCAACGACAACAACTGGCCCACGATCGGTATCGGCCAGGCTATCACTTTGTCACGCCTGCCAACTGGCTCAACGATCCGAACGGCATGATTCAGTGGGGCACGCGTTACCACCTGTTCTACCAGCACAACCCGCACGCCGCGAAATGGGGCGATATTCACTGGGGCCACGCCTACAGCGACGACTTGGTGCACTGGCACGATGCGCCGATCGCGCTCGCGCCCACACCTGGCTCGCCCGATGCCGACGGCTGCTGGTCGGGCTGCATCGTGAACGATAACGGCGTGCCAACGATGATCTACACTGGTGTGCAGAACAAGCGCCACCAGCGCCCCTGCCTCGCCACCAGCGACGACGACCTGCTGGTCTGGCGGAAGTACGAGGGCAACCCGATCATCGCCGAGCCGCCGCCCGGCTTCGATCCTGTCGAATTTCGCGATCACTGCATCTGGCAGCAGGATGGCGTATGGTATCAACTGATCGGCTCGGGTGTTCCCAGCCAGGGTGGCGCGGTGCTGCTCTACCGCTCGCACAACCTGCGCGAATGGACGTTCCTGCACGCGCTCTGTACGGGCAAGCAGGAGGAGAGCGGCGAGATCTGGGAATGCCCAGACTTCTTCCCGGTCGATGCCGAGCAACACATGCTGATCGTCTCGCCCACGCCGCTGCGCAAGACATTCTACATGCTGGGCACCTACGCCGATCTGCGCTTCACACCCACGTCGCTGCGCCTGCTCGATATTGGCGGGCACCTGTACGCCCCGCAATCGCTGCGCGATCAGCAGGGGCGGCGCATCCTGATCGGCTGGTCGTGGGAGGGCCGCAGCCAAGAGGCACAACTCGCGGCAGGATGGGCCGGCGCAATGACGCTGCCCCGCCTGATCGACACGCATCCCGATGGCGAAGCGCGTTTCACGCCCGCGCCCGAAGTTCAGGCGCTGCGCGGCGCGCACCAGCGCTGGGAGGACACACACATCGCGTCGAATTCGTCGTATGTGCTAGAGGCGCAGGGCGACACATTGGAACTGCTCATCACGTTCGCGCCCAACCAGGCCGAGCGCTTCGGCGTGGATGTGCTGCGCTCGCCCGATGGCGCGGAGTTCACGCGGATCGTCTACGACCGCACCAATCAACAGTTGCAGATCGACCGCCGCACATCCAGCAGCAACGATCAGGATCAGCACGACATCCATAGCGGAGACCTGGCGTTGCCGCCCGATCAGCCGCTCACGCTGCACATCTTCGTTGATCGCTCGATCATTGAGGTGTTCGCCAACAACCGCGTCTGTGCCACCACACGCGTCTATCCCACCCGCCGCGATAGCTTGGGTGTGGCGGTATTCGCGGAGGGCGGCGCGGCGCTGGTGAACAGCATCGATGCCTGGCGCCTCGCGACAATTTGGCCGATTCAGTCTGAATGATCAGGAGCTTCGTTCATGAGTGAAGTCGTCCTTCGAGAAGCAACAATTGACGACCTGGCAACGTCGCTAGCGATTATTCACGCCGCCTTTGAGGAGTATCGCGGCAAACTCGATCCGCCCTCAGGTGTCCACAGCCAAACGCTCGATGATCTGCGCAAACACCTTGAGAAAGGGCATATCCTGCTCGCGTATCGTGGCGACGAAGCGGTTGGCACGGTGCTCTATTACATCGACAACGATTATGTTTACTTTGGACGGCTCTCGGTATTGCCAGCGTATCGCAGGCAGGGCATCGCGCAGCGGATGATCGAGTACATCGAACAGTGGACGCGCCAGCAGGGACTTTCGCGCGTGGTGCTGGGTGTGCGCATTGTGCTGGCATCGAACCGCGAATTCTACGAGCGCCTCGGGTATCGAGTGTTTGAATCTCGAACGCACGAGGGATACACAGAACCAACCTATTTGATTATGGAGAAATTTTTGTGAGTGCAGGTCCCATTTCACCTTCATCTCAAGAATCTGCACCTCTACGGCTACGTGAAGCCGTCGAAGCCGATCTTCCCGAACTCGTTCAGGTGCTACAGCAAGCGTTCGCGGAGTACCAGGACAAGCTCGATCCGCCGTCCTCTGCGCAAGATGAGACGGTGGATCGGCTTCGGGCGGTCCTTCGCTCATCGCATGCGGTAGTGGCCGAGTTGGAAGGGGCGATCGTCGGCTGTGTGTTCTATGCACCAATAGGCGATCACGTCGATTTATTCCGTTTGGCAGTGCTGCCAGTTCAGCGACGACGCGGTATCGCGCAGGCTCTGATTCGTTATGTCGAGGATCGTACACGCGAGCTTGGCTTGTCGCGTGTGCAATTGGGCGTGCGCATTGCCCTAACGCGCAACCGCGACTACTACGAACGCCTTGGGTATCGGTTCGTTGAGGCGCGGTCGCATGCGGGCTACAGCAAGCCGACATTTGTCATACTCGAGAAACGAGTAGACTGCATACCGCCCGACGTGGCCGAATAGGCCATGCGTAGCACTCAAAGAGGCATTTGCGTTGACAGTCAATGAGCTTGACCGACGATTTTCGGTTCCCCCGTTCTTAATCGGCGAGAACCCTGCACACGAGCGTTACCGTGAAGCTGTTGAGCTTTTTGCACTGTTCGATCAGCTCAAGGCGCAGCGGTTCGGGGTGTTCAGCATCCGCGAGTCGTTTCAGGCCGTGGGCGAACTGCGCGACGGAACGCTGCAGGGCTTCCATATGAGCGTGGATGAAGCCTGGGAATCGATCTGCTTTATGGATTCGTTGGGAGTTGGCGTTGTCGAACTACCGTCGTATCCGGCGAATCGCCCCGGCCAAGAGTTCAACCGCGAGCTGATCGAGCGTGCTCGCGCGGCAGGCTTGAAGATCGAGTTCGCCGCGCACGCCCGCTGTGTGCCGATCGACATTGAGGCGTCGATCAAGACCGGGTTCACGCGGCTGCACTTGTACATCGGCACCAGCAAGATCAAGCAGGCCACCGCCCGCGCTACCGTGCCGCAACTGGCCAAAAAGGCCCACGACTCCATCTACTACGCGCGGCAACTCGGCGCCACCTGCGTGCGCATCAGCACCGAGGACGCCTTCCGCACGACGTTAGAGGATTACGAGACGTTCTACATGAACTTGGTGGCCGCGCTGCGCGAATCGAGCGGGAGGGCGTTCGTCAACGGCGTCGGCATCCCCGACACTGTGGGCCTCGCCACCATCGACGAGCTTGGCGATCGCATTGCGGTACTGCGCCGCGCAGGGCTTGAGTTCGAGTGGCTGGAATGCCACGTGCACAACGACATCGGCAATGCCGACCGCACCTACGTGGATACGCTGCTGCTCTGCCAGCGGCTCGGCATCACGATGCTGCCCGATTTCTCGATCCTGGGCATTGGCGAGCGCAACGGCACGATCGGCCTCTCCTCGCTGCTTGAGGCGATCTACCGACGGCTGATCCTGCTCTACCCTCGCAAGATGGCGGCGATCCGCGCGGCAATGCGCGATAAGCTCGGCACGCTGCCCAACGGTGAGCTGTTCGTCAATCGCTACCGCGACATGGACGCATTCTTCTATCGAATGCTGTCGCGCATCGGCTTCATCTTCGACCGTAGCCCGTTCTCGGCCAATACCGAGTATGATGGCAGCGGCGTGCATGCCGACACCACGCTGCGCGCCTATCAACTCGCACTCCAAGAGAACTTGGAGGGGCAGGATGCGATCGATGCTGGCAACAGTGCGTATGTCGGTGCGCTGCCGCCCTACGATATGCCACTGCGCACGCCGGTGCTGGCCTGTTTCGGCTGCGGCAAGGCCAATGTGCGCTACTGGCGCGAGCGCGAAGGGCTACAACTAGCGGATCAAGACGTTATTCGCGAACAAATCAAGCATCTGGAAGAGATCGATCATTCAGCGCTCACCTTCCCGATCAACGAGAACACAGCGGATGAGTTGATCGCGCAACTGATCCGGATTCACAGCATTAAAAACAATGGTATTCTGCATCAAGAAGCACTTGATCTCATGATGCTGTTTTATCGCAAGCCCTAAACTCGAAGGCAACACACAAAGGCAACGCTCGTGTCAACACACCTTGAAGCAGAAGCGCTCGATGTTCGGCCATCGGCCTGGCAATTCCTATGGTGCTGGCTCCAAATCGGTTTACAATCGTTCGGCGGCGGCGCAGCCACCCTCTATCTGATCCGCCGCGCCACGATCGAGGAGCGTCATTGGATCAGCGAAAGTGAGTTCACACGTTGTTGGGCGATCTGTCAGCTTACGCCTGGGATCAACCTCATGGCGATGACGGTGTTGTTGGGCTGGCGCATCAGGGGTTGGCTGGGGGTCTTCCTCAGCATGTTCGGCCTGCTGCTGCCCAGTGTTTCGATCACGATTATGCTGGCGGCCTTCTACACTAGCGTGCGCGAACAACCGCTGGTGCAGCAAGCGTTGCAGGGCATCATCCCGGCTACGGTCGGTTTGGGCTTCTTGCTGGTGTTGCGCTTGGCGAGGCCGATCCTCAAGGAAAGTAAGCAGGAAGGCCCGCGCAGCCTGGCGACCAGCATCATTCTGCTGGTGAGCAGTGGAACGGTGTTCGCTCTGTTCCACCCGCCAGTGATGGTGTTGTTGTGGATCTGTGGGGGGATTGGCGCGTATATGGTCTGGCGTAACCTACGCTAGAACTAGGGCACGGCTGTGATCGAACCATTCACCTATTTCTGGCTGTTGCTGGGCGCCTCGCTCTTCTCGACGGGTGGCACTGGCAACCTGCCGACGTTGCATCAGGAACTGATCGAACGCGGCTGGGCCAACGAACAGGACTTCGTGGAATCGCTCGCGATCGGCCAGATCGGCCCGGGGCCAAGCGGCCTGTGGGTGATCGGCCTGGGCTACTTGACATACGGCTTGCTCGGCGCGCTGATGGCCACCTTGGCTATCTGCATCCCGGCGCTGGTGGTGTTGCTGGTGAATATGCTCTACCGCAGGATCGGCGCGCATCCTGCGACGGCTGGCTTTATTCGCGGCATCGGGCTGGCGATCATCGGCATGGCGACGGTGATCTACTTCACGCTGCTGCTCAATGCGGGAATCACCCTGCACAATATTCTGATGCTGCTGGCGGCGATGCTACTCGGCTCGCTCAAGCAGGTCCCAATCATTGTGATACTTCTGCTGGCCGGAGTAGCTGGCATTCTCATCTCTGGAGGTTAGTTCATGATTGTTGTGAAAGTTGGCGGCGGCGCGGGAATCGATTACGATGCGCTGTGCACCGATGTGGCCGAGATGTGGGCCAGTGGGCAGCGCCTGGTGCTGGTGCACGGCGGCTCCCACGAGACGAATCTGCTCGCCGAGAAACTCGGCCATCCGCCGCGATTCGTCACATCGCCCTCGGGCTACACCAGCCGCTACACCGACCGCACCACGCTCGAGATCTTTATGATGATCTACGCTGGCAAGGCGAACAAAACGATCGTCGAGCGGTTGCAGCGCCAGGGCATCAACGCGATCGGCCTGGCGGGCCTCGATGGCCGCGTGCTGGAAGGCAAGCGCAAGGCCGCCATTCGCATCGTCGAGGACGGCAAGCAGAAGATTTTGCGCGACGACTGGACGGGCACCGTCGAGCGCGTGAACGCCGATCTGCTGCGCACGCTGATCGACGCGGGCTACCTGCCCGTGCTCGCGCCGCTGGCCAGCAGCTACGACGGCGAGGCGATCAATGTCGATGGCGACCGCGCTGCGGCTGCCGTGGCATCGGCGTTGCAGGCCGATACGCTGCTGCTGCTCTCGAACGTGCCCGGGCTGCTGCGCAACTTCCCCGACGAGTCCTCGCTGATCAAGCGCATCCCGCGGGCCGATGTCGAGGAGTACATCGAAGTGGCGCAGGGCCGGATGAAGAAGAAGGTGTTGGGCGCCGCCGAGGCGTTGAGCACTGGCGTGGGCCGTGTGATCCTGGGCGATGCCCGCTCGGGCAAGCCGGTGAGCGAGGCGATCGCCGGGGCTGGCACGCACATCAGCTAGATGTGGCGGCGCTGCGCAACTGCTCGGGTGTCAGCGTCCAGGCCCGCGCAAACCCGCCGATCAGACGGGCTTCGCTTGGCACAAAGCGAAACAGGCGAAAATCGGGCAGCGTGAACAGCATCTGTGCGGCGGGCAAACGCGCCAAATAACGCTCGCGAGCCGTGGCGATATCGCTCTCCGGCAGCGGCGCGGCCTGGCCCACCAGCGATAAACGGGCCAAGGTCTGCACATCGTCGCGGCCATCGTCTGGCTCGCAGATCAGCAGGGCGGCGCGTGGGTCGGCGAGCAACTGGCGCGTATGGGCGGCCAACTGGCTGAGCAACAGCAGCACGCCGCTGAAATCGGGTTCGGCGACAAACGCCACCATCGAGACAAACGGCCCGTCGTCGCGCAGCGAGCCAAGCGCAGCCTGGCGCTGTTCACGCAGCAACGCGACCACCAAAGCGCGCGCATCGGAGTTCATCGGGTCGATCCTATCTGGCCATTCGGCGCTATAATACGCAGCACCGTTGGCAATCAACATATATCGATTCTGCAACAACGTACACAGGTGTACTGCATAGTATCATAAGGGGAAACAGCATGAGCGAACAACTCACGAACGCCTCGATCATCGCCGCCGAATCCGCACACACCAGCGGCATCTACGCTAAGCGCGGCATTGCGCTCGTACGCGGCGAAGGCGCGCGTGTGTGGGATGCCGATGGGCGCGAGTACATCGACTGCGTGGCGGGCATGGGATCGCTGAACGTGGGCCACAACAACCCCGCGGTCGTCGAGGCGATCCGCGAGCAGGCCGGGAATCTGATCAGCTGCACCGAACTGTTTTACAACGACCAACGGGCCGCCTACCTGAACGAGTTGGCGGAAGTGTTGCCCAGCGGCCTCGACCGCGTGTTCCTGTGCAACTCGGGCACCGAGGCCGTCGAGGGTGCGCTCAAGTTCGCCCGCCTGCTGACGGGCCGACCGGGCTTCGTGGCCGCCGTCCACAGCTTCCATGGCCGCACTATGGGCGCGCTCTCGACCACGTGGGAGCCGAAGTACCGCGAGCCGTTCCAGCCGCTGATCGCTGGCGTCACACACGTGCCGCTGAACAAGATCGAAGAGCTCGACGAAGTGGTGAACGAGCAGACCGCCGCCGTGATCCTCGAACTGGTCCAGGGCGAGGGTGGCGTGCGCCCCGCCGAGTTCGAGTACATCACGCAGGCCGCCAAGCTGGTTCGCGAACGTGGCGCGCTGCTGATCATCGACGAGATTCAGACGGGCTTCGGGCGCACGGGCAAACTGTGGGCCAGCCAGCACTTCGGCATCACGCCCGACATTATGACGATCGCCAAGTCGATCGCCGGCGGTATGCCGATGGGCGCGATCGCCTTCAAGTCGGAACTCGGCACCATCCCATCCGGCTCGCACGGCTCGACCTTCGGCGGTTGGCCGCTGGCCTGTGCGGCAGCCCGCGCTGCGCTGCGCTACATCGTCGAGAACGACCTGCCTCGCCAGGCTGCCGAGAAGGGCGCATACATCACCGAGAAGCTGCGCGCGCTGAACCTGCCCCGCGTGCGTGAAGTGCGCGGCAAGGGCCTGCTGATCGGTCTGGAGTTGAAGGAGCGCGTGGCTCAGTTCATCGAGCCGCTGCAGGAGCGCGGCATCCTGGTGCTGGTGGCCGGCCCGACAGTGCTGCGCCTGCTGCCGCCGCTGGTGATCGAGTACGATCAGATCGATCGCGTTGTGGCCGCCATCGACGAGGTGTTGCGCTAACTCATGGCAGAACAGAGCACGTTTGACCCAGTCGCCCTGCTTGAGCAGATGTTGCGGATCAAGAGCCTCTCGGGCGCCGAAGGCGAGCTAGCGCACTTTTTGGTGGCCGAGATGCAGCGGCTCGGGCTACAGAGCTATGTCGATGAGGCAGGCAACGCCATCGGCGAGCTCGGCGAAGGCCCGACGCTGGTCTTGCTGGGGCACATCGACACGGTGCCGGGCGATGTGCCCGTGCGCATCGAGCACGATCACGAAGACGGTCGCGCTCGGCTGTACGGGCGCGGCGCGGTCGATGCCAAAGGCCCGTTCGCGACGTTCGTCTCGGCGGCGGCGCGGCTGGCCCGCGATGGCACGCCGTTGCCGTATCGCTTGGTGCTGGTGGGCGCGGTCGAGGAGGAGGCCGCTTCCTCCAAAGGCGCGCACGCCGTCGTCGATCGGTACGCGCCGTTCGCATGCGTGATCGGCGAGCCGAGCGGCTGGGATAAGCTGACGCTGGGCTACAAGGGCAGCATGCAGATCGAGGGGCGCTGGGAGCAGGCGATGGCCCACAGCGCTGGGCGCGAGACACCCGTGACCGAGCAGGCTGTGGCGTTCTGGAACCAGGTTCAGGCACACTGCAACGCTCACAATCAGGATCAGCAGTTGCTGTTCGATCAACTGCTGCCAGCGCTGCGGTCGATCAATTCGGGTAGCGACGGCCTCACCGACTGGGCGACGCTCACGATCGGCGTGCGCCTGCCGCCCGCCATCCCGCCCGAGGTGTTGGAAGCCGAACTGAGCGCCTTCGCCGGAAACGGCACGCTGCGCTTCCTGGGCGGCTGCCCGGCGCATCGGGGCGATAAGAACAACGCGCTGGTGCGGGCCTTCCTCAAGGGCGTGCGCAGCGCTGGCGGCAAACCGGGCTTCCTGCTGAAAACCGGCACATCGGACATGAACGTGGTCGGCCCGGCCTGGCAATGCCCGATCTTGGCGTATGGCCCTGGCGATTCTAACCTGGATCACACGCCCAATGAGCATATCGTGCTGGAGGAATACGCCTTGGCGATCGATGCGCTGGAGGCGGCCCTACGGGAGCTAGCGAAAGCCTAAGCAGTGCGGGATGTTGGAGGATGAGGGCTGGCTGCAACAGGCCAGCCCTCGCTGTTTCGAAAAACGGCGCACTAATCGCCGATATGCTCGGTTTTGATCAGGCGGCGCGTGCCCGTATCGCAGCGCAGCACCAGCGAGTGCGTTTCGGCCCGATCGCCTTGGTAGCGCACCCCCGAGAGCAGCGGTCCGTCGGTGATGCCCGTGGCAGCGAAGAACAGTTGATCGCTCGTGATCAACTCATCCGCCCGCAGAATGCGTTGCGTATCCAGCCCCGCCGCCTCGACCGCCTCACGCTCGGCTTGGCTTTGGGGGGCCAACCGCCCGAGCATCGCGCCGCCAAGCGCCCGCACCGCGCAGGCCGCCACCACGCCCTCCGGCACGCCGCCGATGCCCATCAGGATATCGACACGACCGTTCGGCGATGCGGCCATCAGCGCGCCTGCCACATCACCGTCGCCCCGCAGCATCACCCGGGCGCCAGCCGCGCGCAGTTCATCGACAAGCTCCACGTGGCGCGCCCGTTCGAGCACAAACACCACTAAATCGCGCACCTGCTTCTTCTTGGCCCGCGCCACCGTGGCGAGCGTCCAAGCGGCTGGCGCGTTCATGCACTCCTCGACAAGCGCGTGCGCAGCCTCGCAATTGACGACGATCTTGTCCATATAACGGGCCGGCGCTGGCGACCACATGGTGTGGCGCGGCGCAGCGGCCACCACCGAGATCGCGCCGGAGCGGCCCTGCATCAACAGGTTGCGGCCATCGATCGGGTCGAGCACGAGGTCCATCATCGGCGGTTCGCCCGTGCCCACGCGCTGCCCGCCCGCGAGCGGCGAGCTGACGCCGAACTTGCTCTCCTCGCCGATCACGATATAGCCGTCGAAATCCATATCCTGTAGTTCACGGTGCATCGCCGCAATCGCAGCCTGATCGGCTTCTTCGCTGTTGCCAAGGCCCATCCAGCGCCCAGCCGCACGCGCAGCAGCCTCAGTTGCACGCACCAAATCGAGTCCCCAGTTGCGCGAGAGTCGATTGCCCATGGGTTTGGCTCCCTCTACCTATCAACAGCCTCTAGCAGGCCAGCATTTTGCCAAGCCAGCATTCCTCCAGCCATTATGCGCAGGCGCTCGTAGCCCTGCTGGCGCAGTTGGCTCGCGGCGCGCTGACTGCGGCGTCCGCTCCGGCACACCAGCACAATCGGCTGATCGCGGGGAAGGTCGGCTGGCGCAGTGAACAGTTTAGAAAGCGGGTGCAGTTGCGCTTGCGGAATATGACCCTGCTTGTACTCACGCGGCTCGCGCACATCCACCACCAATGGCGGGTTCGTGCCCCGCAATTGCTCCCACAGCGCTTTTGGGCTCACCATCTCAACATCGCGTTCGGGCACCACGGCGTGCAATGGGATCTGGATGGCGTAATCGGGGCGCGGCAGATTCTGGCATTCGCGAAACACCCGCACGCCGCTCTCATAAATGCAGATCGCCGGATCGAGTACACGGTTGAACAGGTACTCGATCGCATTGTCCTCGTTCAGAATGTGATCTTCGCCCAGGTATTTGATGAAGCCCGTCGCGCGCATCAGGCGCATCACGGGTGGCTGCACCCGCACCATGTACACGTCGCCGCCCTGCTCACGGTACGTGCGCACGATGCTTTCGAGCATATGCACGCCGCTGATGTCGCAGTAATCCACGCTCTGCATGCGCAACAGCAAGAAGCGCTGGCTCGGATTCTGATCGCGATGCCGATGAATGATATCCTCGACATGGCCCGCTGCGCCGAAGTACAGGTCGCCGAAGATATCCATAATGCCGAGTTGCGGGCAGTTCGGCTTCCTCGGCTCGTGCACGAAATGGCGGAACTGGTCATCGGGCACCACGGGCAGCACGCGCGGCGTACTGGTGCGCAGAATGTAGGTGGCGAGCGACATCAGGATGCCGATCAAGACCGCGAACTGCAACGAGAGCAGCAACATCGAGCAGAGCGTGACGATCATAATCGCGGCGTCGGCCCGGTCGCTGCGCCAGATGCGCAACATGCGGCGATGGTCGATCATGCCCCAGGCGATCACCAGCAGCGCGCCCGCCAAGGCTGCGCGGGGCACGAAGGAGGCCAGCGGCCCGAGCACGAACATGCCAGCCATCACAAATATGCCCGAAACGATGCCCACCAGCGCGGTTTGGCCGCCAGCCTGGTACGAGAGCGCTGAGCGGTTGAACGAGCCGGAGGTGGGGTAGCCCGAGAACAGGCCAGCCGCGATGCAAGCCAAGCCCTGGCCCACAAACTCCTGGTTATTGTCGATGCGTTGGCCGCTCTGCGACGCGATCGCACGCGCAATCGTCGAAGCCTCCACCAAGCCGATCGCGGCCAGCGCCAACGCGCCCGTCGAAAGGTGGCTCATCAGCGAGAGGTCGAACAGCGGCAGCGCAGCCAGTGGTGGCAGTGTGCGCGGCAACTCTCCAAGGATACGCACACCACTTCGATCGAGCGAGAAGAGCCACACCAACAGCCCACTGATCGCCATGCCGATCAGCGGGCCGGGCAGACCGGGCTTCAGTTTGCGCACCCCGATCACCAACACGATCGCTAGCACACCTAAACCGAGGCTCAAAGGGTGCGTCTCGTGGAGGTGCTCCGCCAAGCCGAGCAGCGTGCTCATGGTGCCGTTGCTGCTGAGCGGATCGACGCGCAGGATGTGCCGCAGTTCGCCGATGATGATCAGGATGCCAGCGCCCGCCGTAAAACCGGTCGTGACGGAATCCGAGACGAAATGCACCAGCATACCCAGCCGCGCCAAGCCCATCGTAAGGCGCAGCACGCCGACCATCACCGCGAGCAGCCCGGCAGCCAGCACAAATGACTGCGTGCCGGGGCTAGCGATCGGCAGGAGCGTGGCCAAGGTGAGGAGGGCTGATGTGTTGGTTGGGCCAGTGTGAAGGTGATGCGAGGAACCCCAAAGCGCACCGACGATTGCAGCCACCATCGCAGAGTATAAGCCCATCTCCGGAGGCAGGCGGGCCAACAGCGCAAACACAATCGCCTGAGGGAGCAACACTACGCCCACGGTGATCCCAGCGATCAGATCGGGGCGTAGGTTGCTCGATTGATACCCCCGCAAAATGTGAATGGGTCGAGTGAAATAGGCAAGTGTACCTCGGACAATCCCTAGCATGAAGCACTCCGCAAAACAGCAGCCCAGCCGCAGACAGTGCAAGGCACATTGGCTGAATAGAGACAGAACATCGGGCAGGCCACAAGTTACAAGGAGCGCATGCTAGCGAACGCGATAGTTGCGATGGAGCCGAAGAAACGCTTCGACCTCGCGTTGGGCCGCAGCGATCCGATTACTCGCGGCGATATAAGCATCTTCCAAGGAACGGTACTCTTTCTCGGAGAGTGTGCCACGTTCAACATCGTTTTCGGCTTTATTCTGGCGCTTGCTGAGTGGCTCACGGGCCTTCTCAGCATCGCGGACCTTTTGGAGAAGTTGTTCGAACTGGGCTTGCACCACTGGTTCGTCGTAATAAATGCCTTCGTAATCGCGAGAACCCATAATCCACCTCGCTGTGATAACTCGTATCGATTCAGTGAGCCGCAACAAATGTGCCATCGTCCACGTTTCGCGCACGATTGCTTGCTTGCAGCCCGTTCACGGCCTCAGTATAATGCAAAAGATGGCGGCTCGCCATGCCAGAAAGAAACTCTATGCAAACAACTGCCTCACAACCATTTCACGCCCCCACAGCGCTATGAACCGCTTCGACCGCGCCCTCGGCATCCTGTTGCTGCTGCGCTCCGGCAAGACTTTATCGGCCAATGAGCTAGCGCGCCGCTTCGAGGTTGCGCCCCGCACGATCTACCGCGATATCGAGGCGCTCTGCGCGGTCGGAGTGCCTATCTACGCCGAGCCAGGCCGCAACGGCGGCTTCCGGCTGATCGAGGGCTATTTCCTGCCGCCCGTCACCTTCTCGGTCGGTGAGGCCACCTCGTTGCTGACGGGCTTGGCGTTGTTGCGCCGCCTGCGCGCGCGGCCCTTCCCCGTCGATCTGCACAGCGCGGGCGATAAACTGCTCGCCGCCCTGCCCGAGCCGTTGCGCGGCACGCTCGCCAACACCGAGCAGATCATCGGCATCGAGAGCCTGCCCCACGACAGCTTTCACCCCGATCTCACCGATCTCGGCGACGAGCCGGACGCAGAGGCGATCCGCCACGAGTCGCAGATCATCACGGGCTTTCTGCGGGCCATCTTCGAGCAGCGCACGGTGATCATCAGCTACAAAGCGCCGGATCGCCCTCAGCGCACCCATCATCTGGTGCCGCAGGGTCTGATTTGGGACCGCAACCGCTGGTACTTGATCGGGCTGCGCCACAGCGACGATCCGCAAGTGCGCATGCTGCGGGCCGACCGCGCCCTGGACATTCAACTCGCCGACGCTTTTGACGGGCCGCGCCCGCCCTTCAACATCGAGCAGATGCTGGGGCGGCGCTGGCTGAGCGAGGCGATGGAGTATTGGATCTCGATTGCGCGCGTGCAAATCCGCATCACCGCTGCGCAAGCCGAACGGCTCCAGCGCGATTGGTACTACGGCCACGCCTCCTTCGAGCCTCAGGCCGACGGCAGCATCCTGATGCAGTATGGCGAGCATGATCGGCACTTGGTGTTCGAGTTGCTGCGTTGGCTCGGTCCCGGCGCCGAACTGATCTCCCCCGCCGAGTGGCGCGCCGACTTTGTGGCCGAATTGCGCGCCCAAATCGCCACATACGGCGAAAAACCCTGACATACTGTTGTCAGGGTTTGCCTGGTATGCTGGGCACGGTTCGATAATCAAGGAAAGGACGTGTCCAAATGAGTACTGTGACAACAACCAGCACCGCTGCGTGGAGCAAGCGCCTCTTCGATGAGCTATTCGGCGTGCTGGATAGCGATAGCCTTTACCTGCTCGACAGCCTCAACGAAGGGCTGCTGCCGATCATCGATTCGCTTAGCGCCGCCACCGCTACCGCCACCGTGGCCCCCGAAACTGTGACAATCGCCGGGCAGTGCGGGCATATTCTGTTCCTGCTCAACCAGTACCGCGATGCCGATCAGGGTCTCAAGCCGAGCTCCGATTGGGAGGGCAGTTGGCGCTTCAACCAGGTCGATGAGGCAGGTTGGGATCAACTGCGCGCCGACCTGCGCGCCGCCTACGCCGATGCTGCAGCCCGCATTCAGAACCGCACCGACTGGACCGAGCAGGCCCAGAACGCCTTGCTCACGCTGCTGGCGCACACCAGCTACCACGTGGGCCAGGTTCGCCAATTGCTGACCTACGTGCGCTAGCGCCCCGCCAAGCCGATCCAACGAACCCTCGCCTCCGAAGGGAGTGGCGGGGGTTTTTGGTGTGTATCCCGTTTCGTCCATATCTTGACTTTATTAATCAAATATATTATAAATACATCCGCGCACCGCACGCCCCTTCTCCCCAAGCCCTCTGAGCGGTGACAAAACACAGTACAATAACTTGACAAATTAGATCAAGTAATTTAAGATTACACCGTACACGGAACATCGATTGGAGGAAGCATATGCCAGGGCTGAGAAACGATCACCAGAGGCTTGCGACCCGGCGACACCATCCCCACATCTACTGCTCCTGTTGCCCCACACACTGTGCCTAATCGGTCGCCGCGCACCCTGTAGCGCACCCTAACGACCGTCTTTCCCTTCCACAACCCGACACCGTTCCTTTCGCCAGATTCCAGCGCCGATGCTCTCTGGCCGTCTCGTCACGTGTTCGCCTTCCGCTGTACACGGCGGACGACAACAGCCCCGATCCGGGCGCGTATCTGGAAGATTTCGCTTGCGCCGAAATCTCGCAGTAATCGAACTATTGAAGCGGCGGCAACCTAAAACTGCGTTCCTCAATACGATTCGGCGACGGTAATCTCAACAACATCGCAATGTTGCGCGGCGTTCTGCACGTTGTAGAACCCAGGATCAATCATTATGCTTCATCGAAAGCGAGCACTATGATGATCGTTACACGCTTTTGGCGGGTGCTACTCACCCTGTTTTTGCTGATACTGACGGGGTGCGGCACCTCCGCAGGTACTGCCACCAATAATCAAGCGGTGCAACCTACGGCGGCGCAATCGGGCGCGGCGCAGCCTACCAGCCAGCGCGGCGCGGGCGATACGCTGCGATTGCTGTGGTTCCAAGCGCCGACCATCCTCAACCCGCACTTAGCGACGGGCACCAAGGACTTCGACGCCAGCCGCCCGACCTACGAGCCGCTGGCTTCGTTCAACAACGAGGGCGAATTGGTGCCGTTCCTGGCCGCAGAAATCCCTTCGCTCGAGAATGGCGGCTTGGCAGCCGATGGCAAATCGGTGACGTGGAAGCTCAAGCAGAACATTCGCTGGTCGGATGGCGCGCCGTTCAGCGCCGAAGATGTGAAGTTCACCTTCGATTTCATCGCCGACCCTGCGACCGCCGCCACGACGACGAACACCTACAGTGCGGTTGAACGCGTTGAAGTGCTGGATCCGCATACGGTGCGCGTTCACTTCCGCGATATCAACCCAGCTTGGTCGCTGCCGTTTGTCGGCACGGCGGGGTTGATCATCCCCAAGCACATCTTTGAGCCGTATCGGGGAGCCGCATCCCGCGAGGCACCCGCCAACTTGCTGCCGGTTGGCACCGGCCCGTATCGCGTGGTGGAGTTCAAACCCGGCGATGTGGTGATCTACGTGCCGAACGAGTACTTCCGCGAACCCGATAAGCCGTACTTCAGCCGCGTTGAGTTGAAGGGCGGCGGCGACCCGAGCACGGCAGCCCGCGCGGTGCTGCAAACTGGCGATGCGGACTTTTTGCCCGCAGTATCGGCACCGCCGCAGCAGATCGAGCAGTTCCTGATCAATGGCAAGGGCGAACTGTTGCCGGGCGTCTTCAGCGGCCTGAGCGAGCGCTTGGAGTTGAACCGCAGCGATCCGAATACCGAGGTGGACGGCGAGCGCGCCAGCATCAGCACGCCGCACCCGTTCTTCTCCGATGTGCGCGTGCGGCAGGCGGTGTCCCTGGCCATCGACCGCAAGACGCTGGTTGAGCAGATCTACGGTTCCTCCGCCGAGCCGATCAGCAACGCGATTGTGGCCCCGCCGAGCTACATTTCACCGAACACCAACATCGAGTACGACCCCGCCAAAGCAGCCGCATTGCTGGACGAAGCGGGCTGGATCGATAGCGATGGCGACGGCGTGCGCGAGAAGGATGGCCATCGGCTATCGATCGTGTTTCAGACTGCTATTTCAGCCAACCGCCAAAAGACGCAAGAGGTTATCAAGCAGGCGCTCGAGTCGATTGGCTTCGAGGTTGAGTTGAAATCGGTCGATAACGGCGTGTTCTTCAGCAGCGACCCCAGCAACCCCGATACGTTCAACCATTTCTACGCCGATATCCAAATGTACACGATCGGCAACTACAACCCCGATCCGGCGGCGTATCTGGCTACGTTCACCTGCAAGAACATCGTGCAGAAGGCGAACAACTGGAGCACCGGCAACCGCGTGCGCTACTGCAACCCCGAATACGATGCGCTGTTCGAGCGCTCGCAGACCGAACTCGACTCGGCCAAGCGCCAGGAATTGTTTATCCAGTTGAACGACATATTGGTGGAGGATGTGGTGATTATCCCGCTGTTACGCGGTGCCACGCGCCCAGCCGCCAGCAAAACGCTGCAACATATCACGATCTCGCCCTGGGAATCGACCCTGTGGCTGATCCAAGACTGGACCCGAGAAACGCCATGAGCCAGTATCTTCTGCGACGTGTGCTAGGGGCGATCCCGACGCTGTTGGTGATCAGCGTGCTGATCTTCGGCGTGTTGGCGTTTGCCCCGGGCGACCCGATGGCCGCGTTCGCCACCGACCCCTCGCTGAGCGCCGAGGTGCGCGAGAACATTCGACAATCGCTGGGCCTCGATCAGCCCATTCCAGTGCGCTACGTGAAGTGGCTGACGGCGTTTGTGAGTGGCGATCTGGGCTATTCCTTCGCCAGCCGTAGCCCGGTGATCGGCCTGTTGGGTCAGCGCCTGGGCACGACGCTGGCAGTGGTGGGCGTCGCTTACCTGGTGAGCATCTTGTTGGCGGTCCCGCTCGGGCTGCTCGCAGCGTTGCGCCCGTATTCGCTCTTCGACCAGATCTGCACGACGTTCGCCTTTATCGGCTTCTCGCTGCCAACCTTCTTCACGGGTTTGCTGTTTATCATCGTGTTTAGCGTGCAGTTGGGCTGGTTTCCATTCATCTACAACAGCACGCTTGAGGTGAAGGATTGGCCGAGCCTGTTGGCGCAGGTGCGCCAATCCATCCTGCCGATCACGGTGCTCGCGCTGTTCCAGACCGCCACGCTGATGCGCTTTATGCGCTCGGCGGCGCTCGAACAGGTGTACCGCGACTACGTGCGCACGGCCCGCTCGAAGGGCTTGCGCGAATGGACAGTGGTCGGGCGACACGTGCTGCGCAACGCGCTGATCCCGGTCGTGACGCTGATCGCGCTGGGCATCCCATCGGTCTTTACCGGAGCGCTGATCACCGAGCAAGTCTTTCGGGTGCCCGGAATCGGGTCGCTGTTGGTGAGCAGCATCCAAACCAGCGATACGCCCGTGGTGATGGCGATCACGTTTCTGTACGCCATCCTGATTGTGACCTTTAACCTGATCGCCGACCTGCTCTACAGCGCGCTCGACCCACGAGTTCGCTACGCGTAATCGGGCATGACCTAGCAATACGAGGAACGCATGAGCCAAGAATTTCCATTGCGCCGACTGTTGCACCGCAGCCAAGCGCCCACCGCACCCGAGCCTAGCGCCGATGCGCCCCGCACCCGCTCGCTCTGGGGCGATGCTTGGCGGCATTTTCGGCGTAACCGCCTCGCACTCGGCGGCCTGTTTGTCTTCGCGCTGCTCGTGCTGATGAGTTTGCTCGGGCCGCTCGTCTACACCGTCTCGTACAGCAAGGTCGATTTCAGCATCGCCTCGCAAGCGCCCAGCCGAGCGCATCCGTTCGGCACCAACGACCTCGGCCAGGATCTGCTGGCCCGTATGATGCACGGCGGGCGCATCTCGGTGTCGGTTGGCATCGTGTCGATGCTCGTTTCGATCGCGTTCGGCACCGTGATCGGCGCGGTGGCGGGCTTCTTCGGCAAAACCATCGACTCGCTGTTGATGCGGCTCACCGACATCTTCCTCGCGCTGCCGCAACTGCCGTTGCTGATGCTGATCATCTACCTGTTCCGCGAGCGGATCAGCAAATGGATCGGGCCGGAGTTGGGCATCTTCCTGCTGATCGTGGTGATTATCGGCACGCTCAATTGGATGCCCTTGGCGCGGCTGGTGCGAGCCAACTTCCTGAGCCTGCGCGAAGCCGATTTTGTGCTCGCGGCGCACACGATCGGCGTGCCGCGCTGGCGGATCATCGTGCGGCACATTCTGCCTAACACGCTCGGCCCGATCGTCGTGGCGGCCACACTGGCAGTCGGCTCAGCGATCCTGACCGAATCCAGCCTCAGCTTCTTGGGCCTGGGCTTCCCGCCCGATACGCCCACCTGGGGCCGCATGCTGTTCGAGGCGCAGAACTACATCGAGTTCACACCGTTTATGGCGATCTTCCCAGGGATGGCGATCTTCCTGGTAGTGCTGAGCGTGAACTACATCGGCGACGGCCTGCGCGACGCGCTCGACCCGCAGTTGCGCAAACGCTAAGCATCACGCAGCGTTCGACCATGCCTCTTTTTTTATGGTTCTATAGTTGACTTTATTGATCAATAAAATCATAAACACAAAAAGGAATAGGCGATCTCGGCTATGGCGAAACAAACGGCAGGCTCGCGCATAGCTCCGGCCAAGCGCGGCCCTAACGGACGAGGTGTTTGATGTTCGCGTATTTCGCACGACGACTACTCCTGCTGATCCCGACACTGCTCGCGATGACGCTGATCACCTTCGTGGTGATGCACGCCATCCCCGGCAGCCCGTTCGACCCGGCGGCGTTCGGCGGCAACGACCTGCCGCCCGAGGTGATCGCGTCGATCGAGGCCAAATACGGCCTCGATCAGCCGTTGCCGATGCAGTACCTCAACTTCCTGGGCGGGCTGCTGCGCGGCGAGTTCGGCTATTCCTTCGCCTTTAAGTCGCGCACCGTCAACGAACTGCTCCGCGATACGTTGCCCGTCTCGGTCCATCTCGGTGTGATGGCCTTTGTGCTAGCGCTGCTGTTGGGCGTGCCAGCAGGCGTGGTGGCAGCCGTGCGGCGCGGCAGCCTGCTCGAACACGCCGTGATGCTGTTGGCGATGTGCGGCGTGGCCATCCCCAGCTTCGTGATCAGCGTGCTGCTGATTCTGGTGTTCGCGCTGGTGTTCCAAGTGCTGCCCGCCACCAGCGTGCGCTGGGAGCAGCCGCAAGCGTGGATCTTGCCAACCCTGGCGCTGGCGTTCGGGCCAGCCGCGATCTTTGCCCGCTACACCCGCGCTGGCATGCTCGATGAGCTGAGCAACGACTATGTGCGAACGGCGCGCGCCAAAGGCCTGCTCGAACGAGTGGTGCTGTATCGGCACGTGCTGAAGGCCGCGCTGCTGCCGGTGATCACGGTGGCCGGGCCGATCTTCGCGGCGATCGCGACCGGCTCCTTCTTGGTCGAGACGATCTTCGCTGTGCCGGGAATGGGCCGCTTCTTCATCAGCAGCATTTTTGCGAAGGATTACCCGGTGATTATGACGTTGGTGCTGCTCTACGGCAGCACGCTGGCGCTCTCGAATCTGGTGGTCGATCTGCTCTATGGCGTGGTCGATCCGCGCGTCCGCTCGGCAATCTAACGAGGTACAGGCTATGGCAATCGAAAGCCCTCTTTCATCCCTGCGTGGTTCACAGTACGCCGCGCTGGATGACACAACCCTAGCAACGCCATTGGGCGCACGTTCGCGCTGGCCCGTGCTGCGGCGCCTGTTGGCCAACCGAGCGGCGCTGTTGGGCGCATCGTTCGTGCTGGTGCTGATCGTGCTGGCGCTGTTCGCCCCGTGGGTCGCGCCGCACGGTTATACAAACCAAGATTATGACAACCTACAGGTGAAGCCGAACGCGACCTACTGGCTCGGCACCGACAACGCCGGACGCGATATGTGGGCACGTATCGTCTACGGCGGGCGGATCTCGCTGTTCGTGGGCGTCACGGTGCAGTTGGTATCGCTGTTCGTGGGGCTGCCGCTGGGTCTGATCGCGGGCTACTTCGGCGGGCGCATCGACACATTCCTGATGCGGTTGGTCGATGTGTTGTACGCCTTCCCCACCCTACTGTTCGCGATTCTGTTGATGAGTTGGCTGGGGCCAGGACTGACGAACATCCTGGTCGCGCTCAGCATCACGAGCTGGCTCACACTCTGCCGCGTCGTGCGGGCGCAGACGCTCAGCCTGCGCGAGCGCGACTTCATCGAGGCGAGTCGTGCGCTCGGCGTGCCGAGCTGGCGCATCCTGCTGAAGCACATCCTGCCGAATACCTGGTCGCTGGTCATCACCACGATCTCGTTCGGCATCCCCCAGGCGATGCTGGCCGAGGCGTCGCTGAGCTTTATCGGCATCGGCATTTCACCTCCCACACCGAGTTGGGGCCAGATGGTCAGCGACAACATTCTCTACATTCGTTCGGCCTGGCATTTGGCGGTGTTCCCCTCGCTGGCGCTGGGCTTGACCCTGCTGGCGTTCACTTCGTTTGGCGATGGCCTGCGCGACGCCTTCGATCCGCGCAGTCGTACGTAGATTGTGGAATCGCTCAAGAGCATCTGTTCAGCGCCGATCAGGAGTGCTCACCCGTTAGCAGATTGTTGTTAAGGAGGCACTACCATGACCCGTTCATCACGTTCCTGGCTCGATGACGAGCAGCAGCGCAACCTGTTCGCCGAGCGAATCGGCGCCGCTGCGCAAAAGAGTGGCTTGTCGCGTCGTCAATTCCTGAACGCGCTCGGATTAGGTGGCGCGTCGGCGTTGCTGGCCGCCTGCGGTGTGAGCAGCGCACCCACCGCCGAGCAGCCCGGAGCGCAACCCGCCGCACAGCCCGCCCCGACTGCCGTGCCCGAATCCGTGCCCGCTGTCGCACCGACCGCTGCATCCGCATCCCCAGAGGAGCCGGTCGCCGCCGATGGCGCGCTGGACGACGAGCAGCAGATCTTCCGCTACGCCTTCAACTCCGACCCGGCCAGCCACGATTTCAACAAAGACCTGTACTGCGGCGGCGAGTCGACCTTGTTCGCGGGCCTCACCACGCTCTCCGCCGATTACGAGGCGCAGCCCTACGCAGCCCAAAGCTGGGAGGTCTCCGCCGACGGCACTGTCTACACGTTCAAGCTGCACCCCGAGGGCCGTTGGACGAACGGCGACCCCGTGACAGCCGAGGATTTCGTCTACAGCTTCACCCGCCAACTCGACCCGGCCACCGGCGCGAGCTACGCCGCCATTCTGTACGATATCAAAGGCGCACAGGAGTGGAACACCGGCGCGGGTGGCAGTCCCGATCAGCTCGGCATCAAGGCGCTCGACACCTACACGCTCGAGATCACGTTGAACGGCCCCCGCGAATACTTCCCAATGCTGTTGGGCTACGCCTCAGCGCTGCCCGCCCACCGTCCGAGCGTGGAGGCGCACGGCGATAAGTGGACCGAGCCGGAGAACATCGTGAGCAACGGCCCGTTCAAGCTTGTGCGCTGGGAGCACAACAAGGAGCTGGAGTTCGAGCGCAACGAGGACTTCGTGCTGGCGCCCAAGCCGAAGCTCCGCAGGCTCATTGCGCCGATCATTCCGTACAACGCGGGCCTGCTGCCCTACGAGAGCGGCGATCTGGATTACCGCGAGAATCAGGGCATTCCCGCCAGCGAGATCACCCGCATCCAGGCCGACCCGCAACTGAGCCAGGAGTTGGTGCTGGTTCCCACGCCCGCCGTGGCGTTCCTCTCACCGGAGAGCAACAAAGCGCCGTTCGACCAACTCGGCGTGCGCCAAGCGCTGCAACACGCGATCAACCGCGAAACGCTGCTGAAGGTACTGAACAATCTGGGCGAGCCGGCCTACAGCCTGATCTCGCAGGGGCAGCCGTACGCGCTGCCGCCGAGCCAGTACCCCGATCTCACCGAGGCGTACCGCTACGACCCCGAGCTAGCGTTGAGCAAGTTGGTCGGCACGCCGTACGAGGGTGGTACGAACTGGCCCGAGGTGACGCTGACCGTGCGCCCGGTCGGCCCGACTGGCAAGCTCGCCGCCGAAGTGATTCAGCAGCAGCTTGCGAAGAGCCTCAATCTCAACATCAACATCGAGACGCCCGAGGACGGCAAGGTGTTTATCTCGAATTTGTACGAAGGGAAGTATCAATTCGTCTTCTACATCTGGTACACCGACTACCCCGATCCTAGCAACCACTATCAGGCGATCTGGCATGGCGCGGCATCGCGACGGCGCTTCGCCTGGAAGAACGACGAGTTCGACAAGCTGATCGAGGCGGCTGCGGGCGAGATCGACCGCGCCAAGCGCGCCGATCTGTACCTCCAAGCCGAGCGCATCCTGGTCAACGAGGCGGCCTACATCCCGCTGTACTTTCCGCTGTTCCCGGCCCTGTTCAAGCCCTACATCGATGGCATCCCGCGCAACAGCAACGGCGCGCCCGTCACCGATGGCAGCGTGTATCGCGGCCAGAAGCTGCATCTGTACCGCACCGATGGTCTCTAAACACGAGCAACGTGGAGGTTCT
The DNA here is from genome assembly GCA_937988885.1 of uncultured Roseiflexaceae bacterium. Taxonomy (GTDB): domain Bacteria; phylum Chloroflexota; class Chloroflexia; order Chloroflexales; family Roseiflexaceae; genus CALKHR01. The sequence continues at coordinate 10,074 of CALKHR010000049.1, read as the reverse complement.
GCACCCGCAGAGCCTCCACATCACCAACAGGATTAGGAACTCGCTCGCAGCCGCGCCAACTGCGGTGCCGCATCTCGCACGAGCCACGTCTCAAACGAGAGCATGTTCGGGCGCAAGCGCCACACCGCATCGAGATCGACGCGGTAGGTGCCCGCATTCAGCCATTCACACACCCGCGCAACATCTTCGCTCTGCTTGCGCACCTCATCTATGGGAATCTGCACGTAGGGGATGGGATAACCCGCCACCCTGCTGAGCGCTTCGGCGATCTGAGGTGAGGTGAGCGCCGCGCTCGCCAACTCGATCCGCTGGCCGATAAACACCTCCGGCTCGGCGAACGCTTGCGCCGCGATCGCGCCGATGTCATCAGTGGCGATCACCTGCACCAGCGCATCGGGCGTGAAGGGCACCGCAAATTGTCCCTGCGGCACGCCGTAGAACGGCCCCACCAGGTCATCCATAAAACCAGCAGGCCGCAACATCGTGGCAGGCAAGCCCAACTCCGCGATATGCCGCTCGATCACCCATTTGCTAAAGCCGGGCCGCCAGTGTATCTGCTCCTCGACGCCACCCACCGACGCGTACACGAAATGCTTCACGCGGGCAGCCGCCGCCGCATCGGCGACCTGTGTGCCCTGGCGGATCTCCGTCTCGTAGCCGAACGGCTGCACGCTGAACACGCCATACGCGCCCTCCATCACCCGATCCAACGAGGCGCGATCCTCGAAATCGCCACGCACAAGCTCAGCGCCCGCCCGCCGAAGCGCCTGTGCTGCAGCGCTCTGCGGATCACGCACCAACGCCCGCACGCTCCAGCCCTGCCGCAGCAGATGCCGCGCCGTCGCGCCACCTTGCTTACCGGTTGCCCCCGTCACCACAATCGGCCCTGTCCGTCGAACAGCCATCATTCACCTCATCGTTGTGTTCATGATGCAATCGCGACTATGTGATCGAGATAACAGTGTTTTTCGTTGATACAGACCTGCACAGCTAAAGGTGATATCAATGCGCTGCGCGTAGCAGCGCATTGATATCACAAGAAATGGAAAACACCTTGCTGCCGCAGGCTAAAACGGTTTTCTCGTTATCACTATCTCATCGGATTGGGTATCCCTACTTCTAAAATAACCAACAGATGTTGAAAAATGAACATTCGTTGGTTATACTAGAAGATCGAAAGCGATCCCGTCAATCATCAATCGGGGATAGCTGTCGAATAACCGACAGATCGCCTGCAATGTTGAGGAAAGAGCGGATGAGCCAGAATGCCGATAAACGCCCGGATCGACGCATCCAACGTACGCAACAACTGCTGTTTCAAGCCTTTCGCGAGATCGCGCGGGAGAAGGATTTCGCGGCGATCAGCGTGCGAGACATCACCGAGCGGGCAAACGTCAATCGCGGCACGTTCTACGCCCACTTCGCCGACAAATACGCCCTGCTCGAAGCGTTCGCCCGCCACGAGTTCCGCCAACAGATCGCCGCGCAACTCACCGAACCGCTCCAGTGCAGCCCCGCCAGCGATCTCAAGCCGTTTATCGTCTTGGTACTCGATTACCTCAAGGCGCAGCAGCGCCAGTGCCGCCCCGCCGAACAGCTTGTGCCACTCTTTCAGCAGGCCATTCACGATGAGCTAGCCGCAATGCTCGCGCGCTGGTTGCAGCTCTCCGCACCGGATTCCGCCGAGTGGCGCGTCCCACCCGAACGCATCGCTACAATGATGAGTTGGGCGATCTGTGGCGCGGCTGCCCAACAGTTCCGCTCGGCTGCGCCGCTTCCCCTTGAGCAGCTCGCCCACGAAGTACAGCTCGTGCTGCGAAAAGGCGTAGCGCATCTCATCCCCCAAACCCCAGTAGTGTAACGAGGCGATCGTCACCCTCTCAAAAATCCACCTTTTTCCGTAAGTTGATATACTTGATCTACTTTATCAAGTAATGTATAATGCGCAGCATCGATCACGCGCCTGTTGCTGTGGCTTAACCGCCGTAGCGCCGCCCCAAACGTCGTACGTTTGTGGGCAACACAAGGAGACGAGGCATGTCGATAGAGCCGCTCCCATCATTCGGGGCACCCCCAACGAGCGACCAAGCTTGGCAGCTTGGCCTATCGTATCAGCAACACGATCTTGCAGCGCTTCAACACCTGCATTCCGGCCTGCAGCGTGCGCTTGCGCCCATCGAGAACAGCGCCGCAGCCCTGCCGCACACCACCTACCTGGCCGAACCCACTGGCGAACGGCAGCGCGTTCTGCTGCTCGATAATCATCGGCTAGCGCGAGGCACGCACTACCAGTTCGTGGGTTGCGTTGGGCAACGGACTGCGGAAGCGCATTCCCGCTCGCTCGCTTCGCAGGATGCCTACACGATGCGCTTGCTGACTCGGCACCCGTATATCTTCAGCTATTCGCAACTCGAACAACACAACGGCTACGATGTACACCTGCTGGTCGGCGCTTGGCAGACCGAGTTGCCGCCCGACTACGACGCGCTCTACCAACTGTTCCAGGCCAATAGCGCGCATCTCCATCTCTACCACGGCCTGCTCACGCTTAACTGCGGCGAGGGCAACACCCTCAGCCCTCTCCACGCCGAACAACCCCAGCCCTGTTGTTGTATCTCAAGCTAAAGGCAACACTCACCCTTCACCACATCGCTTTGCCGCTGTATACCCTTGATCTCGGCTGCACGTTGAATTATTGATTATTTTGATCAACAAACACGTGTTATTCAACAAGTGAGTAGTGCCCGCTGACGCGCCATTCGCACCCAACGAAGGTGTGCCTTGCGCCATGCTGCGCCTGTTTCCCTTCCAGAGGCAGCTTGTACAACGGCAAACCGTTCAAGCTGCGAGCATAAGGAGCCGATCGTGCCCGATGTATTAACAATTGCCGGAAGCCCCTCCGCAATATCGCGTTCAAGTGCTGTTCTCAAGCATCTGCGCTTCAGGCTGGAGCAGCACGGCCTGCGCACCTGGAACTTGGCCGTACGCGATTTGCCACCCGAGGATCTGCTGTATGGGCGCTACGACAGCCCCGCCATCAAACAGGCCACCGCCCTTGTGAACCAAGCTCGCGCCGTGATCATCGCCACGCCGATCTACAAAGCGTCGTTCAGTGGCGCGCTCAAGACCTTCCTGGATCTGCTGCCGCAGCGCGCCCTGCAGGGCAAATTGATCCTGCCGTTGGCCACGGGCGGCTCGCCCGTGCATATGCTCGCGCTCGACTACGCCCTGCGCCCGGTGCTCGCTTCGCTCGGCGGCCACAACGTGCTTCAGAGCATCTATATCGTCGATTCGCAGGTGCAGCAGGATGAGGATCAGCTCACCTTTGATGGAAGCGTGGCAGAACGGCTCGACCTAGCCATCCACACGCTCACCGAGACATTAGTGGGAATCGAAGCGACAACGTACGCTTAGAACGAGGATTGTATGAGCGATCTACCGAAACTGAATGCGCTCGGCATCTCGGGTAGCGCCTCGGGCAATTCGCGCTCGCGCATCGTGCTCGAACACACGTTGGCGCAGCTCGGCGCGCTCGGCGTGAGCACTGGCCTGCTCGATCTGCTCGACCTGCCCGCCGATGCGCTGTTGGCCCGCCGCCGCGATGACGCCGTCGATGCGGCGATCGCCCGCACCACACAGTCGCAGATCGTCGTGTTGAGCACGCCGATCTACCGGGCGAGCTACACGGGGCAGCTCAAGGCGTTCTTCGATCTCTTTCCGCAAGAGGCGTTGCGCGGCATTGTGGTGGGCTTGATCGCCACAGGCGCAGGTTCGGCCCATCACCTGGCGATCGACCACGGCCTGCGTCCGTTGGTCGCTTCGCTGCGAGGGCTCAGCGCCGCCCAAGCGCTCTACATCACCGATTCGCAGTTCCCCGATAAGAACAGCCTGCCGAACGAGGTCGAGCGCCAGAGCGCCGCCCTTGCGCACGAGCTGTTCGCCCTTGCAAGCGGCTTGGCCGCACGTTAACGAGGAGCATATGAGCGTAGTGACAACAACGATCGTCGCGGCTGCCGAGGATGTGCGCAGCGCCGACGCCGTAGCACTGATTAGCGAACTGAGCGCCGAACTTGCCGCGCTCTACGAAACGACCGACGGCAGCGCGGGCTTCAAGCCCGAGGATGTTGAAGTGCCCCGCGCCGCCTTTGTGATCGCCCGCATCGATGGGCACGCGGTCGGCTGTGGCGCACTCCGCCCGCTCGACGAGCAGACTGGCGAGATCAAGCGCATGTACACCCGCCGCGAGTTCCGCCGCCAAGGCGTGGCCCAAGCGATCCTCGCTGAACTCGAGCGGCTAGCCCTCTCGTTCGGCTACACCAACGTCAAGCTGCAGACAGGACCAAAGCAGCTCAACGCCGCCGCGCTCTACGAACTGGTGGGCTACCGCAGGATTCCGCGCTTCAGCGGTGATTGGGACCTTGTACTAGCCTACCAGAAGGATTTGGTCTAGCGCTCGCTCGGCCAACGCCTTGTTGTAACGAAAAGGACAAACCAATGGGCAAACAGCTCATTCTCAGCGCTTCCATCAGCGGCTTCGGCTTCCATCCGGGCGCGGCCCGCACCAACCCGCAGCGGCTCACCTCGCTTGATCACTATCGCAGCTTGGTGCAGACCGCACAGCGTGGCGCGCTCGACTTCGTACTACTACACGACGCCCGCTCGCTGCCCGCCGACCATGGCCGCATCGACGCGCTCACCCTGCTCTCGCGCCTGGCCCCCGAGACCAGCGGCATCGGCCTGGTGGTCAGCAAGCCCACCACCTACACCGAGCCGTTCACCGTCTCGCGCGAACTAGCCACGCTCGACTTTGTGAGCGGAGGCCGCGCGGGCTGGAACGCCACCACGCTCAACAGCCTGGCCGAAGCGCTTAACTATGGCCAGACCGAGGTGCTGCCCGCCGAAGTGCGCCGCTCGATCGCTGCCGAGTTTATCGAAGTGAGCCGCAAACTGTGGGATAGCTGGGAGGACGATACCGTGATCGTGGACCGCGAGCGGGGTCTGTACCTCGATCCGAACAAACTCCACCATATCAATCACGTTGGCGAACACTTCCGCATCCGTGGCCCGCAGATCACCTACCGACCGCCGCAGGGCAATGTTGTGGTGATTCAGGTGGACCAGGGCGACGACGGCGAACCACTCGATCCGCAACAGGCCGATGTACTGATCCTGCATCACAGCGATGATGACGAGGCCAAACGCGCCTACGAGCAGCATCACCAGCAGGCCGCCGCTGTTAGCCACGAACTGCGCGTGCTGCAAAGCATCCTGCTCATCCTCGGCGCAACCGAAGTGCAGGCCCACGCTCGCGCCGAAGAACTCAACGCCGCCGCCCAAGCCCGCAACGGCCACGCCCAAGCGCCGCGCGCCCGCATCCTGGTGGGCACACCCGCCAGCGTCGCCGCGCAACTCGGCGATTGGTTCGTCGCTGGCCTCGCCGATGGCTTCCATCTGTTGCCCGCCAGCCTGCCGGAAGGGCTTGAGCAGTTCGTCTTTAACCTGGTGCCAGAACTCCAGCAGCGCGGCCTCTTCCGCACCCATTACAGCGAAAAGACGCTGCGCGGCCACTTGGGGCTGTCGCGCCCGGCCAGCCGCTACATCGGCGCGCCATCCGAGGCCCATACCGCCTATCAGAGCTAACGCCAACGCCGTGGCAACCCACGGCATCAGCAAAAGGATACAACCATGGCTCGCAAAAAACAGCTTCATATCGGCGTGTTCTTGCAGGGCGTCGGCCACACCATCGCATGGCGGCACCCCGATCACGCCCCATTCACCGAGTTCGAGACCTACGTGCGCTTCGCTCAGATCGCCGAGCGCGGCCTGCTCGATATGATCTTCTTCGGCGAGGGCCTCGTCGTGCGCGAGCACCAAGATCGCTTCTTCGGCCAGATCGTCAACGGGCGGCCCGACACCCTCGCGCTGCTGCCCGCACTGGCCGCCTTCACCTCGCGCATCGGCCTCGCCGCCACCATATCGACCACCTACAACCAACCGTACGAACTCGCCCGCCAACTGGCCTCCATCGACCACGTGAGCAACGGGCGGGCGGCTTGGAACGTCGTCACCAGTTTCAGCAACTCCGCCGCGAAGGACTCCGGCGGCGACCAGATCGCCTTCAACTTCAGCAAAGAGAAGCATCTGGAACACGCCACCCGCTACGACCGCGCCCGCGAGTTCGTGGCGCTGATCAAACGGCTGTGGGATAGCTGGGAGGACGACGCGCTGCGCGACGGGCAACTCGATCGCGATGCCATTCACGCGGTCAACCACGCCGACAAATGGTTCAACGTGCAAGGCCCGCTCGACGTGCCGCGCTCGCCACAGGGCCATCCGGTCATCATCCAGGCCGGGCAATCGAACGATGGCCGCGACCTGGCCGCCCGCATCGCCGACGTGATCTTCAGCCCGTACCGCGACATCAACCAATCGAAAGAGCACTACGCCGATGTCAAACAACGGATGATCAAGTACGGTCGCGATCCCGAGCAACTGCGCGTCCTGCCGGGCCTCAACGTCGTCGTCGCGCCCACCGAAGCCGAAGCGCAGGAGAAAGCCGAATACTACCGCGAACTGCTGCACACCGAAGCGATCCAGCGCTACCTGCTGAGCGAGCCGAGCGGCTACAACTTCGCCAACGTCGATCTCGACGGCCCATTCCCCGACATCGACACCAGCGATCCCAATATCAACGGCGAACTGATCGAACGCTGGCGCACGCTGGCCCAGGCCAATAACCTCACGCTGCGCCAAGTCGTCAACCAGATCATCCCCCGCAGTTCGCTGGTCGGCTCACCCACACAGATCGCCGATCACTTCGCGACTTGGCAGGCCGAAGAGGCCAGCGACGGCTTCCTGCTCACGCCGACGCTCTTCCCGAACGATCTGGAGGACTTCGTCGATCTCGTCGTGCCTGAGTTGCAGAGTCGTGGACTCTTCCGTACCGAATACAGCGGCCCCACGCTGCGCGATCACTTCGGCCTCGAGCGCCCAAGCAACACGCTCGCCGCCGCCGTAAACGAATAAGCAACGCGCTCGGCTGTACAACGGCGTACACCCGAGCACTGCACAAGGAGCAACACCGTGAGTTTGCGATACTCGATCCTCGATCTGATGCCCATTCCAACGGGCGGAGACGGCCAACAAGCCATTCACAACACGCTCGAACTCGCGCGCCTCGCCGATAAGCTCGGCTACTACCGCTACTGGCTCGCCGAGCACCACAACTTCCCGGGCCTAGCCGCCGTTGCGCCCGAAGTACTGATCGGTGCGATCGCCCGCGAAACCAAGCGCATTCGCGTTGGCTCGGGCGGCATCCTGCTGCCCAACTACGCCCCGCTCAAAGTCGCCGAAACCTTCCGCACCCTCGAAGCGCTCAGCCCGGGGCGGATCGACCTCGGCATCGGGCGAGCGCCCAACCAAGACCCGCGCACCGCTCTGGCATTGCGGGGCAGCGAATCGCGCCTACAAGCCGCCGACGATATCGGGCGGCTCGTCGCCGAGCTCGAAGGCTTCGCCGAGATCGCACCATCGGCCTTCCCAGAAGATCACCCGCTCAACGGCGTGATCGCCTCGCCCGAGGGTGTGCCCTTCCCGCCGATCATCCTGCTCGGCTCGGGGCAGCGCAGCGGCCAGCTCGCCGCCGAACGGGGCCGCGCCTTCGCCGCCGCCTACCACTTCAGCCCGGGCGAGAGCCAAAAAGCCATTCGCACCTACCGCGAACAGTTCCGCGCCTCAGCGCACCTCGCCGAGCCGTACGCGATCGCCAGCGTCTCCGTGATCTGCGCCGACACGCAAGAGCAAGCCGAGGACATCAAGCGCGTCAGCGAACTCGTCACCCTGCATCGGCTGAACCAGCAACGCCTACCCATCCCCACCGTCGAAGAAGCGCGCGCCTACACCTTCACCGACGAAGACCGCGAGAAACTGGCGGCATTTGCGCCGATCTACGGAACAGCGGAACATGTACGCAGCCAACTTCGCGACCTGGCCGCGCAACTCGACGCCGACGAACTCATCCTCGTCATCAACATCAACGACCATGCCCTACGCCGCCGCGCCTACGAACTGCTCGCGCCCTAACTGCGCCGCGCCAGATCGGCCAAAGAAAGGAACAACATGACCACGCCACGACACCTCGACTCGCGCCGCCACGTGCTCGATCTGGTCGGTAACACACCGCTGCTCGAACTCACGCGCATCACGCCCGAACTCTCGCCGAACGTCCGCGTCTACGGCAAAGCCGAATGGTACAACCCGGGCGGCTCCGTCAAAGACCGCCCCGTGCTGAACATGCTGCGCACCGCCGAACAACAGGGCCACCTGCGCCCCGGCGTACGCATCGCCGACGCCACCAGTGGCAACACCGGCATCGCCTACGCCACGCTCGGCGCAGCGCTGGGCTACCCCGTCACCCTGGCAATGCCCGCCAACGCCAGCACCGAGCGCAAACGCATCCTGCAAGCGCTGGGGGCAGAACTCGTGCTCACCGACGCCATCGAAGGCATCGACGGCTCGATCCGCTACATCCGCGACCTGGTCGCCCGCGAGCCGGAGCGCTACTTCTACCCCGACCAATTCAACAACGACGCCAACCCACAGGCCCACTACCAAACCACCGGCCCCGAGATCTGGGAGCAGACCGAACACCGCATCACGCACTTCGTGGCCGCGCTCGGCACCAGCGGCACCTTTATGGGCACATCGCGCTACCTGCGCAGCCAAAACCCCGGCATCAACCTGATCGCCGTGCAGCCCGACGGCCCGTATCACGCGCTGGAAGGCGTCAAACACATGGCCACCACCGAATTCGTGCCCGGCATCTACGACAGCCACCTGCCCAACCAGATTATCGAAGTGCGCAGCGAAGACGCCTTCGCCACCGTGCGCCGCCTCGCCCGCACCGAAGGGCTGCTGGTCGGCGTCTCGTCGGGCGCAAACGTCGCCGCCGCCCTGCGCGTGGCCCAGCAGCTCGACCACGGCGTCGTCGTGACCATCCTCTGCGACAGCGCCGCCCGCTACCTCAGCGAGCGCTTCTGGGACGACGACTAACACAAACGGGCGGTCATGCACCAACGCGCATCACCGCCCACAAAGCCGCATATTTTGGGGAAAAAAGCGAGTCGGCAAAAACAGCGCCCGTGGTCATGCCCAGCCAAAGTCCTTCAGGCTGGGCAACACGACGGGGATGCGCCTACCCAAGCGGCTGCGCAGCCAAACCTCCGCGCTTGGCGCAAAAAAGCGCCGCAGTTGGGTGCGGCGCATTGACCATCACGTTCAGCAGCAACCTACGCAGCGGCCTGCGCAAGCGGCTCCAGAATAATAAACCCCTCAACCTGATCTTCCACATCAATCGAAGCAATTTCCCGCTCAAACTCCGAAGCCGTCAACTTGCGCTGCTCCATCAACTCGTACTGAGCAAGGTAGGTATTAAACATACCGTTGCGGGCCACCAACTTCTCAAGCGCCGGAATAATCTTGGTCTGATAGATATCCTTGATGTCTTTAATCGACGATTCACTCGAAAGACGACGACTGAGAGGCAGCCCATCCAAGGATTTCTGACACTCCCACGGCTAAAGCCTGTAGGGTTCTCGGTTCTCAGGCCCGCCCAACGGCAGAGCCTCCCCGAAGGCGGTGCCCCCGCCTCTCTTGAGGATATTGAGCGCAGCGTTATGGTCGCGGTGCAACTCACAACCACAATACGGGCAGGAGTGCCACCGGACGGCAAGCCGCTTGGGAACGGTCTCGCCACACTGCGCACATACTTGCGACGTTCCAGCAGGATTCACTTCCACCACGACTCGCCCGGCACTTGCAGCCTTAGCGATCAGGATACCCAGGAAGAGACCCCATCCGGCGTCGGAGATCGATTTGGCAAGGGGATGATTGCGTAGCATCCCGCGAATGTTCAGCTTCTCAAGGGCAATATGCTCGTCTTCAAGGACGGCAAACTGGCAGACTGACCGGCAAAGCCAATTGACACGCCGCGCTCCTGATAGGCGGTCTTGCGCTCACTTAGGGCGTGGTTGTAGAGATGGCGGCAGGTTTCCACCGTCTCAGTCAAGATGGCCG
>CALKHR010000048.1 GCA_937988885.1 uncultured Roseiflexaceae bacterium | reverse complement strand
GCCCCCGCTGAGAATCTTGAGCCGATCCGAATTGGTTTGTCGGCGCCGATGACCGGTCCGAACGCCTCGATTGGCGAAGGTGCTGAGATGGGTGTGCGCTTGGCGATCGAGGATCTTGGTGGCAACATCAATGGTCGCCCGATTGAGTTGTTTGTGGTCGATGACAAGTGCGCCCCGGCGGATGCCGTGACGGTGGTGCGCCGCTTGATCGACGAGGACCAAGTTCACGCGATTATCGGCCCGCTGTGCAGTGGTGCTACCTTGGCTGCCCTGCCGATCGTTGAGGAGGGCCAGGTTCCGCAGCTCAGCGTGACCTCGAGCTCGCCCGCCATCTACGATGAGATCGGCGAGGGTCGCAACGAGTGGGGCTTCCGCCTCAACCTCGACGACTTGATTATCGCTAAGACCTTCGCCTCGTACATGGCGCAGGAGAGCTCCAAGATCTTCTTCGTGGCCCAGAACAACGACTTCGGTCGCGGTGCTGTCGAGGCCTACGAAGCGGTGTTGCCCGAGTTCAACATTGAGATCGTTGGCACCGAGTACTACGATGAGGGCACGACCGACTTCCGCCCGATTCTGACCAAGATCAAGCAGAGCGGCGCCGATAGCATTATGACTATCATGGTGGAGTACGACAGTGTTCCGTTCTTCCGCCAGCTCAAAGAGACCGGTATCACCGACCTCAATATCTACACCCGCAGTGGTGTGACCTCGCCGCTGTTCTTGGAGATGACCACCGACGACCCGAGCTTGGGTGAGGGTGCGCTGAGCGCTTCGTACTGGACCTCGGGCCTCGACCCGGATGCCGAGCAGCGCTTCGCTGAGCGCTGGGGCACCCCGGCCACCGTGCACCGCATGATGTCGTACTACGGCATGAAGCTCGTGATGGCCGATGCTATCAAGCGCGTGCTTGACTCGGGCAATGAGTTGACCCCGAGCGCCGTTCAAGAGGCGCTAAAGGCCACCAACTTGGCTGCTACACCGATCGGCGATATCTCGTTCGACGAGCACCACCAGGCCTATCCATTCTTGACAATCGATACGATTAAAGATGGTAAAATTTCGTTGCTCGCAACGATGCCTGGTGTTCGCCGCTAAGGTACGTTACAAATCGATAGTTCAATGGGAATTGGAGGATCTCTGTTCCTATCTGGTAAAGGTAGATCATAGAAGCGATCCACTCACAACATTGAACAGTGTTACCAATTCACTTTCGCAGGGGAGTGAATTGGTAACACGCTTGGTGACAAGCTAACGTCTCGCACTTGTATGGGGCAGGCCCCATACAATTCTCGAATGGATGAATCTCGGTCATCGACTACAACAACGAACCAGAACCCGAGCAGTGCTCTCGTAACAATCATCGTTCGATGATTGAGCTGACACCAGGTTTTCTGAAGCACAAAGGTGTATCGTTCTTTACGGTCGTAAACCGTCTGAAGGCAATGGCGCCTTCAGGTACCTCAACGTTGCAGCACCCTATACTAGGTAGTTTGCTGGGGATGCAAGCATCTGGTATGGAAACGTAGTATCCGATTACCAGGAGGGAACAATGTACCCGAGGCTTAAGACACTCATTTTGCTGGGCCTTCTAGCAACCATCGTATCAGCCTGTGGAGCATCTGCTCCTCAGCAAAGTGCAGTGCCGACTGCGGCTCCGACTTCAGCGCCCGCAGAGCCAACCGCCACCCCTGCGCCGACCGCAACTCCTGCGCCGACCGCAACCCCTGAACCGCAACTCGAACCGATCCGGATTGGTTTGGCAGCCCCGATGACCGGTCCGCAATCCGCCGTCGGTGAAGGTGCCGAGATGGGTGTGCGTCTCGCGATTGAGGATTTGGGCAACGCCATTAACGGTCACCCAATCGAGTTGTACGTGGTTGACGACAAATGTACCCCCACCGATGCTGTGACAGCCGTTCGCCGCTTGATCGATGAGGACAAGGTTCACGCGATCATCGGGCCGCTGTGCAGCGGCGCTGCGCTCGCCGCCCTGCCGATCGTCGCAGAGGGCAAGGTGCCACAGCTCAGCGTGACCGCCAGCGCGCCAGCCATCTACGATGAGATCGGCGTTGGCCGCAACGAGTGGGCCTTCCGTCTCAACCCCGACGACCTGATCATTGCCAAGACCTTCGCTTCGTATATGGCGAAGGAAAGTTCCAAACTCTTCTTTATTGGCCAGAACAACGACTTCGGTCGCGGTGCTGCCGAATCGTATCAGGATGTACTGCCGGAATTCAACGTCGAGATCGTTGGCACCGAATTCTTCGATGAAGGTACCACCGACTTCCGCCCGATCTTGAGCAAGATCAAGCAGAGCGGCGCCGATAGCATTATGACCATTATGGTCGAGGCTGACAGCGTGCCGTTCTTCCGCCAGCTCAAAGAGGCGGGGATGACCGATCTGAAGATCTACACCCGCAGTGGTGTGACCTCGCCGCTGTTCTTGGAGATGACCGCCGACGACCCGACCCTGGGCGAGGGCGCGCTGAGCGCTTCGTACTGGACCTCGGGCCTCGACCCGGATGCTGAAGTGCGCTTTGCGGCCCGCTGGGATACCCCGGCTACGGTGCACCGCATGATGTCGTACTACGGCATGAAGCTCGTGATGGGCGACGCTATTCAACGCGTGTTGGATGCTGGTCTTGAGGTGACGCCTCAGACCGTTCGCGATGCGATCAAGGCCACAAACCTGGTTGCTACACCGATCGGCGATATTTCGTTCGACGATCATCACCAAGCGTATCCATACCTGACGATCGATACCATCCAGAATGGTAAGATCTCGCTCTTGGAGACGCTGCCTGGCGTGCGGCGTTAGCTGCATCGTCTCAGGTTCCGAGCGACGAGCGCTCTCTGTGGTGGCACCTTAGCATAGCTAAGGCGCCACCACAGACAACTACTCATACGGTACTGCAACGACACTGCTTGTTCCCCATGTCGCGAACAAGGGTGTCGTGCAGTGGTTCCAGGTCTTAGGCAGGGTGTGAAACCCCGACCGTTTCACATCTTACAGAGATAGAGAGACGAATGGTTATATTGCTCGATAGCCTGCTGAACGGTCTCACCTTGGGCGCTTTCTATGCACTCGTCACGCTTGGTTTGACGCTGATCTTCGGTGTCGCGCGACTAGTGAACTTCGCCCACGGCGACTTCTTTATGGTCGGCGGGTATGTACTGTATGTCCTGAGCGCTTTCAATCCTCTCCAGCTACCCTATCCAGTGCTCGTCATCCTCACCACGCTCGTGATGGCGCTTTTTGGAATCGTCTTTGAACGGCTGGTAGTGCACGACATGATTGACCGTTCGTGGCGAGTCCATCTAGTTGCGACGTTGGCAAGTTCGATTATCCTATCTAATGCGGCTCTCTCTCTCTTCCGTTCGGATGCAAAGCTCATTCCAACCACGTACCTTTCGACGATTGTGAATGTGTTTGGCACTCCCACATCGCTGCAGCGCATTATCGTGCTCGTGGCTGTGGTGATCGTCTTCCTCGGGCTGCAATTCTTCCTCGAACGAACCTGGACCGGCAAAGCAATGCGCGCTGTATCGCAGAACCGCGATACGTGTGTGGTGGTGGGTATCGATATCCGCCGAATCATCGTGATTACGTTCGCCTTGAGCGCGGCGTTGGCTGGTTTCGCCGCTGCGCTATTGGCACCTCTGTACAGCGTGAGCCCAACCATGGGCTTGGGTGTGACCACCAAAGCGTTGGTTGCGGTGGTGCTTGGTGGTTTAGGTCAAGTGAATGGAGCGTTCTTCGCCGCCTTCCTGATTGGCCTGCTTGAAACGTTCTTCGCCGCCTACATCCCGAACGGTTTTGCCTATAAGGATGTGGCGTCGTTTGGCGTTCTGTTGCTTATTCTCTTACTTAAGCCGCATGGGCTGTTTGGAAGGAAGATAGGCTTATGAACCGCTTCCTTGCATGGCGAGTCCCGTTGTCTTACGTTGCGGGCCTCGCATTTATGCTGATCTTGCCCCAGCTCTTCACTACCCGCTACGCGCACTCGGTGTTGGTGCTGGCTGGCATCTTTATCATCTTTGCGCTCAGCTACGATATTAGCGTGGGCCATGTTGGCACGGTTCATCTGGCTGCCCCGGCCTTCTTCGGCTTGGGTGCCTATGTCACTGCCCTGATCGGCGTGCCGCTGCAGTTGAACTTCATCTTGAATCTAGTGCTCTCTGCTGCAGTGATGGCGCTATTTGCGCTGATCGTGGGCGTCCCGTCCTTCCGGCTCTCCAATGTCACTTTTACGATCGGTACGCTGGCGTTCGCCACTGCCTGTCTCCAGGTGGTCAACAGCGCGGTCGATCTGACCCGTGGCCCGATGTGCGTACAGCGCATCCCGCGCCCGACCTTTATGCTGCCGTTTATCGGCAACTTTCGTGTGGTCTCGGCGCTCAACTACTACTATCTGCTCATCCCCCTGGTGCTGTTGACGATTGTAGTCTACCGGGCGATGACAAAATCGCGCATTGGCCGTGCGTTCGCCGCAGTCCGCGACGACGAGGTGCTCGCCTCGGCTAGCGGTGTGTACCCGCTGCGCTACAAGATGCTGGCGTTTATCGTCGGCGCGGCGATCGCCGGTGCGCTCGGCAGCTTCCAAGCGCAATACCTGACCGTGATCTGCCCCACGGAGCTCGGTGCCGATTACACCACTCGCCTGCTGATCATCATCTTCGTGGGTGGCGTTGGCTCGCTCACTGGCCTAATTCTGGGCGCAGTCACCTTCACGGTGCTGCCCGAATTGCTGCGCGGCCTGGGCAATATCGAGATCGCCCCATCGTACCAGATGATCGTGTTCGGCTTGATCCTGCTGCTGGTGATCAAATACGCCCCCGGCGGCTTGGGCGAGCTGTGGACGAAGTTCTGGGGGCTTGTTCAGCGCCCGTTTAAGCGCAAAACGCCGGTTGATAGTGCCGGAGGTGAATCATGAGCGAAACTCCTAAAGCTTCGCCCATACTGTACACCCGTGGCATCACCAAGCGGTTTATGGGCGTCACAGCGCTGGATAATGTCGATATCGAGGTGTACCCCGGCGAGATCGTCACGCTGATCGGCCCGAATGGCTCCGGCAAGAGTACGCTGTTCAACTGTATTACTGGCTATATCAAGCCCGATTCAGGCAATACGTACTTCAAGGGGCACAACATCACCAATCTGCGCCCCGATCAGATCGTGCTGAAGGGCCTTGCGCGCACCTTCCAAGAAGTGCGGGTGTTCTCCTCGCTGTCCGTGCTCGATAATCTCATGCTCGTGGCCCAACAGCATCAGGAAGATAACCTGTTTCACCGCTTCTTCCGAACACCGCGTATCCGCCGCTACGAAGCGGAAGCCCGCGAGAAGGCCGAAGAACTGATCGAGATGGTCGGTTTGACGCGCCTACGCGACGAGCCAAGCGGGAACCTTTCGTATGGGCAGCGCAAATTGATCGAATTTATTTCGGCCCTGATCTCCGAACCCGATATGATCATGCTCGATGAGCCGGCTGCCGCCGTCAACCCGACCATGATCGAACGGATGAAGAACTACATCCTCACGCTCAATAAGGCTGGCAAAACCTTCCTGCTGGTCGAGCACAATATGGATGTGGTGATGGAGATCTCCCACCGCGTCATTGCACTCGACATCGGACGCAAGATCGCCGAAGGTTTGCCTGCCGAGATTCAGCAGAATGTTGAGGTCCAGGAGGCGTACTTTGGCCGATGATCCTATTTTTGTTGTCGATAACGTCCATTCGGGCTACGGCGAGATCGAAGTCCTCAAGGGCGTGTCGGTCAATATTCAGCGCGGCGAGATCATCTCGATCATTGGTGCCAACGGCGCGGGTAAATCGACCTTGCTGCGCACCTTGTTCGGTACGGCGCGCATCACCAAGGGCAATATCTACTTCGAGGGTGTCAACATCACCAAGATGCAGCCGATCGATATCCTGCAACTCGGCATCGCCTATGTGCCGCAGGGCCGCACCAACTTCCCTGGTATGACGATCCAGGAGAATCTGGAGATGGGCGCCTACACACGGCGGAAGGATAAAGCCGGAGTTGCACGCGATATCGATGAACTCTGCGAGCGCTTCCCGGTTCTGAAACGCCGCAAGGAGAAGGCTGGCAATCTCAGTGGTGGTCAACAACAGATTTTGGAGATGGCGATGGCACTCATCCTCCATCCCAAAGTCATCCTGATCGATGAGCCGACGTTAGGCCTCTCGCCGCTGATGCTCTCGCAGGTCTTTTCGACGATCGTCGATATCAATAAAAGCGGCACCACCATCGTCATGGTGGAACAGAACGCCAAACGCTCGCTCGAAATCTCGCATCACGCGATTGTGTTAGATCTCGGGCGACTCCGCTTTGAGGGGACGGGCGAGGAGATCCTCAACAACCCCAGTGTACGCTCACATTATCTTGGTCTTTAGCGATCAAAGTTGTCGATTAGCTGCATAGTGGCAGCACAATGGAATAGACCGGAGCACAAACATGACCTACTTAACAGGACTCCAATGCCCACTGTGTGGCAAACAATATCCGATCGAGGTGCGCCCGAAGGGTTGTACTGAGCATCGCGATACACCCTCGAACTTGGTGCCCACCTACGATTACGAGGCGATTTATAAGGCGTTCGACCGCAACGCGCTCCCTCAGCGCGCACCGAATATGTGGCGCTACCGCGAGTTCCTACCGGCTCGCACCGAGGATATTGTGACGCTCGGCGAGGGTATGACCCCGCTGATCCCGGTCCCACGGCTCGGCAAGAAGATCGGCGTGCCGAACCTCTACGTGAAGAACGAGACGGTCAACCCCACCTGGTCGCACAAGGATCGCATGGCCAGCGTAGCTGTGTCGGTTGCGCCGCGCTTCGGTATGAACAAGATCACCGCCTCGTCGTCGGGCAACGCAGGTTCGGCCACCGCCGCCTACGCCGCTCGCGCCGGGATGGACTGCATCATCTTCACGATCGCCCGCTTCCCCGAGGCGATGAAGACCCAGATGGGCGTGTACGGCAGCAAGCTCGTGGCGATGCCGACCATGCAGGACCGCTGGAAAATGGTGGAGTTGCTGGTGGATAAGTACGGCTGGTTCAACACCGCAGGCTTCTCCTCCCCCGCGATCGGCAGCAACCCCTACGCGGTCGATGGCTACAAGACGCTCGGCTTCGAGCTGTGCGAGCAGCTCGGCTGGCGCGCGCCGGATGCTGTGGTGGTGCCCACCGGTGCCGACCTGTTCTGGGGCGCCTGGAAGGGCTTCGTGGACTTCCGCGACGCTGGCTACATCTCGCAGACCCCGCGTATGATCGCTGCCGAGACCTTCGGCCCGCTCAAGAACGCGCTGGAGAAGGAACTGGACTTCCCCGAGCCTGTCGAGGGCGGCCCGACCGTGGCGATCTCGGTGGGTGTCAACTACAGCACCTACCTGATGCTCAAGGCCATCCGCGATTCGGGCGGCGACGCCGAAGTGGCTGGCGGCGACGAGGCGATTATGGAGATGCAGCTTGAGCTCGCTAAGCTCGAAGGCCTGTACGCCGAGGCTTCGTCGGTGCAGTCGTTGGCGGTGGTTAAGCGTCTCCGCGAGGCTGGCCGCATCCGCGAGGACGAGACAGTGGTGGCAGTCCTCACCTCGTCCGGCCTCAAGCACGTCGAGGTCACCAGCGAGCGCCTGCCGGCCATCCCGCAGCCGCAGCCGGAGCTTGAGAATCTGATCCAGGCGCTGGAATCGGCCTACGGCTACAAGCTCTCGTAGTAGACTCATCCCAAAAGAAACAGCCGGAGGTTGGTTTGCACACCGCAAGCCAACCTCTTTGCTTTGCGCTGCTATCGATTAGAGTTTGCATAATCGATCTAGAATGCGACACAAAATAAGGAGGCTCTGCGCCAGCAGAACCCCCTTACTCAAACCATTTCAATTGTAACTCTGTTGCCCCGATCTAAATACCACAAAACGATTTCTTGAGTACAAGGCCTACGCCCCGACAGCTAAGCTCTTTTCTTGATACGGTAAGCGGAACCAAAACTGGCTACCAATCCCAACGGTGCTCTGCACCCCAACTGTACCGTTCATCGCCTTGGCGAGCCGTTGCACTGTGTACAACCCGAGCCCTTGGCCCTCGCCGTGGTCGGTGGCCCGCATAAACGGCAACCAAATCTTTGCTTGATCCTCGATGCTAATGCCTGGCCCCGAGTCGATCACCCGAAACTCCAATTCTCCATCGATGATCGAGAGACTGAGGTAAATGCGGCCTTGTTCGGTATAACGTAGGGCGTTGCCCAACAAATTCAGCAACATCTCTCGGATACTATCAGCATCGCCGACGATCTGCGGCAGATCGTCGGGGCACTCCAACACCAATTCCAACCCTTGCTGTTGCGCTTGCGGAGCACACATTCCAATAACCTCGTGCGCCAATAGGATCGGGTCGAAATGCTCGGCCATCCGCTCGATGTGTGTGGCATTTCGGGTTGAGGTCAGCAAATTATTGATCAAACGGCACATAAACAGGCTAGAATTTTCGATCCGTTGAAGAGCCTCGACTTGATCCGCTGTGACTGCACCAAACGCCCCATGCTTTAATAGCTCGTTGTAGCCCAGTATCCCCGCGAGTGGCACGCGCAGATCGTGCACCACCATGCGGATCAGCATGCCTTGCTCTTCGAGTTGCCGTTGTAAATCTCGAATTGTTTGCTCTGCTTCGGCTTGCTGTTTCAGCAGTTGAGCTACTGATTCGTTCGTTACAGGCTGTGATGCACTTTTTGGTTGAGCAGTGCTCAATGTGTGGTTTGTAAACATATATGTCAATGCTCAAATGCTACTGATGCGCAGAAAGACAACCATTGTCGAAGCACGATATGCTCTGCAATCCTACTACTGATGTTCCTATGGACATACGATAGATGGACTTGAAAAGTTACGTGCTTGTGCACCTTCGTTGGTTGCCGATCCGTCATCGTTAACGAATTCAATAAGCTACTGGCGTTGTATACAAAAGAGAGCATTTTGATGTGAAAAATACATGATTGTTGACAATTCCATGTTTACTACAGAAGTGCGTTTTATTTTTCCGTGTGATAAAACGACTACTTTGTCTAGTATTAGGCGTGATCTTGGATGAGATTTGCGTGATGTTGTGGTGATTTTGAGGGCAACGGAGTATCTAGGCTGGCATTCCACAACCAACAGCCCACGACGATCGCGTAGTACCCAAGCAATAGCCACAGCGGGAATGGCGGCAGCAGCACCGCCGCGTAGGGCAACTGGGCGAACAGCAGCGCGCCCTCCGTCATCCAAGCCAGGAACAGGTACGCCAGCGCGCCCAGCCACTGCCCGAGCGGCAGCCAGATCATGCCCGCCACCATCGCAATGGCGCCGAACAGCATCGCGTACGGCACGGCTGGCAGCAGCAGTACGTTCGACAGCGGCGCAATAATGCTCAGATTCCCGAAGTGGTAGAGGATCAGCGGTAGCGCCAGGATCTGGGCCGAGAGTGTGGCCGTCAGCGCCTCGCGCGCCCACCCCAGCCCACGCCAACGCAGTGGTGTGCGCAGCAACCACTCTTCGACCGGCTTGCCGTAGGCGAACAGCGAGGCCGTCGCCATCGCGCTTAGTTGGAAACCCAGATCCCACAGCGTCTGCGGGTTCCACAGCGTCATTGTAGCGCAGGCCACGAAGAGCGTTGTCCAAGCGTGCGCGGGCCGTTCGAGGCGCTGCCCCACCACCACTAGCGTGCCCATAATCGCGGCTCGTGTCACAGTGGTGGCTGCGCCCACAAACAGCGTATACAGCCAGATGCAGATCAGGATGGGCCAGAACGCGCGCCGCTTCTCGATCTTCAGCTTATCTGTGAGCGCATACAGCATCGTTGAGATGATCGTGATGTTCCAGCCCGAAAGCACCAGCACGTGCGATGTGCCAGTGATTGAGAAGGCCGCGTTCACATCATCGGGGATGGAGGATTGCAGGCCCAGCAGGATACCGTTCGCCAGCGCGGCCTGTGGTTCGGGCACTACCCGCAGCAGCACAGATTGTGCGTAGTCGCGCAGCCGCAACAGCCCCGCCCAGAACGGACTCGCTTGATCGCTCGCGATGTGCCTGGTCGCGTTCGGTGTCATCAGCGAGAAGATCTGTTTGCGCGCCAAATATTGCCGATAATCGAACAGGCCTGGTCGCTCGGCCTCGGCGGGCGTTCGCAGCTTTCCAAACAGTTCCAGCCGATCGCCGTAGCGCCGCACCGGGTAGGGCGGCAGTTCCACCTGCACTAGTCCTCTGACCGATTGGCTGTGCTGCCCGATCTTGATACGCTCGGAGGCGATTAGTAGGCGCTGTCCCTCCACACTGCGCCGCGAATCCTCGATCACCACGCCCTGCAGCGCTACTTCGCCCCGATCGTTGAACTGCCACACGCTATCGGGGGTGGTGACAACCTGCGCGCTATTGTAGCGTAGCGCTCCCAGTGCCCCGCACATCATCACCAGCAGCGCCACGCTGATGCGCGGCATCCGCCGACACAGCAGCGCGCCCAGCACGCTCAGCACAACAATACTGATCAGCGGTGTGTTCGGCAACACCATTAGGTCCGCGAGTAGGATGCCGAGCATCCAAGCAATGGTGAAAGCGATCAGCCGCATAGTGGAGGAACCTGCACAAGCGTCGCTTGCCGCAGGGCGAT
>CALKHR010000047.1 GCA_937988885.1 uncultured Roseiflexaceae bacterium | reverse complement strand
CTCAGGGCTTCGACCGTTCGAGATGACAGTGCTTTTCATTGAACATAAAAATGTTGAATATTTCCAAAACGGAGCATTGATTCGCCCGTGGTGATGCTTTGAGGTACGTGGCAGTGTTTGGGTGGTGGTTATGAGTTATATCTTCTGAAAGTGGATTTATCGAGTGCTCATCACCGTTCCCAGCTACAACATAATCTGCGTAATCTGTGAAATCTGTGGATGATCCTCACCTTGTCACTTCGCTCCATGGGCCGATGGCGTATTGTGCGAGGGAATGCGGATCGAGTTGCACGCCGAGGCCGGGGCGGCTGGGCAGGGGCATGGCGCCGTGGTGCACGACGAGCGGCTCGGTGAGTAGGTCGCTGGAGAGCAGCGTGCCCGTTGCGAGGCCGCAGGCCAGCGATGTGGGCAGAGTTGCGGCGAGGTGCAGCGCAGCGGCCACGCCGATCCCGGCGTCGATGGTGCTGGTGACGAAGGCGTGCAGTCCGGCCTGCAGCGCCTGCTTGATAATGGCGCAGGCGCGGCGTAATCCTCCGGCCATCATCGGTTTGACGACGAGCAGATCGGCGGCGGCTGCGTTGATCACATCGGTGGCCTGCGCTGGCCCGCCGACCGATTCGTCGGCGGCGATGGGGATGCGGCTGGCGGCGCGCACCCGCGCGAGTGCCGCGAGGTCGGCGACGGGCTGTTCCACCAGTTCGATACGGTACTGTTCGGCGGCTCGCAGGATGTCGATCGCCTCATCCTCCTCCCAGGCGGCGTTGGCGTCGATGCGCAGCCGTACATCGGGGCCGAGTTGTTCGCGGACGGCGGCGATGCGGGCCAGTTCGGCGGCGGGCGAGTCGAGCACGCCAACTTTTAGCTTCACACAGCCGAATCCCGCCTGTTTGGCCTGTGCGGCAGCGCGGCAGGCCGCCGCCACATCGCGTGCGCCAACCGTGGCGTTGACGGGCACGCTCGGCTGTGGATGCTCGGCGAACAGGTACGCGAGTGGTCGCCCCATGGCTTGGGCTTGCAGGTCGAGCAGCGCCGTGTCGAAGCCGCAGGCGGTCGCTGACATGCCGGGCAGCGTATCGTCGAGTTGGTCGAGCAGGGCCAGGCCCGCTTCGAGCGTGGTGCCGAGTAGCGCGGCGGCGAGTTGCGCGATGTGCGCCAGAGCGTCGTCGAGCGTGCCGCCGCCAAACGCAGTGAGCGGCGACGCTTCGCCATGCCCAATCGCGCCGCTGTCGCTGTGCACACGGATGATCGCGCCCTGCCGCGTTGCGTCGCTGCCGTGCGCCGTGGTGAAGGAACCCGCGTATGGGATGTGGAAGGGCTGCCAATCGACCCGCACAATGCGCATAGCGTTCTCGTGGACTAGAGCAGCAAGCCGATCGCGAACAGGATGCCGAACAGCATGTGCAGCTTGCCCGTGCCAGCCAGCGCGCTATTGAGCGGTCGGCCTTCGACCTGGAAGATCGTGCGGATCAGCTTGACGGCCATCGGCAGCGTGAGCAGCGGCAACAGCACCCACAGGCTGGTCAGGTTGAGCAGTGGGCCGAGCGGCAGCAGCAGGTAGGCACCACCGACCATCAGCAGGTACTCGATGCGGGTGGCCTGCCGACCGATCAGCACGGCCAGCGTGCGCTTATTGGCCTTGCGGTCGGTATCGATGTCGCGCAGGTTGTTCACGACGATGATCGCGGTGACGATCAGCGCCACAGGCAGCGCGGCGTACCACGCGACGGCGGGCACCGTGGCGGTGTGCAGGAAGGCTGTGCCGCAGACAGCCACCAAGCCGAAGAAGATAAACACGAACAGATCGCCCAGGCCGTTGTAGGCTAGCGGGAACGGCCCGCCCGTGTAGAGCACGCCCGCCGCGATCGAGCACAGCCCGATCACCAGGATGGGCAGGCCGCTGTGGAACACGAGGTAGAGGCCGATCAGCGCGGCGAGCGCGAACGTCACAATCATCGCGAGGCGCACCGTCTCGGGCGCGAGCAGGCCGCTCTGAGTGACGCGCACCGGCCCCAAGCGCTCGGCGGTGTCGGCGCCCTTGCGGAAATCGAAGTAGTCGTTGGCGAAGTTGGTGCCGATCTGGATCAGGATCGCTGCTAGCAGCGCTGCCACAAAGGCGGACGGCGAGAAGCCCTGCTGCGCTACTGCCGCGCTGCCGACCAACACCGGGACGATGGCCGCTGGCAACGTCGGCGGGCGGGCGGCCATGATCCACACTCGCACGGGGCTTGGCGGCGCAGAAGGAGCTTGCGTTGTCATGGAAACCTCATCAACAGTTTGTGGTGCTGCAGACATGGGGCTTGCGGCAACGCAGAACAGGTTGCCGCAAGCGCCGTTTGTTGCGTATCGGGTTTAGGGGTAGCGGCGGAAGCGGCGGAAGCTCGGTCTGCGCTTCTCCATAAACGCCTTGCGGCCCTCCTGCGCTTCCTCGGAGAGGTAGTAGAGCAGCGTCGCGTCGCCTGCGAACTGCTGGAGGCCAGCCGCGCCATCGGCATCAGCGTTGATGGCAGCCTTCAGGAAGCGGATCGCCATCGGGCTCTTCTCCAGGATCTCGCGCGCCCACTTCACGCCCTCGTCCTCAAGCTGCTCCAACGGCACGACTGCGTTGATCAAGCCCATCTCAAGCGCCTGTTGGGCGTTGTATTGGCGGCAGAGGTACCAGATCTCGCGGGCCTTCTTGTCGCCGACGATGCGGGCCAGCAGGTTCGAGCCGTAGCCGCCGTCGAAGCTACCGACCTTCGGGCCGGTCTGGCCGAAGATCGCGTTCTCCGCCGCGATCGAGAGGTCGCAGACCACGTTCAGCACTTGGCCGCCGCCGATCGCATAGCCCGCCACCAACGCGATCACAGGCTTGGGGATCACGCGGATCAAGCGCTGGAGATCGAGCACATTCAGGCGCGGCACGCCGTCGTGGCCCACGTAGCCGCCGTGGCCGCGCACGCTCTGGTCGCCGCCCGAACAGAACGCCTTACCACCAGCACCAGTGAACAGAATCACACCGATGTTTTCGTCGTCGCGAGCGCGCGAGAAGGCGTCGATCAACTCCATCACCGTCTCGGGGCGGAAGGCATTGTGCTTCTCGGGGCGATTGATGGTGATCTTCGCGATACCCTCACCCGCGGCGTCGTGCTCGTAAAAAATATCGGTATAGGTATGGGCCGATTTCCATTCGATTGGCATATCTAACGTCCTCTCTTGGTCCTGTTGTTCGTTTCGAGAAATTTTAACACGTTCTGCGCAAACACCTGCGGTTGCTCCACATGCACGGTGTGGCCCGCATTGGCGATCTGCAACGTGCGCGCGTTCGGCAGGAGCGCCTGCATCTCATTGGCGATCGCGCAGTATTTGCGATCCAGCTCGCCAACGATCAGCAACGTGGGGATGGTGATTTCGGGCAGCCGATCCCACAGCGAGCTTTGTTGGCCCGTGCCCATGCCGCGCAAGCTGTTGGCCAAGCCGAGCGGGTTGTTGCGCATGCGTTGGGCGCAGATGCGCGTGCGCACGTCCTCGGGCAGCGCGGCCTGGCTGGCAAACAGCGGCAGGCGTTCCCAGCGCTCCACAAAAGCAGCGAGTCCGTCGCGCTCGATGCTATCGGCTAGCGCGTTGTCGGCGGCGGCGCGCGCCTCGCGCTCGTTGGCGTCGGCGAGGCCCGGCGAACTGCTCTCCAAGATCAGCGTGTTGATCCGCTCGGGCGCGGCGGCGGCCAATTGCAACGCGACCCGCCCGCCCATCGAGTAGCCCAGCAGATCGACCTGTTTTAGCTGAAGCATGTCGAGCAGCGCGAGCAGATCCGCGACACAGTGCTCCATGCGGTAACGCGCGGGGTCGGCGGGCGAATCGGTGCGACCGTGGCCGATCAGGTCGGGCGCAATGGCGTGGATGTGCGGGGGAAGCGCATCCAGCAGGCTAGCCCACGCGGTTGCGCTGCCTGTGAAGCCGTGCAGCAACAGCAGTGGCGCTTGGCCCGTGTTTTGTTGACTGACATAATAGTTGATGCCGTTGAGCGTTATCATCATGGTGGCGCAACCGTCCGTGATCTTCTCAGCGAAGCGCAAGGCGCTCGGGTCGGTTATTCGGCCTCGGCGCGTATCACTTCGTGCAGGCTCGCGCTGACGAGCGGCCAGATCTCGCGGTGAAGCGCCACGTTACGGTCGCGCGTGGTCGGCACTTCGATGATCTGGAGGCCGCCAGCCTGGAGGCTGTGCTGGAGCGCGGCGCGGAAGCCCTGCCAATCGCCGATGCGCTGATAGTGTGCGCCGTACATCTCGGCCAGCGGGCGGAAGTCCAGCCCGTGCGGCGTGCCGAACAGCGTCTCGAAGTGGTCGGGTTCGCTCGCCTGCGGCAGGAACGAGAAGATGCCACCGCCGTCGTTATTGAGCAGGATGATGGTGAGATCGAGGTGGTGGTGTTTGGCGGCCAACAGCCCGTTGGCATCGTGGTAGAACGAGAGATCGCCGATCACCAGCACGGTCGGGCTGGAAGCCGTGGCGGCGCCGAGCGCGCTCGATACCACGCCATCGATGCCGTTGGCGCCACGGTTCCCCAGCAAGCGCATGGGGCGCTGATCGCCAGCGAAGAACGTGTCCATATCGCGGATCGGCATGCTGTTGCCGGCGTAGACCTGGGTTCCGGCGGGGAGAAGCGCGGCGAGTTCGGCGAACACCTTGCCCTCGAACAGTTCGTCGAGTTGCGCGAAATAGGCAGAAATAGCCGCACGAGTGTTGCGCTCCGCCATCTGCCAACTGCTCAGCCAGGCCGAGGTGCGGGTACGCAGCGGCGTGCTGGTCTGGCTTAGCAGCGCTTCACAGAGCAGCCGTGCATCGGCGTGGATCATCTCGTCGGCCAAGAGCGTTGGTTCGTTCCAGCCGCCATCGCCATCAACCACGATCATGCGGCTCTGGGCATGGCGCTGGAGGTAGAGCAACAGCGGTTTGGAGACCGGCATCGCGCCGAAGCGCAGCACCACTTGTGGCGCGAAACGCTCGACGAACGCGGCATCCCGCAAAAAGGCGTCGTAGCTATCCAGCACCAGCGCGTGATCGTGGGGACCGTTGCGCAGGCCAGAGAGCGGATCGGCCAGGATCGGGTAGCCCAGCGCCTCGGCGAGTCGCGTCACGCTCGCGGCCAAGTGCGGGTCGTCCTGCGGACCGCACACGATCAGGCCACGGGGCGCATCGGCGAGCGTGGCTGCCAGCGCGGCCACATGCGCGGCGTCGGGGGCACGCGCACCCGTGGCGACGCTCACGTAGGGGCGCTCGTCCGTACGGGCTTCGGGCGCAGCAAGCGCTTCGGCGGGCTTGGGCAGCAACGGTTCGCGGAAGGGGAAGTTGATATGTACTGGGCCTGCTGGGCCTCGGCGCGCCGTCGTCACAGCCCGCGCCGCAACCGTGCGGGTGTAACGCAGCATGCCGGGGGCGGCATCCGGCTCAGCAAGATCCACAAACCACTTGGCGTGCGTGCCGAACAGGTTGATCTGATTGATCGTCTGCGGCGCACCCACATCGCGTAGCTCGTGGGGACGGTCAGCCGTCACGATGATCAGCGGAACGCGTGCGTAGAACGCCTCGACCACCGCGGGCAGGAAGTTGGCTGCTGCGGTTCCCGAGGTGCAGATCAGCGCCACCGGCTCGCGCAGCACCTTGGCTTGGCCGAGCGCGAAGAAGCTCGCCGAGCGTTCGTCGAGGTGCATCCACAGCTTCGCCGCAGGGTGGCGCGCGATCGTCAATGCGAGCGGTGTTGAGCGGGAGCCGGGGCATACACAGAAATGTCGCACTCCCGAGCGCACGAGCTCATCCACAAAGGCCCCAACCGAGGCGGAGAGCGCGTGCGGGGTTTCGATGTTTGAGCTTGTCAAAGGGTTCGACCTTACCAGCCTATGCTCCACCAAGTGCGGCCATCATCGGTCGCAGCTTGAGGCATGATTCGGCGTATTCGCGATCTGGATCAGAGCCAGCTACCAAGCCACAGCCTGCGAACAGGGTGGCTTCAGCATTATGCAGCAAGGCCGAGCGAATCGCAACTGCGAACTCACCGTCGCCGCTGGCGTTCATCCAACCGACTGGCGAGGCGTACCAGCCACGATCCATGCCCTCGAACTGGCGAATCACGGCGAGCGCTGCATCGCGTGGCACGCCACCCATCGCGGGTGTGGGGTGTAGGCGGGCCACCAAGTCGAGGATGCTGCGGTTCTGATCGATACGACCATAGATCGGCGTGAACAAGTGCTGCACGTTGCGCAGCTTCATCAAGCCAAGCTGCCCGGTCGAAAGGTGCTCGCCACAGACATCGTTGAGCGCATCGCAGATGGCGCGCACCACAAATTCGTGTTCGGCGCGGTCTTTGGCGCTCGCAAGCAGTTCGGCACCGAGTTGCTCGTCCTGCTCGGGGGTCGCGCCACGGGCGATCGAGCCAGCCAAGCAAGTGGTGCGCACGCGCTGTTCGCGCAGTTGCACCAGGCGCTCGGGCGAGGCACCCAGGAAGCAGCGATCGTTGTGCGCGATCGCGAACACAAAACAATCGGCGTAATCGGCGCGCAGCCGTTCGAGCACCAGCGCAGGATCGAAGGTTGCGCGCCCTTCCACCTGGAATTGGCGGGCCAGCACGACCTTCTTCAGCTCGCCGCTGTGCATATTCTGCTCGATCTGCCGCACGATCTCCTTCCACTCCTCGGCGGGCATCACATCGGCGCTGCGCACGATGCTGTTGGGCACCGTGGCGCGCGGCTCGCTCTCGAACAACTCGTAGATGCCCGCGATGGTGTCGCTGGCGAGCGCGGGCGGGCTGTTCGGCTCGAACACCGTGTTGACCGTCAGCCAGGTGGCGCCGTCGATGGAGGTGAGCAGATAGCGGGGCAGCACCAACAAACCGTCGGGATAGCCCTCCCACAGCGGCGTGGCGGGTCGAAGCGGGTCGAACGAGAAGCCGCCGATCAGCAGCGGCCCAGTGGCGAGCGCGGCGGTCGGCGTATCGATCAGCGCATCGGCGCACAGGTCGCGCCAAGTTGCGGCGGTGGCGAAGCGGTCCGCTCCGGCAGAGGCGAGCGTCCAAGCGGCATCGACGCCAGCGAACACATACTCGCCATTAGGATTCGACCAGAAGAAGCGTCGGGTGGCGAGGTTGGCCCCAAGCGCGAAAAAGTCGAGCGGGTCCCGTTGTGGCGCGCGAAACACGACACTCACCAGGGTAGCGCGACCAGTGCGTTGGGCTTGCTCAAAACCGGTGGCTAAGCGAGTCTGGAGGTGATGCTCGGGAATAGTGATAGCAGTATCAATAATCATAGTTTGTAGATCACGGATGCAAGCCTGCGTAGACCAGGTGTTATTACAATGGCTGCGCAGGTGCTCCGCGTCCTATTGCTAAATCTGTTTAGAAGGGAGTTCAAGGAGCATGCGACTCTCGATGATGTGTTGAGCCTCAATCGCGGCGCTGGCCGGGGCTGAGGGCGAGATTATTTGGATGGAGAGACGTGCTGCCGAATCGCCCTTTTAGAACAGCGATTAAGACAGTAAAAACATGATACACGCAATTCGCGCAGAGCACGAATCCGGCTTGCTGGAGGCGATCAAGATCGTCGGTGCGGATTGCCCCCTGCAAACAGTCGATACCGCCGATTCGCGCACCAAGAGAAGCGTTCCAATCGGGTTGGTGCGGCTAAGCGCTCGCCTTGGAGCAAGCTATCGATCACCAAATGTGGCGCTTTCTACTGCTTCTCCAGTTAAGTATCTAATTGTACCAAAAATCACAACTTTTTCAAACGTAGGCGACACAACATTGGGGGCGATTGCTCGCCCCCAATCGTTTCAGCAAGTATAGCAGATGGTAGCGTTACGGCTTTCTGAAGTTCTTCTGCTGGAAGGCATCGCTCTGCGGGATGATCAGTTTGACGTTTTCCAGATAGTCGATCTCGATGCTGCCCTCTATAAAGCTCATATCGAGTGTGTGGCCGCCGCGCTGCTTATCCTCCGAGATGAAGTGGAAGTGGTAGCCTGGCAGGCTGATGCTGCTGAGATATTCGGGCAGGTAGTAGCCCACCAGTGTGCCACGGATATTCTGCACCTCGAACACCAGTTGCCCCGCTATGGCCTCTTGCAGCGTCGGGTACGGCTGCGACTGGCGCGCCACGCTGCGATATTTCAGCGTGGAGAACAGGCCGCTGATGCGAAACCCGTACGGACGGTTAAGGCTCGGCAGTTGCGCGCTCAGGTACGTGGTGAGATGTTGCATATCGCTAATCGGCACCGTCGCATTGATCTGCCGATCGGTCTGGAAGAAGTGAATATTGGCGAACGGCGTCTCTACGCTCGGCTCGACAATTTGCACGCTGCCATCGACTAGGCCGCGGTAGAACACGCCATCCAGCGCGATCATCTCACCCTCAAGGTGATCGAATGTGCCCAGGCCGAAATCGCCGTACTGCGCCACCTCGGCAAACGTGGTATCGCCGTCGAAGCCACCCGCCTGCAGCGCTCCGTAGGTCGAGATCTGTGTGAGCGTGGTGTAGTCGCGCTCCGGTGTGGTGGGTGTGGATTGGAACGCTGCGCCGCAACCGACGAGCGCAAGAGCAAGGCTGAAGAGGAGCAGGAAACGGCGAGCGGGGTGGGAGAGGCTAGCGCACAGGGCTAGAGTGGACCGCCGAAACATAGGATTTCTCCATCAGTGATACTTGCTCAAAAAGGAACAAGTTTTCGCAAGATAACGGTGTGATTGTACCATGATAATGAAATTATCTTTGGTTAAAATGACATTAATTTAGATAAAGATAGCGTTTCGACTGCTCGTATATGATATGGCCCATAAATTGCAATTGTTCCATTGATGGCGATGGTATGATGACGTTATCCCGTTGAGGCTCAGTGGTATGTGCAATAGATGGGAGGGTGTAATGAACGGACTGCTCCTGGATCTCTTTCGTCACAATGCTTGGGCTACCCAAGTGCTATTGAAAACGTGCAGTGGCCTTCCAGCAAACGACCTAAACACCCCTGCCGATGAGGCGTATGGCAGCATTATCGCCACCTTCAACCATATCATTTCGGCGGATGCGCGTTATCTGCACCACATCACCAAATCCGCACCAAGCTGGGCTAAAGCAAACGAGTCTAGCGCTGATCTCGATGTGCTTCTGGCGCGGGCTGAGGAGCTTGAGCAACTGTGGGAACAGGTGCTCGCCGAGCCGCTTGATGCCGAACGCCAGTTACTAGTTGATAATGGCACCTACAAGACCAGCGTGGGAGTAGTGATCGCGCAGGCCATACATCACGGCAATGCGCATCGCGAGCAGATCTGCGCGCAACTCACACGGCTCGGCATCGAGCCGCCCGATGTGCAGGCGTGGGGCTACGCCGATGCCACCGGGCGTGGGATGTTCATCGCAGCGGTGGGGTGATACCGCTCACCGATTCTGCCTTTTAACTCGTACTGCCCTTTGTAATGTCGATGTGCCGCTTCGTGCAGCGCATCGACATCACATTTAGACATGGCAGCAATGTTTATCTACTGCCCGATTCGTACGATCGATCGCAACCCCTCATCCATAAAAACCGCTATGGTATACTGCCCGCAGCAACGGCACGACATCTGAACATCTGCGGAGGTTCCTCATGGTTGCCCGTTTTCGCCACGTTTATCTTGGCCTGCTCGCCACGCTGCTGCTTGCGGGCCTACTTGCGCCCCACTCGGCCCACGCCGAGCCGCGCTGTTTCGAAGCGACCGGCTACTGTATCGATGGCCGCATTCGCGAATTTTGGGAGCAGAACGGTGGCTTGCCAGTGTTTGGCTACCCGATCGGCCCGCAACAAGAAGAAATGGTCGAAGGCCAACTCGTCCAAGCGCAGTGGTTCGAGCGCAACCGCCTCGAACTGCACCCCGAGAACCCGCGCCCCTACGATGTGCTGCTCGGGCGGCTCGGCGCGGATCGGCTCGCGCAGCAGGGACGCGATTGGTACACCTTCCCACAGGGCAGCCCGCAGGAGGGTTGCCGCTTCTTTAGCGAAACCAACCACAGCGTCTGCGGCGCTATCCTGCGGGCTTGGCGCGCCAACGGCCTAGAGTTCGACGGTCGCCCGGGCACCAGCGAAGCCGAGAGCCTCGCCCTGTTCGGTCTGCCGCTCAGCGAGCCGCAGCAGGAGGAGACGCCCAACGGCACCTACATCGTGCAGTGGTTCGAACGGGCGCGCTTCGAGTTGCATCCCGAGAACGCCGCCCCTAACGATGTGCTGCTGGGCCTGCTCGGCAACGAAGTGCGCAGCAACGGCGCACCTGTCCTTGCCCCCGAGCAGCCTATCGATGACCGACTCGTCCCGCCTCCCGGCCCAACCGTGATCGACGATCCGAGCGTCGAGTGGGGCCGCGCCCACACACTCACCTCGCGGCGGCTGCGGGCCTTCTTCCCGTGGATCGTGGTCGATTCCAATAACCATAGCCACCTGGTCTACGCCAACGATATGGGCTACCTGCTCTACACGAATAACGTCAGCGGCGGCGATTTCGCGGCTCCGCAGGTGATCGCCACCAACATCGGCTCGAATCGCGATCCCTTCTTCGCGATCGCCGTTGGTCCGAACAACACCCTGCACGTCGCCTACGTGCAACTCGGCGGCGATCGCCAGGTCTACTACCGCATCGCCACGCTTGATGGCGCTACCGCCAACTGGGCGCCGCCCGAGCAGATCTCCAGCGGCGAGCGCCCCTTTGCCGCGCACCTCGCCGTCGATGGCAGCGGCACCGCCCACATCGTCTGGATCGATCGCGACTGCAACACCTACGCCGTCTTCTACCGCGTGCGCCGCCCCGACCTGAGCAAATCCGATGTGAGCAAGCCGCTCGGCAACTGCCGCTACCAAAACCGCCCGCAGGTCGCAGTCACCAACGACGGCACGCCGCACATCGTCTTTCAGAACGACCGTAACATCACCTACGCCCGCCTAGAGGGCGGCGGCTGGGTCACGCAGAACATCGACCCAACCTCGCGCACGCCCTCGTACAACGCCAGCATCGCCACCGACGGCACCGCGCTCTTCGTGGCCTGGGACGAGGGCGACAACAACCACGACGTGCTGCTGCGCCGCTCCGACAATGGCGGCGTCACTTGGTCGGACATCCAAGGCATATCGGACAGCGAATCGTACGCGACCTACCCGCACCTGACCTACTCCATCACCAGCAAGCGCGTTTATCTCGTCTGGTCCGATGTGAAAAACTTCAACCACAACGACCCATACATTATGTTCTCGGCCTACGATCCGGCCACCAACACGCACAGCAAGCCCGAGCGTCTCGTCACCCAGCGCGGGCGCGCCATCCACCCCACCGTCGGCGTCGGCCCCAGCGCCATCTCCGTCGTCTGGCAATACCTCAGCGAAGCGAACTGGCAGATCTTCCACATCGGCGGCGAAATCGTCAGCCAGCGCTAAACACAACGCCACCCTGCCGAGACAAGGCAGGGTGGCATCAAAACCGCTTTGTCATCACCGAAACGCCAGTCGCACGGCAACCTGTGTTAGGTTTGTGGAAGCAGCGCCATGCCAGCCGCAACGCCAGTTGTCGCGGCAACCGCATCTTGGCCAGCGCCCCGGCACCCCGGCAATGATGGCCTAACTGGCCATTGCAAGCCGAACTACTTCAGAAACGCCTCGCGCATCGCCTGCATCAGCGGGTCGCGCTGACCAGCCGGAGCGGTCGGCACGTAGCCCTGCGCGATCGTCCAGATGATCGCGCCGCCCAAGCCCTTGCTGCGCACGTACTCGCCCTTGGCTGCGATCGACTCGGCATCCTCGTACGACACGAAATTGCACCGCTGTGGGCCAGCGCCAGCCTCCGAACTCAGGTACGGCACCTTCGCGATGGTATCGAACGTGCGCTTCGATTGCGGCAGGTACTCGCGCACAATCGTCGCGTAGCCCATCGCATTATCGCTGTTGCCCTGCGACACATTGCGGCCTTCGAGCGGCACGCGCGGCTCCGTCACGCCGCGCCAGCACGAGCCGTAGAACCCGATGCCAATACCGAGCTTTTTGGGTGGCACGCCGACCTGCAAATAGCGCCGCACGCTCGCATCGATCGATGTGGGATGCGTGCCCGCCTCGCCGTACAACGCCGCGAAGTGCCAGCTATCCCAGCCGCCCCAATTGCCAGCCATATCGTAGCTCATGATATTCATCTGATCGACCAGGCTGGCCAGCTCGACATAATAGTTGTCGATATCCTCGGGGAAATTCGCGTTCACCCAGCCGACCGGCACCGTCAAAATGATGCCGGGCTTGGCGGCCCGCAGATCGCGCAGCAGTTGCAGCAGCACAGGCCGATCTTCTGGCATAATCGGCTCCCAGTCCACGTCGATGCCGTCGTAGCCGTAATCGTCCATAATCCTGATCAGGTTGCGCACAAACGTCGCGCGGTTGGCTGCCGAGGCCGCACCCACGAAACCGTCGTGCTCGCCGTCGCCACCCAGCATCAGGATGGCCTTGCGGTTGGCGGCGTGCGCCCGTTTCGCCAGGTCGCGAGCCATCGCAGGGCCGGTCACATCATCGATATCGAAATTGGTGACCACACTGCCGTCGGCCTGCGGGCGGATGCGCCCCACCACCAAGTGCGTCAGCGTGCTCCAATCGATTTGGTCGGCGGGTAGCATATCGCGCTGATACCCCACGTAATAGGCAGTGACCCACGTGCCATTCGCTGCTGGTGCTTTGGCTCCGTTCAGAACAAGCGGTGCGTACAACAATTGCTCACCTTCGGCGAACGTATTCACCACCAACAACGCGCACAATGCGCCCAATACCAACGCGGTACCGCGCATACGCGCCCACCAACCCCGATGATTCTGTCTTGATTGCATACGTTGGATGCTCCTTGCTACAACGAAGTACTACAATTCTATTGTTATATTCGTCAAATATACGCTTGTCAATGTAATTTCATAAAAATGATACTTAAGATGGGTTGATATAGGACTAAAGACCTATGAATGGTTGTAATTGGATTTGTTGGATGGAATTTGTTTGCAAAATGTCTTCATAGAACCTTCATATTTTCTTGATAAGTGGTGTGATGTTTGTTGCGATAGTGTGTTGATAAATCTCTTAACATATTTAATGAATGGGTTGATGGGATATTTGCTCTGATCATATGTATATCGCTTTGAGTTATAAGAACCGTGTGAACATGTTGATTGTGCTGCATTGAAGGTCGCATCCAAACCTGCTACAATAGCCGCGCCCCGTCATCTCGCCTTCAACCCGAGAAGATCCGCCTTCACGAGTGAGTTGCCGATGCGCCTGCGCCTTGCACCCGAATCGCTCCTGGAACTGTTGGGTTTGCTCACCGGGCAAGTGCCCCACCCGATCGCGCACGTGTTGGGCGGCAGCCTGTTGGCCCGCGCTATCTCCGTCGCCACACAGATCGGCGTGTTCGAGGCGTTGCGCGATGGCCCCCGCAGCGTCGCAGCGATCGCCGAGCGCTGTCACAGCCACCCCGACGCCACCCACAAGCTATTGGGCGCGTTGGCGCGCTCGGGCTATCTGGTGCAGCGTGGCGAGCAGTTCGGTCTGGCGCGCCTGAGCCGCACCTGGCTGCTGCGCGACGCCCCACACTCACTGTATGACCTGATGCTCTACGAAGCGCTCGAATATCAATGGCTCACGCGGCTCGACGACTTTGTGCGCGGTGGGCAGCCGCTCGACTTCCACGCCACAATGACCAACGATGAGTGGCGGCTGTATCAGCGGGGCATGCGCGCCTTGGCGAGCATAGCCGCCAGCGAGATCGCGTGGCGCACCCCGGTGCCGCGCGGCGCCCGCAGCATGCTCGATATCGGCGGGGCGCACGGCTACTACAGCGTGGCGCTCTGTCGGCGGCACCGCCACCTACGGGCCAGCGTGCTCGACCTGCCGCAGGCAATTGCGCACGCCGCGCCGTTGCTCGCCGCCGAAGGGCTTGGCGACCGCGTCACGCATCGCCCCGCCGACGCCCGTACCGCCGATCTGGGCGATGCCTGCCACGACCTGATTCTGATTGCGCAGCTAGTCCATCACTTCGATGCCGAGACGAACCGTGATCTGGTGCGTCGCGCCGCGCAGGCGCTGCGTCCCGGTGGCGTGCTGGTCATACTGGAGGCGTTGCGGCAGGATGCTGGCGGTATCGGTGGGCAAATGGCTGGCCTGCTCGATCTCTATTTTTCGTTCACCAGCCGCTCGGGCACGTGGTCGCGCGAGGAGATGGTGGATTGGCAGCGCGCGGCGGGTTTGCAGCCGCAGCGTCCGATCGGCCTGCTGCGTTTGCCTGGCTACGCGCTACTGGCGGCGCGCCGCCCCACGTGAACGTAGCAGACCGCATTGTCTTGCGCCAGCAGCATCCCTGCTGTGCGGCTGGGAGTGCGTATTTGCCCAACAGTCTAGCGATGGAATACACAGTTGGGTATCTGCGGTACAATGTCGCTTAACGAGTTCATAACCAGAGTGAGGAATACCAATGACGGTTTATCGCGCTTCCGATACGCGCTATCAGACGATGGTGTACAACCGCTGTGGCCGTAGCGGCTTGCAACTTCCGGCGATCTCGCTGGGCTTGTGGCACAATTTTGGTGGTGTTGATCGCTTTTCACAGAGCCGCGCCACGCTGTTGCGCGCGTTCGATCTGGGGATCACGCACTTCGATTTAGCGAACAACTACGGCCCGCCGCCCGGCTCGGCGGAGCAGACCTTCGGCAGGATTCTGGAGCGTGATCTGAAGCCATACCGCGATGAATTGGTGATCTCGACCAAGGCGGGCTACGGGATGTGGGAAGGCCCCTACGGCGATTGGGGTTCGCGCAAGTATCTGATCAGCAGTTTGAATCAGAGCCTGTCGCGTATGGGCTTGGAGTATGTCGATATCTTCTACCATCATCGTCCCGATCCTAATACGCCGCTTGAGGAGACGATGGGCGCGCTCGACCATATTGTGCGCAGCGGCAAGGCGCTCTACGTCGGTATCTCTAACTATTCTGCAGAGCAGACTCGCGAGGCTGCCACGATTCTGCGGCAACTGGGCACTCCCTGCCTCATTCATCAGCCAAGCTACAATATGTTTAACCGCTGGATCGAGGGTGGTTTGCTCGATGTACTAGAGGAGCAGGGCATCGGTGGGATTGTGTTCTCGCCGCTCGCACAGGGCCTGCTCACGAATCGGTATCTCGATGGTATCCCCGAAGATTCGCGGGCTGGGCGTCCTCAGGGCTTCCTGCGGCCCGAACATATCACCGAGGAGAAGTTGGCCAAGGTGCGCAAACTCCAGCCGATCGCTGAGGCGCGCGGCCAGAGTGTGGCGCAACTCGCGTTGGCTTGGGTGCTGCGGCATCCGCAGGTCACTTCGGCGCTGATTGGGGCCAGCCGTCCGGAGCAGGTCGAAGAGGCGGTGGGCAGCTTGGCCCGGTTGAGCCTCAGTGCCGACGAACTCCAAGCGATAGAGCAGATTTTAGCGTAGCGCGATCGCCCACAGCATACGGCTATCAGCGAGCGGCCGTATGCTGTTTGGGTGTACAGTAGGTTACCGAACCGATGCTATAACCATACATGCACGAAAGTTTCATATAACCGTTGACAAATCGCCTGCTAAAGGCGTTTCGTTCATCTTCTTAACACGGTATATTTTATATCTTCCACGGGACGAAGGTTTTTGCCTGTGGTTTGGGATCATCATCGAACACTGGAAGACATATTGTTCTGGTTGCTCACGGACAATCACATAGACAGGATGTAGCTCCGTTATCACATCTGCCGCATGGTTCGCCACGGACGTTTGGTTCACCACACGGTACGCATATCAGGCAAGAGCTTGGCCCTGTTGTCGGCATCTTCGCTATTTATGCTCGCGTGTTGTAGTGGTTTCAGCGCCACTTCCTCCCTATCTTCCAGTGACGATATCGAGCAGTATAGGTTAGCGCGAGGAATATCATTTCTCCATGTAATCGATGCCTTCCTATCTGTGCATTTCGTGGCATAAAGGAGTTAGCAGGTGAAAACCACGTCGTTTAACCCTATACAACCCCTTGAGTTATCGCCAACCACGATGCAGCACCTGCTGACCCAACCATCCTTGTACAACATCCTTGCTGATGCGTGCGCAAGCGGTTGGCTGTGGCTCGGGCTTGAGCGATACGATGGGTTTCTGATTGCGAGTGCTGGTGATGCATCCCTGCGCGATACGGGGAGTGCTTCGGCTCAACATCAGTTTTGGAGCGGCGAACACCTTTTTGCAACGTTGCAGGGCTACGGCGATGGTGCAGTTCTCGCCGATTTCGTTCGGCTGATCGGCCAGCGGATCGAGGCGTACCTCGCCTCTGAAGCGACGATCCTCTCCCTCTCTCAGGCGAACGTTGCCGCTACGACTGCGCTTCAACAACTCTCGCACCTCGCGCCGATCCTCCATTCCAACAATGTGACGCAGATCGGCTCGGCTGTTGTGCAGTGGATCGCCGAGACGTTGGGGGCGTTGCAGGCGCGCATTGTGCTGCACAGCGCAGACAACGAATATACATTGGCAAGCTATTGTGGTGAAGCCCCTTCGGGGATTGTTGGACCACACGCCAAGGCTCATGCTAAGCTGACTGCCTCGGGCAAGCTGATCGGCGAATTGGTGCTTGAGGGATGCCTGGTAGAGTCGCAGTTTAGCGCGGCGGATCTGCTGGTGCTCAACACGGTTGCGAGTTTCGCCGCCAACGCGATCCTCCAGGCCCAACAGGGCGAGCAACAGCAGTTGCATTACGAGCGCGCCCGCTACGAGATCGCCCTAGCGGGGACGAATATCGATAATCTGATGCAGCAGAGCGCCGAGACGCTAGCGAACACGTTCCAGTTTGAGCAGGTGGAATGTTGGCTGTTCGAGGGCGATTTAGCGTACCTGAAGGGCTATGTCGGACCATCCAATGCAGCCGAGTTTGATAGCCCGCGCCAGAGCTGCAGCCTGTTGGCGGATCGTAACCGCTTGGCGTTTGTGCGCGAGACACAGGGCGAGAGTGAAACGGCGCGAATGCGCATCCCGCTCGCGTGTAGTGGCGCTGTGGTGGGTGTGTTGCAGATCCAAGATCCACACTCGCGCAGTTCCAGCGATCTGTTGCATGTCGAGAGCGTGGCCGCGCAGATCAGCTATTCACTGTCGCACCTTCGGCGGCTGGAGGAGACCAAGCAGGCCGATGAGCACGCCAAGATTATGGCGATCGGCACGCTGGCGACGGGCGTTTCGCACGAGTTTAACAATGTGCTGACCAGCATTCAGGGCTTCGCGGAGCTTGGTTTACGCGGCACGCCCGCGCAGAAGGACGAGGCGTTGCAGGTGGTGTTGCGCGGCACCAAGCGCGGCGTGGAGATCACCCGTGGTTTGCTGATGTTTGCGCGACCCAACAAAGGCCAGCACCTCAATATCGAGCTTGCCACCATCGCCGATGAGGCGTTGGCGCTGTTGCGCAAGTCGTTGGAGCAGCAGAGCATTCACGTGGTGTGCGACTATCAGGCGCGTGGCACGGTGCTTGGCGATCCCAACCAGTTGCGTCAAGCCCTGATGAATCTGCTCAGCAACGCCCGCGATGCGATGCAGAACGGCGGCACGCTCACGGTGCGGGTGCGCGAGAACCTCCAGCACAGCCAGGTCGATGTGTGCGATACAGGTGTTGGTTTGCCGGAAGATCAGTTTAGCTGCATCTTCGAGCCGTTCTTCACTAACAAGGGTGCGCTCGGCGGCAGCAAGCTGAGCGGCATTGGATTAGGCTTGGCGATCACCCGTAGCATCGTGCAGATGCACAACGGCGAGATCAAAGTGCAGAGCCGCGTTGGCGAGGGCAGTTGTTTCAGTATGATCCTGCCGTATTGCGAGCCGCGCGATCAAGTGCTGAGCGGCGCTGCGGCGCAGACGGGTCAGGCGAAGACGGTGCTGCCGGGTTTGCGCATTTTGGTGGTGGAGGATGAGCCGGAGGTGCGCATGTTCCTGAGTTCGCTGCTGCAACACGAAGGCCATATGGTGGGACAAGCCGCCGATGCGGATGCGGCATTGGCGATCTGCCAGCCCGGACGCTGGGATGTGATCGTGAGCGACCTGCATATGCCGTTGATGGACGGTCATCGATTGTTGCAGCAGTTGCGCAGCCAGGGCAACGAAACGCCGGTGATTATCATCAGCAGCCTCCAAGATCGCTCGCTGCAGAACGCGGTGATCCGTAGCGGCGCCGCGATGATGTTGCCCAAGCCTTTCACTGCCAGCGACTTTCTCCTGGCGATCTCAACGATTTGCAGCGTCGACCAGCAGCGGAAATCCTGATTTGTTTGCAATCACTTCGCCCGCCTCGTTACGGTACGCGCCGTAAGAGGGCGGGTTTGTGTTTGGGGTTGTGTGAGGAGGAATTCGGC
>CALKHR010000046.1 GCA_937988885.1 uncultured Roseiflexaceae bacterium | reverse complement strand
CTGCATCACCATGGCGTTGACAATACTGTTAAAGCCAGTTATGCTCATCCAGTTGACATCGCGATTGCCAGGTATCAAATAGTCGGCGCCGCCCGTGGCCGTGCCGCCAGTGACATCAACCCGCACGCTCAATGGGCCATTGCTGCCGCTCGTGCGGGTGAGTGCAATCTGCGCGCTGCCATCGCCTTCATCCACACTCGATGTGCCGCTAGCGA
Source organism: uncultured Roseiflexaceae bacterium (assembly GCA_937988885.1). Lineage (GTDB taxonomy): Bacteria > Chloroflexota > Chloroflexia > Chloroflexales > Roseiflexaceae > CALKHR01. The sequence goes on along the minus strand of CALKHR010000046.1, from coordinate 42,118 downwards.
ACGCGACCGTGCCGGGAGTGCCCTGATTTACAGGCGCGAAGCCAATCCCAGTATTGGGAGCGTTAGGGAGATCGTAGCGACGCGAAGCAGCAACGAGATCGGAGGGCGGGCCGACGGGACGCAAACGGTTATTGTTCTCATCCTGCGCGACGTTCAATCCGCCAAGGCGGTTATCGCCGCCAATGATTGTGGCGAAGTCATTGCTGGCAAGCGCCGAACTTCCGGCATGAGCGCACTCGTTCGCCTGATGCGCCTCGGTTTGAAGGAACGTATACGTATCACAGGAGCCAGCGAGCATTGACTTGTTCGTCGGCTCGTAGGCACGGGCCGTCTCCGCTAGCAACCCCACTACCACTAACGCAACCAACAAAATCCTCTGAACAGGACTGGCTAGCATGATTGAATCTCCAGTGCTAGAAGCGAACTGCGTGGTCCTAGAGACTATTCTGTTTTTATCGAGAGAGGTGTGATTACAGATGATGGCCCGTATAACACGGTAAGGCTAGGTAGGCGCACCTGAGCCTACGAGTTAACCGTTCAGGCGACCTGGCCAGGGTGAATATCTACAATCAATTGAGGATTTTGAAGGAGGGGATGGCTCTCGTATCTAGCCTCATCTCAACCAGCATCATTCCCCTACGACTCTCCATCCAACCATCTTGAGCTAAACACTCAAAGCGGGGTGCCCTCATATGTTCAACTTTGGATATACCGTCTTGCGTAGATATTTGTTACGCAAAAATACTTCTCATTTTTGTCATATCCATCAATTGCGGATAATGGATGATTATATCACTATTTATCATTAGTGATATTTTCTCATACAAATCATCCCATTGCGTATTTTACTTTTTAATAACATATGTCGCTGCGATTTTAGGGCCGTCCTGCATCGAAATCGTGCGATTTGGATGCAACTACGTACAATTCTTCAGCATCACTTATCGTGGAATTGGAGGGGTATGAGCGGGAGTGTGGATGTGGCATGCACTAGCAAAAGCGACGGGCAAGCACAATGCGGTTGGCCCTTTTCTAACACTAAAAAAGCGCCTGCTGAAGCAAGCGCACAACGCTACGTTGAAGGTGTCTTATCACTTCTCGACGTCGTTGGGATGATCCTCCACGGGCACACCCCAGCCGCGCAGAGTCTCCTTGATCTTCTTGATGGCGGCGCGCGCTTCACGAATGCCATGCTCCACAACAGGCGGCTCGTAAGCGCTGGTGAGTTGCGCACGTTGCTTGAGGTGGATGTGTAAGGTTCGGCGGTGGCTCTCTAGCAGTTCTCGCTGATCGGCGATGTCCTCGTCGGTGACGGAGGTGTTGGGGGTGCCTGGCGCGGCAGTGGGGTTGGCCGATGAGGCATTGTAGTTCACCGTGCCAAGGTTCACGCCGATCGCGTTGCCGTGCATTGTGCCCGTCACGGTAGTGGTGCCGTAGATACCTCCCGCGTTTGCGGCGCGCCTTGCCCGCAACTGCTGGAGTTGTTGTTCGAGATGGCTACGGCTCGCATCGGGAAGAGGTAAGCTCAATGCTTGTTCCAGAGCGGCGATTTCCTTATCGAGTTGTGCTGATAAATCGCTCATTTATGTGCTCCACAATGATGATGGTGTGTTTATGATACCAAAAGAGGTTTTTGTTTTACAAGTATTTATTTGGTTGAAAATGCCTGTTTTCCTGCCAATCGTACGTCCTATGCTATACTGCAGCAAAAGGATGAGTTTCGTTGAAGTGAGCGCGTATGTTGCAACGAATTGCCTTGGTTTTCGTGTTATTGTTGAGTATTGGCGTGATGCGTACCGATGCGAGTCTGCCACCCGCGCCGCCCGCACCACTGCCACAGCAAGCGCCGGAGATCGCATCGTACCGCATGGATGTGACGCTTGACCCCGCCGCGAAGACGGTCGCGGGCACTGCGCAGATCCGCTACCGCAACCCTTCGGAGGATACGCTGCGCGAAGTGTGGCTGCGTCTGTATCTGAAGGCGTTCAGTTCGCCCGAAACGACCTGGATGCGGGAATCGAACGGAGGGATGCGCGGATTCGATTTCGACCCCTCAAATCCCAGCGATATCACGATCCACTCGCTGACGCTCAACGACGGCACAGATCTGCTGGCTAACTCCACACTTACCGACACGCTGTTGCTCGTGCCGCTGCCCCGCAGCCTCGAACCAAACCAAGTGCTTGAGATGGAAGTGAATTGGACGAGCAAGTTGCCAAGGGTGTTCGCCCGCACGGGCTACGGCGGTCGCAACGATACGTTTTTTATGGTCGGTCAATGGTACCCCAAGATGGCGGTCTACGACCGTGGACGCTGGGATACCGAGCCGTGGCACGCAAACTCGGAGTTCTTCAACGATTTCGGGCGCTACGATGTAAACATCACTGCGCCCGCCGAGTATGTGGTGGCTGGCGCGGGTGTGCCCATCGGCGAAACTACGAATGCCGATGGTAGTAAGACGCACAGCTTCACCTCCACAAACGTCACCGATTTCGCCTTCGCCGCCTCGCCCGATTTCTTGCAGGCGAACACCAAGGCTGGCAATGTCGATGTGGTGCTGTACTACTTGCCCGAGCACGCCAGCGCGGTCGATGAATATCTGACGAGCGCGGCTGGCTCGCTGGAGGCGTACAGCGCGTGGTTCGGCGCGTACCCGCACGCGCGCCTGACGGTCATCGACGTGCCCGATAACGCTGGTGGCGCTGGCGGTATGGAGTACCCCACGCTGATCACGGGCGGCACGATCGGCGGGCCCATCAATTCCGGCATTATCGGGTTGGTCACTGCACACGAGGCCGCGCACCAGTGGTGGCCCATGCAGACCGCCACCAACGAAGGCTACGCGCCCTGGCTCGATGAGGGGTTGACCGAATATAGCGGCCTGCGCTATATGCTCGAAGCCAACCACCGCATCGGCTTCGGCGATCTGAGTATCAATGCGCTCAGCTACGATAAGATGCAGTATTCACTCGCCCCAAACGAACCCGTCGATCGGCCCGCCTGGACTTACGACGACATAGGGTACGGAGGCGCGGTCTACAGCAAAACGGCGATCGGGCTGCTGATGCTTGAACGGATCGTGGGCACCGAGCGCATGCACGCGGCGATGGCCAGCTATCTGGAGGAATATCGCTTTGCGCACCCCACCGCCGAGGATTTCCGCGGGGTGATGGAGCGCGAACTCGGCGACCTCAGTTGGTTGTTCGATGGCTTCTTCGGCGGCGGGACCACGATCGATTATGCGATCCACGCGATCACCACGAATGCCAACGAAAGCAGCGTCACTGTCCTGCGTGAAGGCACGCTCAGTGTGCCAGTCGATATTACCATCACACTAGCGAGCGGCACCCAACATCAGCGCACCTGGGATGGCAGCGATCCGAGCATCACCTACAGCTTCCCCGCCAGCGACCCGATTGTGCGGGCCGAAGCCGACCCCGAGCGCAAACTGGTTGCCGAACTCGATATCGCCGACAATGGCATCAGCGCTCAGCCCGAGACGGCTGCCATGTCGCTCGGCGCGCGGCTATTGCTGTTGGTTCAATTGCTCGCACAGAGTTTTGGTCTCTTTGGCTAACACAAAAGAGCAGGAAGCTGCATGCATCACCTTGAAACTGCCATTGTTAAAGGGTTGCGCCACTCGCTGCGCCCCGGCCTGATTGTGCCGCTCTATATCGTGAGTTTGTTCGTGGGATTGGTGCAGACCTGGCCCGTGTTCCGCGCCGATCTCAATCGTCCCTTTCTCTCTTATCTGGCGATGGGTGGGGCCGACGCGTATGTTGATCTCGTGATCGGCTACCCGGATGCCACGGGCAAGGGCATCGCCCTGTGGTTGGTATCATTGCTTCCTGTCCTGCTTCTGTTCAGCCTGGCCTACAACTTCTTTGCTGGCGGGGCGCTGAGCAGTATGGCAGGAAAGTCGTTTTGGACGGGTTGCCTGCGCACGTTCTGGTCGTACACCGCTCTAGGTGTGCTGCTGATTGTTTTGAGCCTGCTCGCGCTGGTTATCGCATCGCTGCTCGGCATGCTCAATATGACCGTTATGCTGATCGTGGCGGTGGTGTTGTTGCAGTTGATCAATCTATTCGGCGAGTACGCCCGCGCCTTCGCGGTGGCGCGCAACCGCCTTAACCCGTTTGTGCTGCTGGGCCAGGCGATCGCCTTCACAATGCGCCACCCTGGCACGCTGCTGCTCGCCTTGGTCGGCCTGCTGCTGCAATTCGGCATCGCCCTGCTGCTCACCCAGTTGCTCAAGCTCGATACGGTGTTCCTGCCGCAGATCGCTGTGCTGCTCAACTTCTGGCTCAAGCAGTTGCGCTTGGGCTGGGCGCTCGGCTATCTCCAGGGCAATGCGCCACAAGCACAGCCGATGGTCACTAGTCTCTAGCACTGTAACGGCGCTTGCGAGGGAATGATTGTCCGTCGCGAGCGCCTACAGCAGCATCTCTAGCTCTATTTCGTCGCGCAGTGGGATGCCGTGCTCGCCGATCAGCGGGATGCTGGGTTTGCGCTCGCGCGCGCGTGTCACGGCATCGCGATGCACCGCCACCAGCGCCATACCGCGCCGCTGATAGAAGCGCAGCGCCTCCAGGTTGTCGTTGGTGGTGATCAGCCAGAGGCGCCGACAGCCCGCCGCGCGAGCCGCTTGTGCCACCGCCTCGATCAGCGCCGAACCGATGCCCTTGCCCATGTCAAAGCTGTTGAGCGTGATGATCTCGCACTGATCTCCATCGATCCGATAGGTGACGAGTCCCAGCCACTTCTCGCCATCGAGCGCCACAAAGCCCGGCAACTCCGATGGCACAAACTGCTCGTCGTGAACGAGGATCAGGTCTGCGCCCCACTGCTCGATCATCAGCGCAGCGACCGTTTCGCGATCACTCGGTTCTAGTGCGCGAATGCTCATATCCTCTCGCTCCTTTCGTGTTCCACCAGAAGTGACAAGCGCATCTTCAACAACACTAAGAAGACGTTTCCCATGGTGGAACAGGTTACCTCGCTGCCCACACCTCGCTTTCTCATCTATTTACCTACACAAACATACCAAATGTCTGTTATTCCTGTCGTGACTGTGCTAGAATGCCAGTAATACTCTTACCAGGAGTTCAACAACCATGCCCTCTATTGATAGTTTATCGCTCTACCACGCCTGTACCAGCGAAGGCAGCGATGCCCAGATTGATGCGTTCGAACAGCTTTGGAGGGATCTCTATCGCATTGCCTACGCTATGCTGTACAGCCGACCCGATGCCGATGCGATGGCAGCCGATTGCGCCCAAGCCGCATTGATTAAGATCCACCGGAACCTTGGACAATGCCGCAACCCCGCATCGTTCCGCGAGTGGTGCGCTCAGATCACGCGCCGCGTGGTGATCGACGAGTTGCGCCGCCCCGAGCACGCCCGTCGCGTTGAGTTAAGCGTGGGTGAGCAATCCGGCGCGTTAGGCGTCGCGCCGCCGCCGCTCCTCAGCAATGCTGATTTACGGAGCACCTTGCTTGCGGCCATTCAACAAGGGCCGCTGAGCGAACGTTCGCAACGCGTGGTGTTGGGGCGCTACTTCCACGAAAAAAGCGATGAAGAGTTAGCCCGCATCGAGCGCGAGATCAGCGAGCAAAGCGTACAACCGAGCCATATCCAAGTGACTCGCGCGAAAAATATGGCAAAATTACGCCAAAACGCGGCGTTGCTCGAACGATTACGCGATCTGATAGAAACTAGTTAATTCGTGATAGTACAGCGCACTTCGGCTATGTACAATACCGATATCAACAATACGAGTTTCTATCAGACTGTTAAGGAAAGGTTGTAGGAGGTTGGTGCGTCTTACTAGCAAATCAATGGCTTATCTCTGGCTAGCTCAAAAATGTTGTGATGTTGATGCAGCAGCAAAGGGAAGGAGCCATCAGCACTTTATAGCTCAAAAGGCCGGAGTCGCACCAGCCTTGAGAAGTCAGGAAGATACCGTGGATGAACAACCAGATTTGATCGAGCAGTTAGCCAAGGCGCTCCTTGCACCAAACGATCCTACAAGTTGCTCAGCCTGCCTCGATCACCTAGAGGAATACGTCACGGCCCAACTCAACGGCGAGCCGTACCGAACGATCGCGCCAGAAGTAACGCGCCATCTCGATAGTTGCGTGGCGTGCTCCGAGTCCTACGCGCTGTTATACGATACGCTCCTTGCTGGCGAATCGGTGCCGCTGCCTCAACATATTCCCGTGCCCGATCTCAGCTTCTTGGTCGCCAACGCGTCCGAGCCGATCAGCCCTGCCGAACTGCGCGCCCAGCGGAAGCAGCGCTTTCAGCACGCGCTCAGCGCCGCAATCGAGGCGGGTGCACAACGGCTGCGCGTGCGCCTTTCGCAGGCGTTGCTCGATCTGCTCGCGGCGCAGCCAACCGCCACACCAAGCTTGGCGTTCCGCAACGATGAACAGCCGCCGCTCTACCAGATGACCGTGCAGAACCCAAGCCCAACCGTGTCGGAGTTGCAGTTCGCGGCCTATGCAAGCCCGAACCAGGAACTTGACTGTATGGTGCGTGTGCTGTTGGCGCTGCCCGATCGGGCTTGGCCCGATCTCGAGGGGATTCCGGTGCGTTTGCTGCTGCCAGAAGGTCAGCGCCAAGCCAACACGGATGCGTGGGGTGAGGCGACGTTTGCGAATATCCCGCGCGCGGTGCTGCCCGAGTTGCAGATCGAGGTCGAGGCATAGTGGCGGTTGGGAGAGCGATGCGCCCACCGCGCCGACAAGCAACGGCTATTGTTCGCTCGCTTAACGACCGCTCCCCACCAGCACATACGCCGCCCAAAAGGCTGGGTCTGCGAAAGGCCGTACACTATCCTCCACCACTAACGTGGCATCCGGCTCGCCCCAACTCTCCCAGATCGCCCGCACCTCACTGCTGGTGAGGTTGCGCAGGTAGTGTTGCGCGATCTGCAGGGCCGCCGCCGCGTCGCCGCGCGTCTCGGACTGCAACGCGTTGTAGAAGCGCTCCATCAGCAGGCGCGCCGAGCTATCCTCCACGGGCCACAGCGTCACCAGCACGGTGCGCGCCCCAGCGCTGAGGAAGGCCCGCACCAAGCCCATCGGCTCATCGCCCCGCAGCACATGGCTCACGCCGCTACGACAGGCGCTCAAGACCACCAACTCGGCGTGCAACTCCCACGTGTTGATCACCTCGGCGGCGGTCAAGTGCTGATCAGGGCCGACCTCCAGCCACGAGCGCAACGGATCATCGAGATTGAACTCGCCATGACAGGCCAGGTGCAGCCAACGGTATTGATGAGCCTGCTCCCGCAGCCGCGCCACCACGCCCGCATCGCCCTGCCACGCCTCGCCGCCGCACAAGTGCGCCACGGCTTGCGCCTCGGCCACGGTGAAGCGCAAGCGTCGCCCGGCTGCACCATCGTAGCCGAGCGCCAAACAGGGTCGCTTGGCCTGCTGCACAGGCGTCATCAGCGTTTGAAGCAGCATCGTGGCGCTCGGCACCATGCTCCACTCCGGCGCGATCTCCAACAACGGCTGTTTCGCCTCGTTCAGCAGCGCGCCGAACGGCAGTTGATGCAACGGGCCATGCGGCACAATCACCACGCGCTCGGCCTGGGAGAGCAGTTCGGCGGCGGGAGCCACCAGCGCATCGTAGGCGCGCCGCAGGATCATCGGAGACAGAAAGCGCCGTCCATCGGCCAGGTAGGGCGAGGATGCCTGCAATACGTTTGGGTTCAGGTTGCAGCGCCACCAGTGCAGCGATGTGCGTGTCACGGCGATCAGCCAGAGTTGTGCGGGTGTGGAGAGGCAGGCGCGCAGCCCAGCGGCCTCCGGTGGGATCGCTTCGAGCAGGGCGGTTTCGGGGCCGCGCAGCCCCGTGGCGAAGTAGGCCAGCAGCAGTGTGCCGGATGGCAACTGCGTCTGCACCTCGGCCAGCGAGACGGGTGTGGCGTTCGTGTGGGCCGTGGTGCGCCGCCGCGCCAGCAGATCGGCGAAGGCCCGCGCCCGCGCCCGTTCGGTGTAGCCGAACGCCGCCGCACCGTCGCCACGCTCCAGGCAAAGCTGAATCATCGCCTCGTAGACCAGTTGCCAGCGCCCCATCAGGCTGATCAGCAGCCCCTCGTCGCGAATGGGTGTGCGCTTGGCTTCGATGACGGTGATCGCCGTATCGTAGCTGTTGCGGGCCGCGTCGAGATCGCCCAAGCGCTGCTGCGCGTGCCCGATGCGGTAGTGGATCAGCGCCATAATCTCGCGCCGCTCAAGCTCATCCGCCAGGGCCAGCGCGGTCTGATAATGCGCGAGCGCCTCCTGCTCATCGCCCTGCGCTTGGTCGAGCAAGCCCAAGTTCAGGTGCACATCCACAGCGTAAGCACGGGTGGTCATCTGCGCCAACGCCTGCTCGAACTGGAGGCGGGCCGCTTCGAGATGACCGCGCAACATCTCCACCTCGCCGATGTTGTTCGCGAGCATGCCAAGGAAGTGGACCGCACCGGATTGCTTGAACATCTCGGCGGCCTGCTCGAAGAAACTGAGCGCCTCCTGCCAATGGCCCAGATCGCGGCCCAGCAGGCCGAGATTCATCAGGGCGAGCCCCTGCGAGTGGATCGCCTCGACATCGCGAAACAGACTGAGGCTTGCGTAGAGGTCCCGCTCGGCGGCGGCGTAATCCTGCACGTAGTAGCTGAGCACTCCGCGATTCAACAAGGCCAATCCCTGGCGCGCCCGATTGCCCAAGCGCTCCCAAATCTGCTGGCTCTGCTGGTAGCCCTCCAGCGCCCGTTCGTAATCGCCCTGGTGGCGCGCAAACACCGCGCCCGAGTTGAGCGCCCGACCACGGATCGTCTCGTCGAGCGCGGGGTCGCTCAGCAGCGCGTCGAACCCGTCCAACGCCGCATCGTAGGATTCGCGCAGGCCCAAGCCCAAGCTGCGGTAGAAGAGCACCAACTGCCGATGCCGCACCTCGGCCAGGAGATCGAGCGGCGCCGCCTCGGCGACCTCCGACAGGGCCGTGGGTTGCTGTTGGATCAGCGCCTCGCAGCATGGCTCCAACACGCGCATATACGCGGCCTCGGCGCGAGCACGCTCTTGAGGAGACGCGAGTGCAAGCAGCTGAGCGCAGTGCTCCAAAGCCTGTTTGTACAGCGCATACAAACGATCCGGCTCGGTGCGCAGCGCGGCGAGCACTGTGTCGTGCGCGTCGGCTGTGAGCTGCCAACCGTCCGAGGTGAGCTCGATCACGCCGCGCGTGTTCAGGCCCTGCAGCACCGTTTCCGGCGCCTCGGAGAGCAGCGCGGCCAAAGTTGTGGTATCGGCAAGGCCAAGCACGGCCAACCATTCGGCGGCTGCCCGCTCAGCTAACGACACCTGATCATACCACCCCGATACCTCAGCCATAAGAACTCCTGAAACCACATGGAGAACATTTACGTATCAACCGCAAAGGCAATGTTAGGTACGAGCACAGTTCGTAGCTCACAAAGGAAAGCGGGCCCTGGTCTTGTTCGTCTGATCTATGCGTCCGGGTTATGGTATACCTGCACCAGAACCCTGTCAATGCAAAGGGAACTACGATGCACCGACACCCGTTACTGTCGCTCCTGCTGTTGTTTGCCCTGTTGGCTGGAATGAGCAGCGCGCCCATTTCGAGCCAAGCACAAACAGACGACACCGTTAAGCACTATTTCGACCTCACGGTATCATTAGAATGGCAACCTGGTACCGACGACCTGCGCAATGAGCTTGAGCGTAGCGGCTGCACGCCTAGTCCATCGCCCTCGTACCTCGACGACCTCTCGACAGGGCTACGCCAAACATCGGCCTACCTCTACAACTACAGCGCGGGGCAACTCGCCCTCCGCAACATTAAAGTCTATACCAACGGTGAGCACTGGGAAGATGCTGATCTGCGTATTTTAGCCACCAACAGCTATCGACCGAGCGCATTTGTGGGTGGTATTGTCAGCGCGCCAACCAGTAACATCAGCGCCACCAAGGGCATGACCGAGACGGTCTTCTACCCCGCCACGATCTTCCTGGGCCGAATGTGGGACGGTAACGGTAGCCGCTGCGGCCCGTGGTCGCAACCGGCGGGCTGGCGCACGATCGGCCACGAATGGGCACATTACGCGCTGTTCCTGTACGATTCCTACTACAACGTTACCACAAACGCCCAGCAATACTGCACCAGCACTGGCCTGCAACTCGGCAGCATCCTAGATAAGCCAGGAATCGAGGCCGATTCGCTGATGGCCTACCACTACAGCGCCGATCATCTTTGGAAGGGTGGCCCACCTGCGCCTGGAAACTCGCTCTGGAATTGCTCGGGCACGCCACAGGATTATATCCATGGCGAAGACGATTGGCACACCGTCGCCCGCTTCCTGCCAGTGACCATCCCCGAGAAGTTGAGCAGGCAGTATCCATACGATTCGAGCCCGGCTGCCAGCAACTTCTCGATCGCCCCGGCGGCTACGCCCACCACCGACACCACCGCCGAGGTGCGCATCAAAGCGCTCGATAGCACCACACCGCCGATCGGGCAAGCCTACCTCATTCGCCCGGATGGCAAGGGCATGCCAGTGCGCATCATCGGCCAGGGCGAGATTATACCCGGTGAGAAGGCGCCGACCTACTTCTGGGGCGTGCAGCCCAGCAGCGGCGACCGCGCCCTGATCACGCTGCCCGATTGGAACGCGGGCAAACGCTACAGCGTTCCGCTCACACAACAACACGACAGCAAGCTCAACGTCTCACAACTCAACCAGTTCGAGGCGAACGTCTCGTCGTGGAATCCGAGCATCAGCATTGTGCCGCTGGTGCAGGACCTTGGCGCTACCTCGACGGTGATCGGCTTATATGTCAGTGTCGAAGATTGCGCCAACACAACGATACGCCCGATCATCGTGTATTGCCCGGCTGGTGGCGATTGCAGCCCTCCCGCCGAGATGACATACACGAATGGCGTCCACACCCACACTTTCTCCTTCCGCACAGGGACGCCGCTGTATGGCTATATCTACATTCTCAATCGCGACGAGAAAAACCCAGCCGAGATCGCTACGTGGTATCAACTCGGCGGCGGCGTGGGGCCAGCCACAGGCGACGGGCACGCACCATTGGCCGACAGTTGGGCCGACGCCACATCCGAAACGCTACCCACCTTCAACTCCCCCACGACGGACGACTCACGGCTGCTCTACAGCCCGGCCCTGCGCTGCACCGCCGACCGCATCCACCTACCGAACGATGTGGCGGGTCTGATCGGCCAACCGCTGGAACTGCAGCCTGTGTTGGGTAACCCGAATAGCGGCAATCCTTGGCACAGCCGCTACCCAACGCTGCGCGTGCGGCTCAGCTATAACCAAGACCTGCTGGATCGGTTGGGCATCAACGAGAATCAGCTTGTCGTGCTGCGCTTAGTCGATCCGGTCAAAAACGTATGGGAAACCGTACCGATCGTCGCCCGCAGCTTCGAACTCGATTGGGTCGCGATCGAAAAGCAGGTGTTCCAGGGCAGCGGCGCGATCTACGCATTGGGCTACCGCAACATCGTTCATCTACCGCTGTTAATGCGCTAACCTCCGTACCGCACCATAAACCGCATCCGCATCCGAACGGCGCATCCGTAGCCGTTCGGATGCTCATTTTGTCCAATAATCGAAGCTAAATTGGTAAAATATTGGTTATCCATAGGTACCGAATATCGTTATACTACGAATAAATATGTAAAAAAAGTTGATCGTGCTTATGGGGCGAAGGTCAAATCACCACACTTCCTCGGACGTCGTTCGCGTGGCTGATCACTCTAGCACCTAACCAACAGACCTAATGTGAATAAGCTGCCCACCGGAGGGCTTCTGCGTGATTGTTGCACACGCACAATCACGTGTGCCGTGCGTCACACATCACTATTCTGCTAAAGGCTCGCATTCAACTACTACAACGGAGGACACGAACCTAATGCGTATTTTGATCGATCAGCAATCGTATGAGGAAATGCTCAGTAAACCTCTGCATCCCCGTGACTGCTATGTTCGTAATCAGGAGTACCTCCATCACCTCTATGTTGACGGTGTCAAATACGTGGTCGCGCGCGCAGTGTACGACTGCATTAAAAAGGCGCAACAGGAGAACGATAGTGAGGCGTTGCTGCACTTGTTGATGCACAAGGAGGAGATCGAGCGGGCCATCAACGATGCCCGCAGCAAAGGCATCGACCCGCGCACGGCCCGTTCGATCGGCGACCCACCCCCCACCGATGAGGAATCGCGCCCCCAGTTACAAAACTCGTTCGTTCCCCGACCGCCTCAGACGATCGAAGACACGGGGCTCAACCGCACCTTCCTCTACGAGCACACCTTACGGATTATCTACAACAAAGGCCGCGCCACAGGCACCGACCTGATCGAAGAGATGGGCCTGAACTATAGCATCATCGACACGCTGCTCAAGGAGTTGCGTGGCCAAGAGATGATCGATATCGGCGGCCAGCGCGGTTACGGCGACATCAACTACGAGTACATTTTGACGCCTCGCGGCAACCAGGCCGCGCTCGATGCGCAGCTTAAGACGATGTACGCGGGAGCGGTGCCCGTAACGCTCGAAGATTGGATCGAATCGGTCAAGAAGCAGACGATCAAAAATGTGGTGGTGACGCGCCGCAATATTCGAGAAGCCTTCGATGGGTTGGTGATCGACGAATCGATCCTCAATCAAGTCGGCCCGGCGGTGAACTCCGGCGCCTCGGTGATGCTGTTCGGCTACCCGGGCAACGGCAAAACCACGATCGCCGAGCGCATCACGCTACTGATGGGCGACGATGTGTTCATCCCCTACACGGTCTACGCCGATGGTGCGGTGATCAAACTGTACGATAGCATCGTGCACGAGCCGCCCAAGCACGAACTGCCCAGCGACCTTGAGTACGATAAGCGCTGGGTTCGCATCAGCCGCCCGGTGGTGATCGTAGGCGGCGAGCTGACGCTCGAAGGCTTGGGGCTGATCTACAACCGCGAGTCGCGCATCTACGAGGCACCGTTTCAGATGAAGGCCAACTGCGGCATCTTCCTGATCGACGACTTCGGTCGCCAGCAGGTGCGCGTGTTCGACTTGCTGAACCGCTGGATCGTGCCGCTTGAGAAGCGCTACGACTTCCTCACCACCGTCACGGGCAAGAAGCTCCAGATTCCCTTCGACCAGTTGATCATGTTCTCGACCAACCTCGACCCGAACGACCTGGGCGACGATGCGCTGTTACGGCGTATCAAGTTCAAGTTCGAGGTCGTTGACCCGACCGAGCAGCAGTGGCGCGATATCTGGAAGATTATGTGCCACGTGCTGAAGGTGCCCTACGATGATCGGGGCATCGATTATCTGCTGGCGAAGTGGTACAAGCCCGACAACCGTCCGTTGCGCATGTGCCAGCCCCGCGACCTGCTGCTGCAGATGATCTCGATCGCCAAGTACAATATGGAGACGGTCACCCTGAACGCCGATCTGCTCGATGCAGCGTGCGCGACCTACTTCCCCACCAAGGAGAAGAAGAACTTCGGCGCGAAAGTGCGTTTGGATCTGTAGTGCTCCAGTTGATGAGCGCGTCTCCGTAGCGGTACACGCTGGTTGTTGTGAGCCATCCCGACTGTTTGGGATGGCTCATGTGTTGCTTTCGAAATCGATCACGCCCATTTCCCACGCTGCTCTCCCTCCAACGCCGAAGCGCGCCTCTCTGGTCGGTTCACACACGATTCCGAAAAATGTAAAACGAAGGTGGAGGTTGGGCGACTTTTCGACCGACACAATATACCGCATACGCATCGCTCATTCGTTACATCGGGCCTCGCCGATGGGATGGCAAGTTATTCGACATCTACACCGTTTTACGCTATAATATCGGGTATTCGTGAAATGTATCTCGGATCGCGGAAACGAGATAGACATTTTATCGGACTGCCCCAAACACAATAAGAAACACGACCATGCTCGCGGATACTGTTCGCCCGCTTCAATCTATTGATCGGGTTGCCATTTTGTACTGCTCTCGATTATCTAAGTGTCTGGGGTGAACTGGCGCTGCACCTGGTCATTGCGGCACCGGTTCTTTTTTTTACCCACAAACGTGGGGTTGATCTTCTTAACAAACGCTGCTCGCAGCAAGTGAATGTGAGAGAGAGGTCTATCGTATGGCAGCGGTGCTTACGCTTTACCGCTCGTCGATCGGCAAGAAAGCCATTATGGCGATCACTGGGCTGATCGGCATCGGCTTCGTAATTCTGCACATGGCTGGGAACCTGAAAGTGTTTGCAGGGGCCGAGTCATTCAACCACTACGCCGAGTTCCTGCGTGAAGTTGGCGAGCCAGCGCTTCCTTATGGCACAGCATTGTGGATCGTCCGCATTGTGCTGCTGGTTTCTGTGATCCTGCACATTGTGGCAGCCTATCAACTGACTCGCCAAGATCTCGCTAGCCGCCCAATCGGCTATGTGCGCAAGAAGGACATCCAGAGCACCTTTGCTTCGCGCACCATGCGCTGGGGCGGGGTTATTCTGGCGTTGTTCCTCATCTACCACCTTGCCCATATGACATTGGGTTGGGTGCATCCAGAGTTTGTCAGTGGCGATGCATACCACAACTATGTCTCGGCATTCAAGGTTTGGTGGGTAACTCTGCTGTACGCTCTTCCGATGCTAGCCTTCGGCTTTCATGTGTACCATGGCTTCTGGAGTTTGTTCCAGACATTGGGCCTCAATAATCGAACCTATAACCAAATGCTCCGCATCCTTGCGCTCTTGATCGCGCTAGGGTTGGTTGGCGGTTTCTTGGCTCCAGCACTGGCAGTACAGTTTGGTATCGTTCAATAAGTCGTTGTGTAGTGCGCAACAGCCATACGCTTCCGCCACGCACTTCGCTCTAGCTTCAGGAGAAGACTGCTATGGCAGTTGAAACCACAAAAAATCTTACAGCTACCGACACTGACGTCAAGCCTGCAACGACATATCAGGTAGTACTCGATGCGAAAATCCCCGATGGTCCGATCGAGGACAAGTGGGATCGGCATAAGTTTAATCTGAAGTTGGTCAACCCGGCCAACAAGCGCCGCTTTACGATCATCGTGGTCGGCAGTGGCTTGGCCGGCGCTTCGGCAGCGGCATCGTTGGCCGAGCTTGGCTACAACGTCAAGTGCTTCTGCTACCAGGATAGCCCGCGACGCGCCCACTCGATCGCTGCTCAGGGCGGTATCAACGCAGCTAAGAATTACCGCAACGACGGCGATAGCGTGTTCCGCCTGTTCTACGACACCGTCAAGGGCGGCGACTACCGCGCCCGCGAGGCCAACGTGTATCGCCTGGCGCAGATCAGCCTCAACATCATCGACCAGTGTGTTGCGCAGGGCGTGCCCTTCGCCCGCGAGTACGGCGGTCTGCTCGATACCCGCTCGTTCGGTGGCGCCCAGGTGTCGCGCACCTTCTACGCCCGTGGTCAAACCGGCCAGCAGTTGCTGCTCGGCGCATACCAGGCCTTGGAACGCCAGATCGGCCTGGGCAAAGTGCAGATGTTCCCCCGCCACGAGATGCTTGAGCCTGTGATCATCAATGGCCGAGCGCGCGGCATCGTGGTGCGCGATATGGTCACTGGCGAGATCGAGTCGCACGCTGCCGATGTGGTGGTGCTGGCGACTGGCGGCTACGGCAACGTGTTCTATCTCTCGACCAATGCTAAGGGCTGCAATGCCACCGCGATCTGGCGCGCTCACAAGAAGGGCGCGTTCTTCGCCAACCCCTGCTTTACGCAGATCCACCCGACCTGCATCCCCGTCAGCGGCGATCACCAATCGAAGCTGACGCTGATGAGCGAGTCGTTGCGCAACGATGGTCGCGTGTGGGTGCCGCTCGATCCGAACGATAAGCGCGCCCCGAATCTGATCCCCGAGTCTGAGCGCGATTACTACTTGGAGCGCCGCTACCCGAGCTTCGGTAACTTGGTGCCCCGCGACGTGGCTTCGCGCGCGGCGAAGGTGGTCTGCGACGAGGGCCGCGGCGTCGGCCCAGGTGGTCGCGGTGTGTACCTCGACTTCAGCGACGCGATCAAGCGCTTGGGTGTCAACATCATCCGCGAGCGCTACGGCAACCTGTTCGATATGTACGAGCGCATCACGGGCGAGAACCCCTACGAGGTGCCGATGCGCATCTACCCCGCTGTTCACTACACCATGGGTGGCTTGTGGGTCGATTACAACCTGATGAGCACCATCCCTGGCCTGTACGTGGCCGGTGAGGCGAACTTCTCGGACCACGGCGCGAACCGCTTGGGCGCGAGCGCGCTGATGCAGGGTTTGGCCGATGGCTACTTCGTGCTGCCCGCGACGGTTGGCGACTACTTGGCGCAAACCAAACTCGAAAAGATCGATACTTCGCATCCGGCCTTCGTCGAGGCTGAGTTCGAGGTCAAACAGCGCACCAACCGCCTGCTCAGCATCAAGGGCAAGCGCACGGTCGATTCGTTCCACCGCGAGCTTGGCAAGATCATGTGGGATAACTGCGGTATGTCTCGTACCGAGGCCAGCCTCAAAGAGGCGCTGAAGCGCATCCCCGAGATCCGGGCCGAGTTCTGGGAGAATGTGAATGTGCCGGGTTCGGGCGATGAGCTGAACCAGTCGCTTGAGAAGGCGGGTCGCGTGGCCGACTTCCTCGAACTCGCCGAGCTGATGTGTATCGATGCGTTGCACCGCAACGAGTCGTGCGGTGGCCACTTCCGCGAGGAGTACCAGACGCCAGATGGCGAGGCCCTGCGCGACGACGAGAACTTTAGCTATGTGGCAGCGTGGCAGTACAACGGCGAGGGCAATGCGCCGATCTTGCACAAAGAGCCGCTGCATTTCGAGTACGTCCATCCGTCACAGCGAAGCTACAAGTAGCACAAACACGAGGTTGCCCGAACTCATAGGTTCGCGGAACGTTGTGTTCTGGTTTGGAGATAGATTATGAACTTAACTCTGCATGTCTGGCGGCAGAAGAACGGCAAAGACAAGGGCGAACTTGTCACGTATCCCGCGAAGGATATCAGCCCCGATATGTCGTTTCTCGAAATGCTAGACGTGGTCAACGAAGGCTTGATCGAGCAGGGCCAAGAGCCGATCGCCTTCGACCACGACTGTCGCGAAGGTATCTGTGGCATGTGCGGTGTGATGATCAACGGTGTGGCCCACGGTCCCGAGCGCGCCACCACCGCCTGCCAGTTGCATATGCGCCACTTCAAGGACGGCGATGAGATCACCATTGAGCCTTGGCGCGCCCAGGCCTTCCCAGTGATCAAGGACTTGGTGGTCGATCGTTCGGCCTTCGACCGCATCATCGCTGCGGGCGGCTTTATCTCGGCCTCGACCGGCGGCGCCCCCGATGCCAACGCGATCCCGATCCCCAAGAAGGATGCCGATGTCGCGATGGATGCTGCGGCCTGCATCGGCTGTGGCG
Organism: uncultured Roseiflexaceae bacterium; assembly: GCA_937988885.1. Taxonomy (GTDB): domain Bacteria; phylum Chloroflexota; class Chloroflexia; order Chloroflexales; family Roseiflexaceae; genus CALKHR01. The sequence continues at coordinate 24,665 of CALKHR010000046.1, read as the reverse complement.
CGTGTGTGGCGGCCTGCCCGAACGCCTCAGCGATGCTGTTCGTTGCTGCAAAGGTCACGCACTTGGGCGTGCTCCCGCAGGGCCAACCCGAGCGCTATACCCGCGTGGTGCGCATGGTTGAGCAGATGGAGGAAGAGGGCTTCGGCGGCTGCACCAATATTGGCGAGTGTGCGGCGGTCTGCCCGAAGGAGATCCCGCTGGACTTCATCGCCCGCCTCAACCGCGACCTGTTGGTGGCCACGCTGAAGGGCACGAAAGCCTAATCGCTTCAAACAGACGCCCACCCCGATTGACTGGGGTGGGCGTTTTGTGTTGGTTTCTATTGAAATGCCGTTTCGCTTGCGGCAGCGGGGTATCGCCTACGGGGTAGCGGTCGGCGGCGCATATGCAGGCGTTGGGTAGAGTGAACCATTGGTGCGCCCTACTATTTCGCCAGTCTGAGCATGGACCCAAAGGCGTAACTGGTGAGGAGGTGCAAAATATGAGACATACCAAGCAGCCGGGATACCAAACACATCTTCGACATCAGTATACAAAGCCAAGACAGGGTCCTGGGAGCTTTGATGCTCTTCCAAAAACGCGCGTCCCTCAGCAAGCGTCACTGCTAATGCTTCCGATGGGCTAATTTGCATCCAGTTGGCGATACGTTCTTCCGTTGGCAATGGCTTGGAAGAGAGTGAAGGGTCGAAATAGCCGCGACTTGGTAAGACTTTCAGCGTAGAAGTAATCTGTGTATCTTCATAAACGACCGTGATCAGTTCGCCTGATGGTCGAATATAGGAGAGAGAAACATCCAAGCTATGTTGATCATCGTAGATGGATGTCTCTAATAACACAACGCCACTCAATAAAAAGGCATCGGGTGCAACTTGATCGACTGCTTCACGTATCATCTTCTGCTGGATTTGCCAGGGAACGGCAGAAGATGGCGTATCGGGTGATAAACATCCACTAAGAAATAATACAATCGATATTACGGCGATGAATCGAACATTCCATGGGCGTCCTGTGAATGAGCGACGGTATTGTGTCATGAGTGATCATCTCCATAGTTACGATAACATATAGCACATCGAACACACCACTACTTGTTAAAAAATAGTGATAAAGGCCCTGGTTCTATGATTAAGCGGTACGATGTCCGGGGAACTGATGGAGAGATTTGGAACGTTCATCATGAGCAGAATCTCGGCAACATCGCAGATGTTGGAGGTTACAATAGCATGTATCGATACTATCGGAACTCAGAGATCGAGCAGCTAATTATAGTGTATCATGTTTTTAACACCTTGAAGCTCCTTAGCGCGATACACTCGCATCGATTAACGGCAGATCAACGTAAAATGTTGTGCCAACGCCTTCGCTTGTCTCGTAGCTGATCCGCCCGCCCAAGCGTTCCACCAACGACTTTGCGATGCTCAAGCCCAGGCCCGTACCGCCCTTCTGGCGCGTATCCGACGAATCGGCCTGCGCAAACTTTTGGAAGATGCGGCCACGGAACTCCTCCGGTATGCCAGGGCCAGAGTCCGCCACCGCAATTCGAGCATAAGAATCGTGGCGCGTCACCCGTACCAATACCACACCATCAGGGGGCGAAAACTTGGCGGCGTTCGCCAGCAGATTATTCAACACCTGTATCAAACGCTCAGCGTCGGCCTGCACGATCACATCGGACGGCGAGCTTTCGAGCACAACGTGCACCCCAAGTTGCTGCGCATACGGACGGTTCGCCGCAATCGCCTGATCGATCAGCGGAATAACGTTCAACGGCTGAAGATCGAGGATCAGTTCGTTGGCCTCGATCCTCTCAATATCGAGAATGTCGTTGATCAGGCGCAACAGTCGATCGCTGTTCGTTTGCGCGATTTTGATCATCGCCATCGTCTGCGTGGGCAATTCGCCAGTCACGCCACCAGCGATCAGGCCAAGCGCGCCCCGTATCGAGGTGAGCGGAGTGCGCAATTCGTGGCTCACCGTGGCGATAAACTCATCCTTTAGGCGCTCCACCTGCTTGCGCTCGTTCAGTTCGCGCTGCAACTCGGCGTAGAGGAACGCCTTCTCTAGCGCCTGGCCCACCGCCGTCGCCACGCGCATCACTAGATCGATCTCCTCGGTGCTGAAATAGCGATTCTCAAGCGCATCGAGCCCCAAGGTGCCCACCACTTTATCGCGGATAACAAGCGGGACAATCAACAACGACACGGTGCCGCGCGTCCGCGCGAGGTCTTGAAAGGCGGCTTGGCGGGGGTCGGTTTGCGCATCCGAGAGCACAAGCGGGCGGCGATGCGTCAGCACGTAGCGCGTGGCGGGGTTGTTGCGCACCGAGATGACCGCGCCTTTGGCGGAGGGGCGTCCCTCGTCGTAATACTCGGCTACGACGGTGAGCGTTTCGCCATCTTCGCTCAGCAGGGCGGCGGCGGCTTGCGGCAGATGTAAGGTGCGCGTCAACTCTTCGCACACGAGCGAGAGGACTTCGGTGGCTTCGCGGGGGGAGGCTGCCGCTGCGATGACGCGATTCAGTAGCGACAACTCTTGGGCTTGGCGGTTGGTTGCTTCAAGCAGTTGCCGATGTTGTAGCTCGGACATACGCAGCGCGGCCTCGGTGCGCCGTCGTTCGGCGACCTCTTTCTCCAAATCGCTCCAACGCCGCCGCGCATACACGCCAAAACCAAGCGCCAACAGGCCCAATAGTATCGATAACACGTCCAAGTTCCAAAATGAAAAGAGCGACAACTCGTGCAGTGAGCGTCCAATGCCGATGAAGCCTGCCAGAATGAACAAACCGATGATTGCGAGAACAATCACGAGCAAATCGAACAGTGGATGCGAAAGCCGATTTCTATGTCTCAAAAAGAGCTTGTTCATCGCGCAAATCGAGATTGTAAACGGCAATACGAACTTGAACTGTTAGAGTTGTATTGTTGAGTCCTAAGCGCCTAGTGTAATACAAGTGCTTCTTTTGTAACTCAACAAAATACATACAAACCGTAAACATTTGGCATACAAAGCGCAAAACGACAGAGCATAAAAAACGCCTGACCCTGTTTGGTCAGGCGCGAGAGATGCAATTGCTGTAATGATTTAGAAGCTTTCTGGAAGGCATTCTAATGCGGAAGCAACGAAGATTAGCCGAGTTATCAACGTACTACATGTGCTGAGATGTACGTGTCTCCTTTGCGAAAGCGTGGGATGCGCTATACGTGGGAATGCGCGTTCGCACGAGCAACTCGGCTGCTGCGCAGGCCCAGAGGGGCCGCAGTCGGCCCCTTTGGAAACCCCAGCCGGGGCTTATCGCCCCTGGACCTCAAGAAATCCGCTCTGCTTGTCGGTATCGTTTAGTACCTCGGTATGGTCCTTGTTCGGTGGTCTGTATGCGTTTTTTGTATGCTGACACGCACGTGTCTCTAAACACAACCTTCCCATCGATAATAAGGCCATTAATACGCAAGCAGTTTGCGGGCTTCCGCCAGGATCACGGTGCGATTGGGGCGATAGGCATCTTCGAGCGGCGGGCTGTAGGGCGAGGGCACATCGGGCGCGCCCACCCGCACGATCGGGCCATCGAGGTACTCGAACGCCTTCTGCGCGATCAGGCTGGCGATCTCGGCGCCCACGCCGCAGAGTAAGTGCGCCTCGTGCGCCACCAGCACTTTGCCCGTGCGGCGCGCGCTCTCCAGAATGGCCTGCTCATCGAGCGGCTTGAGCGAGCGCAGATCGAGCACATCGACGCTGTAGCCCTCCCTCTCAAGCTCCTCGGCCACCGCCAGCGCCTCCTGCACCATCGCGCCGTAGGTAATGATGCTCAGGTCGTCGCCGGAACGATGCAGGGCCGCCTTACCCAACGGCACGATGCCCGCCTCGCCGCTGGGTACCGGGCCGCGCAGCGAGCGGTAGAGGTATTTGCTCTCGAAGTAGATCACCGGGTTGGGATCGCGGATGGCGCTGAGCAGCAAGCCGCGCGCATCGGCGGGTGTGGCGGGTGCCACCACCTTGAGGCCCGGCGTATGCACAAACCAAGCTTCGGGGCTCTGCGAGTGGAAGGGGCCACCCCGCAAGCCGCCGCCGCTCGGCGCACGCACCACGACCGGCACCGCCGCGCCCCAACGATAGTGGTTGGTGGCGGCGAAGTTCACGATCGAGTCGAAACCAGTCGAGATAAAATCGGCGAACTGCATCTCCACGATCGGGCGGAAGCCCATCATCGCCATGCCGTTCGCCACGCCGAGCATACACAACTCGGCCATCGGCGTGTCGATCACGCGCTTCTCGCCGAACTCCTCCAGCAAGCCCTGCGTCACCTTGAATGCGCCGCCGTACACGCCGATATCCTCGCCCATCAGCACCACCGCCGGGTCGCGGGTCATCTCGTAGCGCATCGCGTCTTGGATGGCCTCCAGGTAGGTCATCTCGCGCTGTCCGGTGCTATCGGCGCTCTCTAGTGTGGTGATATGTGCATGAATGCCCTGATCCCAGGTCATGTTTGGCTCCCTACTCGTTGCAATGACTCAAAGAACACGGGCCTCATCGGCGTACACACCAACCTCCAGCGTGGACGGGTCGGGATACGGGCTTGCCTCTGCGAACTGTTGCGCGTCGTCCACCTCGGCATCGATACGGGCCTGAATCTCGGCGAGTTTGGCGTCGTCGAGGATATTGCGCTCGCGCAGCGCCGCCTCGAAACGCATAATCGGGTCGCGCTGCGCCCATTCGTCGAGCAATTCCTGGGGCACGTAGGCCATGTTGTCGTGGATGGCGTGGCCGCGCATGCGCATCGTCTTGCACTCGATCAGCGTGGGGCCACCGCCCGCGCGTCCCCGCTCGACCGCCGCATGCACCGCCTCGTAGACGGCGAAGAAGTCGTTGCCATCGACGACGACGCCGGGCATGCCGTAGCCCGCAGCCCGTTCCGCCAGGTCGCTGATACGCATCTGGCGCGAGAGAGGCGTGGAGTAGGCGTACTGATTATTTTCGCAGATGAACACAGCGGGCGTATTGAACACAGCCGCCCAGTTCAGCGCCTCGTGCGCCAAACCTTCGCTGCTGCTGCCATCGCCGAAGAAGGTCATCGCCACGCGCGGCTCGCCCCGCAGCGCGAAGGCCATCGCCGCGCCGACCGTCACGGGCATCGATTGCGGCAAATGGCTGATAAAGCCGATCACGCCGAAGTTGAGGTCGCCGCAGCCGTGCACATTCCCATCGCGACCACCGCTGACGCCCGTGGCGCGGCCCAGTGCCTGCGCCATCATGCGGCGGGGCGTAATGCCACGCACAAAGTAAGCGCCCAAGTCGCGGTGCATCGGCGCGATGATGTCGCCGTCCTGCAGGGTCATCGCTGCGCCAACGCTGATCGCTTCGTGGCCGATTTGTGAGAACGTGCCTCCGGCGATCTTGCCTTGCTTGTGCAGCAGCACCACGCGGTCATCGAACGCACGCGCCAAGCGCATCCAATACAGGGCGCGCAATAAAAAGTCAGGTGCTAGATTCATCTATCGCCTCCGGTGGGGAACCGCCACAGCATGGCAGCGAGGTGCGCGAACAGGCCATTCCCCGTTGATGCTGGCCTCTTCACCCGAGTTGAGAGTGCTCGGCACGCCGATTATAGCATGGTTGAGCAGAAGGTAGCTACGCGGATAGAGATGTAGTGGGCACAGTGTAGAGCAGCGGTCTTTTAAACCGACGCCTCCACACACGCAAGAGTCAACCACAGAGCAGCGGTTTCCTAAACCGCGTGTCGCTACCAGTTGTTTGAAAGTAGCAGTAGCATAAACAACTTCAGAGAAATCACCCAACTTTTTACCTCATTCCTTTCATTAAATATTAGTAGAAAATTATTACATGTTTGTTTTTGTGCTTTGAACTGTGTACACTACATTTAAGGCATCCACCCTGTTACATCCCAACCAATGCCTTTCACCCATTGTATTGGTGCCATAAGTCCAGCACTGCAATTTCATGCATCACCTGCATGTTCTTTTGCCGTTTCAAAGAAAAACTCCGCGTAAATTGCATACTTTCCAGTGTACGCTAGAGCTACCAATGGCTATGAGGAGAGACGATGCGAAACTTGGACAGCCGCCTCGAGCGCATTCACGATATAGAACGCAAACTCGCACGTAATCCCAAGGGATGGACAACAGGCGAATTAGCGAAAGAATACGGCGTTGACATCAGCACTATTCAGCGCGACCTGAACTATTTGGAATCACTCGGCACTGGCCTCATACGCCAGGGGCGGCGATACGTGCTCAATCACCGAAGGGCATTACACACCGTCAAAATGACCAACGATGAGGTGTTGGCCTTGTATCTCGCGGCCCGCTTGCTCTCGCGACATAGCGACGAGCACAACCCACACGTCGTTCGAGCGCTCGAAAAGTTGGCCGATGCACTACGCGATAAATCGCCACGGATCGCCCAACACATCGATCAAGCCGCCACCGCAGTGCGTTCGCGACGCTCCCGTCCACACTACATCGAGGCGCTTGAGGTGCTCACCCAAGCGTGGGCCACAGGTCACAAAGTACGGCTACGTTACCGCTCCCCAGACAACCAAAAGACCGAGCGCACATTTGCGCCATATTTCATTGAACCATCGGGCATTGGGTACGCCTGTTATGTGATCGGCTACGATTTTTTGCGAGAGAAATTGCGCACACTTAAGATCGAACGAATTATCGAAGCCGAGCTGACGAACGAGCCATTCGATATCCCCGCCGAGTTCGATGCCCAAAAACTGTTAGCGAACGCTTGGGGCGTGATGTGGCGCGATGAGGGCAGTATCGAAGTGGTGCTACGTTTCGATGCGAGTGTGGTTTGGCGCATCAAAGAAAGCACTTGGCACCACAGCCAGCGCATCGAAGATGTTCCCGATGGCTCGTGCATCTTTCGAGTGCAGGTGGGCAGCACGCTCGAGATCAAGCCGTGGATTCGCCAATGGGGCAGCGCGGTCACGGTGTTGGAGCCAGCCAGTCTGCGGCAAGAGATCGTGAACGAGGTGCGGATCATGATGAAAAACTACGCGGAGGATTCCACCGATGAGCGTAGCAATTGAATCGTTCTGGGGCAAAACCGTCAAAGGCAGCACCGATGATCGTGCATTTCACCCAGCGCTCTACCACATGCTCGATGTGGCTAACGCTGCCGATGTATTGCTCGCACAGGGATCGCCCCGCTTGATGCGCGCCATTGCGCGGACCTGGGGCGATGCTGAGGTGGTGCGACTGTGGCTGCCGTTCCTGATCGCCACGCACGATCTGGGCAAGATCTCAGCGGCGTTCCAGGGCCAACCCAGTACCATCGAAAGCCGAGCGCAACGTGAGCGCCTGCAACGCAACGGCGTGCATCTGCCAGATGCTAAAGCCGAGCATCGCCACGAGTTGATCAGCGCAGTCTGGCAGTTCACCCACTTACCAACCCACGAGCCGCGCATCCCACGCGATGCGATCTCTGTGATCTGCGACGCGATGGGCGGGCACCACGGGCGCTTTGTGCAGGATAGTCTGCGGCAACTCCAGAGCAGAATCGCCCATTACGAACGCCCCCATGCAGCACAGTGGGACGCCTGGCGATACGAGGCGTTCGTGGCGTTGCGCGAGATATTCCTGCCCAATGATGCCCCGCCCCTGCCATCGCCGAAAATGCTGCGCGCTGCAACTGTGGCGCTCACCGGCCTCTGTATTCACGCCGACTGGATCGGCTCGAACAGCAAGTACTTCCCGGCAAGCGCACACGTGCCGCTTGAGCAGTACCGAGAACTCAGCCGCGAACGGGCGCATGCTGGCGTGCGGGATGCCGATCTCACTCAACCATTGACCACCAATCCTTACAGCGGGTTCGCGAGCCTCTTCCCTGAGATCGAAGGGCCGCGCCCTTTACAGCAAGCTATCGATGAGTTGCCCGAGGAGTTGTTGCGCGAGCCTTGCTTGGTAGTGATTGAAGCGCCCACCGGCGAGGGCAAAACCGAGGCGGCGCAGATGTTGACCCAACGCTTGGCCACCTCCTTGGGGCAGCACGAACTGTTTTTTGCGCTCCCAACCATGGCCACCAGCAACCAAATCTTCAAGCGCTTATCGGAGTTCTACCACCGACATTACGGGCAAGCGGTCAAACTCACGCATAGCCAAGCCGGATTGGTCGAGAAGGAGTTGCGCCAAATGGCCCTCGCGCAGGACAGCGATCCTGTCGATCCCGATGGCGCGAGCGCCGATCAGATTCTGCATTGGTTCGCATCCTCCAAAAAAGGGCTATTAGCGCCCATCGGCGTCGGCACGGTCGATCAAGTGGAATTGGGTGGCCTCAATGTGCGCCACGCGGCGCTACGGCTGTTCGCGCTGGCCGACAAGGTGGTTGTGATCGACGAGGTGCACGCCTACGACACCTATATGAGTACCATCCTTGAACACACGCTCGGTTGGCTGGCACAGTTGGGCAGTTCCGTGATTCTGCTTTCGGCGACCCTGCCTATCGAGCGGCACCGAGCGCTGGCGCAGAGTTATCTAAAGGGACGAGGCAACCCCAATGCGGCAGTCGAACTCTCCAGCGATCTAAGCTATCCCGTCATCTCGATCTACAACGCACAACAGCACTACCGCTGCTCGCCCGCGCCGTTTCGCCCGGAGCAGCGCATCGCATTCTCTTGTTATCAGCGTGGCGATGCCGAGGCCGAAGCCCAACGTCTGCTTGAGTTGGTACGTGAAGGTGGCGCCGTCGCACGGATCTGCAACCGTGTCGATGATGCGCAGGCCATCTACAGAGCGCTCCAGACGCATATCCCAGCCGATGACACGCTCCTTTTGCACGCACGCTTCCCGCTCGATTGGCGTCAAGAACACGAACAGCGGGTGGAGGAATGGCTCGGTAAAAACACCCGTCGTCCCAGCGAGCAGCGGCTGATCGTAGTTGGTACGCAGGTGCTCGAACAGAGCCTCGATTACGATGTCGATGTGATGGTGAGCGATCTTGCACCGATCGACCTGCTGCTGCAACGGGCAGGTCGCCTGCACCGCCATAAGCGCGACGACCGAGTTGCCCAGCATCAGCAAGCCAAACTCTGGATCGCCGTGCCGACCAACGATGGTGTGCCCGACTGGCGGCGTTGGGAGGCGATCTATCAACCATACCTGCTTTGGCGCACGTGGGAGGTATTACAGGAGCGATCAACGGATGCGGCTCGGTTCAAGCTGCCCGAGGATTACCGCCCCCTGATCGAGCAAGTCTACAGGGAACTTGGCGCAGCCGATGCGCCCCACGCTGCACAACGCGATGCAAGCTACGCGCGCCTACAACGCCAACAACTCGATCATCGTGGCCAAGCGCGGGTACAGCTCTTTCCCGATTTCGCTAGCCCCGACCGGATTATGCACGGTAACGAATATGAGTTTCAAGAAGACCAAGATGGCCAACTCTCTGGCACCCTGATCGCCAAAACGCGCTTAGGCGATCGCATCACAGTCGTCCCGATCTACCGTATCGGAGAGCAATATGCCTTGGATCCCTACTTGGGCGACCCGTTGCCATCCAGCGATCCAAACTATTCCTTTGTGCAGCGCGCCCTGTTTAAGAGCATCCCCATCAGCGACCCACAACTGATTCGCTACTTCCGCACCACGCGTGACCCGGCGGCACAGTGGCCGTGGAAGGAGCCACCACGACTGTTACGTTATGTCTACCCTCTCTACCTCGACAAAAACGGACACACGATTATCGAACAGCGTCGTATTCAGCTTGATCGGCAGCTAGGTCTAGTGATTGAAAAGGAGCAGTTATGACTGCTTTCGACAAACCAACCGACCCGCTCGCATTTAATCTCTGGCACGACCCATGGATTCGCGTGATCGATCCCGAAGGACGCACGAAGCAGCTTGGTATCGCCGACTGTTTGGCGCAAGCCCCGCAGCTCAGTGCGCTCAGCGATCCCTCACCCGTGGTGGTGGGTGGCACGCAGCGCCTCCTGATTGCGATTCTGCAGGCGATCTATCAACCAGACTCGTTGCAGGCCATTGGCGCTGTGCTACAGGCGGGCCACTTCGATGCCGAGCGCATCGCACAATTTGGGGAGCAGTACGCCGAGCGTTTCGCTCTGTTTCATCCCACACACCCGTTTCTTCAAACCGGCGATATTCCGGTGGATGGCTGGAATGTCGATAAAAAAGCTCGCACATGGGCCGAAGCAAAAGCCGTTTCACCTCTCTTCGATGAAGTACCCGGCACGACCTATCGAGCGTTCTATCGGCATATCACCGATGAACAGCACCAAGTTTGTCCAGCCTGCTGCGCCCGTGGCCTGATCACCATACCTAGTTTCGCCTCCTCGGGCGGCGCAGGCATTCGTCCATCGATCAACGGCGTCCCGCCAATTTACATCTTTCCAACGGGCGATACGCTCTTTCATAGTCTGGCATTGGCTCTCACCATACCCGGTTATCAGCCAAGCGCAGCAGCCAAAATCAGCGATGCGGCTTGGCAGGCAGATCCGGTGATCGGGCGCGACCAAATACGGGGTGAGGTGAGCTATGAGGGGAGTCTCACCTTTCCTGCGCGTCGTGTTCGTCTGTATCCCATCGTTCAGCCAGCGACTTGCTCGCAATGTGGACAACACACCGAGCTGTATGTGAGCCAGATGGTCTACGAAATGGGCCAGCGCCGCTCGGAACAGGCGGCACACTGGCAGGACCCATTTGTGGCGTTCCAGGCACGAAAATCCAAAGCGAGCGAGGGTGACGAGAACGGTGATGGAGCACGAAGCGATGCGTTTGTAGCACTGCGCCCACAGGCCGGTAAAGCGCTATGGCGCGAATACACCGGGCTACTCCTGTTGGATCGCGAAACCCAGTTTCGCCCGGCAATTGTGCGACAACTCAGTGGTTTGTACGACGAAGGGTTGATTGATACCAACCAATTGGCCCGCTTCCGTTGTATTGGCATCCGCTCCGATGGCAAAGCCAAGAACTTCGAATGGTTTGATGAAGCGCTGGATGTCCCGCCTAGACTGCTCAATGATCCTGATGGCATCGTCTATGTCGAGCAGGCCATTAATCGCGCACAAGAGATCGATATCACCCTGACAACCACCTTTAATCGGCATTTTCGACCCGCGCGCTCAAAGGATGCCACCGCAAAACTCGCCCGTTTCCACAGCATCCGTAATCGGATGATCGAAAACTATTGGGATCGGCTTGCTAAACCGTTTCGTGACTTCATCTTCAAACTCGACGACCCTTTTCAGCGCGATAGTGCTGAGACGCAGTGGGCGCAACTACTGTTACATCAGGCCCAACGCTTGTTTGATGAAACGACCGAGCAAATCGGCGACCATGCCGACGCCCTACGCATGCGCGTGCAGGCCCAGCGCGATTGCCGCCTGAAGCTCGGCAAAAAACGAAAGGATTGGGGATTGTGAGCGACTATCGACCCTTTAAGGAGCAAGTCGCCGAATTTATCGGACGGCTTGAACATCTCGACGCCGCCGCCCGTGCGCGCCTCAAACGTAATGCAGGCAAAACGCTAGCCGAAGCCCGCGATGTCTATCGGGTCTTCTACCAAGCCTTACCCTTCGATGTGGCGAATCGCTGGCACGATGACTACTTCCTGATCGCCTCGCTCTACCCGCTAGCTGATTCCGCGCCAAATGTCGGTAACTTTGGCGACACGATGAGGCAGGTGCGCGAATCTCGTAGCGGTATCGAGAGCCGCGCCAACAGCCTTGATCGACGTTTTGAAGCGTTGCTCGATAGCGACCGCGAGCAATTACCATTTCGGTTGCGCCAAGCCGTGCGGCTAGCCAATGCGAGCAAGATTGGCATCAACTGGCAACAGCTACTACTCGACGTGATCAACTGGGAACAGGCCGAACGCCGAACACAACTTCAGTGGGCACGCTCATATTTTGCACACGATAAGGAGAATTAGTCATGACTCTGATCGCTCTGCACATGCTGCAAAACCACGCGCCTTCGAACCTGAACCGCGACGACAACGGCGACCCGAAGGACGCCTTATTCGGCGGCACTCGGCGCGCCCGCATCTCCAGCCAAGCGCTCAAGCGCAGCATCCGCTGGCACGAGGACTTCCGCAACGCCTTCCCCGAGCAGGTCTTGGCCTTCCGCACGCAACTGCTGCCCGAGGAGGTGCGCAAGCGCTTGAGCAATACCAACCTCGATGCTGCTGCCCAACAGGCGATCGTTGAAGCTGTGGTGAAGTTTGGTAAAGCTGATAGCGGCGATGCCGGGGAAAGTGGAGAGAAGGGCGGCAAAAAGAAGCCAACCGACACCAAGTTGAAGAACAAGCAGTTGATGTTCCTGGCCGCACACGAGATCGATCAACTGACTGAAGAATTGGTCGAGAAGTATACCCGCGATCCCAAAGCGTTTGCCAGCACCAAGTGGGACAACTTCCGCCAGGGCAACGACGAGAAGTACATCCCGCACTCGGTCGATATCGCCATGTTCGGGCGTATGACTACATCCAGCCCGTTTAAGGATGTGGAAGCGGCTGTGCAGGTGGCGCATGCGCTCTCAACCCACACCGTCGAGCAGGAGTTCGACTTCTACACCGCCGTCGATGATATCTCCGGCGAGGCGGGCGCGGGCTTCCTCGGAGAGACGAGTTTTAACAGCGCCACCTATTACAAGTACATCAATATCCACTGGGAAGGCTTATTGGCCAATCTGCAAAACGATCACGAACTGGCCGCACAAGCGGTGCGCACACTCATCCACACCGCCACCGTGGCCAACCCTAGCGGCAAACAGAATAGCTTCGCCGCGCATAATCTGCCCGATCTGGTGCTGGTAGAAGTCTCGCCCAACAACTCGCCGCTCAGCTATGCCAACGCCTTCCTCAAGCCAGTACGCGCGCAGAGTGGTCGCTCGCTGATAGAGGAATCGGCCTTGGCATTGCGCGATTACAGCAGCAAGCTGCGCGAAGTCTACGATCTCGAAAGCCAACTCGCCTACTTCACCACACTCGATGGCTTGGATTGGCCAAATGCCATACGCCACACCTCCCGAAAAGCGTTGCTGGAATGGCTGCCGTTGCCAACAGGAGCATAGCCGATGAACACCCTGTTTCTACGGCTCGAAGGACCGTTACAAAGTTGGGGGTTGCGCTCGCAATGGGGCATTCGCGACACCAGCAATGCTCCTAGCAAATCGGGCCTGATCGGGCTACTAGGTTGCGCAATGGGGCTACGGCGCGCTAATCCCGAACTCGTCCACCTCAGCCGAGCGCTGCGGCTCGGCATACGGATCGACCGCCCCGGCACACTGCTGCGCGATTATCACACCACAGGCGGTGGCAGTTTCGGCGGTCAGCGCCACTACGGCGGCTCACGCTTTCACGATGAGCCATACGCAGGAGGTGTACTCTCCGCCGAGGTGATCAAGAAGCGCATCAAGGTGAAGGTGAACGCCACAACCAAGGAGCCGGAGACCGACACCTCCGAACGCTACTACTTGGCCGATGCCTCGTTTCTGGCGGCGCTCCAGGGAGATGCAGAGCTGATCGCGCGCTGTGCCAAAGCCGTGCAAGCACCATACTGGCCCTTGTTCCTGGGCCGCAAATCGTGCGTACCGAGCCAGCCGATCTACCAGGGGCTTGGGCAGTTCGATAGTCTCGAACAGGCGCTCCAAAGCCAAGCACTGGCCGAACGCAGCGCCACTGACACTATTCGAATGTTGATTGAAGCGAAGCCAGGCCAGGGCAACCGCCAAAACGATAATCTCGGCAACGCCGCGCAACGCGTATTTGAGCCGCGTTTCGTGAGCGAAATCTGGTGGTCTATTGCCGATCAGACCGAGACACCTATCAACACTCTGGAGGGTTAGCATGCTCTATCTCTCTCGCCTTATCATCGACCCACAACGGCGCGAAGTCCAACGCGATCTGGGCGATTGTTACAACATGCACCGAACCCTGCTCAAAGCCTTCCCGCAGGTAGCCGAGGGCAACGCGGCTCGCGAACAGTTTGGGCTGCTGTATCGGCTAGAGGAACACTCCGGCAACTTGATGCGCATCCTGGTGCAATCGCAGCATCTCCCCGATTGGCAGCAACTGCCAGTCGGCTACTTGGCGAGCACCAACGATGGACCGAATCCATCGGTGCGCCCACTCGATACCGTGTACGGGCGGATCTCGAACGGGATGCAGTTGCGTTTTCGCTTGCGCGCCAATCCCACCAAGCGTGTCAGTGCACGCAGCAACCAAGAAGCCAAATGGTATGGCAAACGGATCGAACTGCGCGATGAACATCAACAACTCGCCTGGCTTGCCCGAAAAGGTGAACAGGGCGGTTTTCGGCTCCTAGAAGCGCACGCCAATCAGCCCGATGTGCAAGCCAGTAATCAAAACAAAGTGAGGGGTTGGCAGCGTTCCAATCAACTACGTTTCGGTGCTGTGCTCTTTGAAGGGCGGCTCGAAGTGCTGGATCACACCAACTTCCTGGCAACACTCACCCGTGGCATCGGCAGCGGAAAAGCATTCGGCTTCGGATTACTCTCGATCGCCCAAGGGTAACGCTGTCATCGGAATGGGGAGCAGCGGCTAGCCGTATGTTCCCCAACTGCACCTTAACAATCTGCTTTTCCTCACATTGGTGGGGCATGATCTCTCACCAATGAAAGGATACAATGATGCAAGATCTCCATATTCTGCCGAAAGTGCGTGACAGTTGGAGCTACCTGTACATCGAACATTGCGTAGTCGAGCAGGATGACAAAGCCATCGCCTTTTTTGATAAGCATGGCAAAACCCCAGTGCCCTGTGCGTCACTCTCCTTGTTAATGTTGGGGCCGGGCACTAAAATCAGCCATGCTGCCATCCGCACCCTTGCCGAGTGTGGTTGCCTAGTAGCTTGGACGGGCGAGGAGGCTGTACGCTTCTATGCACAGGGATTGGGCGAAACACGCTCGGCGGCGAAACTATTGCGCCAAGCCCAGTTTCATACGGATCTCATCCAACGCCAAAGAGTGATTCGCCGTATGTACGAGATGCGTTTCCCCGAACGGTTAGACCCAGCACTCAGTCTGCAACAGATTCGTGGCAAAGAAGGCATTCGGGTACGAGAAACATATGCCCGTTGGAGCCGCGAGACGGGAGTAGCGTGGGATGGTCGTGCATACAAACAGAACGATTGGCGGCGTGCAAGCGCGATCAATCGTGCACTTTCGGCGGCGAATAGTTGCCTATATGGCGTCGTGCATGCAGCCATCATCGCGGCGGGCTATTCGCCAGCGCTAGGCTTTATACACACCGGCAAAATGCTTTCATTTGTGTATGACGTAGCTGATCTCTACAAAGCTGAGATCACCATTCCCGCCGCATTCCGCTGCACCGCTGCAGGCGAGCGCGACCTCGAAAGTCGGGTACGACACATTTGTCGGGATCTGATACGGGAACAGCGGATGTTAGCGCGTATTGTTGATGATCTCGACAAACTATTTGATCTACCCGGACCTGGGGTTGATGCAGAAGCATTCGATAAACATCAAGCATTGCCAGGAGGCCTATGGGATGCAGAGTTGGGCCAGGTCGAGGGCGGCATCAACTATGGCGATGATGGGGAGGCATAACCATGATCGTCATCGTTTTAGAACGTGTGCCAGCCAGCGTGCGGGGCGAGCTATCGCGATGGATGTTGGAGCTACACACAGGAGTATTTGTAGGGCGGTTAAGCGCGATGGTGCGTGATACACTTTGGGCGTATGTATGTCGTGAGTTACGTGATGGAGCGGGATTATTGGTGTATCATAGCAATAACGAACAGGGCTTTGTGGTACAAGATTACGGCATGACACAGCGGATCATTGAGGAGCGAGAAGGTTTAACACTGGTGCGAATCCCGTCGGAACGGCTAAAAGAGACTTCGGACGAGATTTCAAAGAAAGAATCGCATTAGGAAGCGATCCAGTCCAGTGTCGTCCCCACGCACGTGGGGGTGAACCGTATTGTAGGTGGTACCGAGGGTGCGGTACTGGGTCGTCCCCACGCACGTGGGGGTGAACCGTGTACGCGCTGCCTCCTCTGCTGTGGCAACGTGTCGTCCCCACGCACGTGGGGGTGAACCGCGGCTCGGCCTGGGCCGGGCCGCTCTCTTTTAGTCGTCCCCACGCACGTGGGGGTGAACCGATTGCCAACGCATAGACAATATAGCCTGTGACGTCGTCCCCACGCACGTGGGGGTGAACCGTATGCCAGTCATCTTTCCTCCTCCTCGCATGCGTCGTCCCCACGCACGTGGGGGTGAACCGAAAAGGGTCCCGTCGCACATCGGCTCATAGCCGTCGTCCCCACGCACGTGGGGGTGAACCGGTGAGGGTAGTTGCTGAAATACTCGACCCCTAGTCGTCCCCACGCACGTGGGGGTGAACCGACAATGGAACGTCGAGCACACCTTAGTTTTTTGTCGTCCCCACGCACGTGGGGGTGAACCGTCGTCACCGTTGAAACTGAGTTGGACGGGCTCGTCGTCCCCACGCACGTGGGGGTGAACCGAGAAAAGGACAGAGCTAGAGTCAAGCGGGGGCGTCGTCCCCACGCACGTGGGGGTGAACCGTGCCAGCGCCGGCGACTGGCAGGGGGATTGCAGTCGTCCCCACGCACGTGGGGGTGAACCGCGAAAAGAACAGAGAGAACGCTGGCTGGCTCAGTCGTCCCCACGCACGTGGGGGTGAACCGATGGATCAAGACACGCATCCCATAGCCCAATCGTCGTCCCCACGCACGTGGGGGTGAACCGCTTATAATTGTGCAGGTGCTTCAGCCCGATCAGTCGTCCCCACGCACGTGGGGGTGAACCATGATTTGCCGGGTTGTCCATCTGAGCCAACCCGTCGTCCCCACGCACGTGGGGGTGAACCGTACGGACCTGCAGCGCGAGTGCAATTCGGGTGGTCGTCCCCACGCACGTGGGGGTGAACCGTTTCACCCCGCCCCCGGCCCCGCCACGGATACGTCGTCCCCACGCACGTGGGGGTGAACCGCAATGGCCCTAGCTTGCCGCGCTGAAGACCAAGTCGTCCCCACGCACGTGGGGGTGAACCGAAATGGAGAATGAGATCGGCGCAAAGGGTTATAGTCGTCCCCACGCACGTGGGGGTGAACCGTACGGACCTGCAGCGCGAGTGCAATTCGGGTGGTCGTCCCCACGCACGTGGGGGTGAACCGATAACCGTGATGCAGCAGTGGGAGCCGCTGAGGTCGTCCCCACGCACGTGGGGGTGAACCGGCGTTTGAGGAATACCAGAAGCGCGGGCGCACGTCGTCCCCACGCACGTGGGGGTGAACCGCGCGCATACAGGTCGGCGTTGCGTACGATTTCGTCGTCCCCACGCACGTGGGGGTGAACCGGGGTGAATAAAACACGTATCAATAACCTGCATGTCGTCCCCACGCACGTGGGGGTGAACCGTTGGGTAATCGACGTCTGGGTCGTACACGGTCGTCGTCCCCACGCACGTGGGGGTGAACCGCCGCCGATGTCGTAGAACCGATCGCGATAGCCGTCGTCCCCACGCACGTGGGGGTGAACCGACTGCCATAAACTCCTCCTTACGTGTATTATAGTCGTCCCCACGCACGTGGGGGTGAACCGGCGTCTTCCACAGCGCGGCGGTCGTGGTCAACGTCGTCCCCACGCACGTGGGGGTGAACCGACGTGGCGGAACGTGGCGGAGGCCCTGGGCGCGTCGTCCCCACGCACGTGGGGGTGAACCGCAAGGAGGAGGCGGAGCGCAAGACACGTGAAGTCGTCCCCACGCACGTGGGGGTGAACCGACTCGGGGCGGCTTTTTTGTGTTTTAGGCCACGTCGTCCCCACGCACGTGGGGGTGAACCGGCTTGCTCCTGCATCGCCGTGCGGCACTGCGCGTCGTCCCCACGCACGTGGGGGTGAACCGGAATTGCAGCATGGGCGCTCCTATTGCAACACGTCGTCCCCACGCACGTGGGGGTGAACCGCACTTGCAGTAGGCGGAGTCACTCGGTTTAAAGTCGTCCCCACGCACGTGGGGGTGAACCGTGCACAGGACGCCGCATATGCCGGTCTCTCAAGTCGTCCCCACGCACGTGGGGGTGAACCGGGTGTTACGTCGGAATATCAGTGACCCGCCTCGTCGTCCCCACGCACGTGGGGGTGAACCGGCTACCACGATGACTCACGCAATCCCCCAGCGGTCGTCCCCACGCACGTGGGGGTGAACCGGACCTCGACGATGGCCTGATCGGCGGCATGTCGTCGTCCCCACGCACGTGGGGGTGAACCGTCTCCCTCAGCAAGACCAGGCCTGATGTACTTGTCGTCCCCACGCACGTGGGGGTGAACCGCATACTCCCTGAACCGCAGGATGGAGCATAGAGTCGTCCCCACGCACGTGGGGGTGAACCGGAGCCGAGCTGCTGCACCATGCCGATAACATAGTCGTCCCCACGCACGTGGGGGTGAACCGTCGTGCCTTCCTGCTGAAGTGGTGATGTTTAGTCGTCCCCACGCACGTGGGGGTGAACCGGTTCGCGAGCAGCACGGGCATACCCCAGCCGCGTCGTCCCCACGCACGTGGGGGTGAACCGCGCCTCGCCACGGTTGCGGGTGCCGACTGCCTGTCGTCCCCACGCACGTGGGGGTGAACCGCCCGCCGTGTCAACGAGGCGTTGCACGTTCTCGTCGTCCCCACGCACGTGGGGGTGAACCGCGTTAACGCGAGCGCTCCAAACAGGCGGCAACGTCGTCCCCACGCACGTGGGGGTGAACCGAACGTCGAAAAGAACCAGGCGAAACTAAACGAGTCGTCCCCACGCACGTGGGGGTGAACCGCCGTACCTCGCGGCTCTGCTCGGCGTCGCGTTGTCGTCCCCACGCACGTGGGGGTGAACCGGCCTACGCTGAACAGGCGCGCCAGCAACGCGCGTCGTCCCCACGCACGTGGGGGTGAACCGATGCGCACAATGCGCAGATGGAGCGCGTGCAAGTCGTCCCCACGCACGTGGGGGTGAACCGTGGTTATGGCCATCGCTCGGCAAACGTTCGGCGTCGTCCCCACGCACGTGGGGGTGAACCGATACCACGATCGACACATCGATCCACTATAAAGTCGTCCCCACGCACGTGGGGGTGAACCGTGCCGCGTAGGCTTGGCGGCAACGCTGGACGAGTCGTCCCCACGCACGTGGGGGTGAACCGACGGTCAAGGTGCTTGAAGAGCGCTTGACTGAGTCGTCCCCACGCACGTGGGGGTGAACCGTGGCGGGAGTGGGGAATGGGTGTACCTTGATCGTCGTCCCCACGCACGTGGGGGTGAACCGCTATTCTATCGCGGCGTCCTCGTCGAGGGGGAGTCGTCCCCACGCACGTGGGGGTGAACCGATTGAATGGCCTGATCCAACCACATTCACAAAGTCGTCCCCACGCACGTGGGGGTGAACCGGTGACAGGCGAGTCAGCGCCCGTTGCGCTCGGGTCGTCCCCACGCACGTGGGGGTGAACCGGCGGCCATCGAGGACGCCGACGCGGGCTGGACGTCGTCCCCACGCACGTGGGGGTGAACCGTGGGCCAACGAGCAGACGCTGATTGATGGCGAGTCGTCCCCACGCACGTGGGGGTGAACCGCCAGGCAAAATCAAGGTCGGGAAGGTCATTCCGTCGTCCCCACGCACGTGGGGGTGAACCGGGTGGCAGCGCTGGGCATTGGCGATCATCCTAGTCGTCCCCACGCACGTGGGGGTGAACCGTGGGTGAAGCCTACATTCACCGATTGGGATAAGTCGTCCCCACGCACGTGGGGGTGAACCGATCACGCGATCGCGACCACTGGCAGCTCAGGCGTCGTCCCCACGCACGTGGGGGTGAACCGGCAACACAACCATGACACCACAACGCGGATGGGTCGTCCCCACGCACGTGGGGGTGAACCTGCAAGCGGCGCATGTCCTGGCTACAGCACTACACGACGTCGTCCCCACGCACGTGGGGGTGAACCGGCGTGGGCGGCCTCCTGGAGCGCGAGCACGCGGTCGTCCCCACGCACGTGGGGGTGAACCGTTATCGCTGGTCGGATTAGTCCAGGTGATCACGTCGTCCCCACGCACGTGGGGGTGAACCGAAACTCCTCAGTCGCGAGACGGGAATGTCTCGGTCGTCCCCACGCACGTGGGGGTGAACCGCAGAGGGCGGCGTATGACGCTACGTGTGCACGGTCGTCCCCACGCACGTGGGGGTGAACCGGATTCCATTCCACATAAGCACACGGATAGTAGGTCGTCCCCACGCACGTGGGGGTGAACCGCACATGTATGGAGCTTATCGCGGCATGACGCAGTCGTCCCCACGCACGTGGGGGTGAACCGCCGAGCGCAAACAGCTTGACTTGACCGTCGCAGTCGTCCCCACGCACGTGGGGGTGAACCGGTCCGCACGCGATCCAGCCGTACAGCCGCGTCGTCGTCCCCACGCACGTGGGGGTGAACCGTTGACCGATCATCACTTCCCTACCTTTGCCTCGTCGTCCCCACGCACGTGGGGGTGAACCGGGTCGTAGACCTACCGCGCAACGCATTGGGGCGTCGTCCCCACGCACGTGGGGGTGAACCGCGGCGTCAATCTCGCTCGATGCGCTGCGCGACGTCGTCCCCACGCACGTGGGGGTGAACCGCGGCGCTGGCGCGGCTTCAACGCGGCTAGCGCGTCGTCCCCACGCACGTGGGGGTGAACCGGCGCTCTAGTAGCGGCACGATACCTCGCCCGCGTCGTCCCCACGCACGTGGGGGTGAACCGTCGCCCCATGTGCCGCCGTCAAACGCCACGTAGTCGTCCCCACGCACGTGGGGGTGAACCGCCGAATGTCGTGCAATTCTTGACCTTCATCAAGTCGTCCCCACGCACGTGGGGGTGAACCGGTGGTTCTGACAGTGGTGCGGGGTTTTGCGGGGTCGTCCCCACGCACGTGGGGGTGAACCGAGGCAAAAACAATGGCACGATTGATTATCACCGTCGTCCCCACGCACGTGGGGGTGAACCGCGGTATCGCGGGCAACGTGGTCATCACAGGCAGTCGTCCCCACGCACGTGGGGGTGAACCGTTGCTACACAATTTCGTCTAGAGTTTAGGTTGGTCGTCCCCACGCACGTGGGGGTGAACCGCGCGGGCGCGATTGTTCAACCTCATTCTCGACGTCGTCCCCACGCACGTGGGGGTGAACCGCGCCGAACCCCTACGGCGTCATCCCAATGTTCGTCGTCCCCACGCACGTGGGGGTGAACCGGTTGCGGCGCTTAATCCGTCGCAACTTAGTACGTCGTCCCCACGCACGTGGGGGTGAACCGCGAGTTGTTAGGGCTGCTCAAGACGGATGTGCGTCGTCCCCACGCACGTGGGGGTGAACCGCGCAAATGCGCCTCGTTCAGCAGCACGCAGAGGTCGTCCCCACGCACGTGGGGGTGAACCGAGACGAGACACGGGCGACGGTGGGTGTTTGGCGTCGTCCCCACGCACGTGGGGGTGAACCGCGCGGGATACCCGTGCTGCGTACAACGGAGTAGTCGTCCCCACGCACGTGGGGGTGAACCGTGGATTCGCGAGGGGAAGATTCGAGCGGTGCGGTCGTCCCCACGCACGTGGGGGTGAACCGACACTTCTCATAGCACTTCGTCGTGCGCTCATGTCGTCCCCACGCACGTGGGGGTGAACCGTGGTTATGGCCATCGCTCGGCAAACGTTCGGCGTCGTCCCCACGCACGTGGGGGTGAACCGATACCACGATCGACACATCGATCCACTATAAAGTCGTCCCCACGCACGTGGGGGTGAACCGTGCCGCGTAGGCTTGGCGGCAACGCTGGACGAGTCGTCCCCACGCACGTGGGGGTGAACCGACGGTCAAGGTGCTTGAAGAGCGCTTGACTGAGTCGTCCCCACGCACGTGGGGGTGAACCGTGGCGGGAGTGGGGAATGGGTGTACCTTGATCGTCGTCCCCACGCACGTGGGGGTGAACCGCTATTCTATCGCGGCGTCCTCGTCGAGGGGGAGTCGTCCCCACGCACGTGGGGGTGAACCGATTGAATGGCCTGATCCAACCACATTCACAAAGTCGTCCCCACGCACGTGGGGGTGAACCGGTGACAGGCGAGTCAGCGCCCGTTGCGCTCGGGTCGTCCCCACGCACGTGGGGGTGAACCGGCGGCCATCGAGGACGCCGACGCGGGCTGGACGTCGTCCCCACGCACGTGGGGGTGAACCGTGGGCCAACGAGCAGACGCTGATTGATGGCGAGTCGTCCCCACGCACGTGGGGGTGAACCGCCAGGCAAAATCAAGGTCGGGAAGGTCATTCCGTCGTCCCCACGCACGTGGGGGTGAACCGGGTGGCAGCGCTGGGCATTGGCGATCATCCTAGTCGTCCCCACGCACGTGGGGGTGAACCGTGGGTGAAGCCTACATTCACCGATTGGGATAAGTCGTCCCCACGCACGTGGGGGTGAACCGCCGCCCCATGCCGTTGCTGCAACCAATTACGTGTCGTCCCCACGCACGTGGGGGTGAACCGGTCGCGCCAAGCCTACGGCCTACGCCATGCATGTCGTCCCCACGCACGTGGGGGTGAACCGAATAGAAAACAACTGATCGTCGATACCAAAACGTCGTCCCCACGCACGTGGGGGTGAACCGGAACCAGCGTAGTTGCAGACTGGCGGCGCGGCGTCGTCCCCACGCACGTGGGGGTGAACCGTTCGGGTGGTGCGGGCGAGTTGCGAACTGGTAGTCGTCCCCACGCACGTGGGGGTGAACCGTGCTCGCCAAGGCCGGCTCGATGCGCGACGTGGTCGTCCCCACGCACGTGGGGGTGAACCGCTATTAAGAAGGTGTCTCAGTAGCTTCTTCTTGTCGTCCCCACGCACGTGGGGGTGAACCGCGTTCGGGGGGGATTATAACGAGGTCCTAAATGTCGTCCCCACGCACGTGGGGGTGAACCGCAAATCCACGGGATCAATACCTGGGGCTGGACGTCGTCCCCACGCACGTGGGGGTGAACCGCCGCCCCATGCCGTTGCTGCAACCAATTACGTGTCGTCCCCACGCACGTGGGGGTGAACCGGTCGCGCCAAGCCTACGGCCTACGCCATGCATGTCGTCCCCACGCACGTGGGGGTGAACCGAATAGAAAACAACTGATCGTCGATACCAAAACGTCGTCCCCACGCACGTGGGGGTGAACCGGAACCAGCGTAGTTGCAGACTGGCGGCGCGGCGTCGTCCCCACGCACGTGGGGGTGAACCGTTCGGGTGGTGCGGGCGAGTTGCGAACTGGTAGTCGTCCCCACGCACGTGGGGGTGAACCGTGCTCGCCAAGGCCGGCTCGATGCGCGACGTGGTCGTCCCCACGCACGTGGGGGTGAACCGCTATTAAGAAGGTGTCTCAGTAGCTTCTTCTTGTCGTCCCCACGCACGTGGGGGTGAACCGCGTTCGGGGGGGATTATAACGAGGTCCTAAATGTCGTCCCCACGCACGTGGGGGTGAACCGCAAATCCACGGGATCAATACCTGGGGCTGGACGTCGTCCCCACGCACGTGGGGGTGAACCGCGCCGGCGCGTCCCAGGCCTGCCCTGGCCACCGTCGTCCCCACGCACGTGGGGGTGAACCGCGCCGGTGGGTGGCGATAGCGGCCACCCCAGTGTCGTCCCCACGCACGTGGGGGTGAACCGCGCGTTACTACCGGTCCCCTTCGTGTAGCGCAGTCGTCCCCACGCACGTGGGGGTGAACCGTTGATGAACTGGGTCATCTTGGGCTTCAGACAGTCGTCCCCACGCACGTGGGGGTGAACCGTCCTTAGCGTAGGTTCGGAGAAGCTGAACGAAGTCGTCCCCACGCACGTGGGGGTGAACCGGCCACACCACGCGCCACCACACTAGAACAATGGTCGTCCCCACGCACGTGGGGGTGAACCGCCGCGATCCTGCTGATCCTGGTCGGCGGAGTCGTCGTCCCCACGCACGTGGGGGTGAACCGCGACGAGGTGAGTTAGATGAATCCCGCAGCACGTCGTCCCCACGCACGTGGGGGTGAACCGACTCACTAATGGGAGTGGATAGAGAACGCGCCGTCGTCCCCACGCACGTGGGGGTGAACCGAACATCCATCTCGTTGTTGATGCCGAGTAGTCGTCGTCCCCACGCACGTGGGGGTGAACCGCATTATCGTTCGGTGATTTTTCGCCGTGTGTTGTCGTCCCCACGCACGTGGGGGTGAACCGTTACGCTGGAGCGCGCTGAATACGGCGTTTCAGTCGTCCCCACGCACGTGGGGGTGAATCGGTGACACCTGTCAGAACCGGCCACCTGCGGCGGTCGTCCCCACGCACGTGGGGGTGAACCGACGATGACAACTATCAGCATCTCGTGATGCCAGTCGTCCCCACGCACGTGGGGGTGAACCGGCCCTTGATCAGGCTGATAACCACACCGACGAGTCGTCCCCACGCACGTGGGGGTGAACCGCCTGCGCTGAGTTCGTTCATCGGCACGGTGAAGTCGTCCCCACGCACGTGGGGGTGAACCGTAACGATCGAGCACTGTCGATGTCGTGAGCCAGTCGTCCCCACGCACGTGGGGTGAACCGACACAGCGCACGGTGATTTTTGGCGGACATTCGTCGTCCCCACGCACGTGGGGGTGAACCG
>CALKHR010000045.1 GCA_937988885.1 uncultured Roseiflexaceae bacterium | reverse complement strand
GAGATTCCTCATTTCGTGCTACGCACTTCTTTCGGAATGACAACGAAACGCGCTGAAAAACGCTGTCATCTCGAACGGTCGAAGCCCTGAGCGAAGCGAATGGGGAGAGATCTCAAAGCATAATTCAATGCAAAACAATGAGATTCCTCACGTCGCCTAGCGGCTCGTTCGGAATGACAGCGCCTTTCGTTGAGCGCTCATCACCTCATCCTACACAAACATCATCTGTGTAATCTGTGGACATCATAACGACCGCGCCAACACCACCGCCCCCAGCAACGCCGTGTCGTAGCCCAGCGCGCTGAGCCGCAGCGTCGGGGCCGCCACCAAACGCAGGTGCTGCTCCATCACGGCGCGGGCCGACGCGAGCAACCGCTCGCCGCCACCTACCGCCACACCGCCACCCAGCGCGATCACCTCGGGCGCGTAGATCGCCGCCAGATTGCGCAGCCCCTGGCCCAGATTGTAGGCCACCTCCTGCCATTGCTCATCGTTGAGGCGCTCGGCGGGCACACCGTAGATACGCCGAATCGCATTGCCCGAGACCAATGCCTCCAAGCAATCGGGAGCGCCGCACTCGCAGGCCACCCGCTCGGGGTGCGCGCAGCGGAACGGCACCGCCTGATGCCCCACCTCCGGGTGGCCGCCCTGCGCGCCACGGTACAACTGCCCATCCACCACGAAACCACCACCCATGCCCGTGCTCAGCGTCAGGTAGAGCAGCCGCGATACCGGCTCGCCACCCAAGGCGTACTCGGCCAGTGCCGCCACATTCGTATCGACATCCACGCCGAAAGGACAATCCCACCGTTGTTCCATCACCTGCTTCAGCGGCACATCGCGCCAAGTGGGCTGATGCAGCGGCGACACAATCCCCCGCTCATGATCGAGCGGGCCGCCGATCGCCGCGCCGATCGCCGCAATCGGCGCGCCCTGCGCCACCTCGTCGATCATACGGTGCAGCGTCTCTAAGCCCTCGTCGAGCGCATGAGGCGTCGGCGCATACGTCCGTCGCAGCAGCGGGCCGTCGCGCTCGGCTGCGCCCACCATCAATTTCGTGCCGCCGATGTCCAAGCCAATGTAAAGCGCCATCGTCTCCCCGCTACTCCGAAAAGGCGGATGCCCGTACTCGTGCGATATCGCGTGCTGGTGGCGCGCCGAACAGGCGGCTGTACTCGCGACTGAACTGCGAAGCGCTCTCGTACCCCACATACACGCTCGCCGTGGTGGCATCCAAGTGCTCGCCCAACATCAGCCGTCGGGCCTCATGCAGGCGCAACATCTTTTGGTACTGCAACGGACTCATCGCTGTCACGGCCTTAAAATGGCGGTGCAGCCCCGCCACGCTCATGCCCGTCTCCCTGGCCAGTTGCTCGACCCGCAGCGGCTCACGATAACTGCGGCGCAGCCGCTCGATGACCCGCGCCACCCGCTGCGCCTGCCCGTCCGACACCACCAACTCGCGCAGTTTCGCGCCCTCCGACCCCGTCAGCAGCAAATAGCTCAACTCGCGCAGGATCAGCGGAGCCAGCACCTGGATATGCTGCGGCGTGTCCAGCAGGCGCGCCAAGCGCAGCATCGCATCGCTGATCATCGGCGTGAGGCGGTGCACACCGAGGCCAGGCCCAGTGGTAGGCTGCGACAGCACGGAATCGCCGAGTTGCATCGCCAATTCGAGCAGTAGCGCCGTGTCGAGATTGACGTGCATCGCCAGGTGGGGCTGCTCCGGGCTAGCGACCAGCATCCGCGCGGAGATGGGCAGGCTCACCGATACCAGCAAAAAGTGCTCGGTATCATACGTGAACATCTCGCTGCCCACCATCAACTCCTTGCTGCCCTGCGCCACCACGCAGATCGATGGCTCGTAGAGCGAGTGGATCACATCGGAGGTGGTGGTGGCGCGAAAGATAAACATCGAAGGGATGGCCTCCACCGCCTGCACACCCTCACAACGCGCATGCCGCTGGAGGATCGCCGCAAGCTCAGCCTGATGCGAGCCAGGCAGCGCTTGAGCAACAACCTCAGTCATACGCCACCACCTCCCTGCAACTTGATAGAAATAGGCAAGGATTCAATAGGATTAGTCTACCACATGCCACACGGTTTGGCGCATACTGTCCACATACAACGCATTGAACGTTACTCCATTGAAATGATGAATGTGAGGAATAGAATGAATACAACCAACAAGCGCGTGGCGATTGTGACGGGTGGCTCGCGAGGGATCGGGCGGGCCAGCGCCGAACGCTTGGCCGCCGATGGTATGGCGGTCGCGATCATCTATGCCAGCAACAAGACGGAGGCCGACGCCACGGTCGATAGCATCACAGTGGCGGGTGGCACGGCCATCGCCATCCAGGCCGACATCGCCGATCCGCAGGCGGTGGAGCAGGCGTTCGCCATCGTCGAGCACACCTACGGCGGCGTCGATGTGGTCGTCAACGCAGCGGGCATCATGATCCTGAGCACGGTCGCCGAGCTAGACCTGAACGTGTTGGACCGCCTGTACCAGACCAATATTCGCGGCACGTTCATTGTGAGCCAGCAGGCCGCGCGCTACGTGCGCCCCGGCGGCGCGATCATCAACTTCTCGTCGTCGGTCGTGAAGCTGGCCCTGCCGACCTACGCGGCCTACGCCGCCACCAAGGGCGCCACCGACGCGCTGACGCTGATCTTGGCGCGCGAACTGCGTGGCCGCGACATCACGGTGAACACGATAGCGCCCGGCCCAACCGCCACAGAGCTATTCCTGAATGGCAAGGACGACGCGACCATCGAGCGGATGGCGAAGATGAACCCGATGGAGCGCCTCGCGCGGCCCAGCGACATCGCCGAGGTGGTGTCGTTCCTGGCTGGCCCCGCCCGCTGGATCAACGGTCAAGTGCTGTACGCCAACGGCGGCGCGGCATAGAAAAGCGCCCAATCGCAGTAGCAACCCGCCGCAACATGATGTCGCCCTGCCTGCCAATTGATACCAACCTCCCCCGGCACACCTTCAAATCGTCGCTATTCTGGATTTCAATTGATACGCACTCTTCCCAACAAACGTGATGTCGAGGCGCTGCGCGTAGCAGCGCCTCGACATCACAAAAAAGGTCTAGTACCTTGCTGCCGCAGGCTAAAACAGCATTGTAATCACAACACCAACCGAATTTGGTATAAAAGCAGTTCTGAAAAGGATCAGGAGGTTGCGAACAGAGACACATGCAGCATGCAGAAAGCGCATACAGACCACCGAACAAGGACCATACCGAGGAATCAAGCGATACAGGCATAACAGAGCGGATCCCTTGGGATGCAGGGGCGATAAGCCCCGGTCGGGGTTTCCAAAGGGGCCTCGGGTCCCTTTGGGCTTGCGCAGCAGCGCACCTTCTCGCAAGTATGCGCCTACCCGCCGAATGGCGCATCCGACGCCTTCGCGAGACAACAGTCCAACCCGATTGGAAGAGAAAAAGAAACAAATAAAAATAATCTGTGTAATCTGTGGATGCACTCTCCCACCCAACGCAGCACAAACAAAAACCCTGGCTCTCACGAGCCAGGGCATCAGAACCGAAACAACATACTATCCCAAGTCGCGCAGCCAACGCACAACCGCACGCTCGTAGCTATCGCCCAACAATACGCTGATGATGGCGCCGCTCACGAATGCATAGAGGATGCGCGGCTTGCCCGCCAGGAGCGCCAACAGAAGGGCAGGCACGAAATTCGTCAGCGCAATGTTCAGGCCGATCGCCAATTGACCATCGTCAGTAGTGTGCGTCAGACCCAACCGATGGGTCGGCTCACCGCTCGTCATCGCGCGCAGACTGTCACCTACACAGTTGCCGAGCAGCGCCGCACCGCCGATCAAGAATAACCCACTAAACTTTCGTAACACGCTCATGGCTCTTCTCCGCTGTAAGCTTCTTCAGCGATTCAGCAAGAGTTGGACCAATACGCTGCTACTCAAGGGTAAAAAGTTCGAGTTGTCGGTTGTGCTGGTCGCTCTCCCAGATCATCGGCGCGCGGCGCGGCAACGCCTGCAACGTGATGCACTGCACATTGGCCATCGCCAACACGGTGTTGATCACATCGAGCGCGATGCGGGGCGAATTGGCCTGCTCGGACATATGCGCCAGCCAAGCCGTGCGGCGGCGACCATCGGCTCCCAAGCGCGCCAACAACTCGGCGGCCTGCACATTGTCGAGATGGCCGAGATCGCTCATAATCCGCAGCTTCACGGGCCAATCGTAAGGGGCCATCCGCAGCCGTTCCCGATCGTGGTTGGCCTCCAACACCACCAGATCGGCCTCGCACAGATTGGCGTAGACACGCTCGTCCCAGCGGCCCAAGTCAATCGCCACACCCACGCACCAATTGCCCACCCGGATCGTATAACCGACTGGGTCCGCCGCATCGTGCAACACCGGGAAACTACGCACAAGCATACCAGCGATCTCGGTCTGCTCGCCCGTCGGCAACACACGATACGCCACGCCAGCGCTCAACAAGCCCAACTTATCGATGGTCGGCTGATTAGCCACCAACGTCAGACCGTGCCGCCGTGCGAACGAGATCGCACTGTACGAATGATCCCCGTGTTCGTGGGTGAGCAGAATCGCGTTGAGATTGCGCGGCTCCAAACCAAGGTGGCGCAACTCGCGCTCGATCGTGCGTTGCGCAAGGCCGCAATCGACCAGAACCGCCGAAGACCCATCTTGCACCAACAGCGCATTACCGCTGCTACCAGAGGCTAACGAAGTAACTTGCAAGCTGTCTCCCCTACGCAGCAAACGCCGACAACGCCCGCATCACCGCAGCAAACGCCGCCTCGAACGGCATCACATTGGAAGGCGCAGGTCGCTCGCCCTCGCGGAGCAACCGAATCGGAGTAGCCCACTTCGACGGCTCCCTGAGCATCACCATCCCACAAGCTAGCGCTGACGGTCGCGGCGGCCCCAACGACCAAACAAACTGGGCCGCTCGATCTGCGCCGAGAACATATTCTCGAACTCCGCCTCGCCGGGCCGTAGATTCGGGCGACTGTTCAGCCACTCCTCGCGAGCCTCGCGCTGCCGCATAAACGCCTTCAACAACTCCTCGTCCTCGCCATCCTCGATCTGATCGCGCATATCGATCAACGCCTGCGCAGCCTCATTCAGCCAACGCACAATCGCCGACCGATTCGTCGCACAAATATCAGCGTGCATCTGCGGATCGCCGGAAGCCAAGCGCGTCATATCGCGGAAACCCGAAGCGGCCAGCGGAGCCATCTCCTTCCACGACGCACTGCGCGAGGTCACCTCCATCAGCGCCGAAGACAACAAGAACGGTAAGTGCGAAACACCCGCCACATACGCATCGTGCTCATCAGCATCGATAAAATACGTCTTAGCGCCCACCTGGCGCACCATCGCATCCACCAAATCGATCGCAGGCTGGCTCGTGCGATGATCGGGCGTCAAACAATAGACCGCATTCTTAAACAACTCCGGCTCAGCCGCCTTCGGCCCGCTGCGCTCGCGGCCCGCCATCGGGTGCCCACCCACAAACGACACATGGTTCGGCAACAACTCGTGCGCCCAATCAACCACCTGGCGCTTCACGCTCGACACATCGGTGACCACACAATTCGTCGGCAACACAGGCGCAATTGAAGTAAACACCTCGCGCACCGACAGCACGGGCACCGCAACCACCACCAACTGCGCCTCGCGCAACGCCTCGCCAAGATTACGCGCCTCGCGGTCGATCGCCAAACGGCCACGCGCATCGGAGGTTGAACGACTATCCTGATCGTAACCGGTCACAAACACCTTGCCGAGCGGCGCGTCCTGCTCATCCGCCGACCGCAACGCCATACCCAGCGAAGTTCCAATCAGGCCCATGCCAATAATCGTAATATGAACCACTCGTGTAACCTCCAAAGCACTAATCAACACATTGGAACTCGCCACACCGTCGAACAGTAGCTACGTCTCCGCTTCGACAAACGACAAAAACAGCAACTCCACCACCACCAAAATGAGCACCAGCAAACCCAAGCTAAACACCGTAAACAAGCGCAACGCAGCCAGCACAGCCACCGCCGCCATCAGCGCGCCGACCTCGTGCGCCTGGCGACGAGCGCGCCGCAGATCGAACTGTCGCGCCCGCTGCCGAAAGTATCGACGCCCCAAACTATGCACGAGCGGCAACGCAATCGCAGACACACTCCAGAACAGTGCGGCAATAAAAAGCAAATACACCGGCATCTCGGGCAACTCCAGCAACCAACTCGTCGGAGGAGGCACGAAAGCCAGTGTATAAAACAACAACGACGTACCGGCCACACCCTCGAACGCCAAGCCCGGCAGCCGCAACAAACGTTGCGCAGGCACAAACGTCAAAAGGCCGGCGCAAAGCACCAGCGCATAAAACAGCACACGCGGCGGGCTGAACAACGCATCGCTCGCCCGCAAATCCCCTGAAAGCAGCAACGCCACCGCACAAGCCCAGCACAAACCAGCCGCCACCGCCAACAACAGCATCGGGCGACGCTGCTCCGGCAACTCATCGGCCTGCTTCACAGAGCGAGGTGTTTGAGAATCAGTTGATGTAGCCACGCGGCAATCCTGTGCACTCAAAACGCTACGCCCATGATACCCGAAAAACGCAAAAACAAAAATAGCCCATCCATCAAAAGTCGTAGGCAACTCCAGCGCAGCATTTATGGGAAAAGAAAAAGCCGCCAGCGCCGCACCGCCCGTCGCTATGGGCAAACAACGTCGTGCACAATGTGTGCGCGCTCGGACAGGGTGGCGCTACGCGCCAAAACGCGCGCACCCGCTGCTCCGCAGCGCATGGCTGCGCCGCCCTCACGCCGTGGCGATGACAGGGAGACTCGGTGAATTGACTAAATACCGAGTTATATTCAACGAAAAGCACTGCCATCTCGAATGGTCGAAGCCCTGAGCGAAGCAAACGGGGAGAGATCTCAAAGCGTAATACAATGCAGAGCAATGAGATTCCTCACGTCGCCTAGCGGCTTGTTCGGAATGACAATGAGAACTGTCAAGAACATATAAAACAATGCACCGATAAGGAGAACGCACACCACACCGCCAATCGCCACCGAGCGTGTACCCACACCACCACCCGCCACGTACG
>CALKHR010000044.1 GCA_937988885.1 uncultured Roseiflexaceae bacterium | reverse complement strand
GAGCAGAAACGCTCACTTGCCGCATTTACCATTTAGCTAGTAGCAACATTAGTTACTAGATGCCAAGAAGGTACCATAGGAACGTGATTGGCTAAAATTATTTGCAAATCGAAATATGATGAGATGATACATGCTGTTGTTTAGAGGGAAACAACAGTAATATGATATTGCGTGATTGAAATAAAAATGGGTGCTATACTGTGGATGTAATCACATCTTTATTTAAACAAGGGGGACAATATGAGCGATTCAGAACAGTCGGATACAACAATATACACAGTTGTTGTCAATCATGAAGAACAGTATTCGATCTGGCCCGCGGATAAAGAGTTAGCACTTGGCTGGAAGGCAGTTGGGAAAACTGGCACAAAAAAGGAGTGTTTGGACTACATTAAGGAAGTATGGACCGATCTGCGGCCAGATAGTTTGCGCGACCGTATGCGCAAGGAAGATAGTATCCGCAAACGGCCATAACGTATCAAGATTAGTGTATGCAGGGGAGAGAAACATCTCGCCTCGGCTTCTCTTCCCTGCAATGGTCAGGATGTGAACCGTGTCGTCTGAAGCAGCGTCTGCTACTGGACCAATCCTCGAGGTCGTCGAGTTACGCAAGTATTTTTCGGCGCGACGCACCCTATTAGGAGCCTTTCGCAAACCGCAACCCGATGTTCGTGCTGTCGATGGCGTCTCATTCGAACTACAGCGCGGTGAGGTGCTGGCACTGGTGGGCGAATCGGGGTGTGGGAAAACTACTACGGCGATGAGCGTTTTGGGCTTGGAGGAGCCGAGCGCGGGCACTATCCTGTTCGAGGGTCGCCCGCTGTTCGAGACTCTCCACCGCGACCGCTCGTTGCGCCAAGCCATTCAGATGGTCTTTCAAGACCCCTACGAGTCGCTCAACCCCCGCATGACTATCGCTCAACTCGTTGGCGAGCCGCTTGAGGTCCACAAACTCTACCGCACCGCCGAGGAGCGTCGGCAAAAGGTGTATGCGGCGTTGGAGGAGGTGGGCTTGCGCCCGGCGGCGGAGTTCGCTAATCGCCTCCCGCACGAGCTTTCGGGCGGGCAGCGCCAACGGGTGGTGATCGCTGGCGCGCTGGTCACAAACCCGCGCTTGTTGGTGGCCGACGAACCCGTCAGCATGCTCGATGTCTCGATCCGCGCCGAGATCCTCATGCTGCTCAACGAGTTGCGTCGCACGCATGGCATCAGTATCCTCTTTATCACCCACGATCTCGCGACTGCCGCGCTATTCGCAGATCGGATCGCGGTGATGTACTTGGGGCGCATCGTCGAGCTCGGCCCGACAAGCGAGTTGCTGCAACAGCCGCAGCATCCCTATACCAAGGCGCTGCTCTCGGTTATCCCCAGCCCCGACCCGCGACATCGGCGGCAACGTATTATTCTGCGCGGTGAGACGCCGAATCCCGCCGATATTCCGTCCGGTTGTCGCTTCCATCCGCGCTGCCCGCTCGCGCAGGAGACCTGCCGCCAGCACGATCCTGTGTTGGCGCGCAAGCAGGGACACGATGTCGCCTGCTTGCTGGTCGAGCCGTAGCGCATGCCGAAGCCATAGCACTAGCCAAGCGAGATTGGCTAGTGCTGCTTCCTCACTCCAGGTTGATCCAGTAGTGCAGCACGGTCTTGCCCTTCTCCGGCATCTCGATCCGATTTGTGAGCACGCCGCCGTTCTTCTCCATGATCCGCGCCGAGCCGATATTCGTGGCATCGCAGGTGAGCAACACGCGCTTGAGGCCAAGTTGGCGGGCTGGTTCCAGCACCAGCCGCAACATCTCGGTGCCGTAGCCCATGCGCCGCCGCGAGGGTCGCACTTCGTAGCCAATATGCCCGCCGATCTGCTCCAATGCCGGGTTGAGGCGATGGCGAAGCCGAATCACCCCTACGATCACGCCATCGTCGTGCGCCCAATAACTGGTCTCTTGCACGATATTGGGCGGCAGATTGATGCCATGAGCAAATTCGTAGAGATGTTCCAGGTAGCCATCGAAGTTACTGATCGGTGCGAGGTAGCGTAAATCGCCATTACTGAGGCATTCGTGGGCCATGTCGAGAAACGCATCTTTCCAAGCAAGGCTCGGCTCAACGAGCTGAACAGGCATGGCATTCTCCTTCAACTCTGTGGTGCCTTCGATCAAACGCGTTCACATCCTACCACGTTTGGCTTAATGTTGATGATTGGGGACATGCTTCGACCTTCTGCGTTCCACAGAAGGTCGAAACAAGAAGATGGATGATGCCGATAACGGCTTCTGCTAGGTGTACAGGATGAATTGGCGGGTTGGCTCCTCCTCTAGCAAGATGGGCCGATCCACCGCGAAGCTGCTGATATCGCAGGGTGTTTCGCCGTGGATGGCCAGCTCGCTCAAGATTTTGCCGAACAGCGAGGCGAACTTGAAGGCGTGCGCCGCGCCGAGCGCCAACAGCACGTTTGGATGGTTGGGTAGGCTATCGATCACGAAGTCGCGATCGGGGGTGAACGTGTAGAGGCAGGTCTTGGTGCGCAAGACGGGCCCCAGCGCGCCCGGGATGTACTGGCGCAGGAACCCTTCGAGGCGCTCGTGTACGACGGGATTCGGCTCGAACGTGCGCGTTTCGGCGGTCACCACGCGGCCCCCGATATCCTGGCCGATCTTCGGGCCAGCCTCGCCATAGGTCGGCAAGCCGTAGAACGACGGGTCGTTCATCCAGATCCACACGGGGAAGCGGTCGGGCATAAACAGTTCGGGCTGCGCGGGCTGGAAGTAGCTCACCTGCTCTTGCGTGACGGTGAGCGGCAGGCGCATGCCGAGGTGCTGCAGCACGTTGTTTGTCCAGGCGTCGGCGGCGATCACCAGTTTGCGGCAGCGATAGGTCATATCCGCCGTGGTCACCTCGATCTCGCCACCGACATCGCGTAGACCCACCACCGGTGTATGCTCGCGCAGTTCGGCGCCGTTGGCGCGCGCCATGCGGATGTGCGTGGCGTTGCAGCGAATGGCGGGCGCGATCCCACCCGCAGCCTGGTAAATGCCATGAATATCGTCGGTGACGCGGAATTGCGGCCAACGGTACATAATCTCGTCGGCATCGAGCTCCTCGAACGGCACGCCGCAGGCCCGCATACTCTCGGAGTAATCGCTGAGCGGCTGCGTGCTGACGCGCGGCCCGAAGTCGAGCCCACCGCAGCGAATGATCAGCGATTCGTTGCTCTCCGATTCAAGCGTTTCCCAAGCGCTGTAGGCGTGTTTGGCGAGTTCGACATACGTGGGGGAGTGGTACGAGAGCCGAATAATCCGCGAGTGGTCCTGCGATGCGCCACGCTCGTGGCCGATCTCGAACTGTTCGAGGCCGAGCACATCGCCGCCAGCGCGCCGTGAGAGCCAATAGGCAGCAGCGCTGCCGATACCACCCAAGCCCAGCACGATGTACTCGTAGTTCTGTTTTTTCATGATGGAGTCCAGCGTTCAATAGGCGCAGAGTCACAGGCCGGGCTGCTGCTCACTGTCGCAACGGACCGAGCAGCGGCGCGTGTATCTTCACTTCGTGATTTGCCTGTGACAGCTAAGGATGCACGATCCTTTGTGATCGTTCTCGCGCTCATCGGCGAAAACGATCACAAGGCTGGCGCGAACCGTTTATCGCACGACACACGTAGGATTAGGCGGCGTCGTGATCGTAAAATTCGTAGGCCGACATCGGCTTGCCCGTCTTGCTGCGCCATTCGCGCTCCTCGCTGGGCAGTTTGCCGAGCGCCTTTGCCATTGCGCGCACGTGCGCAGCCACCGATCCACAGCACGAGCCGATGTAGTTGATGCCCATATCGCGAGCTTTGACGGCGTAATCGGCCATTGCGGCGCGTGTGAGCTGCAGCGGGTCGAGCGCTAATGGGAACTCGGGCATCGACGTGAAGTCGAGGTGGTCGGGAGGGGTATGGTAGGCGGCTGGCTGGCAGCCCACGTAGCAACTGACGGCGGCGCGCATCTCGGCCATCAACGGCAGTGTGTACTCGGGATTGCGCAAACAGTTGATGCCGACCACATCGGCCCCGGCATCGGCCAGACGGCGCGCACACTCGGCGGGTGTGTAGCCATCGTACGACAGCGGGTTCTGATCAAACGACATCGTGATCATGACGGGCAGGCCAGTTTTGCGGGCGCGCTCGGTCGCCAACAGTGCCTCACCCAGCCACGAGAACGTCTCCCCGATCACCAAATCAATGCCAACTTCCATCTGCACTTCGAGCTGGCGGTCGAACAGGGCGCGCACCCGATCCGCCGAAGCGGGATCATTGGCATCGTAGGCCCACGTCAGACTGAGATTGCCCGCCACGAGCGCATCCCCCTCGGCAGCCACACTCCGCGCAATGCTCACCGCAGCGCGATTGATTTCATCGACCTTGCCCGCCAAACCCACCGTAGCCAACTTATCCTCGCTGGCGTAGAAGGTGAGGGCTTGCAGCACTTCGGCACCCGCCATCAGAAACTCACGGTGAAGCTGCGCCAGCGCTTCGGGGTGTGTGAGGCTTACTTCAGGGGTAAAGGGACCAGCCTGGACATAACCGCGCTTTTCGAGTTCCAGCAGATAACCGCCATCGCCAAGAACAACCCCTTCGGCTAGGCGTTCGAGAAGACCTTTACTCATGGTTCCCCTTGCTTTCTGTTGAAGGAATCGCGTTTGGTGTGCCGATCGCCACGCTGTAAGCCAGCGTGTACTCTTCGATATGAGGTGGATTCGGGTGAACGGCGCGATTCTAGCAGAGTGATGCGTGGCTGTCAATGCAGGCGGTGCTAAGGATGTACCTCTGTACCGCCCAAACGCGCACTGGCTGAAGGCACAAACGCGGCACACAGCAAGGGCATTCGTTATAATGCTGAGGACGTTTTCTGCAACAGGAGAGGTGTTATGGGCAAGATCACGCCGAGTTATTCCACGACCGTGACGGTGACGGGCGGGCGCGAGGGTCGTGCGGTGAGCGATGATGGTGTGCTGGATGTGCAGTTGCGCCGCCCCAAACTGAACGGTGTGAGCGAGGGCACCAACCCCGAGCAACTGTTTGCGGCGGCTTGGGGCGCGTGCCTACAGAGCGCGCTGATCGCAGTGGCTCGCCGTAGCGGCGACGACGTGTCTGGCTCCGTGCTGCGTGTGGAAGTGGGCCAGGGCGCTGATCCCGACGGCGGCTACGGCCTCACCGCGAAGATCGCCATCGAGATACCGGGTGTTGACCGCGCCAAAGCGCAGGAGTTGGCTGAAGCAGCCCACGCGCTCTGCCCCTACTCGCGGGCCGTGCATGGCAATATCGATGTCGAGTTGGTGGTGGTGTAGGGCACTAGTGTGCTCTCAGCAGAGGGCACAAGCGTTTTGATAGCGCTAGGTGGCATCGGCCTTTGGCGGAGCAGAACGTCGATGCCACCTACCCCAGCGGCTCGGCAAGCCCGATCAGATGCCCTTCGGGACCACGGATGTAGCAGAGCCGATACGCCTCCTCGTACTGGACCACCTCGCCGACGAGCT
>CALKHR010000043.1 GCA_937988885.1 uncultured Roseiflexaceae bacterium | reverse complement strand
TTGGATATCGAGGGACTGCTGGAAGAGGGACATGGCGCGCTCATACTGCCCCTGCATTCGATGGATCTGGGCCATAGCGTGGAGGGAGGCGGCCTTGCCGTGCAGATCCTGGAGTTGTTGTTGGATATCGAGGGACTGCTGGAAGAGGGACATGGCGCGCTCATACTGCCCCTGCCGTAGATGGATCTGGGCTAGTTGATATTGGAATGCACTACGTACTGCAGACCCATCATCAGTCTGTTCTAGGGCTTGCTCTAATAAGCTACGCGCCTTCTGCAGTTCACCATACTGTTGGTAGAGCCAAGCAACACGGCGAATATGCCAGAGGCGCTGTTCGCCCTGCAGTTCGTTGATTGTAGCCTCCAGCAGTGGCATACATTGATTTACCAGTTGTGCCAGCGATCCAGACCGCATAATCTCGCCATATGCATACTTGGCTAGCCAAGCACCATAAATATAGTAGCCAGCCGGTTTGTTCGCCTTAGAATCTAGGCGCAGATGAAGTGCTTGGCGCAGCACTGGCTGGAATTGATAGGTGGCTGGTTGGTCGCTTCCCTCCAATGTACTATGCACCTGTAGCAGGCTGCGCCGATGAAACAATGCTAAGTCGATACGGGCTTCCGCCAGGGCCTCCTTGGTTGGTTGACCATTCTCATCGTAGGGCAGGCCCCAGAGCAGCGCGGCAGCCTCGGTAAAGAAGGGTACATCGTAGTGGGATAACTCGATCAGGCGCGCTCGTTTAGGTGGCTCTAGGGCCTGTAAGCTACGCTCGATCGCAACATCAATGGTGATATGGTGGGGATCAAGCCCGAGTTTTGTGGCGCGTGCCAGCGATGCACCCCAATCGGCCAAGAACTGCTCGCTGCTGGTATCGCGGGCATCGTACGCACCAGCCAGCAGAATAATCGCCAGTGGATGCCCGTGGGTCTCTTTGGCCAACGTCTGTGCCACATGCCGATGCTGCTCGGGTGGTTTATTGTCGGAGCGGCGGGAGTGCTGCAGAAACAATTTCACCGCGGCTTCGCTCTCTAGGCCCGCCATTTCAGCATTCGAGGGGAATACCTGTTCGCCACGTAGCCCAGCTGGTTTGGCGCGGCTGGTTAATAGCAAGTGCGCTTGTTTATCGATCAGTTTGGCTGCTAAGCGTTGGATCGCCTCGGCCTGTGTTGGGTCGGTAGCGTCCTGGGGCGTGAGCACACTCTCGTAGTTATCGAACCATACCAGATCATTACGTTGAATGGCTTGGAGCAACCGCTCAACTAAACGTTCTGGCTGTTCATTGCGCGGATCATTAGCATCAAGGTCTGCGAGAGCGCGCTCAATATCTGCGATCTCGGTGATGATATGGGGTGGGGTAAGCTGACCGAGAGCAGCATGCTGTTTTTGGAGCTCAGCCAAGCGGCGCTTATGGGTCTGTACGAGTTCGGTATGCTGTTTTGCGCTCTCATCTTGCTCGGCAAGGAAGCTACTGGCTAGCCCGAGTTGCTCCAATAGTTCGCGGCAGACCCGTGCCACGTCAACCGAGGCCGTAGCAAAGCTCACCCCCAGCACGCGCCCGAAGCGCCAGCCAAAACGCTGTATAAACGCACGGGCCAAACTGGTCTTACCGATGCCGCCAGTTCCAGCGATCGTCACCGCCGTAGTATGCTCATGAAAGAGACTAGCAAGCTCAGTTAGCAGAACGTCGCGCCCAATCACCGTCCCATAACCAGTTAAAAGGCTTGCGGGTAGGTAGCAATTATCAGTAAGCCCAAGCTGCAGCTTGGGCTTCCCATCGGGCAACTGAAACGCCTGCCAAGCGTTCTGGCAGGTATAGGTCACCAGCATCCCTGCTGCGCACGGATTAGTATCGGCGAGCGCATTGCGGGCAAGGCGGGTCGCCTCGGCTAGGTCGTAGCCGTTGTTCAAGGTGCGGTACAACTCGGCGGCCAGTTCATCGCTGTAGGGGTCGGGGAAGTTGTGTTGCATACCCAACGCCAGTGGCACCCCTTGGAGTGCCAGGGCGCGGGCTAAAGGGGCGCTTTGGCAAGCGCTTAACAGCACCATCTGGAGACTGCCACGCGGTGCACGGATACGGAGATCGCTGCCCAGGAGCAGTTTAGGTCTGCCACAATCGTCTTCGAGTTCCAGGGCAGCATCGATAGACACACCCGATGAGCTTTGGAACGGTACGGTGTGGCCATGGCAACTGATATGCAGCAGGGCTGGTCCTTCGGATAAAGCCGCGAATAAGCGCTGTGCCGTAGGTGGAATCTGTTGGCCATACAGGGCCTTCCGGCCTGTGTGGAACACATCGCGTAGCGCGTTCAGTTCAGCATCGAAGTTCAGGCGATCGGTCGGCTCGCCCTTGGAGTTGACCAATGGATCGGCGCAGAGTACCAGCAGGCGCGGCGTGCCCTGGCGCACGGGTAGCGGGGCGCGCGGCACCAAACGCAGCATCGCGTATGCACAGGCCAGAAAGTAGTGCTCGTGTACGGCATACTCCCAAGCGATCGCTTCAGCCTGCTCATCGCATTCAAGCAACAACACTCCATCGTCGCTCTGCTGCAACTGCGCTGCGAGCGATTCGCCGCCAAGCGCGGCAAGCAGCGCCCGCCCAAGCACGTATGGCTCCTGCAACAGTTGATCGATGGTTGGCAGCGTATCGAGCGCTGTCTCGGCAAGTATCACTCCGGGCGTGCGAACGTCAACAACACGACATAACCCCTGCTGCGTCGTCAATTGGAGATGAAGTGGCATAACCCCACCCTCAAATATATCGCGAACTGCACTGCTGAAATTGGAAGGTTAAAGTTGCAATCTGAGAACCCTATTTTACTATACCTGATATTTAGAGATTTGTGCTAGTGAACATACAGTGTGGCAACGATTTCGTGTCGAAATAGCAATCATTGTATGTAGGAGAGAGGTTTTGTATCAGGAATTGCTGGGACTACATAGTGTTCGATAAAAATTAAGAAAAGGTAGGAAATAATATGGTTGAACTGTTTAGTTGACAAATCATCTCGATGATAATTTATAACGAATTTTTAACGATGAATATGAATAATCTAA
>CALKHR010000042.1 GCA_937988885.1 uncultured Roseiflexaceae bacterium | reverse complement strand
CGCCGAAGCGCAACACGTAGATCGCGATGGCCCGTTGGTAGTGCATTTGCGCCATCTGCGGCTGATTGAGCGCATCGAAAATATCGCCCAACCACTCGTGGCTCCACGCGACCTCGATGTTATCGGCGCCCAATACCGCGATGCAGATCGCCAGCGAACGCTCCAGGTACGATTGCGCCTTGTCGTATTGGCCCCGTCGGTAGCAGATGATCCCCATATTCTTCAGGCTCTCGGCCACATCGTTGTGCTGCGGGCCGAAGATCGCCTCGCGGATCGCCAACGAACGTTCATGGCACTCCCATGCCTCATCGTAGCGCCCCATGTGGCACAGCAGATCGCCCAGATTGTTCAGACTTTGGGCGAGATCGCGCGTATCACCCGTGCGCGCCCGCTCGTGGATCGCCAGCGCACGACGGAACGCCTGCTCGGCGGCATCGTATTGCTCCCGCATATACAACAGATAGCCGAGATGGTTAAGGCTAAACGCGACTTGCAGGTGATCCGCTCCAAGATGACGCTCGATCAGCGCGATCCCATCCTCAAGAAACGCCTGAGCTTCTTCCAACTCGCTTTGGACGCGCAAAAGATCGCCCAGGTTGACGTAGAGTTGGCCTAGCTCCAGGGTATCTTCGATACCGCGCATCTGCCATATCGCCAAGGCCCGCTCGAAGTAGGGGCGCGCCGTCCGAAAATCCGAGTTCATCTGATAGGTCACGCCCAAGCCGTCGAGACAAGCCGCGATCTCGGGATCATCCGGTTTAAGCAGCGCCTCACGAATGGCGAGCGAGCGGTGGAAGTAGCGCAGCGCCTCGTCCATCGCTCGGAAGGGCTGCAGTTGCTCGCCGAACGCCGCACACAACCGCGCCGCCAACAAGTCCTCGCGCTCAAACGCCGCATCGGTCACATAGCGCATATGGGGTTGGATGGCGAGCAATTCGGCTTGCTTGCGGTTGAGCGTGATCTGCTTCGCTTCCGCTAGCAGCATCTCTTCGACATCGTGTTGCGCTTGGGCATCTTGGTGGATGGCCCGCACAAAGCTGGCTACTAAGCGATGCATGCGCACTGTTCCAACCGAGTTTACTTCCAACAACCCCAAATCGCTGACCAGGCGACGCAGCGCTTCTTCGGCCAGAACCAGCGTGCTCTTATTGATGGAGGGGAGCGTGGCCAGCAACAGCCGACGGGGGATTGGCTCGCCGGGGGCCAGGTGCGCCGCACGAGCGAGCAACGCCAACGCCATCGCATCGATGGGGTTGTGCGGTTGCAGGCGCTCGTAACTGACCACAAAGGCCCGCGCTAGATGCTGTTCGTGGCTGGTTGGCGAGAAAACGCCACCTTCGAGCGAGGGATGCTTGAGCAGCGCGACCAACTGATCGGCCTGCT
Organism: uncultured Roseiflexaceae bacterium; assembly: GCA_937988885.1. Lineage (GTDB taxonomy): Bacteria > Chloroflexota > Chloroflexia > Chloroflexales > Roseiflexaceae > CALKHR01. Next base: position 1,341 of record CALKHR010000042.1, on the reverse strand, counting down.
GTTCGGCAGCATGGAGTTGCGCCAAATACTGCGTCGGCCTGAGCTCCTGGTAGTGGTAGGCGAGATGCGCGCCCGCCAAGTGTATCGCCAAAGGTAGGTCGCCCAACATGGCGGCGATATCGTCGAGCGCCTGCTGTTCCGAGTGATCGTTCAGGGGCGCGAAGGTGCTGGGCAAGTTCCGCGCGTGCTGGCGCAGCAGCGTCACACTCTCCAGACGCTCAAACAGCGGCATCCTCAGCAAGTGGCTGATCAGCGCGGCGCTCCAGCGCTGGCGGCGGCTGGTGATCACCACCCTGCATCCGCCGCTGGTGGGCCGCCATTCCGCCAGCAAATCCTCATCCTCGCAGTTATCGAAGATCAAGAGACGCGGGATCGGCTCGCGCCAGGCGGCTTTGACCAAGCGCACCTGCCGTTCGAGCGGCAGCATCTCGAAGTGGGGATGCAGCGCCAGGTGCCCTTCGCCGCCGCAGGCCGCCACATGGGCGGGAATGGCACGGGCATCGGCAAAGCTGATCCAGAACACCCCGCCGGGGAAGAACTGGCCATACCGATGCACAAACTCACAGACCAGTTGTGTTTTGCCGATTCCACCCATACCAGCGACTACCACCGATGCGTCGAGCGTATTGAGCGCAGCGGCAAGTTCGCGCAATGCGGCGTTACGCCCGGTGAACAGGCGGTTGCGCTGCAGCGGCATCTGCGATTGGCGAGGCAACGGCGCGTGCATGGGCAAGTCGTCGGGCAGCAACTGCGTGGGTGGCGGCATTGTGGCGAACATCTCCGCCAACTCGGGTGGGATAGGCACAGCGCCGCGCCGACTGCTCTCCCAGAACTGCGTGGCTGTCTGGAGATCGCGGATCGCGCCCTGCTCAACGAAGAACGATACCAACTTTAACAGATCATCGGCATGCGGTACACCCGATCTCTCCCAATTTTGGACGGTGTTATGATGGCGATGTAACGCTAGAGCTAGCTCTTTTTGCGTCAACGGCGGCGTACAGCGGTCGCGGTAATAAGAGATAGTAGTAGCCATCATGCAGCCTCGGTGCAATAGAGAGCAGACAGGAACAAACAACTGGGGCCTACGAAAGCCATCCCACAGGGCCAAGCGCCCATCCACCGACTCGGTGATGAACTATCACATGTATAGTAACTTTTTCTTGTGAATACGATTGAGGACTTTTACTACTGTTTTAACGGAGAAGGTTGCGGTTGTAAAGATAGGGAAAATCAGACATGTGAGGAAGGTTCTGGGGATGGCAAGCAGTTGAGGGGGTAGAGGAACTGTTTCTATCCGCAATGGAGAGCTTTGCAGAAATACTGAGAAAAATATCACAACCG
>CALKHR010000041.1 GCA_937988885.1 uncultured Roseiflexaceae bacterium | reverse complement strand
GCCCCCAACAGGACGAGCAGTACCAAGAAGGTGAAGCGTTGGTAGCGTAGTGACATAGCATCCTTCTCCCTAGCGAACAACAATCAACCCTATATGCGTTGTTAGACACATATAGCTTCAAGGGCGATGTCCGTTCGGCTACTTGGGGTCGGTAAGGGGCGATGTAGGTTGTAGCCTACATCGCCCGTACAAGGCTTATTCTTGTGCTTGTTCGGCAAGGATAAGCGGCAACCACATACGCGGTAACTCTTGCCCTTGGTTGATACGTATCAAATCCTCGACCGTTGCCTCGGCAATAATGGTCCCATCCATATCGGCTAGCCCAATAAGGATGGTATCGGTTGTGCCTGGCAGCGCTTCGGGATTAACTGTGATGTCGGCGAAGAAGTTCAAGCGGTTGTTGCTTGGATCCGTGCCCAGCGTAAAGCTGTTATCGGCACCCAATGGGATATTGCTGCTATTCGAGCGGAATGTCACCGTGCTCCCGCGGCTCGTCGAGATCACGACCAGCTTAAAGGTCATTGGGCCGTTGCTCAGGTTCGTCACTACGTGCTGGAGCGAGAGCGTCTGCCCTGCTGCTGCATCGCGATCATAGTTGGGCGTCATTGATGCCATCGCCGTGCTAGTGATGGTGATGGTATCGGTCAGGATCTTGTCCTGCGTGCGATCCGGCTGGCCTGGCGATGTGATAGAGATCACCGTCTTCGCCTCTGATGGTGCGAACACTGTTGATGGTACATCCACGCGCGCCAACAGATCGACCGACTTACCGGGCGCTAACTCGTAGGTTCCACCCGTTGGTTGAGTGATCTGTGTTGGCCAGGTGGTATCGGTGGTGGCGCTCAGTACCACCGTTGTGGTGATATTGCCATTGTTGGTCAGCTTGTGACCGAACTGCACCACCTGATTCTTCTTGGCGATCACATTGTGGCTCAGCGGATCAACACTCAACAAGAACTGCGGCTTGACGAGTGTGGTATCGGTCAGGCTATGCGTTGCGGTAACGATCTGCTCCGAGTACACGCGGATGCGTGTCTCCTCGATTAGGCCTGCGTAGACGCGCGGGTCCGAGCCGGTTGGCAGCGTCAGCGTCAGCGTGATCGGCACTGATTCTCCTGCGGGGAGTGCTGGCAGTGTTGTAGGCTGAATGGTGTATGGCCAATTGAACTTCGAGTGCACTTCAAGTTTAAGAATACCCGCGTTGAAGTCGATCGTGCCAGTATTCGATACAATATGCGTAAAGACGACGGTTTGCCCAGGGATCGCCTCCTGCTGCGGTCGTGTTGGCATAATCTCAACACGATACAATCGTTCTTTGACTGCGAACTCGGAGGTGTTGCCCTGCGCATCGGTGGCCGCGACCAACACCTGCTGAGGCACATCCGGCAGCGTTGCGCTAAATGTGCCTTCTCCAGCGTTAAACGTCACCGGCACATCGTAGCGGATATAGGGTTGGCCATCCACGACGGCTGGATCAGAAGTGAAGATCTGGAAGGTACAGCCGTTACAAGCGGCTGGGTCGGAGCTTGTAAGCACTTTACCCGTCAATACGCCAGAATCGCTCAATGTGAGTGCAAACGGCGGGTCAATATCGTGATTCGGGTTGGTGGCCACGCCAGGGATGCCGCTCGTCTCGGGGTCCAACTCGAACGCTTTGTTGGCGTTGCGCGAGAAGCGTGTGGTGGCGAGTTTGACCTGTTGGGCCGTATCGGTGACGAGCACACCGTTCGCGCCGTTCGCCACGATGGTGTTGCTCTCAATCAGCACATTCTTGGTATTACCCTCGACCAAGACGCCGTTCGCGCTGTTGCCGCGATATACCAGCCCGTTATCTTCCGTAGCGCCGATCAGGTTATTGCGCAGCGTGACAGTCATGGTATCGGTGCCGCCGATGCGCACGCCGTTGCCCGTATTGCCCGCGATGATATTGCCCTCGGCTGCCGTCACGCCGCCAATAGTGGTGCGCCGCGCGCCGCTGATCACGATACCACCGCCACCGTTTGGTGCGGCCACTGTCAACTTGCCGCTGTTGCTATCGCGCTGCAGGCCGATCACATTACCTGACAGCACCGTGTCCAGCGTTGTCGTGCCGCTGATCACCACACCAGGACCGCCGTTATGCGCGATCAGGTTGGCCTCGGCGGTGGTGGAGCCACCGATGAGTGAGTTGGTGGAACCAAGATCGATCAGCACGCCGCCCTGAGTGTTGGCGACCTTCTCGGTGCCATCGCTGCTCAGACCAATCACATTACCGATGATCTTGTTTTGATTGGTCTGCGTGAAGCCGCTTGAGCCACCGACGCGCACGCCATAACCGGTATTGCCACTGATCACATTGCCTTGGTTCGCTTCACCAATCACGTTCTGGTTGGCGTCGTTGCGGATGAGGATACCGCCTTGCGTGTTCGGTACGGCGGTCGTGCCATCATCGCCAACTCCAATCAACGACTTGAAGATTTTATTGTTCGAGGTGGTCGCATCGCTGATCAGCACACCATACCCAGTATTGCCGCTGATAATCGATTGGGTGAAGGTGCTGCCAGTGATGGTGTTGTTGTTCGCGCCATTGATGATTTGGACGCCACCCTGCCCGTTCGGGATCGCCGTCGTACCGAGATCGTCGGTGCCGATCAGGTTGCCGAACAAGGTGTTGTTCGCTGAGCCGTTGCTCAACAGCACACCCGATTTGGTGTTGCCCGAGATGATATTGCGCTCCTCGAACTCACCACCGATCGTGTTGTTGTTGCTGGAGTTCAGCCAAATGCCATCGCCCGTGTTCGGTAGCGCGACAAAGCTGTTGGTGCCGAGCGTCAAGCCGATCAGGTTGCCCTGGATCGTATTCTCGTTCGCGCCTTCGAGCAGGATACCAGTGCCGTTGCCGCTGATAATGCTCAAGCCGCCTTCCGATTTGATCACATTCTTGCTCGCACCAGTATCGATCTTGATGCCAGCCTGGGTGTTGCCGCTCACCATCGAATCGATGATTTCGTTCTCTTGCGCGGCGGCACCGCTGATCTGGATGCCGATACCGTTCGTACCACTGCTATCGAAGTTGACGAATGCCATTTGCTGAATGCGGTTCCTCGGTGAGGTGATGCGCAAACCGATCGCGCTCGCACCGCTCAGGGCGCTCCCGTCGATGACGATCCGATGGGGCACAAAGAAGCTGCTGGCGCCGATAATCGTCAGGTCGCCCTCGGCGAGCGGGGGTAATGGCGATTCGAGCTTGATGGTCCAAACGTTGTTGCTATAGCCGTAATCGGGGTCGCTAGAGTTGGCGGGGATGCGGAAGCGAATTTCGGAGGTTCCGCCATCGCTCGCGGCGAACGCTAACGCTTGGCGCAACGTACAGCCTTTGTTCGGCAGATTATCGGTACAACCTTCGACCGTGCCACCCGCATCATCTCGTGCAGTATCAACCCAATACGTATGATCTGCCGCTGCGGCGATCGGGGGCGTTGCAACGCTAACAAATGATGCCGTTAGCAGTGCAATGAACAGCAAACCATGGAGTAATCGGCGGGTGCGCGACATGGGAGTCTTCCTCTCTATCATCGCGTGTTAATACAAGTGCGGGCAAAAGAATAAAGATACGTAAGTTCATTCTAGCACAGTCGCACCTGTTGTGATGTAGGAAAGTAGTACTAAAGGCAGTATTTGCCGATGTGTGAGCCTCGAATGCCTCATCCATTTATCCCACAATCGGTGCTGTGGAAGCAAAAATGCCACATTTCTAATATAGCTCTAATGTCAATCTTATAGCCTATTAGCATAAACTGAGTAAAATAAGCTCAGATATCAACTACGGCCTGTGTCGTGGTCGGGGTAAAACCCCAATACAAAAGTGAATGAGAGGTAAGACACTATGGCTAAAATTGTGGGCATCGACCTAGGTACAACCAACTCAGTTGTCGCGGTGATGGAGGGCGGCGACCCGATTGTGATCCCAAATGCCGAAGGTAATCGCACAACCCCATCCGAGGTCGCCTTTACTAAGAATAACGAACGATTGGTTGGTCAGACTGCCAAGCGGCAGGCAACCATCAATCCTGAAAATACATTTTTCTCGATCAAGCGCTTCATCGGGCGCAACTACGATGAAGTCGATCTTGAGCGCTCCATGGTGCCGTTTAAGGTCTCCCGCGGCCCTCGCAACGATGTGCGCGTCACCTCTACGCAGACGGGCAAGGAGTATGCGCCGCAGGAGATCTCGGCAATGGTGCTCCAGAAGCTCAAGGCCGATGCCGAGGCGTACCTAGGTGAGAGTGTTACGCAGGCCGTGATCACGGTGCCCGCCTACTTCAACGACAGCCAGCGTCAAGCCACGAAGGACGCAGGTAAAATTGCTGGTCTCGAAGTGCTGCGTATCATCAACGAGCCGACCGCCGCTGCTTTGGCCTATGGCCTCGACAAGAAGAAGGATGAGACGATCGTCGTCTTCGACTTGGGTGGTGGTACGTTCGACGTGTCGGTACTCGAGGTCGGCGATGGCGTGGTGGAAGTGAAGGCCACCAATGGCGATACGCACCTGGGTGGCGATGACTACGACCAGCGCATTGTCAACTGGTTGATCGAGGAGTTCAAGAAGGACCAGGGTATCGACCTGGGCAAGGATCGTCAGGCGCTGCAGCGCCTCAAAGAGGCCGCAGAGAAGGCGAAGATCGAGCTTTCGAGCGTGATGGAGACCGAGGTGAACTTGCCGTTCATCACGGCTGATAGCAGCGGCCCGAAGCACTTGCAGATGAAGCTCTCCCGCAGCAAGTTCGAGCAACTGACGCAGGACTTGACGGAGCGCTTGAAGGGTCCCTTCCTCCAGGCTCTCAAGGATGCCGACTTGTCGGCCAGCCAGATCGATGAGGTGGTCCTGGTCGGTGGCTCGACTCGTATGCCAGTGGTGCAGGAGCTGGTCCGCAAGCTGACGGGCAAGGAGCCGAACAAGAGCGTCAACCCCGATGAGGTTGTGGCGATCGGTGCGGCTATCCAGGCCGGTGTGCTCGGCGGCGAGATCAAGGACGTGCTGCTGCTCGACGTGACGCCGCTCTCGCTGGGTGTGGAGACGCTTGGTGGCGTGATGACCAAGCTGATTGAGCGCAACACCACCATCCCCAGCCGCAAGAGCGAGATCTTCTCGACGGCTGCTGATGGTCAGACAGCGGTGGACATCCACGTGTTGCAGGGCGAGCGCGATATGGCCGCCGACAACATGACGCTCGGTAAGTTCCGCTTGGAGGGTATCCCGCCTGCGCCCCGTGGTGTGCCGCAGATCGAGGTGACGTTCGATATCGACGCGAACGGTATCCTGAGCGTGTCGGCGAAGGACAAGGCGACGGGCAAGGAGCAGCGCATTACGATCACGGCTTCGACCAACCTGAGCAAGGAGGACATCGACCGCATGGTGCGCGATGCCGAAGCTCACGCCGCAGAGGACAAGCGCCGACGCGAGTTGGTCGAGCTGAAGAACCAGTCGGATAGCTTGGCCTACCAGAGCGAGAAGTCGTTGAACGAGCTTGGCGATAAGGTCGATAGCGTGTTACGTACTCAGGCTGAATCGCTGATCAAGGATCTGCGCGACGCCTTGAGCCAGGAGGACGAGAGCCGCATGCGCTCGCTGAGCACCCAGTTGCAGCAGGTGATGGCGCAGATCAGCCAGAGCGCCTACGCCAGCGAGCAGACGCAGACGAGCGGAGGCAAGTCCGATGGCGACGAGAACGTGGTCGAGGGCGACTACCGCGTCGACTAACGATCACGGTCCTGATATATAAATCGGGCGGCTGGAGAAATCTCCAGCCGCCCGCTGCTTTGTCTTGCGTCTCCTATTCCATCATACCAGATCCGATTGGACAGTGTCAGTAACAAACCCGTTTTAGCCTGCGGCGGCGTGGTATCACTTGTTCTTGCTGCGCAACTCGAACGCGCCGATATCGCATCCCTTGCCGTAGGGCCGCTTCTGGCCGCGCTGGTCGGTCTTTGGACAGGCGTTGCGGTTCGCCGCGTCGATCGCCGGGCTGCCCGGCAATAGCGCGTGCGTCAGCGTTGGGCCGCCGTTGTCGGCCAGCGGGCCGATCAGCGCATCGCCGACCACCAAGTCGCTCGCGCTGGGTGCGCAGGTGTCGTCGGTGGCGAGGTTGTTGCCCTGCGAGCTCAGCGTGACCACGCCGGAGCCCCACGGCGCCACGAAACATTGTGTTTCGCTGTTGCCGCTCAGCAAGGTGTTCGCGAACACCAGCGTCGCGTTGGCATCCGTGAAGGTGCCCACGAACGCACCACCTGTGCTGCCTGCCGGGGCGCTGTTGCCCACGATGCTGCTGTTGAGCACGTGCATCGTGCCGTCGGTGTGGAAGAACGCGCCGCCCATCCAGCCATAGGTCGAGTTGCCGCTGATGGTGCTGTTGATGATCTGGATGTCGCCGAGGGTGCGCAGACCGCCACCCACATTCGCGCTATTCCCGCTGATGGTGCTGCGCTCGATCAGCACGATGCTGTTGAAGAAGGCGTACACGCCGCCACCGTTAGAGTCCGCCGCGCTGTTGTCGGCCACGGTGCTGTCGCGCACGGTCAACGTGCTGTTCTCGCCGCTGTAGATGCCCGCGCCGCCCTTCCAATAATCCTCACCGCTCGTCTCGACCTGGTTATTCACCACCTTGACGCTTTCGAGCGTGAGCGTGCCGTTGTTCAGGATACCACCCGCCAACTCGAAGCCATAGCCGTTGCTGATCGTCAGATTGCGGATGGTGGCGGTCACGCTGGCGTTGATCACAAACGGGCGCACCGTGTTGCTGCCGCTGATCACCAGGCCGGGCGCGTTCGCACCGTCGATCGTCACCGGCTTGTCGATCGTCAACTCCGACGAGTACAGGCCAATCGTCTTGTTCGCCAAGCTCGGCGCGAAGCTGATCGTGCCGCCGAAGCAGACATCGCTCAGCGCCTGGCGCAGCGAGCCTGGCCCGCTATCGTTGGTGTTCTGCACCACCACTTGCTCGCTGCAATTCCCCACCAACTGCACCTGATCGATCAGCGCCTTCTTCGGATAGTTCTTCGGTATCTCGAAGCCGTAGCCGTGCACGCTGGTCAGCGTCAGCCCATCTTTGGGCGCGTTCTTCGGCGAGGAATCCCGCTTGAAGCTGCTGAACGGGATCGTGATGCGCTTCCAGCCCGAGAAGTTGTCGGTGAAGGTCGCCTTGAAGCGCTCGGCGGTATCGGTAGCCTGGTAGACGCGCACATAATCGACCAGGAACTGCTGCGGGAAGGTGGTGTCCGAGCCGACGGCTCCGCCAAAGTTGCCGCCCACCGCCAGGTTCAGCAGCAGGAAGAAGGGGTGATCGTAGACCCACTCGTTCGGTGCGACATCGGCGGCGGTGGCGCGGTGATACTCGATCCCGTCGATGTACCAGCGGATCTCGCCCGGCTCCCATTCCACCGCGAAAGTGTGGAACTGATCGGCGACCGGCTCAGTCAGATCGTACACATTGCCGAAGCCCTGCCCACCCGAGTAGCCCGGCCCGTGAATGGTGCCGAACACGCGGTACGGCTCGCGGGCCACGTGCTCCATAATGTCGATCTCGCCGCTCTGCGGCCAGCCCACCTTATCGATGTCGGTGCCGAGCGCCCAGAAGGCCGGCCATAAGCCAGCGCCGCGCGGCACCTTCACGCGCGTCTCGATGCGCCCAAACGCCACCTCGAAGCGGTTCTTAGTGAGCAGACGGGCGGAGGTGTATTGGCACGGCCCGTAGTAGCACTGCAGCGATCCATCGGCGGCCCGCGCCGTGATCACCAAGTTGCCCTTGCCATCGGTGGCGGCGTTCTCGCGCTTGTCGGTGTAATACTGCAACTCGCTATTGCCCCAGCCCGGGATGCCGTTCACCGTGCCGTCGCCGATCTCGTAGCCCCAGAACTCCTCGTTCGGCTTGGTGTTTTTGCTCGTGTTGAACTCATCGCTCCACACCAATTTCCAGCCGCTCGGGCCGGGATCGGGCTGCTGATTGTCGAGCAGATTCACCGTAATCTTTTTATTCGTGCGATGGCCGTAGTACCAGAAGCTCAGCCCCTGGTACGCGCTCCAATCCTGCGCCTGCGGGAAGCGGCGCTCGATCGTGGCGGCCTGGTTGCCCTTGGCCTGAAGCTCCAAAACACGCTCGTAGCCGATCTGGCCGGGTAGCGCCTTCGACGATTTCGCGCTGATCTCCTTTGTATCCACCTTCGCCTTGCTCGAAGCGCGGAACAGATAGGGGTCGATCTCGAAATCATCGAGCAACAACGGATTGGTGGCATCGTTATCCACAATCACCAAGCGGGCGGTCGGCGGCGTGCCCAGCACCGCGCCACTCGGATTCTTCAACCGCAGCAACAAGCCCTCATCGAACTCGTCCTTGGCGTCCTCCAGCGTGACGATCTCGATCGTCTGCTGCACTACGCCCGGCGCGAAGGTCAGCTTGCCCTTCGGCAGCGTCACATCGCGCTTATTGGTCTGCCCATGCGTCGCCTCGTACTCCACCGTCACTGGCTCGCTGGCGGGTTTGCTCAGCTTCACCACCACGCGAGCGGTGCGGCCCTCGGTCACACTGCTGGTGTTCAGCGCGAAGCTCACGGTTAGTGGGCGCTCCGGCGCGGTGCCGTACAACCTCACATCGTCGAGGTAGAAGGTCTGCGGCGTGGCCGTGGTGAGCGTGCCGAACGCCCAACCGTGAACTTCCGTCAGCGTCAGACCATCGTTCGGCGCGCCGTTGCCGATCTCCTTGCGGACGAAACTCTCGAACGGCAACTCGATCAGCTTCCAGCCACTGAAATCGTCCTTGAACGTCACGGTGAAACGCTCGGCACTATCGTTCGTCGCGCCGGGCTGGCGGTTGTCGATCAGGTCAACGAACAGATCCGTGCCGCTGTTGTTGCCGTAGAGCCAGAAGCTCATACCGCCGTAGGTGCTCCAATCCTGCGTCACCCACTGATTCGCGGCATCGTTCTCGAAGCCGTGGATCACCACACCGTAGGCCGCCACATTGAAGCCCATTTGCAGCACCGAGTTCGGGCTGGCGGCACCGGGCACCGGGCTTGGCGGCGAATCGGTGCGACTAAACGTCGTCTGCGAACCGCCATCTTGCGCCACAAAGAACCCGATCGGAATACCATTGGAATCGTAGACGTTCGTGTTGAGCGTCGTCTCGAAGTCGTCGACGACGGGCAGCGTGGCGGCCAACGCCACCGACGCCGGACTCAACGGCCCTAGACTCGCCAATAAGCCGACAATACAGACCAGGAACAGGATGCGAACACGACGTAGCGACATCGGAGCCTCCTTGCTCGGTAACACGCCGGACCAGCAACAGCATCGCGAAGCCAACGAGTCCGGTCATCGTCGTTGGCTCGCTGGAGCGGGCAAGAAGAAGATCGCGACGAGTAGCGTAAACTGAAACCGTTTTCAGGACTGTGCCAAAACTTGGGCCGTGTTCCACCAGAAAGCAACTAGGATGGATGGGAATAAAGATGCAACCGCAACGTGACCGCCCGTCGCTGCGGGCAAACAACGTCGTGTACAACGTGCGCGCGCTCGGACAAGTGTGGCGCTGCGCGCCAAAACGCGCGCGCGATTCGCCGCTGCGGAACGCCGTACACCGTTGATATGCGTTGAATGCCTCAGTCGAACGCTCGGGGAGCGCCCGCCCGTACCGAACGAATCGACGCAACCAGTGCGGCTTGTGGAGTGTCGGGACTCATTGCACGGAAGAGGGTGCGATACACTCAGTGAGCCACACCACCAAAGAGTGCAAGATGAGGGTGAGATGTGGATTTATGAAATCGGTTGCAGATATTATAGTGGCTAGTTCGCTCGATTGTCAAATGACGATGGAGCCTTCGTGCTCTGTTTTAGAAGTATTGAACATGGTTTTGTTCAACGAAAAACACTGTCATCTCGAACGAAGAGAGAGATCTCAATGTGCAATACAATGCAGAGCAATGAGATTCCTCATGTCGCCTAGTGGCTCGTTCGGAATGACAATGAGAACTCACAAGAATGTATAAGATGCACTGATTGTCGTAAAGAACCGACACTAAAATCGCATATTCGCGTATTGACACCGCTTTCAAGACAAGTATAATGGCGATATGCAAAAGCCCGTCACAATCCACGATATCGCTCGCGAGGCGGGCGTCTCGCCGAGCACCGTCTCTCGCGTGCTCAACGGCACGGTGCCCGTCGCCTCCTCCAAGCGCGACGCTGTGCTGGCAGTTGTCGAGAAACTGAACTACCGCCCGAACGTGATCGCCCAAGGCTTGGCGCGGGGGCGCACCGCCGCGATCGGCGTGGTGACGCAGAGCGTCGCCAGCCCGTTCTACGGCGAGATCCTGCGGGGCGTCGAGCAGGGCTTGCTCGGCTCCGGCTATCACTCGGTGTTTGCTAGCGGCAACTGGCTCACCGAACAGGAGTTGGCCGCCTTCGATCTGCTCTCCGGTCGGCGCGTGGATGGCTTAGTAGTGCTACCAGGCACAATCTCCGACGAGCAACTGCGGCGTAGCGCCAAGGAACTGCCGCTGATCGTGGTTGGCCGTCGCATCGCTGGTCTCGAATCGCAATGCCTGTACATCGACGACGAGCGGGCCGCCTACGAAGCCACTTGCTACCTGATCGAGCTTGGGCACCAGCGCATCGCGCATATCGCTGGCCCCGAGACGCATCACGATGCTGTTGAGCGTCGTCGCGGCTACCTGCGCGCGCTCAGCGAGGCGGGCCTGCCCCACGACGAACAGCTCGTGGTCGCGGGCGATTACACCGAGCAATCGGGATTACTGGCGCTCCAATCGCTGCTGAGCCGGAACACGATCTTCACGGCGATCTTCGCGGCCAACGACCAGATGGCCTACGGCGCGCGTTTAGGGCTCTATCGCCACGGCATCCGCGTGCCGGAGGATGTCTCGCTGGTCGGCTTCGATGATCTGATCTCCTCGGCCTATACCACGCCGCCGCTCACAACGGTGCGCCAGCCCCTGATCGAGCTTGGGCGGGCGGCTAGCGAGGCGGTGCTGGCGCTGCTCAACGGGCAGACCCCACCCCAACAAACCTTCTCCACCAGCCTGATCGTGCGCGAATCGGCGGTGTTGCGCCGTTAGTTGGCGATAGCTCGCCAAGATTCCCCCAAATCCTCCCGTAGGTGTTGAGACAAATTTCTACGATCGAACGTCATAGAAGGGCGAGCCGATTTCGTGTTTATGATCGGCTTGTAGCTGCGGTTGGCAGTCAAAATCGGTGTTCGTGCTGCTGAACACATGCTATACTACAGCAACACTTTCTCTCTTCGATGCTGTAAGTTATGGCGATGCGGTACGTTTCGCAGCTTGATGCTGCTTGAGCCATTGTCGCTGCTGTAGGCCATCAAAGGTGCTGTATGCCTGCAATGATTGCAATTGACGAAACGATCACCGCGATCGACCACGATTTATACGGGATGCCCGGCGTTGGCGTGTGTTACCTGGTGCGTGGCGATGCCGATCGGTACGCGCTGATCGATACCGGCACATCGCTGACGGTGCCGACTACGCTGGCAGCCCTCTCTGAGCTTGGTGTTGCCCCACAGGCGATCTGCGCGATTCTCTGCACTCACATTCACATGGATCACGCTGGTGGCGCGCAGCCGCTGGCCCAAGCGTTCCCCAATGCCGATGTCTATATCCACAGCGCCACCGCCGATCTGCTGGTCGAGCCGAGCCGTCTGCTGGCGAGCACCGAGCGCACGATCGGTCCGGCGCTCTGGCCGTTGCAGGGCACGGTCCTGCCGATCGCCCGTGAGCGGCTGCGCCCCGCCGAGACGCTGCTGCTCGATCTGGGGCGTGGCGTGCGGTTGCGGGCGGTCGCTAGTCCAGGCCATGCAGCCGACCATATCGCGTACTTTTTGGAGGAGAGCGGCGTGCTGTTTGGTGGCGATGCGTGCGGTATAGCCGCCCACGAGACTGCGCTGCAACCAGTCACGCCACCACCCGGCTTCGACCTGACGGCGCAACTCGCGACGTACGAGCGGCTGGCGGCGCTTGGCTTCCAACGGCTGTTAATCTCGCACTGCGGCGAGGTGGCGGATGGCATGGCGATGTTGGCCCTACAGCGCCAGCGCCTGCTCGATACCGTCGAGGTGGTGCAACAGGCGCTCGCGAGCGGTAGCCTCGATGTGAGCGATGTGGCGCTGCGGCTGTTCCCAAACGTGTCGCATCCGGTGGTGCGCCTCTGGTGCGATATGACCGTGGCCGGGATCGCCCGTTATCTGCGCAAACAGGCCGAGAAGAATGATACTAGGTAGTTGCGTGCAGATCTCACGGTTTGCCGCTCATAATGTCACCTGTTCTTTATTTTTTAGGTCGATTTGGTGGCCTATGCCGTGATACACTACTGTTTCCCAACATTGCAGCTTGCTTTGATTACGAGCTAGAATTGTAGGTCGCCGTGAATAGTCTTGACATGACGATTACTGTCATTACCCTTTTTTTTGGGGTAATGGGCTTATATTGGGGCTTGATTCGTCAAGTGTTATCTGTGGTTGGCTTGGTGGCGGGTGTTGTATTCGCGAGCCGCTACGGGAGCGCCGTGGCCGATTCGCTGTCGTCGTTCGTTACCAACGATATGCTGGCGAGTTGGCTTGGCTTTGTGCTGGTATTTCTCGGGGTGAGTTGCTTGGCCTCACTGTTAGCCTCGTTGCTGCGGCGTTTTGTGGGGTTGCTGTTCCTCGGCCCGCTCGATCACATCCTTGGCGCTGTGCTTGGCTTGCTACAGGGTCTGCTGGCCTGTACGTTTTTTTTGCTGCTGGGCATCACTTTCCCAATGCCGTTGTGGACGCCGCTGCTGAACGATTCGTTGTACGCTGCTACGCTGGTGGAGACGTTCGGCTTTATGCTTGATCTGCTGCCCGAGAGCTTTCGGCTAGCCGCCGATATGTTTTTGCAGCTTCATTGATGTTTGGTGAACATAACATTTAGCGCATAGATTTGTGATGCCGATGGGCTGCAGATAGCAACCATCGGCATCGTGTGATCTAAGGAATACTCATCACCCAGTCTCCCCGTCACCTTTTCACCTTGTCTCCCCCGCATCCCCTCGGTTTGTCACTTATCGGCGCGCCGAAAGTGACGGTATAATTTCCGCTTGATTGGTTCCTTGTTGCTGCGATTGTTTGGACAAACCGCAGCCCGCAACATTGGAGTGTGCGCCATGGATTCGCCTCGGGCTGCATTTACGGCTGGTGCGCGCGCCTTTTTGCCGTTGGTGCTGGGGATTATGCCGTTCGCGCTGGTTTCGGGGGTGGCAGCCGTAGCAGCTGGCCTCTCGGTGCCAAGCGCCCTCTCGATGTCGTTTTTGGTCTACGCTGGCTCGGCGCAACTGGTCGCGTTGCAGTTGCTGACCGCGAATGCCCCCGCTGTGCTGATTGTGTTCACAGCGTTGGTGGTCAATCTGCGGTTTATGATCTACAGTGCCACGCTGGCGCCCTCGATGGAGCGCAACAGTTGGTTCTTCAAGGCCCTCAGCGCCTATGTGATCACCGATCAGTCGTATGCGTTGGCGATGAATCTGGCGCTGAGGCTGCCGAATGCGGCGCATCGGGCCTGGTTCCACCTCGGCGCCGCGCTGACGATGTGGCTGCTGTGGCAGGTGGCCGCTATGGTAGGGATCTTTCTGGGCGCGCAGGTGCCATCGGACTGGCAACTGGAGTTCACGATCCCGCTGACGTTTATTGCGCTGGTGGTGCCGCGCATCAAGGATAGAGTGTCGGGTAGCGTTGCGCTCACTGCCGCGATCTGCGCTGCGTTGACAGCCGCACTGCCGTTTAAGACTGGCTTATTGATCAGCTTGCTTGCCGCTGTAACGGTGGGTTTGGCTCTGGAGAAACGTTCGTGATGTACCTTGCTTCGGTGATTGTGGGCATGGCGCTGGTGACGTTCGCGGTGCGCTTTTCGTTTATCGGCCTGGCGGGGCGCTGGTCGCTGCCCGAGCTGGTGCAGCGCGGGCTGCAGTTTGTGCCGGTGGCGATGTTGGTGGCGATTACGGTGCCCGATCTGGTGTTTATCAACGGGAGTTATTCGTTCTCGCTGGCGAACGGGCGGGTGATCGCGGCGTTGGTCGCTGCGGTGGTGGCCTGGAAAACCAACAGCGTGATGCTGACGATTGTGATTGGGATGCTGGTGCTGTTTGGGGTGCAGGCACTGAGCGGCTTCGTCGGCTAAGGAGTGCCGTTATGGACAATGCCTCCGATGCGGCGGTGCGCGCCGAGGTGATGGGCCTGGTGCGCACGTTGGTGCCGCTCGACGCGAACGAGCGCGAACAAATCGCCGAGGCGCTGGCGTGGGTTGAATCGGGTGTGCCGTTTTGTCGCGTTGCGAAGCCCGCTACACCGCCACAACATTTGGTTTCGTATGCGGCGCTGATCGACCCAAAGACGCGCGCGATTCTGCTGGTGGATCACATCAACGCTGGCTTGTGGCTGCCCTGCGGCGGGCATGTGGAGTTGGGTGAGCATCCCACCACGACCGCCGCTCGCGAGGTGTCCGAGGAGCTCGCTGTGGAGGCATCGTTCCTGTTCGCGCAGCCGATTTTCATCACGATCACGGAGACGGTCGGCGCGACGGCGGGGCATACCGATGTGTCACTGTGGTATGCGCTTCGTGGCGATGTGGCTCAGGTGCTGCGCCCCGATGTCGCCGAGTTTCGACGCGTGGCGTGGTTTGGCTTCGATGAACTGCCGCTCGAACGCTGTGATCCGCAGCTTGGTCGGTTTGTCGCCAAGCTGCGGATGCTGCTGGATGCGTCTGAGGATGAGATTCATCCACAAAAAACGTAACATACCCAATTCATTTGGATGACAGGATGGTCTGCGCGATCACCGTGTCATCGTGTCTCCTTGTCATTTCCGGCGCGCTTTGGCCCGCGCCACGGATTGCCGCTCGACTAGGCGGGCGGCGATCTCGACGCG
>CALKHR010000040.1 GCA_937988885.1 uncultured Roseiflexaceae bacterium | reverse complement strand
GAATGCTCCGTTGGCTTGATCATCATCATAATACGCATAATTCTTAAACACGCTCACATGCATCGACCATAGCGAGCAGTGCAATCCCACATCGCCCCATACCACATCCAAATGATTGCTGAACACCAGTTCTTCAACGTTAAACTGATACCTGCATTTCCTTGGTATCATTCGTTCTAGCGAGCAGTTCTGGCCAAAGGCGTATGGATATATGTTCTAACTTGCGCTACAATACAGAGACCCGACCTGCAACGACGCAGAGTTTTTGCTGCTGTGATGCGGCTATCAAAGAATCGTTTTGTTCTTCATCACAGGAGTATTGTGCAATACCTGGCTACTCTCAACCCCGAACAGCGTGCCGCTGTCGTTGCTCCGATCGGCCCGATGCTGGTGCGCGCAGGCGCAGGTAGCGGCAAAACGCGAGTCCTAACGCTACGCATCGCGTATCTGATCGAACACTACCAGGTTTCTCCCAGTAACATCCTGGCGCTCACGTTCACCAACAAAGCCGCGAAGGAGATGCGCACGCGGCTTAAATCGCTGCTGGGCAACAAAGTGCGCGGCCTAACCACCGGCACCTTTCACGCCGTCTGCGCGAAACTGCTGCGCGCCGAGATCGGTGGGCGTCTGGGGCACTATACCGGCGATTTCACGATCTACGCCGCCGACGAGCAATTGCAGATCGCATCGCAAGCACTCGACGCCGCCACCGAGCGCCCGCCCATCCTGCTGGAGCCGGAAGAACTGCTGCGGCATATTTCGCGCGCCAAAAGCCAAATGCGCACACCGCAAGTCGCCGCGCGCTTCGCCCGCACTCCGCAAGATGCGTTTATCGCCGCCTGCTACCGCCGCTACCAACGAGCGCTCGAAAAGGCCAACGCGCTCGACTTCGACGATCTGATCGTGCTCACCCACCAGTTGCTGATCGAACACCCCGATGTGCTCGAACAGTATCAGCAGAAGTGGCAGCACATCCTCGTCGATGAATATCAGGACACCGATAGCAGCCAGTACGCGCTGATCGAGCTGCTCTCGCGGCCCACCGCCAATCGTCCGCGCTCGCTCTGCGCCGTTGGCGATGGCATGCAGGCGATCTACGGCTTCCGCAACGCCGATCACACCATCATCGCCCGTTTTCAGCAGGACTTCCCGCAGGCCCAGGTGATCGAACTGGCGACCAATTACCGCAGCCGCCAATCGATCCTCGACGCCGCGTACGCCATCATTCGGCACAGCCGCGCGGTAACACCGATGGAACTGCGCGCCGCCTCGCCAGCGCGCCCGGGCGAGCGCAACCTGATGATCTTCGACGCCAAAGACGCCCGCGACGAGGCCGCACAAATCGCCCGCAACATCAACGATCTCGTGCGCCAGGGCCGACGCTACCGCGATTTCGCCGTGCTCTACCGCACCCGCCATATGAGCCGCAACTTCGAGGCGGCGCTGCGTCACGCTCGCATCCCCTACAGCATTCGCGGCGGCGTCGGCTTCTACGACCGCTCGGTGGTGCGCGATACCTTGGCCTACCTGCGGGTGATCAACAATCCCGCCGATAATCTCAGCCTCTCGCGCATCGCCAACGTCCCCGCCCGTGGGCTAGGCGCTCAGTCGATCTCTACGTTATCGACTTGGGCGGCCCAGCGGGGCATGCCGCTCAGCGAGGCGCTCAACCACCCCGAGGCGCTCAGCCTGCTCTCGCCCAAAGCGGCGAGCGGCGCCCGTCAACTCGCCTCGTTGCTGGCCCGTTGGCGGCAGCTCAATCAAGGCACCTATCCGCCCGATCACCTGGTGAGCGATGTGCTCGAACGGAGCGGCTACATGGAAGCGCTCTCGCAGCGGCTCACGCCTGACGAATTGCCCGACGCACGCAGCCACCTACAAGAGCTCGTCGTCGCAGCCGAGGAACATTCCACGCTCAGCGAGTTTTTGCAGGAGATCGCCCTGCTCACCAGTTCGGACACGGAAGACGACGAACGCGACCAAGTGCAGTTGCTGACCATCCACGCCTCGAAGGGCCTCGAATGGCCGATCGTGTTTGTGGCAGGGCTTGAAGAGGGCACTCTGCCGCACGAGCGCAGCCTCACAACACAGGAGGGCATCGAGGAGGAGCGGCGGCTCTGCTACGTGGCGCTCACCCGCGCCGCCGAACGACTCTACCTCTCGTGGGCAGCCGGGCGCGTGCGGGGCACCCAAGCGCGCCAATCACGGTTCATCAGCGAGATCGAAGCGTATGGTCGGGAACGCCTCGCCAAACGCTAGAACTTCGATACATTCACAAGGAGGGACCCTCTCATTACGAGACGACGTTCGTTATTGGTTTTGAGCACGGTTCGGGAGGGCAGAGCAGCACGCTCTGCTCTCCGTGTGACACGACCTTGTGCATCACCGACAACCGTCACAT
>CALKHR010000039.1 GCA_937988885.1 uncultured Roseiflexaceae bacterium | reverse complement strand
ACAATAGAAGCGACTAATAATGCGTGATGTTTTTTCATTGTACTACCTCGTTGTGCGTAAAACGAAATTCGACAATAGAAAAACCACTTGGGCAAATAGAAACATCCAACAACCTATATCGGCTTATATCTCCGAAAAAGGTCACCTAAAAAGATAATCTATTTCATAGACTACCTCACTATAAGTCATTATCAGATCGTATTTACTTTAAACTGTTGTTGAGTTCTGTCTAGATCATTATTGCAGTCGATCCGAGGCCATTGATGTTGCCACATGAATAGATGACTGATACACTAAGAATGCACAGCATTGGGAAGTATAGAACAGATATATGCTGATATCATCTGTAAAATCACATATATTTCTCTATATCATGTGGCATATCACATTTATATGCTATCCATAGCGATGACAGATATGTCCAATGTCACGCAGTGTCATGTTTCAGAGATGCTTTCGTTTACGTTTTGCTCGTTAGGAGGAAGATGCTTAAGACACAAGGGATTGTTGTTTCTAAGAACGTATGAAATCCAGGCATATGCCAGGTGGAAGCAATCAGCCCTCAAGCTAAACGCTGATCGCTGATTCATGTGGAAGTACTATGCAGGGTAATAGGCGCTCGTCTCAGCTGATGTTGAGCGCGAGGGGATAGCCTTCGGAGTGAGTTGCTCCGAAGGCTACGATGTTTAGGCGGCCTGCTGCGGGTTGGCGAAGAAGCGTAGAATACGCTCCCATGCATCGGCGGATTCGTTGGCGAACTGCTCGTAGCGCCGATCGAAGAAGCTGTGCGGCGCACCCGGATAGATGTTGATGGAGTGCGGAACGCCTGCTTTGTCGAGTTGCTTATCGAGTTCCTGCACCTTCTCGGCAGGGATCATTGGATCATCGCCGCCAAACAGACCAAGCGCGGGGACTCGGGCGTTGGCTGCGTGATCGATGATCGTGCCACCCGTGCCGAAGTCGCGCGAAACACCCGCATAGAAGCCGACAATGCCGCTTAATCCCCAATCCTGCGTGCTGATGAAGAAGGAGATTGTGCCGCCCAAACAGAAGCCCAACGTGAAGGTGGGCAGCGATGCGTTGCCACGTTCGCGCAGCGCGGCCAACGAGGCTTGAGCATCGGCATAGAGTGTGGGCAGCGTCAGCTGCTCAACATGTGGCCGGAACTCGAACGATTCGTCGCGGGCGGTGATACCAGCAGTGCGGGCGAAGTAGTCGAAGGCGATGGCGGCAACGCCGACCTCGGCGAAGCGCAGTGCGAGGTCTTTGTAGAACTGGTGTAACCCCCGAATATCCGGCAAAATCACCACTTGCGCGTGGGATTCGCCTTCTGGGAGCGCAAGATACGCAGCAAAGCGATTACCATCCTCGGCGGTGAGAATCAAATCTTCGCCTTTGGCCTGTTGCGTTGCCCCCGGAGGCAGCGGTGGTTTGGCTCCGTCATCGTAACACATGCGTCTTCCTTTCCATCAAATCGTTAAACAAGGGCTTGTACCTGCCATTCGATAAACTTTGGCACATCGACAGCGGTGATCATGCGGGTGGGTGGGCGATCGGGGAAGCGGGGTGAGCGCGCCACCACTCCGCGTTTGCCACGTGCGGTTTGGATCACTTCGGCAGGTGCGTCTACATAATCGAGCACAACCGCCGCTTGATCAAGTGCCACGCCTGCAGCGAGCGAGTCGTGCAGGGCGCAGCCACGATATCCCAAACGCTGCTCGTACACATCCAGATAAAATTGCAGGATATCCCAAGCGAAGCGGCCATGCGCGGTCGTCGATTGTCGCACCGCCTCTAGCGCCGCACCGGTGAGCACCGTGCGATTCGTGACGTTCACACCCACCGAAACCTTGTTGCCGGGCGCGGCGAAGAACAACTCGGCGGCGTGCGGGTCGTGGTCGATATTGGCGTCGTAGCCGAACAGTTCTTCGTCGGGCGGTTGCTCCACACCCGCGCCGCCCATAATCACGACGGAGCGGAAGCGCGTGAGCACCAACGGGTCGCGTTGCAGTGCCAAGCCGATGTTGGTGAGCGGCCCGACCGCCAGCAGATCGAGTTCGCCAGGGCGCTCGTGCGAGAGGCGCAGAATCTGATCGACGGCGTGTTCGCCAGTGGGGCGGCCCTGCGGCAACGGCAGGTAGGTATTGCCGAGGCCATCGTCGCCGTGCACATGGCTTGCGATCTCGACAGGTTGAGCGAGCGGTTCGGCGGCACCGATCGCCACCGGAATATTGTATTTACCGCAGATCTCGAAGGTGCGTAAGGCATTCAGCGCGGCATTCGTTGAATCGACATTTCCGTGCACACTGCCTAGCGCCACGATCTCGACGTTGGACTGCATCGCGAGGAAGATGATCGCAACCGCATCATCGATTCCGACATCCATATCAAGCAAAAACGAGCGCGTTTCCATCCGCGAAACTCCTTGGTGTAGGTTGTGAGTTCAGCTATTATACCCGCTAAGACAATATCAGCAGGATGCGCGCATCATCGGAGATTCATACGGTATCATATCCACAAACACAACTATAGGCCAAGGAGGCTTTATGAACATTGTCACCATTGGCAGCATTCCCACCCAATTTCGGTGGGAGACGCCCCCACAGCATTGGGAGATTACCGACACGGGCAGCCTGATCGTGCGTGCTGGCGCCCATACCGACCTGTTTATCGATCCGCAGGGTACCAGCACCATCCTCAATGCACCCCGCCTCCAAGGCCAACTCAGCGGCGATTTTCTGCTGAGCGCCCGCGTTACCGTCAACTTCCAATCCACCTACGATGCTGGCGTGCTGCTGGTGTGGGCAGGCGAACGCACGTGGGGTAAGCTCTGCTTCGAATATTCACCACAAGGCCAACCAATGATCGTTTCGGTTGTGACGCGCGGCGTCTCCGACGACTGCAACTCCTTCAATGTGCGAGGCAACCAAGTTTGGCTGCGCATCGCCCGTATCGGTCAGGCGATCGCGTTTCACGCCTCCACCAACGGCACGCTGTGGGATTTTGTGCGCTACTTCGCGCTCGACAACGATGGCCCGCTCGCGGTCGGATTCGAGGCACAATCGCCGACTGGAGAGGGGTGCCAAGCGATCTTCGACCACATCAGCTACCGAGCCCAACGGCTCACAGAACTGCGCGACGGTCAGCGCATTCAGTGGTATAATACGTCGTTGATAACAGCTGGTGACGAGCCGTCGCTGGAGTGAACCTCCAGAGGAACTTCCCGACTCCTCGCCCATTCAGCTTCGGCTGGATGGAAGGCTACCCCGCGAAACAGTAAGCGGGGGCGCTGCGGCAGTAATGCCACGGCGACGCAAGACGGCAACAGAGAGCAGTCCCGCCGATGGCCATTTGGCTCAGGTAAGGGGTGAAAGGGTGGGGTAAGAGCCTACCAGCGTCGGCAGCGATGTCGGCGGCTAGGTGACTGCGCTGGCCGATGGGGAGCAAGGTGCGTGGGGTGGGCTCATCGTGTGGGAGGCAGGGCGTACGCCCTGCCACTAATACCACCGCGCTCACTCGCATCGCCGCCGCGACGGTAAATCGGGTAATGCCCGAGGCGCTAGGAGCGGCCTACGCTTTGCGTAGAGAGAGATGGCGGCTAACAACAGAATCGGGGGTATAGTCACCAGCTGAATTCATCACCTCGGTTAGAATCATCCGATATGCTCACCATCCAGTTATTCGGTGCCCCGCAACTTGCGTTCGACGGGCAACAGGTCGATGTCACCCGCCGCAAAAGCCGCGCACTGCTCTACTATCTAGCAAGCCAAACCACGCCGTTGGTGCGAGATCAACTGCTCGCCTTCTTCTGGCCGGATCTGGAACGTGCTGCCGCTCAGACGGCCCTACGCAGTACGCTTCACGGCCTGCGTAAGGCCTGCGGTCCGGCGCTGCTCGCCACCGATAACACCATCAGCCTCGCCGCCGATACAGTGGTTGATGTGCGCGAATTTGAGCGCGGCCTCGCCTCGCCACCGAGCGATCCGCAGCGCTTAGCCGCCCTGCTCGAACTGTACCGCGGCGAATTCCTGGCTGGCTTCACGCTGCCCGATGTGGAAGCGTTTGAGCACTGGATGACAACCGAGCGTGAACGTCTACGCCGCCTCGCGCTGCGGGGTTTCGCGCAACTCGCACAGGCCTACAGCGACCAAGGGGCCTACGCCAACGCGCTCGATGCGATCGAGCGGGCCGTGGCCCTCGATCCGCTGCAAGAGAGCCTGCATCGCACGGCGATGCGCTTGCTCTACTTGGCGGGCGACCGTGCTGGTGCGATCCGCCGCTTCGAGCAACTCCGCAATATGCTCGATGAGGAGTTGGGTGTGCCGCCACTGGCCGAAACACAGGCGCTCTACGACGCGATCATCACCGAGACGGTCGAGCCGACGCCTGTGGTTGCGCCACCTCCTGCCACACCTGCGCCCAAGCCACCACCCGCTGTGGCGCCCGGACAAAGCCAGAAATTGCCGTTCGTCGGTCGCAGTAACGAGCTTGCGCTCCTGCACAGCCTCGCCGAGCCGCGCCGCCTCCTGCTGATCGAGGGAGAATCGGGCATCGGCAAGTCGCGCCTCGCCGACTCCTTCCTGCAACAGTCGGGCAGGCTGGTGCTGGCCGGAGCCGGACGTGAGCTCGAACAGGCCCTACCGTATCAGCCGATCATCGAGGCGCTGCGTTGCCTGCTCGCCACTGAGCTGTGGCCCAGCCTGCGCGCCAAGCTGCAGTTGCCCGCCATCTGGCTCGCCGAAGTGGCCCGCCTCATCCCCGAGCTTGCACTGCCGCAGAGCGATGGCCTCAGCCCGCTGCGCTCGCAACTGCACGAACTTCCCGATGCCGCCGAATCGCGCCTGTGGGAGGGCATCAATCAATTCTTGCGCACGCTCGCCGAACAGCAGCCGCTCGCGCTGTTTATCGACGATCTGCAATGGGCCGATGCCTCAACGCTGGCGTTATTGGGCTATTTGGCGCGCCAAACGCACGATGCCCCACTGATCCTGCTGGCGACCACGCACCCGCCCAAGCCGCGCACGCCGCTCGCCGCATTAACCCAAACGCTCGCCCACGGTGATCACTTGGCACGCATCACGCTGAAGCCGCTCGAAAATCGCGACATCACCGATTTAGCGCAGATCCTCAGCCCGACCTTCACTTACCCGCTGGCCGATTGGCTGGAGCGCAACTCCGAGGGCAACCCGTACATTTTGGCCGAACTTGTTCGGCACGCCTACAGTCATCACCTGCTGCAGCCCGATGGCACGCTCAACCTCAGCGCCCTATCGAACGTTTCGACCGTGCCGTCGAACGTGTACACCCTGACCCAAGCGCGCCTGGCGGAGCTCTCCGAATCGGCACATCGCCTGCTCGACGCGGCAGTTGTAATGGGGCGCGAGTTCGATTTCGCAGTCGCCGCCCAAGCTGCGGGCCTCGATGAGGAGACCGCTATCGACGCACTCGACGAATTGCACGATCACGGCTTCGTGATGCAGCACAACAACGAGGCTCCACGCGATAGTGTGATGAACCGCCGTTATCGCTTCGACCATCCGCTGACGATCGAAGTGGCCAGCCGCGAGATCGGCGAGCCGCGCCTGCGCCTGCTCCACCGTCGGGTCGCCGAGGCGATCAAGGAGCAGTATCGGCAGCACATCGATGAACTGGCAGGTCTGCTCGCCTCGCACTACGCGCAGGGTGGGCACCCCGAGCAAGCCGCCGATTACGCCTTCCGTGCCGGAGGGCGCGCCGCTGCGTTGGGTGCTTGGGCCGAGGCTGCGAGTTTCTTCCGACAAGCGCTGGCGGGCACCAGTCAACACCATCCAGAAGGCCCGGCAGGCGCGCGTCGCTTCGAGATTCTGATGGCGCTGGGCAGCGTGCAACTCAACGCGGGCGATGCGGAGGCGGCCAGCAACGCCTTCACTGCGGCGCTGGAACTCGCCAAAGCCCGCAACGAGCAGGACAACATCGACCTCGCGCGACGCGAACTCGCCCGCTCGTACATCTCGCTGAATCGCTTTGCCCAAGTGATCGAGCTTGCGAAACAGATCCGGGCTAATCCCGCCTTCGAGGTCGATGCAGAGATCTTGTGGGGCACGGCGCTCTCGCTCGAAGGGGCCGATCTCGCCGAGGCAACCGCGCATCTCAACCGCGCCGCCGCTAGCTGCACCGTTCACGCCGACCCGACCAATCTCGCACATATCACCTTCGAGTTGGGTGGCATCGCCGCGCAGCAGGGCGATCTGCCGCAGGCGATCACCCATTACTACAACGCACTCGCAGTCGCCGAACAGAGCGATGCCGCGCTCACCTACCGCATCCTGGCGCACAACAACTTGGCGTATCACAAACTGCTGCTCGGCCACCACGATGCGCTGCTCCACGCGAATCTCGGTTTGCAGATAGCGCAGGAACACGGCGCCCTCGCGATGCAGGTCTATCTCTTCTCGACAATGGGCGAGATCAGCCTCGCGAACGGCGAGCTAGACCAAGCCGAGCACTTGTTTCAGACCGGCCTTACACTCGCAGAACAGCTGAATATCCCCGAACGAATCGCGGGTCTCATGGCGAACCTTGGGCTTGTCGCGCAACAGCGCAAACAATTCGATCAAGCGTGCAACCTCTTAAGCCACGCCCTCACCGAGGCCGAGCGCATCAGCGCCCGCCATTTGGCCGCGCAGATTCGCATCTGGCTGGCCCCACTGCTCCCACCCGAGGAGGCGCAAGCGCACCTGAACAGCGCGCGCACCTTCGCCGTAGCGGGCAACCGACGCCATCTGCTCACGCAAATCGCACAGGTCGAGCAACAACTCAGCGCCATCTCAAAACCTTAGATTCCGCACTACCATAGGCTATAACGGCTCCTTGAACAGCGAACGTGCCCCAAATAGTGAACATTACAGCGTCACATTCTTGTGTTCACGCTTTTGTTCACGCTTTTGTTCACGGTTCACTCCTATACTGAGCATTAGAAACGTGACATCGTGAACCACGTAAACATTTAAGGAGATACTATCCCATGGCTTGGAATCTTGACGCAGCTCACTCGGAAATTACTTTCTCGGTTCGCCACATGATGATTTCGACGGTGCGCGGTCGCTTCGAGAACTTCAGCGGCACGTTCAACCTCAATGAGGAGAACCCGACCGCATCGAGCGTCGAAGTGCAAATTGATGTCAACAGCATCAACACCAAGAACACCGATCGCGATAACCACTTGCGCTCGCCCGACTTCTTCAACGTTGCCGAGTACCCGAACATCACGTTCAAGAGCACTCGCATTGAGCAGACTGGCGACAACACCGCGATCGTCTATGGCGACCTGACCATTCGCGATGTGACGAAGGAAGTCGCTCTGAACACCACCTACTCGGGCCAGGCCAAGAGCCCCTGGGGCACCACCAGCGCAGGCTTCACCGCGCAGACCACCATCAACCGCAAGGACTGGGGTCTCACGTGGAACGTTGGTCTCGAGACCGGTGGCGTGTTGGTCGGCGAGGAGATCACCATCAACATCGAGGTCGAGCTTGTGAAGCAAGAGGCCGCTGCCTAATTCAGCTCCTGATCTGATAAAAGCCTGGGTCATCCTGAACATTCGGGATGACCCAGGCTTTTCGCATCTCACGATTGTAGCCGTTTGTAGCTTCATTACGCGCCAAACTCAGCTGAATAATCAGGCAGACGATCCTCCGCGTAGCGCACGCTGGGTGCAAAAAAGCCGATCAGGGCGGCAAACGCCGTGAGAATGCCACAACTCGTTATCAACAAGCCGATGCCCGCGCCTGCGCCGCTGCCAAACATCGGTCTCAAGAGCTGCGCGAGCACTATGTCGCTGCGCATCATCGGCTCAAACACACCATCGGCAAGTGGGCCAACCAGCGCCATAGCGATGGGAACGCTGATCTGTGCGATCAGGCGACGTGTGCTGAATACGCGGCCTTGCAGGTCGGGCGCGACCTTCGATTGCCAAATAGCCTGATTGGAGCCGTTCAGAATCGGCACAAAAAAGAGCGAGAAGAACGAGCCGAGCATCCACATCGGCAAACTGGCGCCGATCCCGATCAAAGCCGGCCCCAACAAGCCGCTCAGGATCATCCCACCGATCACCCCATACACGCGCCGCTTGGGGCCGCCCCAAATGCTCATCGCTAGGCCGCCGAGCAACCCTCCCACACTGCCTGCCGCCATAACAAAGCTCAACTGCTGAGGATCGTTGCCGCTGCGTGTCAACACAAAAGGCGTCAGTAGCGTGGTCGCGAAGGTGGCCAGCAAATTGATCGTCAAAAACACCAGTTGCAGACCAAGCAGACTCGGGCGCTGCCAAATATAGCGAAACCCATAAAACGATTCTTGAAGCAAATTCGCCTTCGCCGCAATGCCTTCTGAACTCTGTTTCGGCTGCGGAATATGGATCAAGCTCAACATCAGCACCGCAAAGATGCAGGTGATCACATCGATGCTCAACATACCCGCCAAACCGATATAACCGACCAGAAAGCCAGCGATGATCGGCGCCATAATGCCCGAGGCCGAATCCGCCATCGAGAGCATGCCGTTAGCGCGCCCCAACTGCTCCTTGGGCAACATCATGCTCATTGCGGCAGAGTAGGCGGGGAAGTGAAACGCCTGACAAGCGCTTGCCACAGCCGAACTCACGAAGAGATGCCAGATCTCCAACAGGCCCAAACTATGCAATACGAACAGAAACAGGGTTGCAACGCCAGCACCAGCGTCGCTCACCATCATCATACGCTTGCGATCCCAGCGATCGACCAATGCGCCAGCCAACGGACTCAACACGACCATCGGCGCAAAACCGAAAAACGCCACCAGGCTGAGCGCCGTCACTTGGCCGGTCTTTTCCCAGGCCCAGAGCGACAAAGCAAACACCGACATCGCCGAGCCCAGCAACGACAACACCTGGCCGATCCATATCAGCACAAAACCGCGCATCCCAGAGAAACGAGGCGCGTTCGTTTGTGATTGAGACACAGGAAATTCCATACACCTCACCGAGTTTCGTCAGGCGATAGCAGAAAGCTCTGGAGCGCAGCGAGCGAATGGTGGATCGCTTCGCTACGGGCGCTATAGAAGGTCTCCTTGCCCGCCCCAAGCCGAATAAACACCAGACCCGCGAGCCGCAAAATCTTCAGATGATGGCTGACCGTGGCGGGACGCAGGCGTAAGCGCGCGGCCAACTGGCTCGGCAACAACGGCTCGTTCTGTAGATACTTCAAAATAGCGAGGCGCGTTGGATCGGCCAGCGCCTTCAAGACGTTCACCAGCGAATCGGGCGCGATCTCGCCCGGCACAAGCGGCTCGTTGATGGCGCGCGCCCCATAGATGATCAGGCGGGTATCGGGCGCCTTGCGGTGCAGCAGCACAATCGGAGTTGTCCAAAAACTTGGCACCAACAGCAGCTTGGGCCGATCGATAAACACATCGAGGTTAACGCCGCGCGAAAGCGTCTCCAGCGCGCTGCTGAGATCTCGGCTGGCGATAAGTTCGCGGGCCTGCTGCTCGGCACGCTCAAGCGAAGGCGCGATGCGTTGCTCCTCGGCGGCGAAGAACAGCTCGTAATAGACCTCAAGCGCGCTCATATAGGCTTCCGATGTGGTCTCGGCAGCGGCCCAAAAGTCTAGCACGCGCCTCAAATCTCGGCGCTTCTCGTTCTTCGATGGAAGCTCGCAATCAGCCTCGTAGGCCGCTTGGAGGGCGCGCAGATCCTGTTCATCCCACACGCCGCGTTCGGCGACCGCCGCAAACAGAGCCTGCTGCGCCGCAGGGGCGTCCTCAAGCAACGCGAGCCGCTCCACAGGCGCATGCGCGCGCAACCGAGCAAGTACAGGTTGGCAATCCTTCGAGCCTTCGAACTTGGCCAACCAGTACGGCCTGATCTCATGCTGCAGCACCATCTGTTCAAGCGTATCGCGAGTATCCTTGGGCAGGCGCTGACGCATGCCAGCCGCCCAAGCCGCGCGTACCCCGTAAAACTCGGGATCGTAGAGCACATTCAAGCTCACGAACAGATCGTACGCCCCGCCATGTTCAAAAGAAATATCGATTGGTTGTGATTGCATATTAGACATTCGTATATTAGATATATATCTAACATGTATCCCGTAAACAACGATCTGTCAAGCGGGGATGTGTGGTTACTGCGAGCTAGGGAAGTGGAAAGCACAGGAATGGCATCGACCTTCTGCACGAAACACAAGACCGATGCCATTAACAGCGAAGAGTCCGAAACAGCTATCGCTTACAAACGCAGGTCGCTAGGGTGGAGCACGATCACATGGCCAAGCTCATTGGTGATCCGCAACTCAACCGGCAGATCAGGAAGAGGGCCGCAACTCCAGCGCCCCTCCTCATCGAGCAGCGCTGTGGCGCGCAACTGATCGGCCTGGCGCAGTTCCAGCAGCGCGCCCATCCACGCCGCCTGATCATCGATGATCAGTTGCCCATTGATCATCAGCAAACCGAGCGGCGTGGTTTGAAGCTCAAAGACCATGTGCACACCCTCCGCTTCAGCGAACCGCGGCTCGTTCGAGCGCAGCAGTGTCGCCTGTTCGCGGGGCAGCAGCCGCAGCGTCTGCTCGTGGCGGCGCGGCGAAGGGAGCGCGGAGGGTGTGGGCAGATCGGTGTCCGCAGCGGGAGGATCGGCAGCCGACCAGCGGCGCACCTGCACGAGTTCCGCCGTGCAACGCGGGCACATCGCCAGGTGCGCGGTCATTTGGCGAAAAAGCTCCAGATCGAGCAACTGCAAATGATATTCGACCAAAAACCGTGCTTCCGGGCAATCCCACCGATAGAAACGATGGACAAGTTCCCGTTCAAACCGACGCGCTCGCTCCACGCGGGCAGCACATGCTGGGCAAGATTGAACATGAGCTTGTAACGTCGAATCAGCTAAACCATCGATTAGCGCAGAGATCTGATGTTCAGTCAAAGGGGTTTGGCAATCCATGAAGCAAGCCCTTATGATGACGCGCTCTGTGCGCATCGTTGGTACGCCTTATACCGTAGCATCATCGGTTAATAACCACTGGCGAAACGTCTCATCACTGCGCAGCACTTGGCGAATGCGGTACAGTGCGATCGAAAGCTCGCGCAGATCGTTCCACAGCCCAGGATACAGTTCGATGATCTGGCGCGGCTTGAGATCGAGCACAAACACATACCGTGCAAGCAACCGATCGCGTTCATCGGGGAGCAGGGTGCATAGGTTCGTCCACATCTCAGCGAGCTGGATCTCACGGGACAGATCCGAGAACTCGAGCGCTTCTGTTGAAGGCGGAGAAACGCGCCACAAACGCTTATCGCGCAGATACTGTGTGATCACCGAATGAACGCTCAGTTTGAGGTAGGCGAGCACATGGCCGACACTGGGGAAATGGGCGAATCGGGGGCCGCGCAGGGCAAAGTAGCATAAGCTGAAGGTTTTACGAACAAAATACTCGGCGCTCTCTCCAGTGCGGGCGAAGTGGTTGTGGCCCTTCACCCAGGTGCGCACCTGTTGCTCGTAGCATTGATACACGTGTGTCAGGGCATCGACATTGTATTCAGCAAACGCACGCCGCATCAACTCATAACAAGACGGCTGCTCAAAATGTGCGGCTTCGACTGCTTCAGCACACTGTTGCGCGAGTTGCTCCACCGAAAGCCGCTCAACAACAGACATAGTAACCTCGTACTCAAAATCTCTCGATCTCAACCGCTCGTATCTCTTGCAGAGTATCATACCATGGAACTTATCGATAACGACGGTTAGAAAGGTCAATTATCTTTGTCACAAAAGATATATGATACAGGCATTATACGAGACATGTTAGTAAACAGACCGTTATCAAATGTTAGCAATGTTTAGTCGATATTTTCTCACTTTTCGCCATGCTAACCGCTCGAAGCGCAGAATCGCGTGCATTGCGCCACAACACACGCTACGAAGCATGTTTTCGCACCATCCCAACCACAGACACTAGTATTGTAGCAAATCGTGTCTCACACAAACGCCGTTCCGCAGAAGGCGTCAGAACCTTCTGCCAGAACGGCGCATTGGCTATGCCGAACGACGGATTGTACGTCGTTCGGCATAGCGCAGTACGAGAGAACGCTACGAGGTCGCTAACCCATCGCGAACACAGGCGCACAACCAATCGATCATCGCCTCAATATCGGCCATGTGACCAGTCTCGAACGGTGTGTGCGTGTAGCGAACCGGGAAGGCGACCAGTGCCGACGGGATATCGGCTTTGATCAGCGCCGAGCCATCGCTGCCGAACGAGCCGAACACTGCGTGTTGAATAGGAATATTCGCCTGCGCCGCGACCTGCTCAAGCCGCTGCGTCAGGGCGTAATCGTAGTGTACCAGCGCATCTTTGTGCACCAGCACCGGGCCCTTCCCCAAGCGCAACGGCATCATATCCTCGCGGACGCTCGGCGTATCGCCAGCCATACCGATCTCAACGACGATCGCGGCATCGAACTTCTCGGTGGCGGCCAGCGCAAACGCGCCGATCAC
This sequence comes from uncultured Roseiflexaceae bacterium, assembly GCA_937988885.1. Taxonomy (GTDB): domain Bacteria; phylum Chloroflexota; class Chloroflexia; order Chloroflexales; family Roseiflexaceae; genus CALKHR01. Next base: position 16,414 of record CALKHR010000039.1, on the reverse strand, counting down.
ACCGATCTCCTCCTGTACCGTGGCGGCCAGCACCAGCTCGCAGTTGCGCTCCTCGGCGGGCACGCGGCGCAGCACCTCGGTGATAGCCAAGAGCGGCACACGATCATCGAGCGCCTTGCCCGTGATCTGTTGGCCGCGCATCACTGTTTGCGCATCCCACACCACACGGGTGCCGGGCGTCACGCCACGGGCCAGCAACTCCTCGCGCGTCAGGCCTGTATCGACCCAAAAGTCATTCCACGTCATCTCCTGCGGCTCCGGCAGGCTCAGGGCCGCCAAGTGCCCCGTGGTCGAGGCGATCACGCCCGAGATGATGCCGGAGCGCGCCAAGATATGCACATTCTGACCGATCGTGAAACCCTCACGCATCGTCACCTTGCGCTCCCAGCGCTGGCCGTTAGCAAGCATCAGGAAGCCGTCTGGGTGGATGGAGCGAACCATGTAGCAAAGCTCATCGGCGTGCGCCACCAGAAGCACTTTCGGCCCCTTACCCGGCACCCGCGCAATCAGGTTGCCGATTTTGGTGCGCTCAGTTTGGGCGCCAGCCTCGCGCCACAGCTTTTCAACATAATCGAGAACTGCGCCTTCCTGCCCGATTGGTCCAACTAACTCGGTGATCGTCTTGATTTCTGAAAACAGTTGTGTACTCATATGTGTTGTGACCATTGAGCGGATTATCCCGCTTCCATTGGGCGCACCCTTGTGAAGATGCGTACTACGAGTTTTTCAAAGAGGCCGTATGCAGTCCGCCAACAACAACCATACTCCTTGGCCGTTTCCAAGGATGTTTGGGCGATTCACAGCCCTTCGTACCCATTTGGATAGTATCCACTTTAAAATCGTCGCGTGGCGCTAGTATACGTGAGGCAAGCAAGTTAGGCAAGCGCTCGTACTACTATCAATATGCTTGCGCGTTATTCGCCTTTGTCTATTGCCAAAGCGGGATTCTTATGGTATACTCGCGTCGTGGGTGAAGTGCTGCCACGGCATCCTCGTTCATCCGTAAGTTTTGGTGCTACCTCGTACCACCACGGATGGACGAAATCCCCCAACAAATTTGGTTAAGTGTTCCCCCTAAACTTCCTAAGGTTCGTATAGATCCGCTACCTGGTTTCGTTTGGTAGGTTAACCTCGGAAGTAAGTCTGGGCGACATCCCAATACCTGACTGACGTGCAACTAAGTCAATTTGTTCTTAAACCATGACGTGTGCATTTTCAAGTGTCGCCACGCGGCGTACTGAGCTCAAAGCTTGGTTCGTCCATCAAGGGCGGCTGGCGCATATAGGCGCCAACAAGGAGTAGCGTGTGCCACGAGTACGACGTATTCAACCAGAAACTGTCTCAGAAACTCCTACTGCAACCCCTACGACTACTACTTCTCCTTCTCCAGTTACAAACGCTGCGGCTACGACGAAGGAGAAGCTAGTAATCAATGGCGCGGAGTTGGAGTCAAAGACGTTAAGCGATCTGCGCGAAATGGCGCGGAAGCTCGATATCAGCGGTATAAGTGGGCTGAAAAAGCAAGATCTCATTTTGAAACTCCTCCAAGCTCAAACAGAAGAAGCCGGACATTCCCTTAACGATGGCATTCTCGATATCGTCTCGGATGGCTTTGGGTTCTTGCGTGGCGAGCGGATGCTGCCCGGCCCGAACGATGTGTATGTGTCGCAATCGCAGATCCGCCGCTTCGGCCTGCGTACGGGCGACCGTATCTGGGGCCAGATCCGTCCACCAAAGGAGAGCGAGCGCTATTACTCGCTGCTCCGCGTGGAGTTAATCAACGGCGTCGATCCGGAAACCGCACGCAAACGTCCGGCCTTCGATCAGCTCACACCGATCTTCCCGAATCAACAGCTCAAACTCGAAACCGAACCGAATATCCTCTCGACACGGGTGGTTGATCTGGTGGCGCCGATCGGGCGCGGCCAGCGCGGTCTGATCGTTTCGCCTCCCAAGGCGGGCAAGACGCTGCTGCTCAAGGCGATCGCAAACGGCATCACCGCCAATCACCCCGATATCCATCTGATCGTGCTGCTGATCGGCGAGCGCCCCGAGGAGGTCACCGATATGCGCCGTTCGGTGCGTGGCGAGGTGATCTCATCGACCTTCGATGAGCCGGTCGAGGATCACACCAAGGTGGCCGAGATGACCTTGGAGCGGGCCAAGCGTTTGGTCGAGGGTGGTCAGGATGTGGTCATTCTGATGGACTCGATCACGCGGCTGGCGCGCGCCTACAACTTGGATATGCCGCCCTCGGGCCGCACGCTCTCGGGTGGTATCGACCCGGTGGCGCTCTACCCGCCCAAGCGGTTCTTCGGTGCTGCGCGTAACATCGAGAACGGCGGCTCGCTCACGATCATCGCGACCTGCTTGGTCGATACCGGCAGCCGCATGGACGATGTGATCTACGAGGAGTTCAAGGGCACCGGCAACATGGAGTTGCACTTGGATCGCAAGTTGGCCGAGAAGCGTGTGTTCCCTGCCATCGACATTGCGCGGAGTGGCACGCGCCGCGAGGAGTTGCTGTTGGGCGATTCGATGCGGCAGGTGTGGACGCTGCGCCGTATGGTGAGCATGCTTGGTGAGGGTGAGGGCACTGAGTTGGTGCTGACCCGCATGGCTAAGACCCGCAACAATACTGAATTCCTGGCAACCCTGAACAAAAACGGCTAATCACGTGCAACGATTGCACTGGGGCTATCCAATGGCGGATGGCTTGCTCTGCAATGCCCTTTGTTCAGTTCGTTTGCGAAACAAAGCGACGAGATCCTGCGCAGGGATCTCGTCGTCTTGTTTTAAATATCGTTTCAAGGCCCGTCTTTGCAGGTTATACCAACTCCGATTGGACTGTTGTGATTGAAAACCAGTTGTAGCCTGCGGCAGCAAGGTACTTTCTTCTCTTTGTGATGTCGAGGCGCTGCTATGCGCAGCGCCTCGACATCACTTACGGCGGTAATGCTGGTATCGCTTGTTCGCCCACCATATTTTTTGAAGAAGTGATCACCAACATTTGGTATTAGAAATGTAGCTCAAGCGCGAAGCTGCGCAGCACCCCACGGTCACCCTTCACGCGGTCCGCGATGCGCAGTTGCCACACTCCCGCAGGGCTCTTGCCTTTCAACGCGCCGAGCGCCGGGGTGGTGGAGGCATCGTAGCGCTTGCGCAGGTTGCTCTCCACGCCGCCCTCGCGCTGGTGCAGCACGATCGGTTCGACCTCCAACTCCGGCGGCGGCAACAGTTCGATCACTAGATCCCCAATCGCCGAGTGCTCCAGTTCCACCAACACGCACAGAGCGGCGAGCAGATCGCGCTCCTCGATCGGCAGTTCGAGCGAGACAGTGCGCCGATCAAGGATCGGCACTTTCTTCTCGATGCTGCGCACCACAGGCGTGCTCACCGTCGGCGCCAAGGTTTGCGTCGTCGCCAGGCTGCTTATCGCAAGTTCGACCGCTAAGCGTGCATTGATGCGGCCATAGCCGTAAAAATCGCTATGACCGTTCTCATCGTATGCGCCGCCCTCCGGGTCGATCGGATCGCAACTGCGCCGCAGCAGATCGCGCACCTCATCGGGGGTGAGCGACGGGTTGCGCGCCAGCATCAGCGCCACCACACCCGCCGCGCCCGGGCAGGCGCTCGATGTGCCGCCGAAGGTGTTGGTGTAGTTGCCGAGCGTATCGCCGCGCGTCTCGATGCCCGGGTTGTAGCCCAAGTTGCCAGTGCGGTCGGTGGTCCAAATGCCGGGTGTTAGCGAAGGATCGCCGTGGTTGCTTGGGAAGCAGCACCACACCGCCGGGCCATAATCGCTGTATGCGCTGCGGGTGCCGCGATCATTACAGGCTGCGATGGTGATTACGCGCTCGTAGCTGGCGTAGCCATCGTTGCTCACGCTTTCGTTGCCGTTGCCAGCCGCGAACAACACCACGCAGCCTTTTCCGTTGCGGCCCTGCGTCACGGCATAGTCGATCGCCAGGCGTGTCGAATCGGGCAGCGGCACTACCTGTTGATGCAGCGGGTCGCTCGGGTCGAACCAATCGCCATCGGGTGGCCCCCAACTGCACGAGATCACATCGGCGCCGTTTTGCGCAGCCCACACAAACGCATCGGCCTCATCGAGCGAGCCAAGTTCCGAGACAAGGCGGATCGGCATCAGTTTGGCTTGCGGCGCAACGCCCGACGCGCCGAATAAGCCCTCGGCGCAAGCCACGCCAGCGCAGGCCGTCCCGTGGTTGTTGCCGTTGCCGGGGCGGGGGTTGTCGTTCTTGCGCGTCACGTCGCGGGGAGCCACAATCTTGCCGGGCGATGCGAACTCCTCGTGGTCGATATCCACCCCATCATCGATCACGGCGATCACAACACCCTCGCCACGGCTCAGTTCCCAAGCGCTCGCAACGTGCGCGTGAGCCTCGATCAGGTGCCCGTTGATCGTTGTGGTATCGAGATGCCATTGCTGAGGAAAGACCTGTCGCCGTCGCCCTTGGCGGATCAATTCGGGGTGGCAGAGTTCCACGCTCGGCTCGGCCAACAGCTTCTCGCCCAAATCAAAGATCGCCAGGCCCGTCCCGGCAGGCGCGCTCACGATGTAGGCGTTCTGCGCGTAGGGAACCTCCCGCTTGATGATGAGTTGATAATCGCGCAGCAACTTTCGGCAGGCACTGGCCTTTATATCGGGCTTGAACTTCACGAAGAAGTTCTCGGTATACACGATTGGTGCTTCGCTGACGGGATCAACCAGCACGCGCCCAGCAAATTCGATGGCAGGATCGGCCTTCAAAACATTCCGCACCACATCGCGGGTTGTGCGAGCGGCGTACTCCGTCTTTGTGCGCCAAATCTCTACTCCGGCGGTGTTGAAACGATATTCCAGATCGAGCGCATTCATCAAACGACGTGCTTCCGCCGAGAGCGGAGCAGTCTCGAACGGACGCGACTCGAGTGAACTCGAATGATCCTTCGTGCGCACCACCACGCGGTTATCGCTCACCGTCAGACTGTAGCTATGCCCCTGTTTTCCGCCGTAGTGAACGTTGTACATGGCAGAGCTCCTCTTGCAAACCTGCTATTGGCGCTATTGTTACGCGTTATTGTAGTACTTCTCCCAGGGTAGCACAACGTTGTCGCTGTGTCGTAACCGTTTTACCACGGAGTGTGGGTAATGCGGTACAATACCTATGCTGAAATGCTGCAATTCGTGGAAGGCAGGAATAGGATGTCTTCAAAAGATTCGCTTTCGCGATGCCCGAAGCAACTGCAAGTAAACAACAAGCAAGCGAATATGCGCTATGTTTGCAAAACGAACTACTACGCTGTGCATAACTGCGAGCTTGGGCAAATGACACGCGATGCTGTAGCACTCTTCAACGAAGGGCGGATCGCTGTGTTCCAAGGTGAGCCGAACGCAACTACCATCGCGGAGCACGCCACCATTGGCCCTGTGTACGCCTTGCAGCCTAGCGAAACATTGGCCGTGCCGACGGGCCAGGTGTTGGTGCGCTTCACCGAAGGCGTGCCAGCCACCGCACACACCACCGAGATCGAGCAGGCGGGCTATCGGCTTGTCGAGAGTTTATCGTACGCGCCGCACGCCGCTTGGGTCTGCGCTCGTTCGGGCGAAATCGCCGACGCACTCTCACACCTCTCCAAACTCGAACAATTGCCCGATGTTGCGAATGTAGAGCCTCAAATGCTGATGGAACGAGCCAACCGCTAGTTCATCATCAATCGTTCCTGCTGAATCGACACTCTCTCCGGATGAACGACCAAGGTTCATCCGGTTCTGAGCATACTATACCATTGCTTGTTGCGTATTGGGCCGTTGGGTTAGCCGTTTAGTGGGGAGCGTATGCAAAAGATTCAGACGCAAGGGGTTCATCACATCACGTTGATCGGCGCAACACGCCAAGTGTCGATCGACTTTTGGGAGGGTGTCCTGGGCATGCCGTTTATCTTCGAGCAGCCAAACCTCGATCGCCCCGAGCAGAGCCACCTGTACTTCGATCCTGGCGATGGCCGCCTGATCACCGTCTTTACGAACGAAGAGCGCGAGATCGATACAACGCCGAATCCCGAGGGCATCGGCAATCTGCACCATTTGGCGTTCAATGTATCGCGCGCGGTGTTTAAGCAGGTGGCGAAGCGCCTCGATGAACGGGGCATTCCTCATACGCCCGAGATAGATCGAGGCTTTATGGATTCGATCTACTTCCGAGATCCGCTCGGGCAACTGTTGGAATTGGCCTGCTATAAGTTTGAGCCGCCCCCCGGCTTCACGCATGCGCAGGTGCTGTTCGAAGCGCATCATATTCGTGTGGCGGAGGGCGCGTACAACATCACCGAGGTCCATTTGGCAGAGGCGATCGAGCGTCTTGTGGCGCGCTCACAGGGTTCGCTCTCCGAAGATCGCTCGCCGAAGCACGGCTACCCACAACCAGTTCGCCATCCCTAACCATCCTTGCCGCGTCGTTAACACCTCACCACTACACCTATTTGAAATGTAGCGCATTCCCCGTATCGCCTCGCGTGCTTGCGTGTGCAGGCACAGCCGAGGCGATGTGTGGGTGCCCTTCGCAGCCGTATGATCGGACGTTGGGCACCTACACAACGGGCGCGATCTGCCGATAAAATAAGCTATCGGGCGGTAATGCTTGGCACTGGGGTTGCGATACTAAAGAAGTGTTAGTGGTAGATGACAAAAAGATAATGTTGTGGTTATGCATCTGGAGTACAATGGCAAGGAGTACTCGCTAGAGCATTGTTCTCCGATCGCATCGTATTGCATGCGGGTGTTTGCTAACAACACAGTGTTATGTTATGATGCCCCGCTGCTTCAACGGTGAGGGAGTTCCTCACCGTCGTTTATTGGTTATGATTGGCGAATTTAAGCGCCGGTTTATCGGCCAACCGCTCGTTTCCGGCTCGTTGGCCCCTCAACATTTTCCAAAACGCACAGCACTAGCCATTTTCGCTTCCGGTGCGCTTTCTTCAGTTGTCTATTCGACTGAAGCGCTCTTGGTTGTGCTTGCGACGGGAACGATGTTGCTGGGCTATGGGCCGCTCGTCGCAGCGGGAGTTGCACTGCTCTTATTACTGGTGGCGGTTTCGTACCGCCAAGTCGTGCTGGCGTACCCACAGGGCGGCGGCGGGTATGCTGTTGCCCGCGATCACCTAGGTGTGGCGCCATCCGCCATTGCGGCGGCGGCGTTGTTCGCTGCCTACGTCCTCACCGTGGCGGTCAGCGCCTCGGCATCGGCCCACGCGCTCTCATCGATGTTCCATGCGCTCGCGCCGTTCCGCGTCGAGCTCACGTTGCTCCTGATCAGCGTGATCACGTTGGTGAACCTGCGCAGCGCCCGCGTCTCGGCGAATCTGTTCGCGCTGCCCACGTACTTGTTCTTGTTCTGCATCTGCACGCTGTTGGGGCTTGGTCTGTTCCATTGGCTATCAGGAAATATCGAGCCTACCCTTCCGACAAGGGGTGTCGCTCGGTTTTCGTCGCCGTTCACCCTGCTGCTGTTAGCGCACGCCTTCTCGATGGGGTGTAGCGCGCTCACCGGCGGCGAGACGATCTGCGATGCGGTGCCCGCTTTCCACTCGCCAGCGCCGCGTAATGCTGCGCGCACCCTGCTCACGGTGGCGCTGATGCTCGGCATTATGATGGTGGGTATGACGCTGCTCGCCTACGTGTATGGCGTCACGTCGCAGGAGCGCACTTCGTTCGAGACGCTGAGTTCGCGGTTGGCGCGTGCGGTGTTTGGTGACTCGTCGCCGCTCTACTACGCGATGCAGTTGAGCACGACGCTTATTCTCGCGCTGGCGGCTAACACAGCCTATACAGATGTGCCGCGTTTGCTCTCGTTCCTGGCAGCCGATGGCCTAGCCGCAATCGATGGCCTCACACGCTTCAAGGGGATGCTGCTGTTGGGGTTCGCCTCCGCCGCATTAGTGTTTGTCTACGAAGCCCGCGAGCAACTGTTGCTGCCGCTGTTCGCCATCGGGATGTTCCTATTCCTCACGCTGCTGCAATGCGCTGTGGCGCGACGCAGTTGGCACTTACGCCCGGCTGGCTGGCGCGCGATCGTGCTGTGCAGTGTGGTCGGCGCGAGCGTGACTGGCGCGGTGCTGGTGGTGTTGCTGGCGATGCGCCTCACGTTCGACGTGGGAGTTATGGTGGCGCTTATTCCTCTGGCCGCCCTGGCGTTGCTGAGCAATCGGCCACGCGCTAGGTGCTAGGCCGCACTTCCCACACTTCAACTTCCCCTTCAATAAGCGCAAACAGAGGATGCGGCTGCGGGTCTCGCACCGTCGCCAGCGCTCGATAGTGTTCTGGTGCGCGCACCTGCACCTTGCCGAGCAGATGTTCCCACTCGTACAGCAACTGCCCCGTTGTTGCGGGTAACTGCGCGGCGCTGCGAGGCATTCCGATTTTGCTGGCGTCGAAGCGATAGCCGCGCGCCTCCGCCTCGTCGTGAAGGCCGTGCAGGAAGTCGGCGATGGCCTGCATGGGGTGCGCCGCCTGCCGAAAGCGCCACAGTTGCGGATGCGCCCGATAGCCGACCGTCGCACCCGCCAGCACCTTCTGAGCCAACAGCGCCTCGCGCCAGGCCGCCACCAAGCCTTTGGCATCCAGATACTGCGGGTGCAGCGTCCACAAGCGCATTTAGCCGTTCTCCAACTGATCCAGCAGCGCCAACAGCTCGTCGGGACGGCGGATGGTGTAGCGGGGCGTCTCGCTCGCATCAGCGGGGATTTTGGAGCGTCGCGGCGCCCAATCCAGCCACACGCTGATCATCCCCAACTGATTCGCCCCTTTGATATCGACCGCCAAGTTGTTGCCGAGCATCAGCATGCGGTCGCAGTGGCTTGGATGCACGCCGAGTTGTGCCAGCGCCTCGTGGAAGATGCGCGGGTCGGGCTTGCTATAGCCCAGTTGCCCCGAGACGGCGATTGCGTCGAAGGCGTCGAGCAAGCCATACGCGCCCAGGGTGTTGGCGAAGGTCGCGGCGGGACCATCCACCACCAAGGCCAGCGGATAGCCCCGTTTGCGCAGACCGTCGATCAGTTCGCGAGCGCCGGGGATCAACGAGGCCCGCTGCGTGGCCTCCTCGGCATCTTTGATCTCGCTGCCCTCGTCGATCAGCGTGTCGCCGCTATCGATGCACAGCGCGATGATGCGCCGCTGTTCGTTGATGGCGGCGAGCCCGATGGTATTGCACACGCCATCGTAGGGCGCGGCTTCGTTGCGGGGCGCGGCGGCACCAGCGATCACGCCGATGCCCCGCCGATGAGCCTCTTCAATCTGCGCAGTGTCCAAGCCCTGCTCGCACAGGAGGTAATCGGCTTGGGCCACTTCAGCCAGCGCCACCGCATCGATATGCTGCGAGGACACCTGTAGCACAGTGCGCACCTTTGGCGCGATGGCCTTAAAGTCGGCGAGCCAATTGGGATGCTCGGTTGCCACAAACAGGAACGGCGCGAACGGCGCATCGCGCAACATCGGCGCGACCTGCCGCACGATCCGCTCATCGCCAATCTCCGCGTACAACCCAACCCGCCCCTGCAAGCAGAGCGCGCCCGCCTCCATCAGCGTGGGAAACGTCTGTAGTTCCGGCGCAAGCGCCCGCAGTTCTGCGAGCGTGCTACTGGCGATCGGCCAGGCCACGCCCTGAACATCGCGCATCACCGCCTGCGGCGCCACGATCACATGGCCATCGGCGCAGATTCGCAGCACCACGCCGATCAGGTCGTTGCCCTGTGCGATGGCGCGCTGCAATGCCTCGACGCTGTTGATCACGCTGCTAAACGGCGGGGCGCGCCGCCCGACACGGATCGGACGGTAGTCGCTCGGCATGATTTCGTACTGGAGGCGCGCTAGCCACCAAGCGACCCGTCGGGGCACCCATTCGCGCAGGGCAGGCCAGGGCACGTGCTGCTCAGGCGCCAGCGTGACACGCTTCTCGAAGCACCAACTTGGCTCAAAGGCGTACCGCGCCAAGTAGCTGCGCACCAGGGTATCGGCGAACGGCGTGCTACGCAGGGTATCTTGAAACAGACTGTTGACCAACAAGCCTTGGATGCCCGCTAACTCCATCGTCGTGCCACGGGGGTGCGGCTGACGTGCCTCCTCGAACCCGGCTGGCGAGGCTGCCAAGGCGTGCTTGCCCGGCTCGGCGTAGATCTGCACGTGCTCACCATCGAATGTGAGTCCATCGGCGGGGAGTAGTTGCCGAAACGCGCCGTGCCCACTGACCTCGCAGGCGATCGGCTGGTGCCGCTCATCGAGGTAGATCCAACAATGTTCAAGCTCGTACAGGTGACCGATGTCCCAATCCCACCATATCGCGTACTCGATCGCCAGGACAGCGCCCGGATACGCACTCAGGCGTACTGTGTGATCCGCCGATGGCGACGGCGCATCCTCGCGAAACAGCGTGTACCCGACCGCCAAGGGTAGAAAAGGCTCGTGGGCATCGAACCAGAGCGTGGGGGTGAAGCGCGCCACAAATGCGCGCTCGGCTCGATCGTAGTCGCCGAACAGCAGCGAATTGCACAGCGTATCGAAGGCTTCACCTTGCATAGCACCGTCTACTTGGGGTGGCACAGCGCAGCATGGCGTCGCTCCACCACCGCTCTACACCGTTATGTCGATGCGACATCCAACTGAAACCACACCGGCAGACCAGGCGCCAGATCGCTCGTGCTGTAGTGCACTTCGATCAGGCCATCCTTCGCTTCCGTGTGCAGTTCACTGGCGTTGGTCGCCACCTGCACCCGTAATCCGGGCAACATCCAGACGTCGTGGGCGAACTGCTCGGGCTGCGCGCCCGGCGACGCCACCTGAAACACAAAGCGTAGCACTCCACCTTGGTGCTGCGCACAACTGAACGAGAGCCGATTACGCTCGGCCCGCGCGTCCACCGCCTCGGTGTGCCGCAGCCGCACCCAACCAAGCTGCGCATCTGGTTGCAGCCAGTGGATAGTGACGGGGTGGTACTGCGAGTTGATGCGGTGCGTGCTCGATGAGTCCTCGGCACCGAGCATCAGCCGCGCACCGACCCACGCGCTGGCGACGCGGTGCGGCTCCGCCGTGATCATCCGTGTGATCAGGCGCTCGCCCTGGAAGGACATGAAGTGCGCCTGCACATCTTCGGGCATGTTGAGACCAAGCAGGGCGAACACAGGCGCTACCGCGAAGTCCCAACCGTGCTCCAGCGGCTGTTCGAGGTCGGGGAAGGGCGCACGGGCGTAGCCAGTCGCCAGCCAGATCCAAATCCCCAGGCCTGCCACGTACTTCCGCATATCCATGCCATAACTGCGGTCGTACGGCCCGGCCACATTGCACAGTTCGGCGTGGTAAAACTGCGCGATATCGCGCCACAGGGCGTGCTCGATCCGCGCACCCGCTTCTCGCAGGAACGGCAGCGTCGCGTGTTTGCGCCACAGCGCCAACGCATATAGATCGACGCCGTAGTAGGTCGGCGAGTTGTACTCGTCGAATGCGTCGTGCGCATCGTAGCGCGCCACGATCTCGCGAGCCAGCCGCTCGGCGTGCGCGGCCCAACTCGGCTCATCGAAACGTGCGGCCCCGAACTGCAACAGAAAGGCCGTCATCAGGGCGATGTTGGTGTAACTGGCGGGCACGTCGCGGGCGATCGTGCCGTCAATCGCCCGCCGCAGGGCCACATCGATCTGCGCTCGTAATGCGTCATCGAGCAGTGCCTCGAACTCGATCAGCACCAGTGCAAGGGTGGTGCCGATGAACTCGCGCCAGTTCGGATCGTAGTCGCGCCAGACCGTCGGCTCGGGTGGCAGGTGCGGCTCGTATGGCGAGCGATACCAAGTGCCGTGGTATGGCTCCGTCGGCGCATCGAACTGGAAGGTGAGCACCGTGCGAATGGCCTGCCGCGCCCGCGCCACATCGTCTTCCGCACCTCGGGCAAGCAATCCTAGCGCATACCAAGCCGTCTCTCGGATCATATGGCCTGGCACGCCCAAGTTTCCGGCTTCGTACAACTGATCTCCAGGCATGCGGAAGAGGCCAGCCTCCGCATCCCATGCGGCATCCATCCATGCAAGCGCACGCTGCATCAGGTCGCGTGCAGTTGGGTTGAACTCCACCCGTCGGGTTGTGCTCATGCTGTTTTACGCCTTCGTTTGTGATAGTACGATGCTCGCCTGTTGATGCTTGTTGCAAAAGGACATTCGGTTGACACTGCTCACCCGCAGGGGCACGGTGTCCTCGGTCGGTGTGGTGTCGCCGCGCTCGTACGCGTAGCGTCGCGACACCACGTGCGATGGCGATGTCACCCATCAAGCCAACGTTCAAGCGAGGCGATAGGCCCGCCGCGCCAATCCGTAGGCGCTATCGTGGGCCATGTGATACGCATCTTCCTCATCGATCAGGCCGCGCAGCGTTTGGCCCGCCAGCCAGTTACACGCCACCCGCCGCCAGACATCGTGACGGGCTGGGATCGAGGCGAAGGCGCGCGTATCATCGTTGAAGCCCGCCGTGTTGTACCATCCCGCCGTCTCGACCACCAGATCGAAGTAGCGCTGCATGCCGAGCACGCTGTCGTAGAACCACCAGGGCGGGCCGAGGAACAGCGAGGGGTAGTGCCCAGCGAGTGGCGCGAGTTCGCGGCTGTAGGTGCTCTCGTCGAGCGTGAACAGAATGAGCCGCAGCCGAGGATCGTTGCCGTACGCCTCCAGCAGTGGCCGCAGCGAGCGCGTCCACTCGGTCGCCACGGGAATATCGGCGCCTTTATCCAAGCCGAACCGCTCGAACACGGCGCTGTTGTGGTTGCGCAAGCTGCCCACGTGCAACTGCATCACCAAGCCATCTTCGACGCTCATGCGGGCCATTTCCAGCAGCATATGGGCGGTGAAGCGGGCGGGATCGTCGGTCCGCAGTTCGCCCCGCAGCGCCCGCGCGAAGATCGCCTCGGCCTCCGCGTCCGATAGGCGCTCGGTATGCGGGGTGAGGGCGCTGTGATCGGTTGCGACCGCACCCTGCTCGCGGAAGAAGGCGCGCCGCTCCTCCAATGCCCGAATAAAACTGGCGTAATCGACCACCGCCACACCCGAGACGGCGCTCAACTGCTCGATATGCCCCCGCCACCCGGCGGTGTCGAGGTTCACCACAGCATCGGGGCGGAAGGTGGGCCGCACAGCGCCGAAGCCCTCGGCCTGCAAGGCTTTGTGATGGCTGAGCGTGTCGGTGGCGGCGTCGGTGGTACACAACACCTCGATGTTGAAGCGCTGGTACAAGGCGCGCGGGCTAAACTCCGGCTGCTCCAACTTCTCGGCGATCTGATCGTAGATGCGCTGGGCGCTCTCGCCGTTCAACTTTTCGGTGACGCCGAACAGATTGGTCAGTTCATCGGCCAGCCAAAGCCCGGTGGGCGTGCCGCGAAACAGGTAGAAGTGCTCCGCGAAGCGTTGCCAGATCTTGCGGTGATCCTGCTCGACCGCCGTGCCGTCGCGGGTTGGCACGCCAAGATCTTCGAGCCGCACGCCCTGGCTGTAGAGCATCCGAAAGACGTAGTGGTCGGGGATGATGAACAGATCGGCAGGGCTGCCGAAGGTGGCGTTCGGGTTCGAGAGCAGTGCGGGGTCTACGTGGCCGTGTGGGCAGACCAGCGGCAACGAGGCGACGCTGGCATACAGTTCGCGCGCCAATGCGCGCTGCGTTGGATTGGGGTCGAAGCAGCGATCCTCTGAAATAGTCCAACGCTGGCGTATATCCTCAGTTTGCATTGGATATTCCCCTATCGTCATACAAGAACTTCGATACGTCGATGGCTGGATGGTAGGATCGATATGTGCGGCTCGGGTGAGCGAGCCGCCGCCACCGCAGTATAGCCCTGCATCGTTGTATATTGCCGTTTCAACGCCAGATTTGTACTGGCCCAAGCAGGCCGGAGGGCAGTTGCAAGCCTTCCAGAGCGTTCGCGCTCGAATTGGTGATGCGCAGCACCAGTTCGTTCTGGCCCGCCGTGCATCGGCCACCGATAGCCCAGCGATACGGTGCCCATGCCCGTACGCCAAGCGGCTCGCCGTTGAGCCACGCTTCAGCAATATCGCCTACGCGCCCCGCATCGAGCCAGCGGGCCTGTTCGGCTTGGGCCGCCGACACTGTGAAGCGACACGTGCATTGCACTGTTCCGCTGAACACCTCCCAGCCCGGCTGTTGCGCCCAATCCCCTGGACACTGGAGCGTGTGCGGTCGCTGCTGTTTGGTCGAGCAGTGCCACGGCCCGAGCACATCGAGCAATACGGCTTGCGGCGGAGGCTCGGGTGCGGCGACGGGCTGCGATTGACCGTGCGGGTCAACCACCAGCAGCAGACTTTGGCGGCGTTCGAGCCGCAGTGTGGTATAGCAGCGCCCCGCTTCGTTGCGGGAAGGCCAAGCGCGTTGGCAGCCGTCGAGTGCATCCCAACAGGACAAGCCGCCCTCTGTCCCTAGCGAGAGTTCGCCAGCGATCGGCTGCTCGCCCTCGTTCACCAACAGATAGATGTCGTAGCCCGCGCGCCGATAGTGCAGCGCCCGCAGGTCGGGCGCGTGCGGCCAATCAACATCGGGAGGCACTCGTTCGCGCAGCGTCGCCACGAGTGTGTCGAGCTGCCACTCCTGCAAGACAAGCCCTCCCGCCGCTCGAAACGCCGCCAGCGTCGGCGGGAGTTCGGCGAGCGGTGGGTCGCAGATAACCGCCGCAAAGCGCTGCGCGGCGATACACAGGTGTCCATCGGCGATGGTGGCGCGCTCCAACGCTGCGCTATCGATGTAGCCGTAATCGATCTGGTGCTGTTGCAGCACAGCGGCAGCATGCCACGCCGCTGCGTGTGGGTCGGTCAGCACCGCCACGGGCCAGATCGGATGACCATCGCTGAGTAGCCAGCACATGCGCCGCAGATAATCGCCCAGCAGGCCGAAGTGCGGCCACCAACTGTTGTGGATGCCCAGATCTGGCTCGCTCTCGTAGGCCCGTCGTCCACGGATGCTGTAGAAGTAGGCGTGCGGATAGAACAGATTGATGCCGCGCACTAAGTGCCAGTCGAGCAGCCACTTGGCCTCGTCGAGCGTGAGCCGCCAACCGTACGCGCCCAACACTTCGCTGGCGTTGCGGGCGCGCCCGTGCAGGACGGCGGCGCTGCTGGCGCACTTTGGCGCACAACTGTGTTCGCCGTACAGCGCGCTGGCAGCACCAGGCTCCACCCAGCGCCACACCATATCTTGGCCCGGCAGCTGAAACGCGCGCAGCGTGGCGAAATCGTTGCTCTCGGCGGGGTGCCCGGTGAGCGCAATACCGTGCGCAGCGCACCATTCGCTCAGCGCGCCGTAAAAGACTCGCTCCAGGCGCGCCTGCACGGCGGAAGTATACGCGGCGCGGAATGCAGCGGTACGCTCGCCACAATCGAACCACAGCGCAGGCAGCCACCGCTCGACATCGGGCCACAGGGCGCGCACCTCATCGAGCAGGCCTGCGCTGATGGGCCACGGCTGCGGGCCGCGTTTGGGTGAGCGCCCAAGCAGCATCGGCTCGTCGGTGAACATCGCGATGATGGTGCTGCCGAAGTAGGGCGCGAGTTCCTCGTAGTAGCGCTCGTGAGTATGGTGGATGAAACTCGCCACGGCATCGGGGTTGAGCAGGTCGCTGGCCGCCGGAGCGCCGACGTGCTGATCGTCCTCGTCGTCGAAGACACCGCGAATCGTGCCGCCGCTTGCCACATCCCAGATCGCGGTGATCTGCCATTCGCCCGCGCCGACCTCGTAGGGGATCAGTTCGGGCGGCAGGCTCGGCAGCACCCGCAGCGTCTCGGGATCGAGTGAGCCATCGGGCAGCACGCGCCCCAGCACCGCCGCCACCAGTCGATCACCCAAGGCACGCCCGGGGTTGGGGTGCCAGTAACCGCGCCGTGGCCCCTGCACCCGCGTGTGCAGCCCGATCAGGCAGCGCGAGGCGTATTCGGGCCGTTTGGCCACTACGCGCCCCTGTGCCGAGCCGGAGGGATAGGAGCCTTCGTCGTAGAGCACCACCTGCATGCCCAGCCGCGCCGCCTCGGCCACCGCGCTGCGCATCAGTTGGAAGAAGGTGGGAGTGAGGTAGCCAACCCGTCTGCTCAGACCGATGCGGGCCTGCGGTACAAAGCCGCCGAAGCCCTGCTGATGCATGATGTTGATCTGGCGGAGCAGTTCGGCCTCCTCTAGATCATCGTTCCAGAACCAAAACGGCATCGCCCCGTACGAGCGGGGTGGGTCGGCGAACTGCGTTTGCCAATCGTCGCGCGGCGGCGAGGGCGACGGCTGTGCCATACCTCGTTATCCTTACAGAAAAGGCGGCAGAAAGCCCCGTGCCTTTAGGCCGAGGATGAATGCCGTCCTCGATAGCCAATGAAACGCACTGGCACACACGGATAGCAC
>CALKHR010000038.1 GCA_937988885.1 uncultured Roseiflexaceae bacterium | reverse complement strand
CAGTATGTCGTTGATGGCCTCAACGCCCAAGCCGCCAACGACGAGGATTGGGATGCCGAAGGGCCGCTCTGGGAGCTTCAACGCCAACGGCGCGCAGAAGCCCTGCCGCTGCCTGCCCTACAGATCACCGCCGAAGCAGTCTCGCGGGGCATCCCGTGGTTTCAACACGCCAACGGCCATGTGCAACTCGGCATGGGCGCGCGGTCTTGGCAGTTCGACCCCGCCGTATTCGCAAAAAAACCCAATCTCGTTGCAGCCGATTCGATCGGCGTTGGGCGAGCGACGCCACCCACACCCACGCTCGACGTGCCTTGGGAACGCCTCGGCCCCATCCCGATCGTGGCGATCGCCGGAGATCGCAGCCGCGATCTCGCCGCGCTCCTGATCGCCACAACGGTGAGGACACAAGCACAAACCGTCGAATGTATTAGCCCCGCTGATCTCGAAGCGACACACCGTACGCTCGCCGCTCCAACGGCGACCTTCGCCGTGCTGGGCCTCGATAGCGCCGACAGCGCTGCACGAGGCATCGGGTTCGAGCGCTGCGCGTACAGCGCCATCACCGACCTGCCCGATGCGTTGCCCAGCGGTATCGCCGACCGCGACGAACTCGCGCGGGTGCTCGGCGTGGCTATGCTCGTCACCGACCCGCAGGGCGTCGTGGCGCTCAACGTCGATATCCCCGAGATCGCCGCACTGGCCGAATTCGCGCCCTGTCCATACATCGCGATCAGCACCCAGCCCGAGCAGAGCGCCATCAGCGTCCACCGCGCCAACGGGGGCGCAGCACTCTTCGTGCAGGATGGAGTTGTTATAGCGGCCCAAGGGATGCGCGAACAACCACTACTCACCATCGACATCCCACCCGAGCAACAGATCAGCCTATTGGCCGCCTTCGCGCTCCTCTGGGCGATGGGCATCAGTTGGGATACCATGATCGCCAGCGTCATCGCCTAAGACCACATCCGAACGATTGATCACAGGATCAGCATGCTTGCCGAACACCATTTCTTCGGTGTTAGACGAATAGCAATATTCTCAGCGAAGGCAATGTCGATGCGCTGTATGTAGCAGCGCATCGACAACACAAAAAACATCACATACCTTGCTGCCGCAGGCTAAAACGGGTTTGTTACTGACACAGTCCAATCCAACCAATCCAATTTGGAAATACCCACATTTTGACCCAATCTCACAGATATTAGAAAAAAGTCCTTGACAAATAGAAACCCCATCTCTATAATAAACTCTGACGTTAACGTCAACTTGCTCCTTTGACTAAGGAGTGTGTGCCATCCTTATCATGCACAACACACTTGACATGAGCCATCCGGCACAATACACATTCTGGCGTTAATGTTAGAGTCTCATTATGACAACAAAAACAAAAATGCGGATCGGTGAGTTAGCAGAACAGGCTGGCGTAACACCACGAACGATCCGTTACTATGAAGACCTCGGCCTTCTCGGGCCAAGCGAGCGTGAAGGTCAAGGTTTTCGTTATTACACCGAAGCTGAGCTATTCCGGCTAAAGAAGATCGATGCGCTTAAGCAGATCGGCCTAACGCTTGAAGAAATCGGTGAGGTGATCCCGCTGTATTGTGAAGATCCTACAGGTATCCGGGGCAAACAGCGGGTGCTCGAAATCCTAAAACGGCAACTCCACGATACCGATGAGAAGATCGCGGCGTTGCAACGCTTCAGAGCCGATATCCTGACGAACATCGACATCATCGAACAGTACATTGCTAGTCAGGTATCGTAGCTTTACCTTTTTTTGGCAAAAAGTTTACGTTTACGTTAAAGTGCTAATTTTGACAGCGCTTCTAACGTAAACCATCCAGACCCTTTCGCGAAGAGAGAATGAAAATCACAACAGAATACATTCCAGGCAAAGGCTCGTAGAGCCTGCTCTTCGCCAATAGAAGACCAGACGAGGTGTGACCATGCTACGGAACATCCTTGAGACGGGTGGCGCAGAGAGCACCACCGAGACCACAGTTCGCAAGTCCGATCGCAGTCTACAGAAGATTCTCTGGTCATTGTGGACCGTCGCAGTGGTAGGCACTGCCATCTTTAACTGGTACGCAGATGCTGCAGCAGGCCGTCCATTCAATCTCCTCGGCCTCATCATCTATTCAGCTTTGGTCGGTTCAATCGGGTTGGTTGTGATGACGATGATAGAAATGTGGTTTGAACCGCAACGATTTATCGATTAACGTATACGAAAACCATATCTACAAACGAGGCGATCCGTCACACATCGCCCCTCATCGAGTGCCTGTTCGCATCTTCGACAGGCAGATGGGTTTGTGCGGTTCTATCATCACAACCCAGCGTGCTAGCTCTCATCGGCAGCCTACCTCCATTCATCAACCTCTTACCTCATATTCACGCTAACACTGAAACTCAGTGTTAGTATGCTCAACATTACGTATACAATCGATCGACGTATCTGATGTTCATGACGTCAGCGCTGTCGCGATCGTTCCATCAGATTCCGTTGAGAAGTCGACAACCTATTCTGTATGATCAGCGGCCAATTCTCGCCTGCACAGGCGAACGCCTCTACATTCTTGTGATATCAATGCGCATAGAAGCGTATTGATATCTTTTTTTGTTGGGCTTCGGAGCAGACGTCTTTTCCCCAATATCGGATTCAACATTGCACTCGTGTTGTATCATGTCGTTTAGGGAGTGGTGCTTGCGCTCCCTAACGATGCTCTTGGATTTGAGAGGAGGATCACGATGCGAGTTGTCGCGGTAAGTCGTAGTGGCGAGCATACATTCAGCAAGCAGAATCAGGAGAGCATTCGGCTGCTGGCCGGGCTTGGTGTGGAGGGCGATGCCCATATGGGCGAAACCGTCAAGCACCGTTCGCGGGTCGCCGCTGACCCTACACAACCCAATCTCCGTCAGGTCCATCTCATCCACATCGAACTGTTCGATGAAGTAGCCCAAAAGAATTTCCACGTTGAGCCAGGACAGCTCGGCGAAAATATTACGACTCGCGGGATCAACCTGCTGAGCCTGCCGACCGGCACCCGCCTCAAGATCGGCAGCGAGGCGGTGATCGAGATCACCGGCCTGCGCAACCCCTGCCCCCAGATCGATGCCTTCCAACAAGGCTTGAAAGCTGCCGTTCTGGAGCGCGATGAGCAAGGCCATTTGAAACGAAAGGCAGGTGTCATGGCGGTGGTGATTGAGGGTGGCGAGGTGCGCCCCGATGATCCTATCGAGGTCGAACTGCCGCCGCCTCCACATCGCCCGCTGGAGCGCGTTTAATTTTATGTCAAATTGGCAAGGTGCTAGTTCCAGCGATCGTCGCAAAGTTATCGAATCAAGAGCGGTCGTCCCTCTCTTCGTAAAGAAGGACGACCGCTCCTATCAACAAGCACTATATCGATCTACAAGCGACGCGCGGTTGGGCGGCGGAAGCGCCGATAGAGCATCACCACCATCACGGCCATCGCCACTACGGCGATAAACGCCAGAATCGGCAACAGAATCGCTACGATCGAAAGCACCACCGAGGCGATATCCTCCAGGAAGCTGACGATAGGATTCCCCACGCCACCCGTGGTCACGGTCGACATCGGGCGCACGGCGGTGCGTACCGAATGCGCGCCACCGGCCAGCAACAAGCCGCAGATCGCCGCGAGCATGGGGTGAACGGCGCCTGCTTCGCTATTGCTCGCCATAAACAGGATGGCGCCCGCCACTGGCGCGATAAACATCCCTACAGCGTGCAGCGCGTGATCGACCGCTGGCACTTTATCGCCTATAAAATCGAGGATGGCCAGTACGGCCAAGACAATCAGCACAATGGGGTGCACAAGCAGATCGAATGGCTCGCTCAACTGAATCAGCGAGGTGTAGCGAGCGATTAAGCCAACCGCCAACAGCGGTACGTAGGCGTTTAGGCCCGCTGCCGTTGAAAGGCCGAATGCCGAAAAGAGATTCATAATTTCGACCATCTGCAAGCTCCTGACTCATGATTGCCACACTATCTCGTACCAGCCATAAAAATCGTACCATGAATAATAGCTGTGCTCAATGCGTTTCTGGCTCGCCCGAAGTGCATTGGCGAGTGATAAAATCACACGCATCTGTATCTACGTATTTCGCGGTGCGATGTTACAGCATTGGAGTTTGCCGAGATGAGGGCGACATGCTAAGATCGGCGGCAAACCAGATAGTCGAAGGGGAAACGATGAGCGCAATACACAACTCACCTTGGATCACGATGGTGCCGGGCATTCGGCGACAGACCATCGTAGCGGGCGAGCGCATGATGCTGATGCAGGTACAACTCGAGGCGGGCAGCCACCTCCCCGAACATCACCACCCGCACGAGCAGCTCACCCACGTGCTTCGCGGGCGGCTGCGCATGCGCGTTGGCGACACCACACACGAGTTAGGCCCAGGCGATACGATCTGCACACCCGGCAACACGCCGCACGCCGTCGATGCGCTCGAAGATACACTCGTGCTCGATACCTTCAGCCCGCCCCGCGAAGACCTGCTTGCTCAAGACGCCCAAGAAGCGGCTAATAGATCGTAGGGCGCATATCCTGGCTCTGCGTGTGCTCGTCGCGGTTGAGCCAACGGAAGAAGATCCACGTCAACACCACGAAGTAGACCAACGCGCCAGGAATCCACATGATCAAGCCACCGACCTGCTGATCAAAATGCGCCGACATGCCCCACATTCGGGGTGCATCGAGATACGCGCTGTACAGCACGTTATCGCTGAAGGTGATCAGCGCACCGAGAATGGTGGGTGGCAACGAGGAGAGGAACAGGTAGACCAGCAGCAACGGGTCCGAGAGGCGCGGCAGCTCGTGGAGCGGGCTGTAGACCGGCCACCACGTCAGCAGCGCCGTCAGCAAGAACATCACGTGCTCCAACTGGTGAACCTGCGGATCGCGCAGCGCCATATCGTAGTAACGCGGCACGTGCCAGATGCATAAGATCATATTGAACAGCAGAAAGGTTGTGACGGGGTTGGTGAGGAACTGACCGATCTGTAACGCCCCAGGGATGCGCAAGATCGGGCGCAGCATCCAGCCCGGCGTACCGACCAGCATCAGCGGGGCAACCAGCATCGTCAGCACCAAGTGCTGTACCATATGCATCGACAGTAGATAGCCGGAGAGCGTCTCGACAGGCGAGACGGACGCGATCACCAAAAAGACCATGCCAAGCAGGAAGAATTGGAACTGCACTGGCGAGACTGGCTTTGAGCCAGGGAAACGGCTACGCAGTGGCCCGGCGAACAAGAGATAGATCGCCAGGATCAGTGTGGGGACCCACAAATGTTCCCACTCCCAATCGTACGGGCCACTCGTGAGCGGAAGCATACCGAAATCGGGCACGCTATTCCTCCTACGAAACGAACAGGTAGGCGGGCGCTGCATGCACCACCCGCCTGCCTGGTTACTCTGCAATGGCTACTGTTGTCAGCCCGCAATACCGCCGTGGTTGGCGAAGATCACCTGCAACGCGAAGAACATCGACGTTGCCATGAGCAGCGGCACTAAGAACAACAGTAAGAAGATGCGGGAATCACCTTTGAGGTGCATAAAGAACATCGCCACCAACGCACCCTTGATCAGCATCATTATCAAGAGGGCGATCAACACGATCACCTGTGAGGTCGGATCGGGCTGTGCGGGGTCGTAGATCACCCCTGGCAATGCGGCGACCACCTCAATAGCGGTGACGATCGCCAGAATAACGCCGACGGTCCAATATGTGCGCGTCGAGCTATGCGCCCCATCATGTGTCGCGGCCATAAAACGCTCCTACAAGAATTAGTGGCCTTACGGCAACAGATAAATGAGAGTAAAGACCGCCACCCAGACCAAGTCGACGAAGTGCCAGTAGAGGCCGCTCAACTCGATATCCATCAGGTTCTCTGGCGAATCGGGGTATGCTCGCACCTTCAGGAAGACTGCGAACAACCAGGTTGCACCGATCGCCACGTGAGTACCGTGGAAGCCAGTCAGGGTGTAGAACGTCATACCCAACAAGCTGCTCGACAGCGTAAGGCCGTGATGCGAAAGCTCGTAGAACTCGTACACCTGGCCGCCAAGGAAGCATAGGCCCAAGCCAATCGTTGCCAGATGCCAGATCTGGAACATGCGCTTATCGCCATTGCGGGCGGCAGCAAGCGACATCACCATCGTTACACTGCTTGCCAGCAGGATCGCAGCCAGCAAGCTCGTGAACATGATGCCCAGTTCTTCATGCGGCAATTGTGCATCGGGACGCGCCGCATTGATGGGCTTATAGATAAAGTATGTGACAATCAGCGATCCGAAGATCAGCACTTCCGAGCCGATAAAGGCCCACAAGCCCATTTTACGGCTATCGAGACCTGTCGAGGTTCCATGGCCAGCGACATGACCAGCTTCGTGCGCCGTGTGGGCAACTGCGGCATGCTCACTCATACGTTGCTCCTACTAGAGAACAAAGAAGTGCAGGCAAAGCACTGCAAACGACGTGCGGAGGTTTGCAGTGCCTCGCCTGAGTTCTATCTAGTGCTGCGGTAGATCAGCGTGTGCATCGCGCACCCACCGAACGATACCGTAACCCATAATCACCAAGCCCACGACCATCGCGATAGCGGTCATACCGCCGGATGTGCCAAGGTAAAGCAGACCAAAGCCCAACACCGTCACACCGAACGAAACAATGATCGGAGCGAAGGTTGGCGAAGGCAGGTGAATAGCTTCATCGCCCTCGACATGGTGCACTTGATCTTGCTTCACTGCCTCGCTGCGCTTCATACCGTGCGAGCCAGCCTCGTGCGCCACTTCCAGATCGGGGTACTTTGTATCCCACAACGGGCGGCGGCTATGAACAACCGGCGTGCGATCGAAGTTGTGTGCGGGCGGCGGCGAAGAGACGGCCCACTCGAGAGTCGCCCCATCCCAGGGATCGGCCTCGGCGCGCTCGCCGTGCTTCAGGCTGCTGACGACGTTGAAGATGAAGATCAAGATCGAGAAGGCCATCGCAAACGCGCCGATCGTCTCGAGCAAGTTCCAAACTTCCCAGCCCATACCGGCCTCGTAGGTGTAGTAGCGGCGAGGCATACCCTCGGTGCCAAGGATGTGCATGGGGAAGAAGGTCACATTCATCGAAATCAGCATCAGCCAGAAGTGGATCTTACCCAGTCGATCGTTGAGCATGCGCCCAGTGATCTTGGGGAACCAGTAGTAAGCACCAGCAAACAGGCCGAAGATCGCGCCACCAAACAGCACATAGTGGATGTGCGCCACCACATAGTATGAATCGGTCTGCTGCAAGTCGAGCGGCGGCGAAGCCAGCGTGATACCGCTGATACCACCGATAACGAACATCGCAACAAAGCCAGCCGCAAAGTAGAATGGCGACTTCAGGTTGATCGAACCACCGTAGATCGTTGCGATCCAGTTGAAGATCTTAACGCCGGTGGGAACACCGATCAAGAAGCTACCAGCCGAGAAGATCGCGTTGGCGAGTGGTCCCAAGCCAACAGCGAACATGTGGTGAGCCCACACGGTGAAGCCCAAGAAACCGATCGCCACACCCGAATAGGCGACGAACGCATACCCAAAGATCGGCTTGCGCGAGAAGGTCGGCAGAACCTCCGACACAATACCCATCGCAGGCAGAATAAGGATATACACCTCAGGGTGCCCAAAGAACCAGAACAAGTGCTGCCACAGCAACGGATCGCCACCGCGTTCGGGCAAGAAGAAGCCCGTACCGAAGTTGCGATCGAACAGCAACTGCACCTGTGCCACAGTCAGGCTAGGGAAAGCAAAGATCAACAAGAACGAAACGATCAGCGTCATCCAGGCGAACAACGGCAGACGGTTGAACGTCATACCGGGGGCGCGCATATTAATGATCGTCACGATAAAGTTGATCGCACCAGCGATCGAAGCCACACCAGTGATCGTCAGACCAACCACCCAGTAATCCATACCGTTGGTTGGCGAGAACACCTTCGTGCTCAATGGTGCATAAGCAAACCAGCCTGCGGCGGGGGCGCCACCCACGATGAAGCTGAGGTACAACATCAAGCCGCCAAAGATGAACAGCCAGATACTCAGCGCATTCAAGCGTGGGAAGGCCATGTCACGAGCACCGATCATCAGCGGCACCACGTAGTTACCGAACCCGACGTTCAATGGCATGATCGCCAAGAACACCATGGTCGTCGCGTGCATCGTGAACATCTGGTTATAGACATCCGGGCTGAGGAACGTGTTCTCGGGTACTCCCAGCTGGACACGCATCAGCAATGCCTCGATACCACCGATCAAGAAGAAGAAGAAGGCGGAGACGATGTACATGATGCCGATCTTCTTATGATCGACGGTTGTCAGCCAACCTAGCCAGCCGGGCAACTCCTTCGACGGCACGAGCGTCGGCGTATGCCCAACCTGGCGCTCTAACGTTGCCATGCAGTCCTCCAGACTTATCTACCAGGAACAAAGCACACAAAAACGTGTGCTTTGTTCAATTGTGTATAGAAAAACGTTCCTAGAATCGCTATTGTTCGGCAGGGATGGGAACCGAGACCTTCTGTTCCCCAAGGTACGACACCAGAAGTTCGATCTCGTCAGGTGTCAGCTGAACCTTGCCAGGTCCGATTGTGGCGGCCATTTTGTTGTGAGCCTTCACGGCCTCGGGATCCTGCAACCAGCGGCGCAGGTTATCCGGCGTATTCGGCAAGGCACCACCAGCAATCGTCAAGCGGCTGCCGAAATAGGTCAGGTTCGGGCCAGTCTGGCCGACTGCCTGCTCAAAGCCATCGATAGCATGGCAGCTCACACAAGCACGGGTAACGAAAACCTGCTGAACTTCCTCTGAGGGAGCAGGCGGAGCAACAGAATGCTCCTGCAACCACTGTTCGAACACATCCGGCTGTACGGCGACCACGCGGAATCGCATCACCGCGTGCTGTTCACCACAGAACTCAGCGCAGAACCCACGGAAAACGCCCTCTTTCTCAGCTTGGAAGGTGATGAGATTGGTTTTCCCAGGGATCGTGTCGGTTTTACCAGCTAGTTTTGGCACCCAGAAGCTATGGATGACATCTACTGCCTCAAGCTCCAGCGTTACATCCCTGCCAACCGGGACGTACAGGTCGCCCGCTGTAACGATGCTCCGATCCTCGTAGCGGAATTCCCACCACCATTGGTGACCAATTGCCTTAATACGTATCGCATCGGCTGGCTGAACCGATTGGATAGCCTGAGTGCGGAAAGTGAGTACCGCAATCACCAGTAGGATCAACGCTGGTGCGATCGTCCAACCGATCTCCACCATCGTATTTCCATGGATCTGGGTGGGAATACCTGAGTCTGGGCGGCGGCGGAAACGGATCACTGAATAGATCAAGATCGCTTCCACAACCACAAATACAGCTAACGCGATCCAAAAGATGGGAACCAACAGCTCGTAAATTCGACGCGCGTGAGTCCCAGCGGGAGATGTCGTCGTCGCGGGAAGGTCCGCACCACAGGCAGAAAGAATCAACGCAGCTCCTGCCATAGTGGCAAGCAACAACCATCGCGGGGGTCGGCGGCGAAACGACATAATGCCTCCTAGAGACAAACACACCAAAACGGCGCTAAAGGTCTACTGGATAATAAGCGAGGGCCAAGATAGGGTTCTCCATGGAACTGTGGGCCATTATAACAAGAACTCAAGATTCGTCAACTTGATGCCCAATAGCCCACATTATCAACCGAACAGAATGTTCAGTTTGTCTATCAAAAATCAAACCCATATCTCCGCGAGCTTATCGATCAAAAAACGATCGTTAAGTCACATCAACTGTTGTTTGGATTTTCCACCTCTCTTTCGCGGAATAATCAAGTGACGCAAGCGCACAAGCATAATGCCCAACGATGCGAGCGCCACTAATAGAACAAGAACGCTTATCAAAAACGGCCAAGTAGGCATGCCCACTTGCGCGGAGTGTATCTGAGCAGCAAAACGAACCGTCTCTATCGCCATCGGACTACGAACGATCATATAAAAAGGATCATCCGAGGCCGCAGTGAACGAAATGATCTCCTCGTTTACACCATTAGCACTCTGCACAGCCTGATCACGCCAGATCTCGACCAGCTGATAATCGTTTGGCCATTGACCACGCGGCGCAACTCGGTACGCCACTTGGACATCCAACGCCACCTCAGGGGTAGCGCTGAATCGCACTTCCACTCGGCTGCCAGCGACTGCACTCCCGTGAAAGATCGCCACACCATCATCGAGCGGAAGCGGCTTCTCGGCGCAAAAACAGCTTTGATCGTAATAGATCGAGAAACGCAACGCCTCGGTACCCACGCTCGCAACCTGCAGTTGATACTCGCCATCCTGCGGTAATGCCACACCCTCCCAACGAAGCGCATCGCTCGCGGCCCATCGCCAGAAGCCCGCCACTTCGCCAGTTGGAGTGAGCAGCGTGAGATCTGCGCTCCCCGCCCAGATGCGCCCTACTAAAGCGAATAGCCATCCCTCGCGCAATGGGCCTTCGCTAAACTGCAGGGCGTACTGTTGCTTCTGTCCAGGTGCTAGGGTGTCTTGAATGACCGTTGCATGATCGATGCCAGTTGCACCGTGCGCGGGTGCCAGGCCGATCGGCATAGCCAACAGCACTAGCACCACCAAGAACGTACGTTTAATTGCGTTCCTCATCCAACTTGTGAAAAGTATAACATATGTCGCGAAATGAAAAGCAGCCAGCACCGACAAATGTTGGCGAAAATGCGACTATTTTACTAAAACAGTACGGATCGCTCGCTCGATATCGAGCGCAGGGCCGGGGCCACCCAACCACGCCAGGAATTCGACATTGCCGGCGGGGCCAGTTATTGGAGAACGGGCCAAGCCGTGCGGTTCAAAACCCTCCGTGGCTGCGAAGCCCAAGATCGTGCGCAGCACCGCAGCATGCACCGCAGGATCACGGACAACACCACCTTTGCCCACCTGATCCGCGCCTGCCTCGAACTGCGGTTTGATCAACGCGACAACCCAAGCATCCGGCGTGATCAGGCGCCGTAGCGCGGGCAGCACCAAACGCAACGAAATAAACGCGACATCGATCGATGCACACTCGGCCAAGACCGTTTGCTCAGAAGGTGTCGCTGTTGCCTCGGCAGATTCCGCAGACTGTTCGGTCTGCGCCGTTGCCTCAACGGCGGGCAGCGCCTCCAGGTAGCGAATGTTGGTGCGCTCCAGCACCACCACCCGCGAATCCTGGCGCAATCGCCAATCGAGCAGGCCATAGCCCACATCGACCGCATACACACGGGCAGCGCCCCGTTGCAACAGCACATCAGTGAACCCACCGGTTGAGGAACCAACGTCGATGGCTATCAACCCCTCGGGCTGCAGGCCGAAGCTGTCGAGCGCGTGCGCCAGTTTATGCCCACCCCGACTCGCGTAGGGCAGCGATGCGACGAGTTCGAGATCGGCTTCTGGTGCTACCATATCGCCAGCACGCACCGTCGCTGAGCCTGCCACCCGCACCGCTCCGGCCATAATCAACGCCTGAGCTTTGCTACGGGTCTCAGCTAAACCACGCTGAACCAGCAGTTGATCGAGTCGGACCTTCTTCGCCATGTCTTGAGTGTTGCCAAAAAAAGGATCGTATTGATAAACAAGGCTGCCACAGCCTTATCGGAAGGTCAACGAGCAGTCTCCCCTCGATTTACGTCGGCAATTGAACCAACGCTGCGTGGCAACCCAATGTCGCCATAGTATAGCAGATATCTGCAGGAAGAAAAACAGATTTTCCAATTCGAATGAGGTAGAAGTAGCCGCGCAAGCTTGGAGTTTTGAGGATGATATAAAAAAAGGTGTTGTTCCATCGGCAGAACAACACCAAATCGAACCGTTCTATTCCTGATGATAGCACTAGATCCAGACATCGTTCGCGGCGGTAAGCGTGCCACCAGCGTCGCCGGTGTTCACTACGCCGCGAGGTTCGAGCAGCATCAGCCAGGCTTCCTGCTCGGCGTAGGGCTTATGCTCCACGCCCTTGGGCACCACAAACAAATCGCCCGGCCCTAACTCGACTGGACCATCCGCAAAATCGATGCGCAACTGCCCCTTCACCACAAAAAACGCTTCGTCGGTATCGGCGTGCGAGTGCCACACAAAATCGCCCTGTACCTTCACAAGCTTGAATTGATAGTCGTTCAACTCGGCGATGACGCGAGGCTGCCAATGTTCATGAAACAGCGCAAACTTCTGGTGAAGGTTGATAGCTTGCTTGCTTATAAAGCAGGTTCCTTTTCACAACGAATCGCATCCGGCAGGTATACGAGACTCGTTTCGCCTTTGTCCATTCAGCCGAGTATAGCAAGCGCACTATCGGAGGTATACCACCTCAAGGCCGATGACGATCTATTCCGTTCGGATGATCGAACACTCTTTGAAGGCTGCTACAAGCAATACATCGATAGATATTGTCCCATAGAAGATTTACAAGCACCTTTATTCTCCACAGAAACATTTCACGCTATTATTTTCATTATTTCCCCAACAAAATAATCGAACAACCCCGATCTTCACTCAACACTATCCGATGTACAATAGAGATCGCACAATGGCGTGTAAAAGGCAGTCGAGGGCATAGAGAGCCGCATCTGCAACAATAAGGAGATTGAACGATGCGAATCGGCATCCTAACGGGCGGAGGCGATGTGCCGGGGCTGAACCCGTGCATCAAGGCTGTGGTCAACCGGGCGGTCGATGCAGGAATTGAAGTGGTGGGGATACGACGAGGGTGGGGCGGTCTACTCAACTACAACCCCGATAACCCCGAGAGCCATAGCGAATGGGTACAGCCACTCACCAAAGCCGATGTGCGCACCATCGATCGTTACGGCGGCACCCACCTCCACACCTCACGCACCAATCCCGCAAAAGTGAAGCCAGATATGATGCCCGAGTTCCTGCAGGGGCAGTACACGTACAAGGGCGAGAAGCAGGTCGCCGATTGTACGCCGCACGTGCTGCGGGCCATCGAGCACCTCGGCATCAACGCGCTAGTGCCGATCGGCGGCGACGACACACTCTCGTTCGCAGTGCGCCTGCATCGGGAGGGCGTGCCGGTAATCGCCATCCCCAAAACGATGGACAACGATGTGTTCGGCACCGATTACTGCATCGGCTTCTCGACGGCGGTGACGCGCAGCGTCGAGTTTATCAATGCCCTTCGCACACCCACCGGCTCACATGAGCGCATCGCGGTTGTGGAGTTGTTCGGGCGCAATTCGGGCGAGACGGCCCTGATCTCGGCCTACTTGGCCGATGTGGATCGCGCGCTGATCTCCGAAGTGCCGTTCGATATCGAGGTGCTCGCCAAGAAACTGATCGATGATAAGCGCCGCAACCCCAGCAACTACGCGATGGTCGTGATCTCCGAGGGCGCTTCGATGGTGGGCGGCCAAGTGGTGGAGTACGGCCAGGAGGATGCCTACGGCCATCGCAAACTCGGCGGCATCGGGCAGATCACGGGCGAGGCGCTCAAGCAACTGACGGGCATCGACATCGTGAACCAGCAACTCGCCTACCTGATGCGCGCCGGAGCGCCCGACAGCCTCGACCGCATGGTGGCGATCAGCTACGCGAATTTGGCGGTCGATCAGCTGCTGCAAGGCCACAGCGGGCGGATGGTCGCGCTGCAGAACGGCCAATACACCACCGTGCCCGTCGATACCTGCACCCAAGGTCTCAAGCGCGTCGATGTGGAGGAGCTCTACGATAAGGAGGAGTATCGGCCCAAGGTGCGCCACGTGCTTGGCAAGCCGATGTTCCTGTACTGATGGGGTTGTTGAGATGTCGAGGCGCTGCGTAGGCAACACCTCGACATCTCAACGGAGCAATTACACTTCATCGATGCGCAGTGTGGCGTACTCGGCCAGCGCCCGTTCGATCAGCGCCTCAGTGCTGCCCAGGTAACGCTGCGGGTCGAGCGCCTGCTCAAGCGCATCGGGCGTGAGCGCAGCGCGCACCTGCGAGTCGGCCCGCGCCACGGCGGCCAGCGAGCGCTGTTCGGCCTGCGCCTGCTCCACGAGGCGGCGCACCAGTTTCTGCGCAGCTGGGCGACCATGCTGCGCGGCCAACGCCATACTCAGCGATTCGGCCATGAGCGTGCCGACGGAAGCGAGGTTCTGGCGCATGCGCTCGGCATCGACGCGGAGCCCACTCAACGCGGCCACGGTGTGCGACAGCGCGCCAGATGTTGCGCGGAACAGCGCGGGGATCGTGACCCACTCGGCCTGCCAGCCACCCACCGCTCGCTCGTGCTCCTGCGGCATCGCAGATAAAATCGTCGCCACCAAGCCGGGCACCTGTTGAGCGGCGGCCAACGCCAGCATTGCATCGACGGGATTTTGCTTCTGCGGCATCGCCGATGAGCCGCCCTTGCCTGGCGCGCTCGCCTCACTCACCTCGGCCACCTCAGCTTGGCCCAACAGCACCAGATCGTGGGCGATCTTCGCCACCGAGCCAGCCAACACCCCCAGCGCCGCCGCGATCTGGGCGATCCGGTCGCGCTCGGCGTGCCACGGCAGATCGGGCAGCGCAAGCTCAAGCTCTTGGCTCAGCAGTTCTGCCACCTGCATCCCTTGCGGGCCAAGCGCCGCGAGCGTGCCCGCCGCCCCACCGAACTGCAATACCAGCGTCTGCTGCGCCACCTGATGCAGCGCTCGCTGCTGACGCACCAGCAGCGCCAGCCAACGAGCCGCCTTCAAGCCAAAGCTGATCGGCAGCGCAGGTTGCATCAACGTGCGACCGATCATCAGCGTGTGGCGGTGTTGGTCGGCGAGCAAGGCGCAGATGTCGGCACCGCGCCGCAGGTCGGCATCGAGCAGCGCTAACCCTTCGCGCATTTGCAGTACGTGGGCAGTGTCGATCACATCTTGGCTGGTGGCACCCCAATGCACGTAATCGGCGCCGGGGCCAGCCAGCGCGGTGAGTTGGCGCACCAGCGGAATAACCGGCGTACCGGTCTTGGCCGCCTCGCGGTAGAGCACAGCCCGGTCGAACTGTTCTGGGTGACACGCTTCGACAATCGCATCGGCAGCATCTTGAGGGATCAGGCCTGCATACGCTTGCGCACGGGCCAACGCCGATTCGAAACGGAGCATGTGGCGAAGTTGCGCAACAGGCCCAAACACGGCATCCATGGCCGGACTGCTGAAGATCTGCTCAATCGACATGGTGCAGATGTCCTTTCCTGAGCAACGATGCTAGGCGGAGAGTTTCTGATTTTCTTCCCAAATGATCGAAGCAATCGTATCAGAGGCGCGGCGTTGCCACTTGTAGAAGGTGTCCTCATCGACATCGGCGAGCCAGTTCAGCACCTGCTCGAAGTCGCTTGCTTCGCGCTGGCCATTGCGGCGACGCTCCTCTGCGAGGCGGCGGGCTTCGGCGAGCGCAGCCTTGCGCGATAGCTCACGGACGTAGGGGTAGTACAACACGTTGTAGAAGCGCCAGGAATCGCCAACCGTCGAGCTATCGTCGTCGGAGGGGCGCAGGCCGTCGATCTGCTCGATCAGCAATTCGCGCAGGGCCGCCACACGGTTGAGGCGGTTGTCGGGCAGGTTGGCCTGCTGCACGCGCTGCGCCACGATCGGCAGGGCCAGCAGCGGGCTTTGCGCCAAGCGCGGCGGACTCTTCAGGCCCGATATCGCCCGACGCACGGCATCCTTGAAGCGCTTCTGATCGGTCAGGACGGGCGATTCCGGCTCTTCGCTGGCGAAGGTGGAATCATCGGGTTGGGTATCGGCGGGTTCCGGCATCTCGCTCGGCTGAACTTCGGGCGGCTGAACGGGATGGGCGGCCAGCGCGGTGGCGTAATCGCGGGCCTCGGCGCGGGCGGCCTGCTCATCGCGGTTGAAGAACAGGCGATCGAGCAGGGCACGGGCGCTATCGAAGGTTGTATGCGTGAGCGTGACCAACATCACCAGCGTCAGCACGCCGCTGATCGTGAGGACGCTGAACAGGTTCACCAGCACCACGTAGATCAGATTTAGCAGCGCGACCAGCGTGAGGCTGTAGAGGAAATCGCGCTTGATATCTTGGCCTTCGAGCAGCATGCCGAAGCTGACCACGCTGTAGGCCAGCGCCATCAGGCCAGCCACCAAGCACAACAATCCCGGCAGGTCGGAGATCGGTAGCCCGGTGTAGCGGCGCAGCGAGAGCCACAGCGCGCCGAGCAGGAAGAAGACGCCGCCGCCGATCAGCAGGCGCAGTTGGCTCAGCGCGATCTCACGCGATGATGAGGGACTCGCCGCGATCCGACGAAGGGCTTGCAACAGGTTGAACAGCGCGCCCACGGCAGCGACGATCAGGTACAGGATAAAGGCGGGGTAGCCGATCCCGCTGCTGAGCGTAAAGCCATCGGCGATGGACTGAGGCTCGGAGTAGAACACGATCAGGTCGTTCAGCGAGCCGACGAGGATCAGACAAAACGCTAGGCTGTAGATCATCACCACACGGCGCGGCAAGATCAAGCGTAGCGAGCCGGGCATCGAGATGCGCAGTGGCCGCTGCGCGATCAGACAGCTCACGTGATACCACGTTGCGGCTGGCAGCACTTTGGTCCACCAGAAGCCGTGGGCGAGCAGTAGAAAAAAGGCGAGGTCGGACGTCGAGGCGGCGAGCGCTTCAGTGGCGAAGTAGATCGATTGGGCGAACATGCCGATCGCACTAACGATCAGGAGCGGGCTCTGCGCCGACGATTGGAGCAGCAGATACAGGCCGATCCACAGAAATACGCCAAAACCCACCAACTGCACAAAAACGGTCAGATCGATGCCGAGCATACTCCGTCTCCGCGTGGCTTCACGCGCCCTTGCGAGTGAGCTTTCGCTGATTCTACCACAGCAATTCAACAAGAATGTAGGAATTTCTGTAGCGTAAGCGCTATCTCAGGCGTTATACTAGTGTACAGTCCCCGTCGATGACAACTGATAGAAGCTGCAAACAACGAAATCGGCAGTTTTATACAGTTTTCTCCCTGGTATGTACAGTGACATTCCTGCTACATTTTGCCTCATTAAGCAGCGAACGGACATATGGGGGCATTTGATATGGAAGAAGTCTTCTTTTGTTTGGTTGTACCATTCCTGTTATTCGTTGGAATCGTCGTTGGCCTAATCTGGCTGATCATCCGGCTGACGCGCCCCAAATCGGCGCAGCCAGCCGGGCAAATGCCAGTTGAACATATTACACCCGCGCTCCTCTCGCAGCCTGGCCCGCTCAACACTGCGATGGAGCAATTGATCATCGGTTGGGCGGAACAGGGACGCCTGGCGCAAGAGCACGCCCAAGCCGTGCTCGATGTGTTGCGTGCCGAGCGCGCCGCTCAGAAGGCACCGCAAACGGTCGCGCCTCAAGCAGCGCCCGTTGGACCTCAAACGGTCGCGCCGCAAGCCGCGCCACAGGCGATGCCCGCCACTCCCGCCGAGCCTACCGCAGTTGCGCAGCCATCCGCACCGATGACTACACTCCCGAGCGAGGCGATTGCGCCACAGACCGTTCAGCCTGTGATTGCGCCACAGGCCGTGGCTGCGGCGGCGGCTCCTACAGCAACAGCGGCCCCACCCCAGCCGGCCAAGCCCTCGGCGCTGGAGCGGGTGTTCGGTGGCTTGCTGGCCTTGCGCACCCGCCAGATGCTGCTGTTCCTCGGCGCATTCCTGCTGGTTATCTCGGCCCTGATCCTGGTGGTCTTCAACTGGGCAAGCTTCCCACCGATCCTACAGTTCGCTCTACTTGCTAGTGTGTGTGGCAGTCTGTGGGTGGGCGGACACTTCCTCTCATCGCGCTGGGGGCTGGAGGGCGCTGGTATGGGTCTGCGCACCATCGGCGCGGTGCTCACGCCCGTGGTCGCCTTCGCGCTCTCGCGCCCTGGCCTGCTCGATCTGCCATTCGCCCAAGGTTGGCTCCTGTCCTCGCTGATCAGCTTGGCTGTGTACCTGTTCGCGTTCTGGAAGCTGCGCCACATCGCCTATCTGTTCACAAGTTGTGCGGCGGTGGTGAGTAGTGTGGGCGCGGCGGTGTACAGCATTGCGCCGGAGTGGATGCCGTTTGCACTGGTGCTGACCTGCTGTGGCATGCTGTTGGCCGAACAGTGGATTACGCCTCGTGCCGCCTCGTTCGGCGCTGCCCCGCGCTGGGTCGCTGTGATCGGTGTGCCGTTGATCTTCCTGCTCGCCTTCTTCTGGCGCAACCTCGATCTGATCAGCACACAGATGTTTACGCTGGTGCTGTGGGCGATGGTCGTGTTCTACGGGCTGGGCACGTACTTCAAACGAACGAACATCTGGATGAGCCTGACCGTCGCGTTCCTGATCTTCGCACAGGTCGCGGTGGCGATAACGTACGAGTTGGAGTCTGGCGAGCGGAGCCTGCTCTACATCGGCACGGCGCTCGTCCTGCTGGCTGGGGCCACGCTGTTCGATCAGCGCCTGCGCCGACTGTCGATACCCGTGCTGGGAGCCACGATACTATTCACACTGTTTAGCGTTCACCTCAATCTGACGCCCAATTTCGCCGCGATCGTGTTCTTGTTGCAGGTGGCGTGGGGCGCGCTATTGGCGTGGGCCGTGCTCAAGCACTTCGCGTTCTTATCGCCGCAAGGACAACTGCTCGCTGGTGTGTTCGGCCTTGGCTTCGCTGGCGCGCTGTTCCCTGTGTGGGCTGTCAAAACCGTTGAATGGCTCGCGAACTCACAGCAGTATCAGCATTGGGCGCTGATTGGCGCGGCGGCGGTGCTGTTCCTGGTCGCGTACTTCGTGCTGAAGCCCTTCCACACCATCTACGATATTGTGCTGCAGGGCTTGGGCACAGCGACAACAGTTATTGCAACCATTCTGTTCTTCGGCAAGCTACCAGCGTTCAGTTTGGTACTGTCTTTCGCCGATTATTTGGCATTCAGCAAAGAGACGACGATCCTGATATCGCTCGCACTCACCAGCGTGTGGCTGCTGCAGGTGTTCCTACGGCGACACTGGTTCTGGGTGGTGTTAGCGACGCCAATGGCGGTGCTGACCGGGCACTTCACGCTGCAATCGCTCGACGTCGATAAAATGGGTATGCAACTGTACTTCTTGGCGGTCTGCGCGCTCCTATCGATCGGCGGCACGCTGCTGCGGCGCACACCCTGGCGCTTCGCCATAACCCCAATGATCCTCTGGAGCATCATCGTTGGCCTCTTCCTGATCAGTGGCGTCCTGATCGATGGATTAGTTAATAGCATTCAAGCGCATCATGTGCTGATCCTGCTTGGCCTTGCCGCAACTCAAGCGCTGCTGAGCGCGATGTGGCGACAACCCTGGATCGGCTATCCCACTGTATTGATCGCCAGCCTGGCGGCGTTGCTAGCCGCCGACCGCGATTTCTTCGGCCTGATCGAACTCAGCCCGACGCAGATCGGCTACGTGTTCTGCGCACTCGCCCTGCTCTGGATGCTGGTTGGGCAAGTGCTACGGCGCGTGACCGCCAAAGCCTACGCCTATCCCTATGAACTGCTGGGCCTAGTCCTCAGCCTGCTCGCGCCGCTCACGGCGGATCGCAGCGACCAGGACGCCACGCTGACCTGGCTCGCCGTCGGTGCGCTCTTCGGCCTGGCGATCGTGCTGTACCGCCTGCCGTGGCTCTTGGGCATTGTGTTGGCGGGCTTCACCATGGCGCTGCTGCGTGGCGCCGATTGGCTCTACCCCAACGTCTTTCACGAAAGCATCCTGCTGCTGGCGGCGACCTGGCTCCACGCCACGATCGGCATGGCGGCGCGCCTACGCGAGCGCCAAGAGACCACCCCACTACGGTGGGAGCAGCGCTACTCGTTCCCCGCCTACGGCGTCGCGCTCCTCAGCGGTGCAACAGGCCTGCTGGCTGCTCTCGATCAATCCTACACGGTGGCATTCGTAGGCATCGGTTTGGCAGCCCTGCTGGCGGCCATCGCCACCGTCGAGCGCGTCCAGATGATCGCCTGGTCCTCGCTACTCTTCCTGGTGATCGGGTTGCTGGGCCTCCACGATTGGCAGGACCTCTCGCGGATGTGGAGCAATACCGCGCTCAACGCCGAGATGCTACTGCTCTGCGCGCTCGGCTGGGCGCTCTCGATCTACGTGCAGCAAGCGAACGCCACCAACACATCGGCGAGCGCAAGCCTTGCGCAGGTTTGGCTCAAGCCGCTCTGGATCGGCCCGTTGGTTATTAGCTTCCTGGCACTACTGCAACAAGGGATGCTTGGCGGCTTCCTCAGCCTGCTGCCACTGATCGTGAGTTGCGTGCTGTTCGCCCTGCACCTCACCACGCTGGCCGTGCAATACCGCCAGCCGATCTACGCCTACGGCGCCAGCCTGGCGCTGATGCTCGCGCTGCTGCTGCAACTGGCCGACTTGGGCTTCCGCGACATGCAGTGGTTCGTGATCCCCTCGGCGATCTACCTACTGGGCATGGCCGAGTGTCTGCGGCGCCTCCACGGCCAACGTGGCCTGGCGCAACTGCTCGAAGTCGGCGCGGTGCTGCTTGCGCTGGGCACCACCCTGGGGCAATCGCTCACGCGCGACGGGCTGGAATCGCAGATGTACGCGCTTGCGCTCTGCCTTGAGGCGCTGGTGTTCCTGGGTTACGGCATCGTGCGCCAACTGCGCATGCCCTTCCTCGGCGGCGGCGCGTTCTTCGTGCTCGGCGTGCTGTGGCTCAGCGTCAACCCGCTGATGGCGATGAACAAATGGCTGCTGATGGGTCTGCTGGGGCTGTTGCTGGTTGGCGTGTACGTGCTCCTCGAACGCCGCCAGGAGCAATTGGCTCGCGCCGGGCGCATCTGGCTGGCTCGCATCAACAGTTGGAGTTAAGCGCATAACACAAGGCGGCGTGGCATCGAACACCACGCCGCCTTTCGATTCCCACACAACTGCTACGACGAAGACGACTGTCGGCGACTGATCTCGGCGCGCACCACAGGCGCGATCTTCGTGCCCAGCAACTCGATCGCCCGCATCATCTTCGCGTGGCTGATGCCGCCCAAACCAAGCTGCAACATCACCCGCTGATGCCCGAACAACTCGTACTGGAACAGCATCTTCTCGATGATCTCGTCTGGGCCACCCACGTAATCCGAGCCGCGCAGCGTCGCCGCCGCATCGAACTGCTGGCGCGTTACCGGGGGCCAACCGCGCTCCCGCCCGATCTTGCCCATCGCCGCCGCATACGAGGGGAAGTACGTATCCGCCGCCTCGCGAGCCGTATCGGCGATAAAACCGTGCGAATTGATGCTCAGACACGCCTGCGACGGATCGTGACCAGCGTGCTGCCACGCCTGGCGGTACAGATCGACCAGCGGCACGAATCGCTCCGGCAAGCCACCGATGATCGCCAACGCCATCGGTAGGCCGAGCGTCGCAGCGCGCACCACCGACTCCGGCGTGCCACCCACCGCGATCCACACCGGCAACTGCTGCTGATGGGGACGCGGATACACCGGCAGATTCAGCAGCGACGGGCGGAAACGCCCCGCCCACGAGACTCGCTCCGAATCGCGCAACTTCAGCAGCAGATCGAGTTTCTCGCTGAACAACGCATCATAATCGTTCAGGCTGTAGCCGAACAGCGGGAACGACTCGATAAACGAACCGCGTCCGGCCATAATCTCAGCCCGCCCAGCCGAGATCAGATCGAGCGTCGCAAAGCTCTGGAACACCCGCACCGGATCATCCGAACTCAGCACCGTCACCGCACTGCTCAAGCGAATCGAGCGGGTGCGCGACGCTGCCGCCGCCAAAATCACCGCCGGAGCCGAGGCCAGATAATCGATGCGATGGTGTTCACCGATCGCAAACACATCCAAGCCCACCTGATCGGCGAGTTCCATCGTCTCCAACAACTGCTGCATCCGCACTGTCGGGCTGATCCGCTCGCCCTCTATCGGCTCAAGCGGATTCTCGACGAACGAATACACGCCAATCTCGAACGCTTTAGCTCGGGCGCTATTATCACCAGCGGGTTGTGTCGCCATAACAAACACCTTCTTTACCACGAAAAGCAGTTGTGGAGTATTGTACCGAATTTGTGCGGCGAGCGCCTACCAATCGTAATCGATCCACCACTCCAGCGTTTGGCCGGGCGCAGTCGTGCGCTCGAAGAACGGCTCCCACGAAAACGTGAAATGATTGCCCCAAATCGGGAAGAAATTGGGCACATAACTGCACGTCGCGGCCACCAAGCCAAGCGCCGGGTGACGCTGCAACACCACCAGAGGTTGCTGCGCCTGATGATCTAACGCCTGATAATAGCCCTGATACCCCTCGGCCAGCGCGCGCCGCACCACAAAGCCATTCTCCGCCAGCGCGTAGCCCTCGTTCTCAGGCATCTGCACGAGGATATTCAGGCGGAACAGTTCATCACCCTCCGGCTGTGGGTAGAACGGGTGCGGGAACCAGCAGATCGGCACCGTGCGCTGGCCTACATTGCGCAAGCGCGTCGCCGAACGCAGCGTGCGCCCAAGCAACGTCACCGTGCGCTCTAACTCCACCCCGAACCCCTCGAAGGCGTGTTGCGTGCGCATCCGAATCGAGGTTGGCGCAACCTCCACATCCCACGAACAAAACTCCATCACCTGCTGCTCGGCGAGATCGCACAAACCAATACCCAGGATCAGCGACAACTTGCTCGTCGGGTCGCGCAGCGGCATCAGGTTAAAGGCATCAGGGATACCCTGCCCATCGAACCAATTGAACGACTCCGGGTACGTGGGACCAGTCAGCAGCGGGCCGTGCCGAGCGTCGTGCACCTGGAAAATGTAGCCACCCGTACAATACCGCACCCCAAACCGTGCCTGATCGGCCACCGGGTCCAGCACCTCAACTGTGAGTTGCTCGTTGCGAAGCGTGTACATAGCCCTTTCCTTTTCACTGCAGAGCCATCGTATCGCGGGAATCGCCCTATGATAGCATAGAGTGTTTGGGAGAAGAAAAGTGACTTGGTGACTTGGTGAACTTAAGCAACTGAGCGCGAACATCCACGATAACCGCATCACACACAAAACGCAACGCGCCGCAGAAGCCCAAGCCCCTGCGGCGCGCCACCAAACCCAAACGCTACTTCGTCACCCGCAACAAGCGCCCCTCGCTGCGACCATACACCTCGGGGAAGTACATCTCGCTCGCCGTCGTCGGGATCACCTGGAACTCACCCGGCGTCGTCAAACGCATCGTGTACGCATAGACGTACGAGCCCTTCGGCAGATAATCGGCGAACAGCGCCACCTTCTCATCGCGCAACTCGCTGCGGCTGTACCAATTCCACCAGCGCCAGAACGGATGGATCGGACCACCCTCGGCGAACACTGGCCCCGACGGCACGCGCGTCAACTCGGGGTTGGCGTCCAGCATGCTGGTCGTCGCCAGATTCGTATCGATCGCCTCGGCCCCGGCGGGCAGCGGGTCCTCCAGCGCCACGTAGTAGCGGTCGTGCGGCGCGATGATGGTCAACTCCACCCGCAGCACATCACCGACCTTCGCCTCGGTCACCTCGGGGCACTCGGCGCCATCGGTGCAACTCGCCAGCGTATAGCGCCGCTGCACGATCAGTCCGCGATCCAGCGCATCTAGCTCGGCAGCGGGCAAATACGCCCGCAGATGCGCCGTGTAGTACAGCCGTCCCGTACCCTCGCCGCGCCCGACCGTCAAACGGTTGCCCGCCTCTTGCAGCAGATCGGCCACAGCGACCTTCAACACAATCGGCGTGCCCACATCGTCCTTGCCGATATGCCCACCACTGCGCTCCTGCTCGTTCAGCCAAATCGCGTAATCGTAATCGGCGTCGAGCTCCTTGGTGTGCTCCATCCAGTCGGTCAGCGCGATCAGCGACCACGCTGTCTCCTGGGTCGTCTGCCAGATACCGTCGGTGCGCGCCACCATCAGCCAGCGCACAATGTTCGGGTTCAACTGATTCTCGGGGTCGATCTGCGTGAACGCCGCCAAGATGATCGCCGTCGAGCGCGTATCGGTGTTCATACCCCACGGATCGAACTGCTCCTCCTCCCAATGCGCCCCGGTCGCGCTCAGAATCGCGGCGTTGTTCAGGTCCGAAAGCAGCGTCTTGATGCGCTCGTCGTTGCCGTTAGCATCGCTGGTGTGCAAGGCCATCGCCAGGTAGGCGCGCGCATAGCTCGAAAGCTTGTCACGCGCCTCGAACAGTTCGTTCAACTGCGTGCTCTGGCTGCGCCCCGCCTCCGTCAGCACGTACAGCAGCCAGGCCTGCTGATTGGCCAGTGCGGTGCTGGTCAATTCGTCGGCGG
>CALKHR010000037.1 GCA_937988885.1 uncultured Roseiflexaceae bacterium | reverse complement strand
AGGTGATGTCGAGGCGCTGCGCGTAGCAGCGCCTCGACATCACAAAAAGAAGAAAGTACCTTGCTGCCGCAGGCTAAAACAGCTTTTCAATTGTCCAACCGGTTTGAGAATCACTCGTCGCGGCTGAAGTGTTCGAGCAGGCCGGGCAGTTGGCCGATGTGCTCCAGCGTGAAGTATTGCACGGCTTCGGGATCGAGATCGACCTGCTCGTGCGCCCAGGTGAGGTGATACGGAATGTAGACAGCGGTGCCGCCGATTTCGATGACGGGCAGGATG
Organism: uncultured Roseiflexaceae bacterium; assembly: GCA_937988885.1. Taxonomy (GTDB): domain Bacteria; phylum Chloroflexota; class Chloroflexia; order Chloroflexales; family Roseiflexaceae; genus CALKHR01. The sequence goes on along the minus strand of CALKHR010000037.1, from coordinate 6,950 downwards.
TCGGAGCGCAACGAGTTGCCGACCATCATAAAGCGCTCGGGGGCGATGTTGTTCTTGCGCAAGATCTTGGCGTAGGTGTCTTTGTGCTTTTCGCTGACGATTTCGATCTGGCTGAAGTAATCGGCGAGGCCGGATTGGGCGATCTTGCTCTCTTGGTCGAATAGGTCGCCTTTGGTGATGAGCATGAGCGTGTAGCTCTCCGCGAGTTGTGGGATGAGTTCGCCCACGTAGTCGATCAATTGGACTGGGGCGTGCAGCATGGCCCGCGAGAAGTCGATGATGCGCTGCACGTCGTAGCCCATGATGCGGCCTTGGGTGAGTTCGATCGCGGCTTCGATCATGGAGAGGGTGAAGCCTTTGATGCCGTAGCCGAAGGTGTTGAGGTTGCGTGTTTCGATTTCGTAGAGTTTTTCGAGGGTGAGATCGACGCCTTCGTAGCGCGACAATAGTTCTTGAAAACGCTCTTGGGTGACGGAGAAGAGTGTTTCGTTGTGCCAGAGTGTATCGTCGGCGTCGAAGGCGATGATGTCGAAGGGTCTTGCCATGATTGTGCCCCATTGTTTCAGTGTGGTTCGTCGTTGTTCATTGTTGTGTCCGCGCCTCTAGCGGCGCGCGTTTTGGCGCGAAGCGCCACAGCTGTCCGAGCGCGCACACGTTGTACACGACGTTGTTTGCCCGTAGCGACGGGCGTTCACGCCGCGTCTGCTTCCTTCTTCACCATAATTGCACACGCTGGGTGCGTATGGTGAACAGGAGCGCTACCCACGTATTATAGAGGCTAGCGGGCGCACCGAAAGCCGACGTTGACGTTGGCAAGGTTGGCGTCGAACGGGTTGCGGTTGCTGGTGTGCCCGGCGATGTAGGTGTCGTACCACGAGCCGCCGCGTATCTGACGCGAGCCGTTGCTGTTGGCGTCCTCCCGCCCGTCGATTTGGTTGTAGGGGTATGGCCAGGCCAGCGATGATGTCCATTCCCATACGTTCCCCGCCATGTTGAGCGCGCCGACCCAACTTGCGCCGTCGGGATTGTTATCGGCAGATTGGGTGGTGCTGATGTCGCTCTCTTTGCTGTTGAGGCGCGTTTGCTCGAAGGTATTCCCCCAGGGCCAGAGCCAGCCTTCCGGCCCGCGCGCCGCCCATTCCCACTCGGCTTCGCTGGGCAATCGCCCGCCCGCCCAGGCACAGTAGGCGCGGGCATCGTGCCAGGTGACGTTGACGACTGGATGGTCGGCAAGGTCGGGCGGGAAGGTGCCGTCGCGCCAGATGTTGAGTTCATTTGGGTTGAACGGGTTGGATGGCGCTGGGTGCCCGGTTGCGGCCATGAAGGCGGCGTATTGCTGGTTGGTGACCTCGGTGCGATCGAGCAGGAAGGGGCCGATGGTGACGATGCTTTGTGGCGTTTCGCCGATCATCAGTTCCCAGCCATACTCGTTGCTCCATTGTTCGATCTGCTCGCGGGTGCTGCCCATGACCAGGATGCCGCCCGGTACGGCGACCATGCCCTCAGGGGGCGTGAGGAGATCATCGGGCAGGATGTTCGCGGTGAGGGTGGGGAGATCTGCCGCGCAGCGGATGCCAAGGTTCCAGTTAGCGTAGTTGGGGTCTTGCGAATCGCGGGTGGTGGTGCGGGCGTTAGTTGAGTCGGTGCCCCACGCGCCGCCGCGCACGATGCGGCTGCCGCCGATCGATGTGAGTTCGCGGCCATCTCCGGCGGCGTAGGGGTATTGCAGGTCGCGGCTGCTGGTCCATTCCCAAACGTTGCCGACCATGTCGAGCGCGCCGAAGGGGCTGGCGTTCTGTGGGTAACTTCCGACGGCGACGAGGTCGTTGGTGAGTTCTGCGCCAGTGAGCCGTAGGTTGTTTTCGTTCCAGGTTTCGCCCCAGGGATAGGACCGTTCATCGCTGCCACGGGCGGCGTATTCCCATTCGGCCTCGGTGGGCAGGCGGCGCCCTCGCCAGGCGCAGAAGTCGCGGGCTTGCTGCCAGGTGACGTTGACGACTGGGTAGTTGTCGTAGGCGGTGTTGGTGAAATAATCGTCATGGGTGAGCGAGCTGTTCTGAGTTGGCGGTTGGCAGATGCCCGCATTGACACAGGCCCGATACGCGCGGTTGGTGACTTCGGTGCGTTCGATCAGGAAGGGCGCGCTGATGTTGATGCTGTGCGCGGGGGCCGTGGCGCTATCGTTGTCTGCGCCCATGGTGAAGATCCCGGCGGGTACGAGCAGCATGTCGGGCGGCAGCGCGACTGAGACGGTGTTCTCGATTGGGGTAGATTGTTGTTGTGCAGTGGGTGCTTGCTGTGCTCCTGCGGTGGGCGTGTATTCGGTTGTTGCGCTGATCGGCGGGGTGGCGATCTGCGATGGCGAGCGGTTGTTAAGTGCTAGAAAGGTGCCCCCCACGAGGCCAATGATCAACACGAGCACGCCGATAAAGGCCCAGATCGGCATGCCCGATTGGCGCTTTGTGGTCTGTGGCTCGGGCTGTGCCGTAATTGCGCTGGTATCGGTGATTTGGCGCAGTTGGGCCGCGATCTCATCGACGCTGCTGAAGCGATCGTTTGGTTCGAGAGCGATGCTGCGGGTGATCAGATTGGCGACGTGGGGCGGCAGGTCGGGGCGCAGCCGTTGGATGGGTGGCAGGCGGAACGGTGTGCTGGTGACATCGTAGCCGGTGAGCGCGTGGTAGAACAGCACGCCCATCGCGTAGATATCGGTGCGTTGGTCGCTCTGCCCTTCGCCGTACTGTTCGGGCGCCGCGTAGCCCATGGTGCCGTAGATCGCGGTGTCGGCGTTTTGGCCGGGCTTGTAGAAGCGCGCGATGCCGAAGTCGATCAGCGCGAGGCGACCATCGGGGCGCAGCATCACGTTCGAGGGTTTGAGATCGCGGTAGATGATCGGTGGTTGCTGTTTGTGGAGATAACCGAGCACATCGCAGAGTTGCAGCGCCCAGCCGCGCAGTTCGTTGAGCTCGATCTGCCCGCCACGTTCGAGCAGGACTTGGCGGAGCGTTTTGCCTTCGACGAGTTCCATCACCAGGAACTGTTTGCCTTCCTCCTCGAAGCGGTCGAACACGCGGGGCAGGTTGGGGTGCGAGAGGCGTGCCAGCATAGCGGCTTCGCGCCGAAAGTCGGCGACTGCTTGGGCGAAGGCTGCCGTATCGCCAGGGCTGTAGATGCTCGACATCTCTTTGACTGCGACTTGCACATCGTCGAGGCGTTGATCGGTGGCGAGATACACTGCGCCCATTCCGCCCCGTGCAATCAACCGTACGATTTGATAGCGCCCGGCTAGGGTGCGGCCAACCTTGAGGCGGCCCGTGGTGGCATTCGTAATATTTGCCCCGCAGACTGGGCAGAAGCGAGAATCGTCGCGGAGTGTTGCCGTGCAAATTGGGCAGTTCATTGGAACCCCTTATAAAGCAGGCTCTACGTGTCTACGATTGTGTTGCGTAGGATTATAGCAGTCACGTGGCTATGGATGCTGTCACGATTGTTTGTTTACTGCAATAAACGTTGTTTCTTCGTTGTATTCACATGATAGAGGTTTGGCAGCGCTATCCATTTGGAATAGTGTATCTTCTTTCAGTATGCAGCAAAGAAGGGCCGTTCGCATCATACGAACGGCCCCTTTGAGGTGTATGAGATGAATGAGTTTAGCCGGTGATCAAGCTCTCGTCCTTGTGCTTCTCGCCCTCATCGAGCAGCATGATCGGGATGCCATCCTCGACTGGGTAGCGGTAGCCGTTGCGGCGGTTCACCAACCACTCCTTGCCGTCTGCATCGGTCATCAGTTCGACTGGGCCCTTATCGCCGGGATCTGCCAAGATCTCGAGCAGTTCTGGGCTGATACCGTGCCGCTCACCGCCGAAACTGCCACTGGGAGCGCTCGCGGAACCGAGATCGAACAGGCTATCTTCGCGGTATGTCTTCAATGCCCGATAGAGCACAACCCCAAAGCCAATCAGCGCTGCAAGACCGAGTAAACGTAAAAACCCTTTCATAGGTACAACCTCCTTATTGGTCATTAAGAACAGTGTGAGTAGGGATGAGTGGCGTGTAGTAACTTCCTACTCCTTCGTTTCGGTCGAAGAAACCCAGGGCTTAGGCTTTTCATTGGCGTTTCGCCAGACGAGTAACTGCGCTTGAGGAATATCGCTGTCATCAGGATACCATACTTCCAGGAAAGGAAAGCGTTGTGTTTGATAACGGTTGGTTGTAATATCTTGAATGATCAGCGTCCAGGTCCCAATATTATAATACGTTTGGCGCTCGTTAAAGGGTACAACCTCAGCTAAATGCGAGTGGCCGCACACAAAGACCGTATTGTGCCGATGCGCCGCCTCGGAGGCGCGTATGGCCATACCGCGTTGCAGAGCGTTGCGGAACTGCCGGATCTCCAAGCGCAGTTGCTGTTTCGCTTCGTCCTCGATCTGTGCGAGCGCCTGATCGGTCGGTTCTCCCTCGTTGTACAAATAGCGGGAGAGCGTTTTGCCTAACGCCGCCGTATGCCCAATAAACCGACGGCGCAGCTGAATCTGTGGCTCAACGCCACCGTGCGAAGCTGCAACAACTTTACGTAATTCTGGATCGGCATCGTAGAGTGTCTGGAGCGCCAACTCTCGTTCAAGCGTTTGGCCCGGTGCCCCCAATAACTCCTCGCGCACGCGTAACATCGGCTTCGTATGGTACGAGAGCGGCAGCGCCTCACTGCGGAATAGCCGGATCAACCCTCGGGCGACATACCGCCGCACTGCCGGATCGCGCAAGCGCGACAACGAGAGCAGATACCAGAAGAACGCTGAGGTTGGCTTCACATTGTCGATCAGCGGCGCAACCTCAAGGCTATCCTCCTCCAGCATATTGATGACATCTTTGACAACCCGCGTGCCACGCACAACCTCAAACGGTGCACTGATGCCCTCGAAATGAATGAAACGATTCCATTCATCGAACTGGTTGCCATGTTCAATATAGATGCCACCACCCTCGTATGTTATGCCGAAGCGTAAGCGCGGATCATCGTACGCTAGGCTCAAGGTTTCGTACAGGAGTTGTTTGGCCGCAGAGTAGTGTAGTTCGAAATCGTGGTTCCCGATCAGGATCGTCAACTGATTCTCGGGCTGCGCGACGAACGTGCGCAAAGCCTCAAACACTTTGGGATGCGCCTGGATCACCGCACGAAGGCGGATCACCGCAGCATCTTCCGACCAATCGTAGTCGTTGATCTCCGACAGGCGCACTTGGAGGAACTCGATGGTGTCGCCCGCCAGAATCAATTCGGTCGGGCCTGAGCCCATCGCATAGGTGGTAATGAACTCAACAAATTCATCGTCGGCATCGAAATCATCGAGACGATCCGCGATGCTCATATGCAGATCGCTCACGATCAGCCGACGCATCCGTGGAGCGACTTGCTCCTCGGTGATTGGTGGTGTTGAGTCGGTTGTAGGAAAAATCAACACGCGGCGAAGGTAGATCAAAAGCTTTCGCACTACCACCGCAGCTATCGTGAGCCGTATGGCCCACCTTAAAATCCAGCGGAGTCTCTGCACAGTTGATGTCTACACCTGTATGAATGGAGGCTATCCAACGCTCCATTCAGCTTTGCGAATAGGACGTTTGAATGCTACGACGTTTCAATAGCGCGTACTGTTGCGATGAATGAACGGATTTTTGCGCTATCTTTGGTGCCCTCTGTTTCAACGCCGCTACTGACATCGACACCCCACGGTTGCACTTCTGCAATCGCTTGGGCGACGTTGCCTGGGTGTAGGCCGCCTGCCAGCAGTACCTGCCGTTGACGTGCCAATTGTGCCGCTTGTTGCCAATCGCCCACGACGCCTGCGCCGCCGTAGCTGCCCGGTACATGCGCATCGATCAAGAGTCGGATCGATACTGGAGCATCGAGCCAGGGGACTTCATCGTCGGAGCCTGTGAGGCGAAGCGCTTTGATGACTTCGAGATCGGGAGCGAGTTGCCGAAGCGTATCGAGAATCGCTATGGGCTCGTCACCACTTAATTGTAGCGTATCGAGGCCAGCAATGCGAGCGATTTCGACCATTCGTTCAGCAGATTCGTTGACGAATACTCCAACACAGCGGATGCGATCGCCACCAGGCGCGGCGCGCACTGCGGCGACGATCGAGGCAACCGTTTCGGGTTGCACCTGCCGACGTGATGGAGCGAAGATAAATCCAAGAAAATCAGCACCAGCCTCAAGTGCGGCCAGTGCGTGTTCTTCGGTGCGTAGGCCACAGATTTTAACGGTTGTCATGATTTTGAAGCAAGAAAGAGGCACACCTAGGCGTGCCCCTTTGGAATGAGCTTACTCAGCGCTCTCGGTCTTCTTGCGACGGGTGCGCTTTGGCTTCGCCTCGGCGGCTGGTGCTTCGGCGGCAGCTGGCGCTTCGGCCACAGCCTCGGCAGTCGGCTCCGCCTTCTTGCGGCGGGTGCGCTTTGGCTTCGCCTCGGCGGCTGGTGCTTCGGTGGCGGCAGGCTCGGCCTGCGATGCCTCAGCAACCTCCGCTGCTGGGGCCTCAGCCTTGGCGGCGGGCTTGCGGCGTTGGCGCGGGCGCTTTGGCTTCGCCTCCTCTGCCACGGCCTCGACAACCTCAGCAGCAGGCTCAGCAACAACCTCCGGTGCGGCGACCTCAGCAGCAGGCTCAGCAACAACCTCCGGTGCGGCAACCTCAGCAGCAGGCTCAGCAACAACCTCCGGTGCGGCAACCTCAGCGGTAGGCTCGGTAACAACCTCCGGTGCGGCGACCTCAGCGGTAGGCTCGGCAGCAGCCTCCGGCGCGGTGACCTCAGCGGTAGGCTCGGCAACGGCCTCCGGCGCGGCGACCTCAGCGGTAGGCTCGGCAGCAGCCTCCGGTGCGGCGACCTCAGCGGCGGGTTCGGCAGCAGCCTCCGGTGCGGCGACCTCAGCGGTAGGCTCGGCAGCAGCCTCCGGT
>CALKHR010000036.1 GCA_937988885.1 uncultured Roseiflexaceae bacterium | reverse complement strand
CTGTCCTCATTGTGGGCACGAAGCCCATGCGGATGTCAATGCTGCGGTGAACATCCGCCTTCGCTCTACTGCGCTACGGCTCAGTGGGCCGCTGTCAACCGGCCCTGAAGCCCTGTCGTCCATTGCAGGCGATGAGGGCAAGCTGCCTGCTCTCGCTGGCAGTCGTTGACATGGCGGCAACTCTTTCTTGATCGGTGCCGAACAGACCCGCCGAGATTGGCACTCTGCGTAGATGCGCCTATATCCGAGTCAATACTATGGTCAGTCTGACTAACGTAAGACAGAAAAAATCGATATTTTTACTATTTTTAAACATCTATCAGCCGAATTTGTTTTTATATAAATAGAATGATATTACTACTCACAGTAGTCGAATTTTCATTGTATTATAATAAGTACACATCATAATTGTTATTGTTGTCTCTTTTTCCAATCGATTTTACCCCTGTATGGATCCATTCCCTCAAAGGAAATTCTTATCTTTTTCTTATTCATTCATACGTATTAACTTAGAACAAATTTCATCAATTAAGTATATGCAGTGGTTCGTCTTGCTCACAGCGTGGATGGATGCTCACGCGAAGCGTAGGGTTGAACCTCAGCAGAGCGCGTCTGCGTAACACACATTCCAAACGTCTGTAGAACCGATACAAGACTCCTAGGTGAGGGCCGTCTAGAGATTCGGATAGAGTCTCCAACTAGATATGGATTAGGTATGCAGCAAATAACAACGAACACTATTTCTTCATCTGGGAAAGAGGCTCCCTTAAGACAATTCGATGTTTATCTGGAAGGCTTTTCGGATGAAGAGCTTGCAAGACCATCTCGTTATTTGAAGTTTTTCTGTTCGTTCCTAATAGCGATCGTACTCCCCGTTAGCGTTCTCGCCTTGGTGGGCTATCTCTACACGAACACTGGCACGTTGCTCGCCGTAAGCGGCATTGCCCTTGTATTGGGCATAATAGGTGGAATCGTGCTCTTTTTGCTGAGACGCAATCAGCCTGTGACTGGGGTGGTCTTGCTATTCGGTACGCTCCAATTCGTCACAATGTTCATCGCAGTCGCTATGCCATTGTTGCAGCCAATCGTAATGCTCAGCACATTGATGTCAGTTGCCATTATATTGCCCTTCATCAATCTGGCGCGCCTACGCCAGATGATGATGCTGGCATGGTTGATCTGCGTCATCGCTGTGGTAATCATACAAGTAGAGCCGTTTGGTGTCCTGATTCCGCCTCCCCCAAAATGGATAGCGGGCAGCATCTTTCTGATCGTGTTGCCGTTGGCGATCGGCTTGACGTTTCAGATTTTATGGCTGTTTAGCCAACACCTGAACATCCTTTTGATCGAGAGCCGCCGCTCGAACAACACATTACTGCAATATCAGGCTGAGTTGGAGCAACGGGTGTCCGCCCGCACGAGCGAGTTGCGTTCGGCGCTCGATCAAGTAGCCGCACAAGCGGCGGCGCAAGCCGAACTGCTGCGCGATAACGAAAAACAGCGGGAGATCATCCGCGAATTGAGCGTGCCAGTCCTGCCGATCAGTTCGAGCACATTGGTGATGCCGCTGATCGGCGAGCTCGATAGCGTCCGCCTTCAAATGATGCGAGAGCGCGCGCTTCAAGCGCTAGAACATTCTCGGGCACAGGTGTTGGTGCTCGATATCACTGGAGTGCCGATTGTCGACAGCTTCGTGGCTCAAGGTCTGCTCAGCGTGGTACAGGCAGGTCGACTCCTCGGCGCGCGTTGTGCTCGTCGGCATTCGCCCCGAGGTGGCCCAGACGATCGTCGCCCTGCAACTGCCGTTCAGCGAACTGACCACCTTCAAAGACCTTGAGAGCGCTATCCAAACGTTGAACTAGGCCAGCAGCGAGTTCCTATCGTCCTTCAAAACACAACAGTGGAGGAGCAGCGACGCTCTCCTCCACGCTTTTTGCGAACGAATTGGAGCCGCTGCTACAACACCGCCACTTGGCAGCGCTCCACAAACGCCTCAAACAGCGCCCGCCAGCGAGGGTCAGCCTCGCCCTGCAACGCCTCGGGGTGACACTGCACACCCACCAAGAACTGGTCGTTGCGCGCCTCAACCGCCTCTACAACGCCATCGGGAGCCCAACCGACTGGCTGGAGCATCGGCGCAATATCCTTCAACGATTGATGATGCAGCGAATTGGTTGGGAACGAGGTTGTGCCCAGAATCTCGGCCAGGCGCGAGTCCGGCGCGAGCTTAAGCTCGTGCGCCATATACGCCCAATTTTCGTTATCGTATGAGCTATTGTGCACCATCTCGGAGCCAAGCTGCGAAGGAATATCCTGATAGAGCGATCCGCCCAACGCCACGTTCAGCAACTGAATACCTCGGCAGATGCCCAACACCGGCTTGCCATCGGCGGCGGCCCAGCGCGCCAGCCACAACTCCACCTTATCGCGCAGCGGATCGGTTGAGCCCAGCTCGGGGATCGGCTCTTCACCATAGTGGAACGGCTCGATATCGCCGCCGCCCGAGAGCAGCAAGCCATCGATGCGCTCGTACATCGCTCGAACGACGTCTTCATCATCCACCAGCGGCAGCAACAACGGCACACCGCCAGCATTCGTCACCGCATCGATGTAGGTGCGGCGCAAAATGTTCATCGGTGGACTCCAATCGCGATCACGATATGTTCCACAAGTAATGCCAATATATGGCTTCATAGCGACTCCTTGGTGCAATAGCCCCTTTATTCTTGCTAGTTATAGTTGATATAGTTCCCATGCGGCTTTGGGAGATAGCGCCGTTGCATGTTTATTTGGCGCCTAGCTTCAATCCTATGAGCGGGGCGGTAATTTATTATACCACGCCCCCATTTCGGCAATAAGGTAGATGTTTCTGCTATAATATAAATGCTCCACATCTGTTTGTTCATCGTTGCTGCATCATCTGGGTAACTCGACGAGGAGGACACCATGGATGGCCTATTGATGGACTACCCCATACAACTCGATCATCTTCTCCCCATTCCACGTATCGAAAGCGAGCGCACCACAAGGGTGAATGCACGCGACAACACCGTGCTCTGTGAGCATTTCGAGGATCACAACTTGCCAACTTCACCAAAGAGGCAACAACCGAGCCAGGAATCTATCCATCGGAATTTCATCTCATGGGCTTGCTGATGCGCTTCTCATTCTTGGTAGGCTTCGTAGTCAACGAGATTAGATGTCAATCCTTATCTTCACGTTAATGTCTAATCCCTTGCGACGGGGTTCTGCGCATAGTACAATGAGGCCATCAAAGCGGTTCGACAGAGAAAAGCCAATAAATGGCATCATAATCAGGAGAAGCCATCTATGGCTGTCAAGCAAACTTTCCATCGAACCAACAACCAAGCCCGGGAGATTGCTCGCTAACATGGTTAGCTAGGCCCTCGCCGCCCTTGGGAGAGGGCCTTGTGTTTTAAGCGGTACTGTTGCCGCAACCATATACAATTGGCTTGGCCCGGCAAGCCTGTGGTAGGAGGACATCATGGAACTGATCATCAAAAGCCGTAACGGACGGGTGAGTGAGCGCCAGCGGATGTACATCGACGAAAAGATGACGAAGTTGGCACGCTATCTCGACCAAATCAGCAAGATGACAGTCGAAATAACCGAGGAGCAGCGTCGCACCGAAGGTCAGGTGCATCGCGTCCAAGCCACGTTGGTCGGCGAACGAGGTATCCTCCTGCGCGCTGAGCAACACGCCCCAGAACTGAACGCTGCCGTTGACGAGGTTCACGATGTGCTCCAGCGCCAGATTCGGCGCTACAAGGAGAAGCATTGGAGACGAGGTCGGTTGCGCCGACAGGGCGGTCAGATCGTCGATGTCTTTCCGCAGGATGCTAGCGCTGCATCCGACGATGAAGCACCGCGCCCACGCATCGTACGCACCAAGGAGTTCCAGGTGAAGCCTATGTTCAGCGATGAAGCTGTGGAACAAATGGAACTGCTCGGTCACGACTTCTTCGTCTTCCGCGATGCTGAAACGAGCAATATCAACGTCTTGTATCGACGTCAGGATGGAAACTACGGCTTGATTGTGCCAGAGGATGGCGGACGAGACTGATCGATAGATAAGCAATCGGGCCTCGGCGTGGTGCTGAGGCCCGATTTTTGATTCTTGCGACTATCACCGCGTCGCCCTGCTGCAGGCAAACTGCACTACGGGTAGATGCGATACAGCATACGGGGGAAGGGGATCGTCTCGCGGATGTGATGCGTCCCCGCGATCCAAGCCGTCACCCGCTCGATGCCCATACCGAAGCCGCTGTGCGGCACAGTGCCATACCGCCGCAGGTCGAGATACCACTGATAATCATCGACGTTCAAGGCATGCTCGCGGATGCGGCGCTCCAGCAGATCGACATCGTGGATGCGCTGCGAACCGCCGATGATCTCGCCGTAGCCCTCGGGAGCCAGCAAGTCGGCGCACAACACCACCTCGGGCCGCTGCGGGTCCGGCTCCATGTAGAACGCCTTCACTGCCGCCGGATACTTCTCCACAAAGACCGGCTTGTCGAACTGCGAGGCGATCAGCGTCTCGTGCGGCGAGCCGAGATCCTCGCCCCAAGGCAGCGGCGTTAAGCCCTCAACCTTGCCGACGTTCTCGGCCACCAACTTCACCACATCGTCGTAGGAGACCCGTGGGAAGGGCGGCAAGCAGCGCTCAAGCGAAGAGGTATCGCGCTCCAACACCTTCAAATCCTCGGCGCAGCGCTCCAAACAGCGCTGCACGATCGCGCTCACGAATTGCTCTTGAAGCACCATATTGTCGGCGTGCGAGGCGAACGCCACCTCCGGCTCGATCATCCAGAACTCGGTCAAGTGCCGCCGTGTCTTCGACTTCTCGGCGCGGAACGTGGGGCCGAAGCAGTAGACTTTGCCAAAGCTCATCATACCTGCTTCAACGTACAACTGGCCCGTTTGCGCCAAGTACGCCTTGCCGAGATCAAAATACTCGGTGGCAAACAGGTTCGTGGTGCCCTCAGCCGCCGTAGCCGTGAGGATGGGCGTATCGAAGCGCACAAACCCTCGTTCGTTCAGCCACTCCTGCGCCGCAGCTATCACCTCGGCGCGCAACCGCAACAGAGCATGCTGCTTCGATGAACGCACCCACAAATGTCGGTGCTCCATCAAAAACTCAATACCATGCTCTTTGGGTTGAATCGGATAGTCTTGCGAAAGCTGTACAATCTCAACCGAGCTCACATCCAGCTCGAAACCGCCCGGCGCCCGCTCGTCGGCGCGCACAGTGCCAGTGATGCGACACGAGCTCTCCAACGTGAGCTCTTGCGCCGCCGTAAAGCTCGCCTCATCGACGTTCTTCTTGAACACCACACACTGTATCACGCCGCTGCCATCGCGCAATCGGATAAACACCAGCTTGCCTTTAGCAGTCTTGTGAGCTACCCAGCCCGCCAACGTCACGCTTTGGCCCTCGTGGCGAGCAATATCGGCGATCGAGGCACTCGGAAGCAAAGACATAGCAGCACCTCACCATTCTAACTACACATCTGCTCGGCAGTATAGCATAAAAGCGCCCAAAGACAGCTACACAATTGAAAATGAACGTCATAAAGCGCCTCAGCCGCTGCACAAGGGACAGTACTGAAAGGAGCAGACTTCTCAACACATCTGCCTGAGCAACACTACAACGCTTCCTAACGCCGATTCTGCTCGTTCGCAACCAGAACAGCACAGAGCGAAGTGGCACAATGTGGTATGCTAGCCCACACTCGTCTTGCTCACGCACAAAGGAGCCATTATGCCCGTTCCCACTGTTCGCCCCGGCATCAGCCGCTTGATAGAAACAGAGCAGCACCTGTTGGCAGGCAAGCGCGTTGGCATCCTGAGCGGCCCCAGCGGCGTCTTGCCCGACCTCACCAGCAGCGTCGATGCGCTCATCGAGATCGCCGATGTGCGCGCGCTGTTCGGCCCCGAACACGGCCTGCTTGGCGCGGGAGCCGAGGCTGCCCACGTCGGCGATAGCCAATACCGCACTGGCATCCCGATCTACAGCCTCTATGGCGAGAACCTCGTACCGACCCCCGCCCAACTGGCCGACCTCGATATGATCGTCTGCGATCTGCAAGACATCGGCTGTCGGTTCTACACCTACGCCTGGACGATCGTCAAATTGATGCAGGTCGCCGCCAAGGAGAAGGTGGCCGTGCTGATTACCGACCGCCCGAATCCGCTGGGTGGCGCGATCGAGGGGCCGGGTGTCGTCGCCGAGCAACGCACGCTGGTCGGCCTGCACGATGTGCCGATCCGCCACGGCCTCACGCTGGGCGAACTGGCGCAACTCGCCAATGCCGAGCTTGCGATCGGCTGCGACCTGACCGTGGTGCCCTGCCAGGGCTGGCAACGCGAGATGCTGTGGAGCGCGACCGGACTGCCTTGGGTGCCGCCATCGCCCAATATGCCCACTGCCGAGGCGGCGCTCGTCTACCCGGGCAGTTGCCTAGGCGAAGGCTGCAACCTCTCGGTGGGGCGCGGCACCGCCCGACCGTTCGAGTGGATCGGCGCGCCTTGGGTCGATGCGCCCGCACTGGCGAGCATGCTCAACGCCCTCGAATTGCCCGGTGTGCGCTGGCGACCGCAAGCCTTCCAACCAAGCCTGCCGACCTACGTTGGCGAAGTCTGCCACGGCGTCCAAGTGCACGTCACCGACCCGAACCTCTTTCGGCCCGTGCTGAGCGGCGTCGCGCTGCTGGTGGCGCTACGCAAACTGCATCCCACCACCTTCACGCTCAGCGCCGAGGGCAGCGTCTACGCCGACCCAGAGGAGATGCGTCGACGCATGTACCAACCGCAGCGCGATTGGGCCAGCGCGCACTTCGACCGATTGGCAGGCTCAAGCACACTGCGCCACGCCATCAACGACGGAGCCAGCGCGCAAGAGATCGCAGCCGAATGGCGACCATTCGAGCAGAGCTATCGCCAACGCATCGCCCCATTCTTGCTATATCGTTCCTAATGCTGAGGATGAAACGGAGGTGCAGTGGTATGCTCAAAGCAATACGACCACTACAACCCAAGGAGGTAGGGAATGGCAAGCGATCCAATCGCACCACATCTACATCGTTACCTCGATAGCCTCGTTCCGGAACGACCAGCCGAACTCCAGGCGATGGAAATATATGCCAAACAGCAGAACTTCCCGATCATCGGTCCTGCAGCGGGGCAACTGTGCTACCAAATCGCCCGTATGATCGGCGCACGTAGCATCTTCGAGCTTGGTTCTGGCTACGGCTACTCGACAGCTTGGTTCGCCCGCGCCCTGCGTGAGAACGGCGGCGGCAGCGTCCATCACGTCGTGTGGGATAAGGCGCTCTCGCAACAAGCGCGCAAACACCTGAGCGCATTGGGATACGATGAACTCGTGACCTATCACATCGGCGAGGCCGTACAGACCTTGCGCGACACCGCTGGTCCCTTCGACCTGATCTTCAACGACATCGATAAAGCCGGCTATCCCGCCTCGCTCCCTGTGATCGCCGAGAAACTGCGCCCGGGTGGCGTCCTGATCATCGACAATATGATCTGGCACGGCGAGATCTTCGATGAAGATAACCACACCCCCGATACCGAGGGCGTGCGCACCTTCACCCGCCAGATCACCACCGACCCTAACTGGATCGTCTCGTTGGTGCCGATCCGCGATGGCTTGATTGTGGCCTACAAAGTATCGTGATAGACGCGGGCTTGGGGGCAACCTCAAGCCCACACCTCAAACAGCCCGGGAAAAAGCGATCATTTTATGCTATAATCGGGCTCAAACTCACAAGCAAGCCGATTGCAGGACACAACCCGGCGCACAACGCGCCCCTGCGGTCATCGTGACATCCACCATCGCCAAAGAGATCCGATGCTGCCTATGAGAGAAACCTCGCTCGCGACCGAGGCCCATGTAACTGCGCGCCCATTCCTGAAGTGGGCGGGTGGCAAAAGCCAGTTATTGCCCGAACTCGCCAAGCGCCTCCCACGTCAGTTTCGGCATTACCACGAACCGTTCGTTGGTGGTGGAGCCCTCTTCTTCTATCTCTCGAATCGGGGTTTACTGCGACATGGCGCAACGCTCAGCGACTATAATCCAGAACTGATTCTGTGTTACGAAGTCATCCGCGATCATGTTGAAGAGCTGATCGTCGCGCTCAAAAAACACCAGCAACATCAACTCAAGCCCGAATACTTCCTACAGGTGCGCGCTTGGGATCGACAGCCCGATTTCGCGAAGCGCGACCCGATCGAGCGAGCCGCCCGCGCGATCTTCCTGAACCGCACCTGCTACAACGGCCTGTATCGACTCAACAAACGGGGCCAATTCAACGCGCCGTTCGGCTACTACAAAAACCCGCTGATCTGCGACCCCGACAACCTGCGAGCCGTACACCGCGCACTGCAACACGTCGATTTGCGCGTCGAGGGCTTCTGGGAGCTGGCCAACCGCGTCGAGCCGGGCGATCTGGTCTACTTCGACCCGCCCTACGTGCCGGTTAGCCCAACCGCCTCGTTCACGCACTACACCGGCCAAACATTCGGCCCCGAAGATCAGCGTCGCCTCGCCGCCCTGTTCAACCAACTCCGCGAACGTGGTGTGTATGTGATGCTGAGCAACTCGCGCACGCCGCTCTCGCACGAGCTCTACGCCGCCCACGCTGTCAGCACCTCGATCGTACAGGCCAGCCGCAAAATCA
Organism: uncultured Roseiflexaceae bacterium; assembly: GCA_937988885.1. Taxonomy (GTDB): domain Bacteria; phylum Chloroflexota; class Chloroflexia; order Chloroflexales; family Roseiflexaceae; genus CALKHR01. The sequence goes on along the minus strand of CALKHR010000036.1, from coordinate 4,883 downwards.
ACTGCGATGGCCGAAAGCGCGGCAGCGTCGATGAACTGATCGTTTGTAGCTACCTACCCGAGCATACCGATGGCATCGACGAGCCACGGTAGCACCAAGCCTATGCCAATACGTATTCTGATAGCCGATGATCACCCGATTGTGCGCGAGGGACTCATCGCAGTCCTCGAAACCCAGCCCGATTTCGAGATCGTGGGTGAGGCCAACACCGGCGCGCAAGCCGTTGAACTGGCCGCCGCGCTCCAACCCGATGTCATCCTGCTCGACCTCGAACTGCCCAAGCTCGATGGCGTTGCAGCGCTGCACGCGATTCGCGCCACCAATCCGCAGGCCCGCGCCATCATCTTCACCGCCTTCGACACCGACGAGCGCATCCTGAGCGCTGTGCAGGCTGGCGCGCAGGGCTACCTCCTCAAAGGCGCCCCCCGCGATGAGCTTTTCCAGGCGATTCGGGTGGTGTACAACGGAGGATCACTGCTGCAACCCGTCGTCGCCGCGCGCCTGCTGCGCCAAGTCAGCAGCGCGCCCGTGCTCCCCGATACGCTCACCGAACGAGAACTCGAAGTCTTGAGGCTGTTGGCGAAAGGCCGCCAAAATAAAGAAATCGCCAATGAACTTGTCATTAGCGAACGCACCGTCAAATTCCATGTGAGTGCAATTTTGGCCAAGTTAGGGGTTGGCAACCGCACCGAGGCCGTCTCCAAAGCCGCCCAACTTGGCCTGATCGAACTCTAACAACCGCTATCGCATGCGGTAGACAAGCTTCCCAGCCTCCAGATCGAACACATAGACGTAGCCGCCGATATCGAAGAAGGCCATCTTATCGGCCCACAAGGCCGACCAGAAGGTATACGAACCTCGCTCATCGATCACCTGCGCCACAGAGCGGGTTGTTCGGCCAGTCTCGGCATCGATCCACTTCATCTCAATCTGCTTCTTGTCCTCCAACACCTCGAGCGATACCAAGCCCTGTGGCGTCATCCGCACATCCCAGGCGCCATGAATCGTCATCAATTGCAGGGTACTCTTGGCTTGTGACTCCAGTTCCCACAATTCCTTGCCAGAACGAATATCAACACCGATCAACGAGTGCCTTCTCGTATCCCAATCGGGCCATTTCCCCAAAATCAGAGTATTGTTGTGCGCGGCCACAATGCGGTAGCCATAGCCATCTCCATCCAACAGCGTCTTGATGTCACCCGTTTTCGTATTGATCGCTATCACCTGATTGTTGATAGACGCATCGGTCGCAAACACCAACTGATCGCCGACAACCAAACGCACATCCTCGTACATCAGCCCGCTTGGAAGATTCATGTCCATTGGCTGTTGCCACATCATCGAACCCGTGCTCAGATCCCAACGCTGCACACACTTCTGGAAAAAGCCATAGAACAGATACAAATCTTGGCCATCGACCATCATCGAGGCGTTCTTTGTGATCGCCTCGGGGCCAAACGGATGATCCAGATCGCACTCAGGCGCAAACTGCAGCGTTTCCTTACCGGTCGCAGGATCGATCAGCAGCACCTCGCCATTCTCTCTATCGATCTCGTTCACTACCACCAATTTGCCATCGGCCAGCGGCATCTGCCTTGGCGTCTCCGCCAGTTTGATGCTCCACGTTCGCTGTCCATTCGCCACATTGAAGCCCTGAAGCGAGCCGTCCTTCTGCAACACCACCACCCGATCACCAACCTGTTGCAGACAATCTTTACAGTTGTTGTCTGGAGGGCTTACCAACGGTGTTCGCCACGCCTCTGTGCCATCATCAAGCCGAAGCGCAATCAATGTATCGTCATCGGTCACAAACACATGCTCGCTACCAATCACCTGAAGACCCTGCGACGCATCTCGGCTCAACGGCTCACTCGACCAACGCGGCTTGGTAGCAAACGCATCCAACCGCTGAAGAATCGGCCCTTGATCGGACGAAGCGTACAGAAGCGCCACAAGATCGCTGCCAGCATCGTTGCGAGGCACATAGCCAACGAATGTTGAAACATTCCCAAACGAGATAGTCGTTGTCACATCCGATTCCTCAGTGCTCCCAAAGCCAATCGGGGCACTTGAAAAGAACGGAATCTGCCTGCGAATACTGCCAAACATCGCGCCAATATTGGTATCAAAGACAAAAAGAGAAGTGGCAACGCCGATCGCAACAAACGCGATCACAAACGATAGTAAGCGCCCCAAACACTGGCCAATCCCACGAGAAGCAGAGGCTGGTCTACCTGCCGAACTGTACGAGACGTACTGGCCTTCGCCCACCGACATTGTTGGCTGCGATGAATACTGACCTGGGGAAGCAGATGGTTGTGTAGGGGTTGGTTCATCCAGCGTAACACGTTTACCACAATACGGACACCGACCTCGTTTGCCCTTTACTTCGATAGTAATCGCACAGCCAGGGCACATGACCAGTCTTGAATTCCCAGAATCATTCATCGCACAAACTCCTCATACCATTAAAGCAGTTTACAGGATGTTTTACATCATTCTCTATGAAAAACGGCGTTGAACGCTCAATAGATGCGCATATCTTTCCGAATTGATCATAATACGAGCGAATGAAGAGATACTATGCGTTTACTTTGCGATCTCATGTACTAAGCATACGTATCACTCAACGATACGGTTACAACGTGTTGGAAAAATGAACAAAAAAAAAGGAACGCCGAAGCGTTCCTTTTCTGCGCTGAGCCACCCGAGTGGAAGCCCACCGAGCGACAAGCGCCCAAGTTGTCGTACAGCTACTTGATCTCGGCGGTTGCGCCAGCCTCGGCCAGCTTCGCCTTGGCAGCCTCGGCCTCTTCCTTGCTGACGCCTTCCTTGACCGGCTTGGGAGCACCCTCGACCAGGTCCTTGGCTTCCTTCAAGCCCAGGCTGGTCAGCTCGCGCACGACCTTGATGACCTGGATCTTGTTCGCGCCGACCGCGGTCAGGATCACGTCGAACTCGCTCTTCTCATCAGCGGCAGCCGGAGCAGCAGCACCATCACCACCAGCAGCAGCAACAGCGCCAGGAGCAGCAACTGCAACCGGAGCAGCAGCCGTCACGCCCCACTTCTCCTCCATCGCCTTCTTGAGTTCGACCAACTCGAGCACGTTCAACGACTCGATGCTCTCAATAATGCTGTTAACCTTATCGCTCGCCATGATAGAAATCTCCTCATGTATATTGTTTCACGCAAACCAAGCATTGGCTTGCAAAAAGTCACACTAAGCAACTGCCCTACGCAGCCGCCTCCGAGCTCTGCTGATCGATACGTGCCTGAAGCACGTACAGAACATTGGTAATCGCCGCGTTGATCACGCCGACCACGCCCGAAACCGGAGCCGCCACGCCACCGACGATCTGAGCCAGCACCTGCTCGCGCGAAGGCAGACTTGCAACCTTGTCGAGAGCGTCAGCCTTCAACAGATCCTTACCGAGCATACCGCCACGCACCACAAGCTTCTTGGGGCCGCGGTTGAACTCGTTGATCACCTTCGCCGTCTTCGCCACATCGTCATAGGCAAACGCCAATGCCGTCGGGCCAGCCAGCAACGGCTCAAGGGCTTCCATACCGTTCTGCTTGGCAGCAATCAGAGTCAAGGTGTTCTTCGCTACAATCAGCTCAGCACCCGCCTCGCGCAGTCTCTTTCGCAAATCACTGATCTCGGCCACTGTCAGGCCACGATAATCGGCCACAACAGTAAACTGCGTGCGCGACATCTTCTCGCTCAGATCAGCAACAGCGTCAATTTTACGCTGAGTTGGCAATCTATTCACCCCCTTCCATCGGAACCTTTTATAGGCAGTCTATCGATGTACAACCAAAACAGCAACAAAAAGAGCTGCTGTCTCTAGAACAGCAGCCCACGCACGGAAAAACCCGTATCTGATGTGGATCTGCCTCGGTGGGTGGTCGAACCATTAAGCGCAGCGCGCCCACTGTCTAGAGCAGTATGGTTATAACAGTTGTAGAGCTACGAACTAAGCACCTGGCTGCATTGACTGAGCAGCAGCAACATCAACGCGAATACCAGGGCCCATCGTGCTTGTGAAAGTCACACTCTTGATATAGTTGCCCTTCGAGCTGGCCGGCTTCGCGGCCTTGACAGCCTCCATCAACGCAGCGATGTTCTCGTAAATCTGCGTCGGGGTGAAGCTGACCTTGCCAACCGCCACGTGCAGCAGGCCGGTCTTATCGTTGCGGAACTCAACACGGCCACCGCGAACCTCGCGGATCGTGCGAGCAAGCGCATCGGGCTGCACAATCGTGCCGCTCTTGGGGTTGGGCATCAAGCCGCGTGGGCCAAGCTTGCGGCTGACCCGACCGACCTTACCCATCATATCAGGAGTCGCGATCGCAACGTCGAAATCGAAGAAGTTCTCTTTGTCGATCCGAGCGATCAAATCATCCGACCCGACGAAATCAGCGCCAGCCTCCTGAGCAATCTGCACGGCCTCGCCCTGCGCGAACACCAACACGCGCACGCTCTTGCCTGTGCCATGCGGCAAAGCAACCGTCGTGCGGATATTCTGGTCGGCGTGGCGGGGGTCGATACCAAGGCGCAGGTGGACCTCGACCGTCGCATCGAACTTGGTGAACGAGGTCTCCTTGATCAGAGCTACCGCTTCCTCGGGGGTATAGAACCGCGCGCGATCGATCTTCTGCAACGCTGCGGTGTACTGCTTACCGTGAGCTTTCGCCATTACAAACTCCTCGTGGTCAAACAGGCCGTATTGGCCCTCCCACAGATACAGATCTCACATCAATAGTTGCACAAACGTGCAATCGGGTTAATCCTTGATCGCAATACCCATGCTACGAGCAGTACCGGCGATAATCTTCTCGGCACCCTCAATACTGATTGCGTTCAAGTCAGCCATCTTCT
>CALKHR010000035.1 GCA_937988885.1 uncultured Roseiflexaceae bacterium | reverse complement strand
GCGTCATCCTGGACGCAAACCCACACGCACAAGGCCGCACGAGACGGGGAGATTCCTCACTCCGTGCTACGCACTCCGTTCGGAATGACAGAGAAGAACGACGAAAAGCAGCGTCATCCTGAACGGAGCCGCAGGCGAAGTGAAGGATCTCACCGAGGAAGCAACGAAAAACAACGAAAACCAATGTCATCTCGAATGAGCCGTTAGGCGAAATGAGAGATCTCAGCGGAGATGCAATGTGCTGCAATGGAAGGCGGTGAGGAAACAATGAGATTCCTCACTCCGTGCTGCGCACTCCGTTCGGAATGACAGTGAAAAGCGGGGATGCAATGCGCCTCATTGTTTGACCATGTGACCCTTGTGGTCATAATGTATTCTTTGATAGACAAAGCACAGGCAGCGGCGGGCATTAAAGGCAGCAACAGGGTGGGAACGCAAAACGCATCCCACCCTGCCCAAGCGCAACGGTTAATACAACGAAAGACCGCGCCTTAAACGCCTAGCCAGGCCAGCAGCGCCGCTAGCGTTGGCTCGAAGCCCTTTCCTCGGAACATATTGTGTGTGGTGTTCGGAATATACTGCAAGTGCGTATTGGAGCGCATCGCCCCCCGCGCAATCTCCAGCACATCGGCGGGGATGGCGCTATGCTCGGGATCGGGCACCAGCAACAGCAACGGCATCTCAATCTCGGCGAAATAGCCCGTGCTATCCCAATTGCCACTATGCAGGAACAGGCCGCGCACCGCATCGGCCCGACACTGCACCAATGCCTCGCCCTTCCAATGGAAATCGCACTCGTGCCAGTCGGGGTTGTTGGCCCGCACACGGGGCAGCGTCTGCTCGGGCGGCTCACCCACGCCTTCGAGGAAGCCGGGCAGCCGCTCAGCGCCCCGCTCTGGGTCCATCTTCAGCGGCGGGTCGATCAGCGCCGTGCGCTTGAGCAACGCGCCGTCGGCACTGTGCGCCAGCGTCAGCGCCGTGATGCCGCCCCACGAATGGCCGATCAGCGTGACATCGCTGAGATTCAGCGCTCGCAGCGCGGCGGCTACGGTGGCGGCGATCGCCTCGATGCGGTGATCGTTGGTCTCGGCGCTCTCGCCGTGGCCGGGCATATCGAAGGCGTAGACGTGGAAGCCACGCTGTTGCAGCGCCGGAGCAACGCGCCACCAGGTGCGGGCGCTGCTGGTGATGCCGTGCAGCAACACTAACGGCGGGCCGCTCTGCCCCCACTCCAAGTACGAAAGCTGGATACCATTGGCCTGCACATACGCTCGTTGCGGTTCCCCGGGCGCACAATCGAGTGTAGAACTAGACATAACATATCCTCCATTATCTGCGAGATACACTAGTCTAGCGCCAGCGCCGCGTTTGGTCAACGGGCTGATAAGGTGACTTGGTGACCAGGTGACTGGGGCGACGAAAAGCCAAGAAAACAACGAAAAGCGCTGTCATCTCGAACAAGCCGTCAGGCGAAGTGAGAGATCTCTGCGAGGAATACAATGAAAAAGCGACGAGATTCCTCATTTCGTGCTACGCACTCCATTCGGAATGACAGTGAAGAACGATGGAAAGCAGCGTCATCCTGGACGCAAACCCACACGCACAAGGCCGCACGAGACGGGGAGATTCTTCACTTCGTGCTGCGCACTCGTTCAGAATGACAATTGTTCGCTGTACTCTATGAAACGCACTGTCATCCTGAGCGAGCCGCCAGGCGAAGCGAAGGATCTCACCGAAGAAGCAATGAAACGCGCCGTCATCCTGAGCGAAGCGAAGGATCTCACCGAGAATACAACGCAGCACGCTGTCATCCTGAACGAAGTGAAGGATCTCATCGAGGCTGCAACGAAAAGCAGCAACGCACGCCCTCGCATGTACGCGCATACCCGCGCCTAGCGCATCCTGTGCCCGCTCGCGGTGACAGGGTTGACTAGGTGACGTGGCGCTCCGTCACAGAGAAAACAACGAAAAGCGCTGTCATCTCGAACAAGCCGTCAGGCGAAGTGAGAGATCTCTGCGAGGAATACAATGAAAAAGCGACGAGATTCCTCACTCCGTGCTACGCACTCCATTCGGAATGACAGTGAAAACAATTTAATAAACATAATCTGTGTAATCTGTGGATGATAAAAACATCTGCTATACTTGGCAGAGACGATCAGTTAGCGAGAGTGCCATATGCCCACATATCACGACCATATGCGCCCACAGGTATCGCCATCGGGCCAACTGAACGACTTCATCAGCCTGCGCGATAACCGCGTCATCTTCGGCGAGTCGCTCGACCTACTCGCATTGGTGCAGCAGTACGGCGCGCCGCTCGAGATCTCGTACTGTCCCCAGATCACGCGCCGCATCCACGCCATGCAGGGCTACTTCGAGACCGCCCGCGCGCAGCTCGGCTACCCCGGCGCCTTCCTCTACGCCTACGCCACCAAAGCAAACTTCGCCGAAGAGGTCGTGCGCACCGCCGTGCTATCCGGCGCACACTACGAAACCTCCTCCGCCTTCGATGTGCGGATCGCGCACAGCCTGTGGGCCAGCGGCGTGCTGCCCAGCGACCGCATGATCTTCTGCAACGGCTCGAAGGAACCCGCCTACATCCAGGCCATCCTCGCGCTGCGCACGGCTGGCTTCAAAAACATTATGCCCATCCTCGACGACCCCGAGGAGTTCGAGGCGCTGGCCGCCTGCCCCGAGCCGCTGCTGCTGGGCCTGCGCGAGCGCAAGGACAGCGAAGACCTGGCCGAGGGCGCGACCTACGGCTACGACCGCTTCGGCATGGTCCCCGAGGAGATGGTGGCCCTGGCACGGCGCGTGGCCGAGACGCCCCATCAGATCGTGCTCTACCACGCCATGGTCGGCAGCCAACTCGAAGATCACGACTTTTGGCTGAAGGAACTGCGCGAATCGCTGGATGCCTACGCCCAAGTGCACGCGGTCGCGCCGACCCTGAACACCTTCAACTTCGGCGGCGGCATGCCCACAGCGGCGTACAGCCTCGGCTTCTCGTTCGACTACGTCAGCGCCGCCCGCGAGATCATGCAGGTGATCGGCGATGGCTGCATCGAGCGAGGCGTGCCGGCCCCCAATCTGGTCGGCGAATTCGGGCGCTACACCGTAGCCGATCACGGCGTGCACATTTTTAGCGTGGGCCGCACCAAGCGCGGCCATCCGGGCATGCCGCCCTGGTATCTGATCAACGGCAGCCTGATGGTGGCCCTGCCCGACATCCTGATCGTGGAGGGGCAGGAGTTTATCACACTGCCACTGAACCACTGGGATCGTGAGGCTGGCCCGGTGGTGCTGGGCGGGCGACGCACCTGCGACTCCGACGACTTCTTCCCCCGCGAAGGCGCGCCGCCGCTGATCCTGCCGCTGCTCGATGAGCAGACCAACCGCGCCGAGCCGCTGCTGCTGGCCTTCTTCGGCACGGGCGCGTACCAAGCCATGCTGAGCGGCGAAGGTGGCGCGCACCACTGTCTGGCCCCCGAAGCGCCCAAACTCATCATCGAAGCCGAGGGCGATACGCTCGTGCATCGGCTGATCGGCGAGCAGAGTTGGGAGGACGTGCTGGGCGAACTGGGCTATCCCGTAAAATCGTAAGCCACTCAGCCGATCAAATGCGAAAAGACGTGCTATAATGCCGCTCGATTGCATACGAACGAAAGCATAAACAGCATGAGCACACAGCTTCTCGAGAATCTGAATCCGGCGCAACAGAAAGCGGTACAAGCCACCGAAGGCCCAGTATTGGTATTGGCAGGCCCCGGCTCGGGCAAAACCCGCATCCTCACGCATCGCATCGCCTACCTGATCGAAACGCTCAAGGTCGATCCCTACAACATCCTGGCGGTCACCTTCACCAACAAAGCCGCCCGCGAGATGAAGGAGCGCCTCGATGTGTTGCTGGGCCAGGGCCGCGCCGCCGCGCTGATCGTCGGCACCTTCCACAGCATCTGCACGCGCTTCCTGCGACGCGACATCGTGCACCTTGGCCGCGAGCGCGACTTCACCATCTACGATTCCGATGACCAGATGCGCCTGATGAAGCGTGTGCTCAAAGACCTCAACCTCGACGAGAAGCGCAACGCGCCCCGCGCCATCCACTCCGAGATCTCGCGGGCCAAGAACGAATTGGTCTGCCCCGAGGAGTTCATTCGCCTTGGTCGCACCTATAAGGACGAAGTGACGGGACGCTGCTACGTGCGCTATCAACAACTGCTGCGGGAATCCAACGCGCTCGACTTCGACGACCTGTTGGTGGAGACGGTGCAGCTGTTCGAGCAGCACCCCGATGTGCTCGACCGCTACCAAGAGCGCTACCGCTACATCCTCGCCGACGAGTACCAGGACACCAACCGCGTGCAGTACGTGCTGCTGAAGCTGTTGGCCTCGAAATACCGCAACCTGTTCGTGGTCGGCGATGAGGATCAGTCGGTGTACGCCTTCCGTGGCGCCGATATCCGCAACATCCGCTCGTTCGAGGACGACTACCCCGAGGCGCAGGTGATTCTGCTGGAGCAGAACTACCGCAGCACGCAGGCCATCCTCGATGTGGCGCAGGCCGTGATCCGGGGCGATGTGCGCCGCAAACACGTCAAGCGTCTCTGGACTGAGAACGACAAGGGCGCGCTGGTGCAGTTGCAGGAGGCCTACGATCAGGATGAAGAAGGCCAACTCGTCGTGGATGAAGCGGCCCGCCTAGTCGCCAGCGGCGAATACAAACTCGGCGACATCGCGATCATGTACCGCACCAATGCGCAATCCCGCGCCATCGAGGAGGCGCTGATCGGGCGCGGCCTGCGCTACCAGATCGTCGGCGGCACGCGCTTCTACGAGCGCAAAGAGATCAAGGACGCCCTCGCCTACCTGCGCGTGGCCCACAACCCCTACGATACCATCAACTTCAGCCGCGTGCTGAACTGGCCCCCGCGCGGCATCGGCGACCGCACCGAGGACGAGTTGAACCGTTGGGCCAACTCACTCGGCGTACCGCCCTACGTAGCACTGCAACTGCTGAACGAGCAGGCCAATCCCAGCAGCGAAGCGCCCGAACCCACCAAGCCAGCGCCGTTCAGCCCGCGCACCAGACAATCGCTACTCTCGTTCCTGCGCGTGCTCGACGAACTGATCGCCGCCAAGACCGAACAGTCGCTCGATGACCTGATGGGCCTGCTCTTCTCACGCGTCGATTTCGAGGAAGCCCTGCGACGCGAGTATGGCGAGGAGGAAGGACGCGACCGCTGGAACAACGTGCAAGAGCTTCGCAACGTGGCGCTCAACTACATCAACCTGCCCATCGAAGCGCAACTGCCCACCTTCCTGGAGGAAGTCGCGCTGGTGGCCGATGTTGACACCATCAAAGAGGATCAGGACGCGATCACCTGCATCACCCTGCACCAGGCCAAGGGCTTGGAGTTCCCCGTCGTCTTCTTGGTGGGCCTGGAGGAGGGCTTGCTGCCGCACTCACGCTCGCTCGACGACCGCGACGCGCTGGAGGAGGAGCGGCGGCTGTTCTACGTCGGTGCGACGCGGGCGCGCAAGCAGTTATACCTGTTGTACGCCTTCCGCCGCTCGACCTACGGGCGCACCAACGTCTCAACGCCCTCGCGCTTCCTGGCCAGCATCCCCAAAGAACTGGTGGCCCAAGCGCCCAAGCGCAGCATCAGTAGCGCCCACCAGACGAGCATGTTCACGCCCCGCACCTTTGGCACAGCAGCGGGCGGATCGCGCCGCGCCACACCCTCCGCCTCGCGCACCAGCCAGCCGCCAGCCGCCAAGCAACAGCGAGCCGCGCTGCCACAAACCCCCAAAGAGACGCGCTTCTTCGCCGGCCTCAAAGTGCGCCACGCCCTGTTCGGCGAAGGCGTCGTGGTCAGCTCCAAGCTCGTCGATGGCGATGAGGAAGTGACCGTCGCCTTCAGCGGCAAAGGCGTCAAACGCCTGCTGGCCAGCTTCGCCAACCTAGAGATGAGCGAATAGGCATCGAAGAAGGTTGGATCGGATGTCCAACCTTCTCCAATTCTCCACGACTCACCTCATCCCGTAAGCTTCCATTTTCTCTATTGATTTCCGCCGTATCAGTTATGACTATATGACTTTTCTAACCAAAAATCCATCAAACCAACCCATTACACCAACTAGAGAGGACTTGGTAATTCCGAAAACCCTGCCCACATCACGTCTTGTCAATGCTACAATACCTATGCTACAGTAAAAAAGACCTCATCTAAATCTACCGTTTTGAAAGCATATGGATAACAATGGCGATCGCGTATCAATTGCTGGCAACCAAATCAATCTCCAAGGCGCACAGGGTCCAGTCATCAACCCTTCTGGCGATGTCCATCAGATATACAACAACATTACTGTGCTGCCGCCCCGCCCGACCATCGACCTAGCGGAAGCTCAACAACAACTTGAGCGCCTGCCGCTCGACAGGGTGCCCGAGCCTGCTCCAGTCCCACCCAACTCGCGCGTCCAACTCTCTGCTAACCCATTCTTTGTCGGTCGCGAAAGCGATCTGAAGACACTGGCGGCCATTCTCAAACAAGGCACTCCTGCGATCGCAGCCGCTACAGGGATGGGAGGCATTGGCAAAACGCAACTGGCCAGCGAGTTTGTACACCGCTACGGCCAATACTTCGCCGGCGGCGTCTATTGGCTCTCCTTCGCCGAGGCTGATGGTGTTGAGAGCGAGATCGTCGCCTGCGGCACGGCCATGGATCTGCCAGGCTTTGCGGCATTGGACTTCCCCAAGCAAGTGGCCCGTGTGCGGCAGATCTGGCAGGAACCCGTTCCCCGCCTACTGATCTTCGATAACTGCGAGGACGAGGCGCTACTGCGCAAATATCGACCAAAGGTTGGAGGCTGCCGTGTGCTGGTGACCAGCCGCCGCCAGCGTTGGGACGATGCGCTTGGCATACACGAGCACCGCCTGGACACGCTGCCCCGTGCCGCAAGCATCGCGCTACTGCGCCGTTTCCGTCCCGATCTGCCCGAGGATGACCGCGACCTAAGCGCCTTAGCAGCGGCATTAGGAGATCTGCCGCTGGCCCTGCATGTGGCGGGCAGTTATCTCAAGCGCTACAAACAAAGTCCAGCGCAGTACCTCGAAAAACTGCGCAGCGCACCACTCCAGCAGTTTGCGCTACGGGCGCTCAGTAACACACCCACCGAGCACGAGCGCGATGTAGCCCTGACCCTGGCGGTAAGCTATCAGCGCCTCGATGCCGATGATCCGATCGATGCGCTTGCCCTGACGCTTTTGACCCGCGCCGCCCACTTCGCCCCTGGTGAGCCGATCCCTCACGCATTGTTACAGGCTATTCTTGAGCTTAGCGATGAGCAAGTATTAGACTTTGAGGATGCCCTGATTCGTCTTGATGAGCTAGGGTTGAGTGGGCCTGGAGATGAGACGATCCGCCTGCATCGCCTGATCGTCGCCTTCATGCTGAGTGTCAGTAACGATGATAGAGCGCAAGCAGCCGTGGAGCGGGTGTTGATCGATGAAGGGAGTAAGCGAATTGATAGTGGCTATCCCGCCCAACTCCAGCCTATCCTCGCCCATCTGCGCCATGTCCAGCAGGGTGCTGATCCCCGTGGCGATGCGCAGGCCGCCGAGCTTGCCGATACGCTTGGTCGTGCTGAGCAGATGCTCACCAACTATCGGGCGGCGCGACCACTCCTAGAGCGCGCGCTCTCCATTCGTGAGCAGGTGCTGGGACCCGAGCACCCCGATACTGCAACCAGCCTCAACAACCTGGCTTTCCTGATGAACCAACAAGGAGAGTATCGAACGGCCTGGCAGTTCTCCGAGCGCGCGCTCTCCATTCGTGAGCAGGTGCTGGGACCCGAGCACCCCGATACTGCAGCCAGCCTCAACAATCTGGGTAACTCGCTCGAAAGGCTGGGAGAGTATGGGGCGGCTCGGTCCCTCTTTGAGCAGGCACTCTCCATACGTGAGCAGGTGTTGGGACCCGAGCACCCCGATACCGCCTACAGCCTCAACAACCTGGCTCTCCTGATGAGCCACCAAGGAGAGTACGAGACGGCCCGAGCACTGTATGAACGTGTCGTACAGATTCTCGAGCGAACGTTAGGACCGGAGCACCCTGATACCGCTCAATGTCTCAATAACTTGGCTGTGCTGCTCGAAAGGCAGGGGAAATACGAGCAGGCGAGGCCATTGTACGAGCGCGCCTTCTCCATACACGAGCAAACGCTGGGGAGTCTCCATCCCCTTACCGCCCAAAGCCTCAACAATCTGGCTGAACTGTTGCGTGCCCAAGGGGAG
>CALKHR010000034.1 GCA_937988885.1 uncultured Roseiflexaceae bacterium | reverse complement strand
CAGGGGCTACGGCTCCAAGAAGCCCCCAGCCTTTCGGCGGGGGAGTAGTCACAAATCAGATGCGTATAACGTCTTAAAAGATGTAGCCAACGTTTGGAACAAAAGAAAAGCAAACAACGTCATCTGCATTTGGTACAATATTGTTCAATCGCGTCTGACCCTATTCACGGGAGTAGCGACCAACATGAATCGCAGAATTACCCTGGCTATACTTACTCTCCTTGCCCTGCTGTCGTTGCTGAGCGCTTGTGGCACCTCGAGCACAGCCCAGCAAGAACCGCCGACACCCACACCTCTACCGCCCGACCCCGCACTTGAACGACCAACCTACACGGTCGAGCGCGGCACGGTCGAGCGAGTGCTTGAGATCAATGGACGTATCACGCCCGTCGATCTCGTGCGCCTCTCCTTCCACCGTTCAGGACGGGTGAGCACAGTCAATGTGGCACGTGGCGATATCGTGCAGGGCGGCGATGTGCTGGCCGAACTCCAACAAGACGAGGCGCTCGAAGAACTGCGCGAGGCCGAAGACACGCTTGTGCAGGCCCAACGCGACCTGGCCGAGGCACAACAGGCCCAAGCCAAACAGATCCGCCAGGCCGAGTTAGCGCTCAACAATGCCAACGAAGATCTCATGCGATTGCTGCCCGGTGGCGAAGATGACCCCATTCGCGCCGCGCAACAAGCGCTGGAACTCGCGCTACGCGAACGCGCCCAAGTCGATGCGAGTGGCTCGGAGGCGAAAACTGCCGCTGAACACGCGCTCCTCACTGCCACCGAAGCAGTGCAAGATGCGCAGAAAAACTACAGCCAAGCCTGGTGGGACAACGATTGGGTGGAGCGTTATGGCACCGATCCCGTCGCCACTGAGGTGATCTCGGGCAGCGATAAGCTCGGCCACCGCAAACTGACCGATAAAGAGAAGGAAGAATTCAAGGAAAAGCTCATCCAAAGCGAGCGCGCCCTGCGTGAAGCCGAGCGTGCCCTGGTACAAGCCCAACGCGATCTGGATAAAGCGCGCCAAGCCGAAATCGACGGCAACAACGATGCCAATAAGAAGGTCGAGGAAGCCCAGCGCGAGCTTGATAAATTGCTAGCAGGCAATAGTAAGGAGATCACCGCCGCTAGGAGAGCGGTAGAGGAGGCGCAACTCAATCTTGAGGAAGCGCGCCAAGAGACCTTCAACAGTCAGCGCAAAATGATCGAGAACGCCCAGCGGGCACTCGAAAAAGCGCGCAAAAAGGTCGAGGATGGCCGCGTGATCGCCCCGCAGGCTGGCGAAGTGCTGGCTATTTCGATCCGCGAAGGCGATCAGGTCGAGGAGTTTGAATCGGTGATCGAGATCGCCGACCCCTCTAACCTCGAGGTCGCCGTCGAGATGAGCGGCGAGCAGATGCGCCAATTGGCCGAGGGCCAGCCAGTCGAGGTCTCGCTGCTCTCGCGGCCCGATGTGATCATGCCCGCGGTCATCCGTCGGATGCCTGCACCCTACGGCTCGGGTGGCAGCGGTGCGGTTCAAGAACAAGATCGCACTACTCGATTCCATATCGAAGATACCAAAGGCCAAGAACTTGTGCCCGGTACAGTGGCCCGTATTCGGATCGTGCTCGAAAGCAAACAAGATGTGCTGTGGCTCCCGCCAGAGGCCATCCGCTCTTTCGAGGGCCGCCGCTTTGTGGTGGTGCGTGAAGGCGATCGCGAACGTCGGGTGACAATCAAGGTCGGCATCGAGACACAAGATCGTGTCGAAATCCTTGAGGGATTGGAAGAAGGCGATATCATCGTCGGACAGTAGTGCAGGTACTTGTGATTGTAGTCAACTTTCTCCTTAGAACGATAGCGGTCTTCACCACCGCACTCAAGCGTTTGCGCGCCAACGCTGGGCTCGCGCTCTGCGCCCTGATCGCGCTGATCGCCGCAGTAGCGCTTTCGGTCAGCATCCCGGTGTACGCCGAGGGCGCGAGTTTGCGCCTGCTGAAGGCCGAGATCGCGCGCCAAGAACAGCAGAATAACCGCTCGCCGTTCTCGCTGCTGTTTCGCTACGTGGGCGCTTGGAATAAGCCGCTTGAGTGGGAGCAGGTCAAGCCCGTCGATGAGTTTATTCGGGGGGTCGGGCTGCGCAGCCTCGCACTCCCGCTGAATGGCTTGGCGCGCCACGCACGCACCGACCAACTGCGGCTGTTCCTGCCACCTTCGAGCGGTGCGCAGAACCCGTTCCTCAAGAACGTCACGCTCGGCTTCCTCGACGGCATGGACGAGCGCATCCAACTGGTCGATGGGAGCGCGCCCAAGCCAGCGCAAAGCCTCTCGCAACCGGTCGAAGTGATGCTGATGCGCGAACTCGCCGACGAGATGGGCATCAACGTTGGCGAGGAGTTCAGCCTGGTGGGGCAGGCGGGCAGCCAAGTCGTCTCGATCCCCATCCGCATCAGCGGATTGTGGTCGCCGATCAACTCCCGCGATCCGGCGTGGTTCTTCCCGCCCTCGTCCTTCAAGGATGTCATCCTCACCAACGAGGAGTCGTTCGGTGGGCCGATCGCCAGTGCGCTGCGCAACGAAGTGGGCCAGATCGTTTGGTTCGCACGCCTGAACGGCGACAACTTGACCGCTACCCAAGCGACGCCGCTGCTCGGGCGCATCAACGCACTCAACGCGCGGCTCGGTGGTGCCATCCAGGGCCTCAAGCTCGAACAGAGCCCCGCCGAAGCACTCAACCGCTATCGGAGCGGCTCCGCTGCGCTCACCTTCCAACTGTTCGTGTTCAGCGCGCCGATCTTGGGCCTGGTGTTCTACTTCGTGGCGCTGGTAGCCGGATTACTGGTGGCCCGCCAACGGGGTGAGATCGCGCTGCTCAAGACACGTGGCGTGCGCAACTCGCAGATCCTGGGCATCTACCTGATCGAATGGCTGATCATGGGCGGACTAGCGCTGTTGGTCGGTCCGGCGCTGGGACTGGGCTTCGCGGAGTTTATGGGCCGCACCCGCTCGTTCCTGCAGATCGCCGAGGCCGAGAGCATGGAGCCGCTGCAACTCGCGCTCACCTCGCAGAACCTGAACTACGGCATCGCTGCCGTGGTGCTGGGTGTGCTAGCCGCGCTGATCCCCGCAGCCGTCGCCACGCGGCGCACGCTGGTGGACGAGCAGCAACAGGCTGCGCGCGCCATTCGCAAGCCACTGTGGCAGCGCTTCTACATCGACTTTTTGTTGCTCATCCCGCCGGCCTACGGCATCTACCAACTCGACCGAACGGGTGGCATGCAACTCTCGCTCGGCGGCAACCGCGTCATCGGCGGCTCGATGCAGGGCGCCAACCCGCTCGATAACCCGCTGCTGCTGGTGGTGCCGATGCTGTTCTGCTTCGCCTTGGGCCTGATCGCCGTGCGCATCATCCCGATGATCCTGGAGGTGTTGGCACGCCTCGCTAGCCGCCCAAGTTGGGTGTCGCCGCTGATCGCCCTGCGAGCGCTCGCTCGCCAACCGAGCAGTTATCGCGGCCCGCTGCTGCTGCTGATTCTCACGCTCAGCCTGGCCTCGTTCAGCGCTTCGATGGCGGCCACACTCGACGGCGCGCTTGACCAAGCGATCACCTATCAGGTCGGTGCGCCAACCCAACTGCTCGAAACAGGCCAGAGCACCGAGCAACGGGACAACAACAATCAACCCCAGACGCCCGTCGACATTCGCGACGAAGCGCGCTGGCTGTTCGTGCCCGTCTCCGACCATCTGGAGGTGGAGGGCATCACCGCCGCCACGCGCGTCGGCACCTACGACGCAACCATCCCGATGGGAGGTGTCAATCAACTCGCGCAACTGGTCGGCATCGATCGGGTCGATTACCCCAAGGTGGTCACCAATTTCGACCGCCGCTGGGCCGACGGTCTCTCGCTCGGCCACCTGATGAATATGCTGGCCCGCAGTCCCGATGGCGTGCTGGTGAGCCGCGATGTGCTCTCGCGGGGCTACAAGGTCGGCGATCTGATGCCCGCCACGCTCTCGCTCTACGGCGACCGCCGCGAAGTGCGCTTCCGCATCCTCGCCGCGGTTGACCTGTGGCCAGGTTATTATCCGCAGGATGGCCCGATCGTTGTGGCGAACCTGAACTACATCTTCGATCAGATGGGTGGCCAGTACCCGTACGATGTGTGGATCAACCGCACACCCGACTCCGATGTCGATGCGATTGTCAGCGGCGTGCGTAAACTCGGCATCGCAGTGGTCGATGCGCGGGACGCCCAAACGATGATCGTGGAGGAGCAGATGCAGCCGCGTCGCCAAGGCTTGTTCGGCCTGCTCTCGGTCGGCTTCATCGCCTCAGGTATGCTGACGCTGTTGGGCTTTCTGATCGCCGCGCTGATCAGCGCGCGCCGCCGCGCCATCGATCTTGGTGTGCTGCGGGCGCTGGGCATGGCGGGCTGGCAGGTCGCCATCGAGTTGACCATCGAGCAGGTGTTGCTGGTCGCAGCGGGCATCGGCGCGGGCACGGGCATCGGCCTGTTGGCCGCGAAGTTGGTGGTGCCCCTGCTGCAAGTCGGCGCTGGGCCGCACCCAGGCACACCCGCTTACCCGCCGCAGATCGCCTGGGATCAGGTGATGCTGATCTATGCCGTATTCGCAGTGGCGCTGTTGCTCACGCTGTTCGCGCTCTCGTTCACACTTGGCCGTATGAAGCTGTTCCAAGCTATTAAGCTTGGCGATGCCAATTAACGCCGGAAACGACGATGACCACAAACAACAACGAGCCATTTATTTCGGCCACGGGCTTGGTCAAAATCTTCCAAGTCGCTGATCTCGAAGTGCAGGCCCTCCAAGGCCTCGATCTCGAAGTCAGCCGTGGCGAGATCCTCGCGCTGGTCGGCCCGTCCGGCTCCGGCAAATCGACGCTGCTGAACGCGCTGGGCGGTCTCGACCGACCCTCGGCGGGCAAACTCCTTGTGAACGGCCAAGACCTGCTCAAATTCAACCAGAAACAGCTTACGACCTATCGCCGCGAACGAGTCGGATTCGTGTGGCAGCAGACCGCCCGCAACCTGCTGCCCTACCTGACCGCTCGCCAAAACATCGAACTGCTGATGACGTTGGCCGGGCGCGGTTGGCGCGAGCGCCGCGCTTGGACCGACGAGTTGCTGGAGGCGGTCGGTATGACCGAGCGCGCCAAGCAGAAGCCGCCGCAACTCTCCGGCGGCCAGCAGCAGCGCATCTCGATCGCCTGCGCCCTCGCCAACAAGCCCGACATCCTGCTGGCCGACGAGCCGACGGGTGAGGTCGATTGGCCCACCGCGCAGATGATCCTGAAACTGCTGCGCGAACTGCGCGAGCGCTACGGCCAAACCATCGTGCTGGTCACGCACGACCCGCGTGTGGCGGAGTGGGCCGACCGCGTGGTGGCGATCCGCGATGGGCGCACCAGCACCGAGCGCGTGCGCACCAGCGACGAGCATGCCGACGAGAACACCGAGAAGCCGACGGTGGAAGAACTGGTGGTGCTCGACCGCGCCGGGCGCTTGCAACTGCCGATCGACCAGCGCATGCTGGCGGGCATTGGGCGGCGCGCGCGGGTGGAGTTGGTCGATGGCGGCATCCTCATCCGCCCCAGCGACGATGATCGGGGCGCGCAAGCCGAGGAGGAGGCGACCGCCGAGCCAGCCGAGGAACTGCCGCTCTACAGCACGATCTACAGCACCGAGCCACCCGAGCAGGCCACACCCAAGCAGCGCAAAGGGTTGTTTGGCAAAAAGAAAAAGAAGTAGCACCACCAGATGGAAACGAACCACAGCATGAGCGAACAGAGCGAACAAGAGTTAGCCATCGATATCAACGGCGTCGAGCGCACCTTCAGCGTGCGCGAACGCAGCGTCAAGGCGTTGCGCGGCGTCGATATGCACATCGCACGGGGCGCGATGGTGGTGCTGATGGGTCCGAGCGGCAGCGGCAAGACCACGTTGCTCAATATCGTCGGCGGGCTCGACCGACCGACGAACGGCTCTGTGATGCTCGAACAGCAGCCGATCAATAAACTGAGCGAGCGCGAGCGCGCCAACATCCGCCGCCAGATCGGCTTCATCTTCCAGAGTTTTGCGTTGATGCCGACCGCCTCGGCCTACGAGAATGTCGAACTGGGCCTGCGGCTCTCGCGCAGTGTGCCACGCAACGAGTGGGATACTCGCATCCGCCGCTGCTTGGCTGCGGTTGGGCTGAGCGCTTGGATGGACCACCGCCCCTACGAGATGAGCGGTGGCCAACAGCAGCGCGTGGCGATCGCCCGCGCCCTCGCGATCCGTCCGCGCATCATCCTGGCCGACGAGCCGACCGGCGACCTCGACACCAAGACCGGCGAGCAGGTTTTGACGCTGCTGCGCGGCCTCGCCGATCACGAGGGTGTCACGCTGCTGATCGCCACGCACGATCCGGCGGCAGCCGAGTTCGCCACCGATGTGTACCAGTTGCGCGACGGCCAGATCGTCTCGCACGAGCGTAAAGTGTAGCCTTGCCACTTGCCGAATCAGAGGGTTGACCAATGCTGTTCCCGACCAGCGCGCTGTTGCGCCACGCCCAAGCCGAGCGCTATGCGATCGGCGCGTTCAATGTCTACAACCTCGAAGGTGTGCGAGCGGTGATCGCCGCCGCCGAGGCCGCCGATAGTCCGGTGATGCTCCAGGTTCACCCCGCCGCGCTGACGTTCGGCGGGGCACCGTTGATTGCGCTGTGCCAGGCCGCCGCGC
This sequence comes from uncultured Roseiflexaceae bacterium, assembly GCA_937988885.1. Lineage (GTDB taxonomy): Bacteria > Chloroflexota > Chloroflexia > Chloroflexales > Roseiflexaceae > CALKHR01. Next base: position 80,590 of record CALKHR010000034.1, on the reverse strand, counting down.
AGGCTGCCAGCGTGCCCGTGGCCGTGCACCTCGATCACAGCAGCGATGCTGGGGCGATCGAGCAGGCGCTGGCGGCGGGCGTGAGTTCGATCATGGCCGATGGCTCGCACCTCGATTACGAGGCGAATGTGGCCTTCACCCGCGCCATGGCCGAGCGAGCCCACGCGGTGGGCGCGGCGGTCGAGGCGGAGTTGGGTCGCCTGAGCGGCACCGAGGACGGCTTGACGGTGGCGGAGTACGAGGCTAAACTGACCGATCCGCAGCAGGCCAGCGCGTTCTTAGCGGCCACTGGTGCGGATATGCTTGCGGTCTGCATCGGCAATGTGCACGGGCATTATCGCAGTTCGCCACAACTCGATTTCGAGCGGCTTGCGGCGATCGGGCGGGCGGTGGAGGTGCCGTTGGTGCTGCACGGCGCGTCGGGGCTGCCCAGCGAGCAGGTGCGCCGCGCGATCGAGATGGGCATCTGTAAGTTGAACGTCAACACCGAGGTGCGCGAGGCGTATGTGGCGGCGCTCCGGCAGGCGTTGGACGCGCCCAAGCCGCCCGATTTGGTGGCGCTGATGCAGCAGGCGGTGGCGGCGATGCAGGCGGTGGTGGCCGAGAAATTGGCGCAGTTTGGCTCGGTGGGGCGCGCGAGTGGACTCAGATCATCGCAGTGAGTAGCGGCACCACTCCCCCGTAGCGTCACGAGGCGTGTTGTCAGTCGCCACGCGCTTGGGTATCGCTGAGGCATGCCAGTACAGCGCGGCGGCTGACAACGCGTTCTTTTTTCCCCAAAAACAACAGCCTAATCAACGAGAGACACGCTGACACCTGGATGCGTAGGCGGCGGCGCGGCGGGATCGAGGAACAGCCAGCGCAATAGCTCTTGGTAGAAGCTAAAGAGCGGGATGCGCTCGGCCACTTGCGCCCGTACGCGCTCGCGATTGAGCTTGAAGCTGACGTGACTCTCGCTCGTGAGGCGTTCGCGCTCGCTGAGGAAGTTGCGCAACGGCTGTATCTGGATCTCGATCAGGCGATCCGACCAGCGCACCACCGATTTCAGCGCCTCCCAGCCCGAGCGCTTGCGTTCGCCCTCGGCGATGTAATCCTTCACCTCGACCCATTCGAGCCGCCGTGTACTGCGGCTCGGCGTCACCGACCATTCGCGCAGTGCCTCGTCGGACCATTCAAGCTCCTGAAGGATGCGCTGCACGCGGTAGATATCGTCGGTCGAGCCGATCACCAGTTTGATGCCGAAAATATCCTTGACGTACTGGCTGAGGTGGCGCAGTTGCTTGTCGTTGCGCACGATGTGGTCGAGATCGAACAGTTCATCGACGACCTTGTTCCAGATCTGCTCCTCCGCTTTGATGCGGGTGCTGATGCGGTGGATGCCGAGCGGGTTCGGCTCGGTGGGCTGATAATCGACGGTGTTCGCCACCAGCGACGCGCGGCTCCAGTTGGTGCCGTCGAAGAATTGCAGCTTGCTGAGTTGGCGGTTGCCGAGATCGATGTCGGTGGTCGAGAACAGATCGGCGGGCGTGATTGTCTGGCTGAGCGTGAAACGCTCCTGGGTGGTGTCCACTGCGCCGATCACGACGCTCTGCAATTGGTAGCCGTTGAGGAAACGGTTGGCGAGCAGCAACGAGAGTTGATGCAGAGCCTCCTCGCCATGGCGGATCATACGGCTGAAGGCGGCGCGAATCGCCTCGATACGGGCGCGCGAAAAACGCAATTCGGCACAGACGAGCGGCGCTTGAGAGAGTTCTTGTTGCAGATTCTTGAGATCGAGCACGAACTCATTGAGCAGCGGCTCACTCGTAACCATCCAGAGCGGCGAACGTGTGGCCGGATCAAGCGCATCGTTGGGCTGCGTCCCGTAGCTTCGAAAATCTGAGGTAGGGGAGATGATCGCGGACTCGGCGAGCTTAGAAGATATGTGTTTCATGTTTTTGTTTGGGGATAACCCGATCAACGCCTGCACAGGCCTGATGACGGTTGCTTGCCGATAGTCGTGTGGCCCTATCATACCACGATTCGCCCGCCGACGCGAAGAGGATGGGCGATTGTGCCCATCCTCCACAGTATCGTAACTATGTGTGTTGGTGAAGTTATTGCGCTCGAGCTTTGCGCAGCACGAACCCGCCAATCATCAGCGCGAATGCTGCCCAGAGCATCAACGTGGCAGCGGTCGACTCGCCGCCGGTGCGGGGCAGTTCGGCGGGTGCGGGAGCAGGCTCTGGCGTAGCTTCGGGCGCGGGCTCCTCGGCGGGCTGCGGGCTAGCAAACGCGAGGTGCTGCACCACATTTGCGCCCGCCTCAAGCTGCACAACCAGCGGCTCCTGGGCGGCGACACCCTGCTCGGCGCTCAACACTAGCGAGACGGTGTAGGAGCCTGCGGGCAAATCAACGCGCTCGTAGTTGCCGTTGGCATCGGTTTGCACCTGCATATCGCCCACCAGCACGGTGATGCCGGAGACCGGCGCGCCGGTGGTCTGATCGATCACTGTACCAGTGATACGACCCAGCGGAGCGGCGTCATTATCATTCTTGTCGTTACGTGGGCGCGGCGTCGCAGCAGGCTGTGGTGTTTCCGTCGGTTCGGGGGTGGCAGTGGGCACAATTGTTGGGCGAGGTGGCTGCGCATAACTTGCGCTTGGCGTCAACACCAAACTCAGTGCGAACAGGACACAGCCACTCACGAACATCAGGGTCGATAGAAACGATCGCATGCGCATCTCCTCATAAAACCAGATTCCCGAATAAGACTGCAATGCAAGCACGGCAGGCGATTATTTTTCCAATGCGTTCAACGTCTTAAGCGCATTGTAGCCGCCATACAAACCAAAAAGGGCAAAAGTGTGAAAACCAAGATTGAGCCAGCTTTGCGCTGCCAGGGCGATAAACGAATCACAGATGTACAACGCCATACCGATGATAAACGCCCAAACCAAGCGTTGACGCGCAAAATAGCCAAATCCGACGAAGAGGATCACTAACAGAAGGTCGAGCACAATAGCAAGTGCAATGATCAGCGTACGAATAGGAACAAAACCTTGGTCGATGAGGACCCAAGCGAATCCATCGATCAATTGCGTGATTCCCAGGCCAATCACAAAACCCCAACTCCCGTTCAACCAAAAGATCACAGAGTTAACTACCGACAGGCCTGCGATCCACCAAAACCAATTCGCGCCGTTTTTAAATTGATTGATGAGCTCCACGCGCCGTTGCATACGCGCCATTGAAGCTTCATCGACCGAAGCCACAGATTCATTCTGCATACACCCTCCCAACCGCATTACACTCTTTTCTTTATACCACCAATTGTAACGTTTCAAAGAACCAGTTTTATCGCATTTTATTCAAGATGTGACACACCGCACGATAAACAGGCCAAAGGGCTAGGGAAGAACAGCCTTTAGCAAGCTGAAAGCAGTGTTGCCTGAGCCTGGGCAAGCAACTGAAGTTCATGGGAATCGAAGGTCGTGGAGATGAGGTGAAGAAGCTTCTCGCGCCATTCGGTCAGCACCGCCTCGCGCAGATCGGGCCGCTCAACGCGCTCAAGCCAACTAAGATCGCGATGCATCAGCGCTAACTGATGCTCAACCTCCGTATAGCGGCAGGTCACCAACGGCAAACGCTCAGCCTTCGCAACCGGATAATTCGTCCCCTCCACAAACTCATGCGGCTCAAAACCGAATAGACCCGCCAACAACACCACCGTGCGCTCGCTCGGCATCGCCAAGCCCATCTCAAAGTGCGACACGGCCACCCGCGAGGCCGCTAACCGTTCCGCTAGTTCCTGCTGTGTCCACCCCCGCTGCGCCCGCAGACGAGCGATCCGTTGGCCCAGCACTTCGGGCGAGCTAGGAAGTTGTGCTATCATACACGCATTGTAACGGAAAACAAAAACACTATCAACGCCTGTATTGTGCCACGCGCGCCACGTCACATCCGCTAACTCACTTAGCAGACGGCTCGCCGTGCTTGCACTATACTCAGCATACCATACCGAGCGGTGCGTGTTGTTGCACTGCCCTAAGAGGAGCATTCCATGGCGAATAGAAAACGAGCGCTCATTACCGGCATCACCGGGCAGGATGGTAGCTACCTGGCCGAATTTCTGCTCGAACAAGGCTACGAAGTGATCGGCATGGTGCGCCGTTCGAGTACCGTCAACTTCGAGCGCATCTCACACATACAGGATCGCATTACTCTCGTCTCGGGCGACCTGCTCGATGAAGTGTCGCTGATCAACATCCTGCGTGAACACCGGCCCAGCGAGGTCTACAATCTCGCGGCGCAATCGTTTGTGCAAACCTCGTGGTCGCAGCCAGTCTTTACGGGCGAAACCACTGCCCTCGGCGTAACGCGTATGCTCGACGCCATCCGCATCGTCGATCCCGACATTCGCTTCTACCAGGCGAGCTCCAGCGAAATGTTCGGTAAAGTCGTCGAAGTGCCGCAGCGCGAAACGACCCCCTTCTACCCGCGCTCGCCCTACGGCGTCGCCAAAGTCTACGGCCACTGGATCACGGTCAACTACCGCGAAAGCTACAACATGCACGTCACCAGCGGCATCCTCTTCAACCACGAATCGCCCCGCCGCGGCATTGAGTTCGTCACCCGCAAAGTCACCAACGGCGCGGCCCGCATCAAGCTCGGCCTCGACCGCGAACTGCGCATGGGCAACCTCGAAGCCCAACGCGACTGGGGCTTCGCAGGTGATTATGTCAAGGCAATGTGGCTGATGCTGCAACAGGACACTGCCGACGACTTCGTGATCGCCACGGGCAAGACGCACTCGGTGCGCTACCTGTGCGAGCTCGCCTTCGGCTACCTCGACCTCGACTACCGCGACTACGTGGTGCTCGACGAGCGCTTTATGCGCCCCGCCGAAGTGGACCTGCTGATCGGCGACCCGAGCAAGGCCCGCGAAAAGCTCGGCTGGGAGCCAGAGACCAGCTTCGAAGAGTTGATCAAGATGATGGTCGAATCCGACCTCAAACTGCTGAGCGGCAAGTAATACTAAATCCGGTTGGACAGTGTCAGTAACAAACTCGTTTTAGCCTGCGGCAGCAAGGTACTTTCTTCTTTTTGTGATGTCGAGGCGCTGCGCGTAGCAGCGCCTCGACATCACGTTTTCAGGAAGTGTGCCTTTTTGCCATTCATCATTCGGATTTGGTATAAAACAAACAACGTGCTGAGATCGCCTTGAGAGCTATCCCAGCACGTTGTTCCATTTCAAAATACCGTCTGCTTTGTGGGAAGATCAGCGCAGCCGCATTCGCAACCGCGCTCCGTTCGCGTGAGCGGCGTTAGCTCGCCAAAGCCGCCTCGAAGATCGCCACCGCCTCACGCACCTGCTCCTCTGTCACCACCAGCGGCGGGATAAAGCGCACGACATTATCGTACGGCCCACAGTTCAACAGTATCAAGCCGCGCTCAAGCGCGCTCGCCAACACACGCTTCGCCAGCGCGCCATCGGGGGCGTCGTTCGCGCCGACCAGTTCCACGCCGATCATCAGGCCCAAGCCGCGCACATCGCCGATGCGCGAATCGCGGGAGCGCAGCGCGCCAAGCTCGTTCTTCAGCAGCGCGCCCTGCTGCGCCGCATTCGCGACCAAGTTCTCCTCGCGGATCGTGGCGATCGTGGCGACCGCCGCCGCGCAGGCCACCGCGTTGCCGCCATAGGTACCGCCGTGCGAACTGGTATGCCAGCGCTCCATCAACTCGCGGCGCGCCACCACACCCGAGAGCGGCAAGCCGGAGGCCAAACCCTTCGCCATCAACAGAATATCGGGCGTAATGCCGAAGTGCTCGATCGCAAAGAACGCGCCAGTGCGGCCAAAACCCGTCTGCACCTCATCGGCGATCAGCAGAATCCCGTACTCGTCGCAGATCTGGCGTAGACCCTGCAAAAAGCCGATCGGCGGCACCACGTAGCCACCCTCGCCCTGCACCGGCTCGACCAGGATCGCCGCCACATCCTCGGGCACCGTCTCGGTCTGCAGCATATGGCGCAGCTGCGCCAGCGGCTCCTCGAAGCCCTCCTCGACGAACGGCGCGGCCCACGAGAGCGCGGCCACATCCTTGCCAGCCGCCCGCAGCACCGCGCTGCGGTACAGCGACGCGTAGGGCGCGAAGTGCACACCCGATGGCATATTGCCGTAGCCACCGCGATATTTGCCCTTGCTGCTGGTCAGCGCCATCGCGCCCGCTGTGCGGCCATGGAAGCCGCCCTGGAATACGACCACATCGTTACGGCCCGTCGCGTGGCGAGCGAGCTTCACAGCGCTCTCCACCGCCTCAGCGCCGCTGTTTGTGAAGAAGAAGGTGTCGAGGCTCGGCGGCAGCAACTCGCGCAGCGAACGCACCAACTCAAGCATCGGCTTGTGGTACACGATATTGGCCTGACCGTGCAGCAGCAAGCCAGCCTGCTCGCGGATCGCCTCCACCACCTTCGGGTGGCAGTGCCCCGTATTCGTCACGCCAATGCCGCAGGTGAAGTCGAGGTACTTCCGACCATCGGTGCCGTAGATGTACGCACCCTCGGCACGCTCGACAAGAATATTCGTATACCGACCCCATACAGGCGAAAGATGACTAATCTGCTCTTGAAGCGACATAGCTTCCTCTTAATTCTACTGCGAACCTAACCGAGCCAAAGCTGCACGCGCATCGCTAGCCCACGGGCTAGAATCGCTCTGCTCCAGTGCAACTCTAAACGATTCCAATGCCGCATCGCGCAAGCCAAGCTGTTCCTCGGCGATGCCCTGGTAGAAGCGAGCATCGGGGAAGTTGCCATCGCGCTGCGCCACCGCCAAGCCGAACTCCTCGCGAGCGAGTTGCTGGCGATTCTGGGCCTGATACACGCGCCCAAGCCAATAGTGCGCCTCGGGGAAGTTGGGCCGCGCGCGGATCGCCATCTCCAGATCGCGTTCGGCATCGCTCATCTGATCCTGGCGAATGTAGAGGCGCGCCCGCTGATAGCGCGGTTCGGCCAAGCGCCCATTGCTCGAGATCGCCTGACTGTACGCATCGAGCGCCGCCTGATCGCGCCCCGCCGCCTCCTCAAGCTTGCCCTTTTCGAGCCACGCCTCGGCGTAATCGGGCCGAATGAGCAGCGCCAACTCGATGTTCGAGCGGGCCTGCTCGCGCTGCTCGACCTGGCTGCTGCGCAACTGCGCCATCGCAAGGCCGTAGTACGCCTCGGCATATTCGGGCCGCAAGCCCAACGCCTGGCGATACTCGCTGATCGCGTTGTTGATGTCGCCCTGCTCGACCAGAGCCTGTGCCAACCAGTAGTGCGCCTCCGCCGAGCCACTCTCGTGCACGATACCGCGCTGGAAGTGCGCAGCCGCCACCGACCAGTTGCCAGCATCGGCGGCCAAGCGCCCCAGGCCGATATACGCGCTGCCCTGATCAGGATTCTGCTCCAACGCCGCGTTGTACTGCTGCGTGGCTTGCTCCGGCTGATTGCGCAGCCGCGCGATATCGCCCAACGTCACAATCGCGGTGGGATTATAGCCGTTGCCGAGATCGATCGCGCGACGGGCCGCCGCTTGGGCCTGCTCGTAGCGCGCCAACGGGATGTACGCCTGGGCCAAACGCTCATAGCCAGCCCGATCCTCGGTGTTGCGCTCCGTCAAGCGCATATACGCCTGCGCGGCACCTTCGTAATCGCCCACGGCCATCAGGTGCTCGCCGATCTGTCGCAGGCTCGTCGCATCGCTCGCGCCGACACGGTACGCCGCCCGATACTGATTGGTCGCCGCGTTGATATTCTCGATGTAGCGTTGAAGGCGTTGCTGGCGCTGCTGCGTCGCCGTCGAGGTCGAAGCAGCCGTATCCGTTCCTTCGAGCAACGCGTTATTGGCCTGCTCTTTGTAGAAATTCGCAAGCTCTAAATAGGCCCGTACAGGCTGCGGGTCCTTCTCGATTGCGAGGCGAAACTGCTCGGCAGCGGCGGAGCTTTGGCCGCGCGCCACCAACACGCGCCCCAACTCGTACGCCACATTAGGATTCTCGGGCGCAGCGTTCTGGGCACGCGTCAAAATCTCGTGGGCGCTATCGATATTGCCGATCGTGTAGTACAAGCGACCCAACGCGGTCAACGCGGGCACCCGTTGGCTCTCCGTCAACGAGGGATCGTTGATCACCTCCAGTAACTCTTGCTCGGCATCGGCGTAGGTCGAATTGCCGTTGTTGTGCAGCGCCTCGGCGAGCGCCAGCGTGGCAGCCGTGCTTGGCCGATGATCCGCCAGCCAACGCCGTTGCTCCACGGCTAGCGGCCAATCCTCCAGACGCTCGGCCAACTCGGCCAAGCGCTGACGAGCCGGAAAATAATCGCTATTAAGCGAGATCGATGTGCGTAGCAACTCAACCGCACGGGGCAGTTCACCCTGCGCATCGGCGACCAACGCCTGCCCGAACACCGGCTCGGCGCGCACTGGAGCAACCGCAGCCGCCTGGTCGAAGATCTTCGCCGCCGCCGACGGACCCGCCGTCAGCATCAGCGATTCGCCATAGAGCATCGCCGCATCAATATCGTTGGGCTGCAGATCAACGCGGCGCTTCAACTCGTTCTGCATTTGGGCCAGCGCCGTGCGGCTGCCGAACATGCGATTCCAGATCACGCCGATACCCGTTGGCGGCTCGACGCCGCGCATCCGCGCCAACTCGATCTCCAGCGCCGACAACCCCAACGAGCGCTCGCTCAACAACTGGCTGGCCCGCTGGAACTGATGCAGCGCCAACAGGCTATCAAAGGTCTGATTGGCAGATTCTTCGCTGGCCGAGCGACGATTCCACGATTGCGCCAACACACTCGTCTGCTCAACAGCCTTCGCGAATTCATCGCGGATCTCCTCAAGCGCAGCCGCATCGTAGACATCGCTGCCCTGCAGTTCCCACAACAGATTTTCGTGCGTGTTCAGCAACTCGGTCAAACGCACCAGCGCCTGCTGTTGGCTCACATTCGCCTGCAAGCGCTGCTCGACCAAACGATTCAAATTCGAAGGAGCCAGTTGCGCTTCGTACTCGACCTGCTGCGATGCAGAGTTGAGGGCCGTTCGCGCACGAGCGAGCGCATCATCGACGTTGTGCATCCGCCGATACGCCTCACTGAGCGCCAGTTCAAGATCGACCTGCCGAGGCAACAGGTTGCGGGCGATCTCGAGTGACTGCACCGCCTCCTCGACACGGCCACTGCGCAGATACTCCAAGCCGAGGTTGTAGCGCAGCGCCCCAAGATCGCGATTCGCGGAATCGCGCGCCTCTAGCATGCCGACCGTCTGCAGCAACACCGCCGATGCCTCCGGCGCGTGAGCATCGTACAGGATCGCGCCGAGGTTGTTGTTGAGCTCCGCCCGTGGGTCGCCAAGCTGCGCATCGAAGCGCGCAACATCGTTGATCGCACGGCGATACTCGCCAGCCGCCCGATCATACTCGCCGCGCGCCCACAGCAGGTTGCCACGCAACGCGGAAGGCAGCGTAGCGATCAGCGCGGGATTCGACTCGACCAGATCACCCAGCGCTGTAAAGGCCTGTTCGGAGCGGCCCGCCCCGTAATCACCGAGCGCATACAGCAAACGCGCTAACACATCCTCGCCATTGATCGGAGCATCGGCGATCGCGAAGAACTGCGGCATCGCGAAGCGGCCAGTGTAGCCATCCCAGGCGTACGGGGCATACGTGCCATTTGGCCGATACAACAGCGCAGGGATCAGCGAATCCTGGTTGAGCATCGCGCCGGAACTGACCGTGCCCCATACCAGCACATCGGCTCCGGAGTTCTCCAGCATCTCCATCGCTTGCGCCAGATCGGTGGGGCGAGATTCGGCGCGCACCGCCTGAACGCCTCGTCGCGAATCGTTCAACAACTTCACCAACTGATCGGCCATCGCCGAGCCAGTGGCGCTCACCTGATTATCAGCATCGTTGAAAGGGGCAACCAGCACAATGAAGCGGTTCATGCGGTTGGGCAACAGATTGGGCAACTGCCACAAGGCCAGCAGACCGATCAGAATCACCACAACCGACACGATTGTACGGCGATTATCCTGTATCGACCACTCGCGCTGCCGTCGTACACGCAGCGTCTCACCCGTGTGAGCGGTAGGGGCATCTTCAGGCGGATCAAGCGGAACGACATCTCCGTTCTCGTCGATCAACGCCGTTTGGCTCTCGTCCTGAGGTGCGGGCTTCGGCGCCATCCGAGCACGCAGACGATGATACTGCCCAATCAGCACACTACGGCTAGAGGGCAAGAGGAAGGCAATGGCAAGGCCAAGAAGCAGAACAACCAACACCACAACATACGCATTCGGCATACTACTCTCCAGGCCGGACGAGCTGAGAAACAGCATCAAGAACTTGTTGAATTTGGAACGGCTGGCGAATGATGGCGTTTACGCCATGGCTCAAAGCGACTTGTTCATCTTCGACGCGTGTGGTAAACAACAACAACGGTATATGCGGCGAAGTGCTGCGCAGCGAATCGAACATATCCCACAGCGGCTCACCGAGGCGCGCATCCCCAATAATCATCGCGGGCTGAGGCTCTTGAACTAGCAGAGCGTTTGCCGCGAGCACATCGGATGCTTCGAGCACACGGTACAGCCCCGATTGGAGCGCAGTGTACAACATCGCACGCAATTGAGCATCACCGCTCAGCAGCAAGATCGTGGGTAGGGCGCTGCCGCGTCGCTCGGTTGGTATCGCGACCGTCTGCCCATCGCGGGCATCGAGCGCATAGTAGCTGTTCGCTTGCTGCTTGGCGAACTGTTTCATCTCGGCAGCGACGCGCACCATCTCCTCGTGATCGGTGAAGGTGCGCTGTGCATTCGAGACAGCTCCAATCGACAAGGTCATGATCGGGAACTGGCGGGTCATCCCCTGGCGGTCGGTGCCCGGAAGATACCCCCGTTCGAGATCGCTTGCATCGTACAACAGCCGCACACGTTCATCAAACGCCTCGATAATGAGTTTGCTGATCTGTTCGGCATTGGCAGGGCTGGTGATCACCACAAAATCATCGCCGCCGATATGGCCAATAAAATCGGTGCTGCCGCCCTGCCCACGAACTTTCTCGGTAAGAATATCGGCGAGCAGGCGAATCACCCGATCGCCACGAGCGGGACCATACGTATCATTGAACGCTTTAAAATTATCGAGGTCAATATACATGAAAACAAACGGCTCGGGTTGCTTGAGCCGATATTTGATTTCTTCTGTAATCAATACATTCCCGGGCAGATCGGTGAGCGGGTTGCGCACAGGGCGCTGAGAGGCGCGGCGCAGATGGCTTTTGATCCGCGCCAACAACTCGGGGATATTAAATGGCTTCGTCACATAATCATCCGCGCCTGTCTCAAAGCCCGTGACGAGATCATCGGGGGCCGACTTGGCGGTCAAAATGATCATCGGCAGGTGCGCAGTACGAGTATCGTTGCGCAACTGCCGAATAGCTTCGTAGCCATCTAGATAGGGCATCATCAAATCGACCAAGACCAAATCAGGAACCCGCTCCTGAGCCATTCGTACTAACTGATCTCCATTGTGTGCCTGCAACACTTCGTAGCCTTGACTCACAAGCACAACTTCAAGGAGTTGGCGCACCGCAGGTTCATCATCGGCAATCAGGATACGCTTTATCATACCATTGGAGTTTCGTTCTGTTTGCACAGACTGTTATTTCTTTTCATGAGAAGCCACCACCTTCGCAGACCCTCCTGGAGGCTGCAACAAGGTATAATCGCTCTCCATAACCCAATCGGACGCTGCACGAATAGCTCGAATCACCACTTCAGGTGTGATCTCAACATTCGATTCACGCAAGGCACGCACGATCGCCTTCACGCGCTCGGCCTCAGCATTCACCTCGGAGTTCAGCACTTGGCGTATGCGCATCGCCTCTATCGTTGCCTGATGCTCTGCCTCGATCACTTCTATTTTGCGCCGCTCGGCAGGATTGCGGAAGCGTTCAGCATTAACCTCGAAGTAATTCAACTCAACATCAACAACGGTGGCGCCCCATTCGGCGAGCAGATCATTCAGACGACCACTGATGGTTTCAGCGAGTTCCTTCCGCTCCTCGTAATGTGTATTGGCTCCACCGGGACGCTCAAACACCACCTCACGCACCGCCTTATCCACATCGACGCGCAACAGGTATTTCTCAAACAAATGCTCCCAAAAGGAGACATCGAGTTTCGCTTCCTCAAGCGGCCTATTGTACGACTTCGCCGCACTATCGAGCGTGACCTGTGGCGTTTGCAGATACGCCGTCACCGGATCGATGATCTGGTAGCGCACATGCACCACAACCTTCTCGATGTTATGGCCCTTTTTCGTATTGATATTGGTGACTTCCACCTCGTCGATCAGCACATCGCGGGGGATGAGCGCCACCACCGGCTGGAACCAAGGAATCACAAGCGGCGGCTCGGCGATATACGGACGGCGATCCGCGCCTGTGCCGATCAGAATCGCAGGGGCATCGGGCTCGGACGAGACCACACGAATACCCCGTACAATCCGCTGGCTCAGCATGTAGAGCGCCGCGCCCCATAACACCGCTACGACCACGCCGGAGAAGTTCCCGAAGCGCAGCGTGCGCCCCAAGAAGAAGGCGGCCACCACCGAGATGATCCCAGCAAACACCGCCAGCACGTTCAGTTCACTCCAATCGCTGCTCACAGCGATAAACAAACTGATCGCCAGAATAACCACACTCAAGAACATGACCAGGTTCGATTGCGGAACGACCTGGTAGATCACAAGGAGCGATACAAACAACAGACCTAGGACAGCCTCGTTAGCAGTGCTTTTGATCCTGTCATGCATCTAGACCTCCAGTACGATCTTTAACCTCCCTGCAGTGGCAGCGAAGGCTTCAAGACCTTCACGAAGCGGAAAACGGCCTTCTAGCATGGGGTCTGTGGCGATCAAGCCTGCGTCGAGCAGGCGTAGGGCGGGAGCGAACGGCCCACAACGCGAACCAAGCAGTTGGATCTCATCGACTGCGTAGGAACTGAGATCGAGCGTTGTCTGGCCTGAGAACGTACTTTTGAGCACCAAACGCCCTCGGGGTTGCGTGATTTGCCGAGCGATCGCCAAACCGGATGCCTGGCCAGTACACTCGACAACCAAGTTATATGCCACGAATCGATCGGGCTGAACATCATTAACGTGGAGAATTTCGATTCCCTGATCGCGAAGGAAGGCGCAACGCTCGGGATGCCGCCCGATCACGGTGACGGAGCAGCCGGGCAGGCGCAGCACTTGTGCGCAGAGAAGGCCCAACTTGCCATCACCAACCACGGCCACCCGATCGGTCGGGCGAACGTGAGAGAGTTCGAGGATCTCGAGAGCGGCGGCGAGTGGCTCGACAAACACCGCCTTCTCATCGGAGAGCGTATCGGGAACGCGATGCAAGCAGGCGATCGGCAGAGAGAAACGCTCGGCCATCGCGCCATCGCGCTTGAAGATGCCTAATGTCGTGCGATTCGGGCAGTGGCTGGGCACACCCAAGTGGCAGGTGGGGCAATTGCCGCAGGCCGCGTTGATCTCACCGACCACGCGCTGCCCGATCCACGAATGATCGGTGCATGCTACAACGGTGCCAACAAATTCGTGCCCAAGCACACCACGAAAGCCTTTATAACCACGAGTGATCTCGATATCGGTATTGCAAATGCCCACTAAATGCGGCTTAATAATCGCCTCACCGGGCAAAAGGGTGGGCGCGGGATAATTATCTACCAGCTGAAGTTGATCATCAAAGAGGAGTGCGTACATGATTATCTCGCTACGAAAGGGAGGATAAAGAAGCGGTTACAACTGGCGCATTCAGCCGAGTTAGGAGCTGCAATTACCGCACGAGTCGGGCAATGCTTCCGAGTGAACTCAGAACGTGGCTATTGAATGAGTAGTGAAGGCCAATCTTTGCGCCCCTCCATATCGCATCGCGATATGGGGATCTCGAGATAACAAAACGTTATACTGGTAATTGGGCAAATGGCGCAATATAATGCACTATAATTCACTCCGTTGTTGCATTATACTACAGGGCGCGCATCGCGTGCAATAGGTTTGGCTGCGGAGCACCGTTTGCCAGTGCTGATACAACGGTCTTGTCGAATTATTGAGCTTGTTTTCGAACGAACGGTACCATGGTCTCATGGTATTAAACGAGGAAATTGCAGATGTTACGAGTTTTGTACCTCGGTACCCCCGAGTTCGCAACCATCCCGCTGGAGGCGCTCGCGAAGGATAAGCGCTATGAGGTGGTTGGCGTGATCACACAGCCGGATCGTCCGGTGGGGCGTGGGCGCACCGCCGAGCCACCACCCGTCAAGCAGGCAGCGCTGCGGTTGGGCATCCCCGTCCTGCAACCCGAAACGCTCCGCGATCCCGAAGCGATCGCGCAGGTGGCGGCCCTACAACCCGATGTCGGCGTGGTGGCGGCCTATGGCGAGATCCTGCGCAAGCAAGTGTTGGAGATCCCGCGTTTGGGCTACCTGAACATTCATCCGTCGCTGCTGCCCCGCCACCGTGGGCCAACGCCGGTGAACGGCGCCATCTTGGCGGGCGATACGGAGAGCGGCGTCAGCGTGATGCTGCTCAACAGCAAGATGGACGCAGGCCCACTGTTGGCGCAGCGGCGCGTCACGCTCTCGGCGGATGCGCGGGCGGGCGTGCTGACCACGCAACTGTTCGAACTTGGCGCGGCGATGCTGCTTGAGGCGCTCGCAGCCTACGCGGCAGGGCAGCTCCAGCCGATCCCGCAGGACGATAGTCAGGCCACCTACACCTCACTGCTCAAAAAGAGCGACGGCATCATCGATTGGAATCAGTCGGCGGTGCACATCGAGCGTATGACGCGCGCCTACGACCCATGGCCCGCAGCGACTACCTTATGGCGGGGTCAACCGTTCAAAATCATTGCCGCCCGGGCGCACGACACCGGTCCGATCGACGCGACCCCTGGGCAGTTGCTGCCCCACCCCGACAGCGTGTGGGTCGCCACAGGCGATGGCACCCTGGAACTGCTCCTGGTCCAGCCAGCCGGCAAGCGCCAACTCTCCGCCATCGATTGGCGGCGCGGCCTGCGCGACATCGAACAGGCGCGCTTCGGCGAGTAATTCAGTTGGTACAACTCTTGAGAAGTTGCCCTTTCGCGTACCAAAGGGCAACTTTGCTTTTGCCACATCGCCGCCATCTGCAGAATTGAGATGATCTCGTTAGGCAGCGCTCATCGACTTCTTATCCTAGCAGATTGGGCAGGATGGTATACTGAACCCGAATAACACAGCAAAGGAGCGGGAATCTCCCGATAAAGAGCAATGTCACAACTCCTAAAATGGTTACAACTACAGATCCCTATGTGGGTTGTGCTCCCCGTGGCAGGTTTCCTGTTCGTGCTGGGCGTGGGTGGCGGCTACCTGATCCGAGGCGAGCTCGACCCCACCTATGCGTGCACCCAAAGTGCCGATATCTGCGCAGATTTTCAAAACTTCTGGAAAACCTGGGATTTGGTGGATCGGCACTTCGTTGATCCTTCGGCTATTAAACCCGATGCGATGATCAATGGCGCTATCGAGGGGATGCTCGATAGCCTTGGTGATAAAGGACACACGCGCTACCTTCCCGCCGATGTGGCGGCTGCCGAACGCGAATCGCTCGAAGGGCGCTTCGAGGGCATCGGCGCGTATATCGATGTCCGCGACGAACAACCGATGATCGTCCAGCCGATCGAAGGATCTCCCGCAGAACAGGCGGGCATTCGGGCTGGCGACCTCATCCTGAAGGTCGATGGCGAAAACGTACGTGGCATCTCGGTCGATGAGCTGCGCAACAAGGTGCGCGGGCCGAAGGGCACCACAGTGGTGCTCACCGTGCAGCATGTGGGTGAGCCAACACCCGTTGATATCAGCATTGTGCGCGCTTCGATCAATGTACCAAGCGTCAGTTGGCGCATGCTGCCCGACAATGTGGCGATGATTCAGCTCAGCCAATTCGCCTCGCGCTCATCGCAAGAGATGAAACAAGCGCTCACCGAAGCCCAAGCGCAGGGCGCACGAGCCGTGATCCTTGATCTGCGCAACAATCCGGGCGGCTTGGTACAGGAGTTAGTGGGTGTCGCAAGCCAGTTCTTGCCCAAGGGCACCACCATCCTGCTGGAGCAGGATCGCTCGGGCAATCGCAAGCCCTACCTAGCAGAGGATGGCGGGGTTGCCACCTCCATCCCGTTGGTGGTGCTGGTGAACGAGAATAGCGCGAGTTCCGCCGAGATTCTGGCGGGGGCGTTGAAGGAGGCCGAACGCGCAACGGTGATCGGCATGCCGACGTATGGCACAGCAACCGTCCTGCGCACCTACGATCTGAACGATGGCGCACAGGTGCGGATCGGCACGACCCAATGGCTCACGCCGAAGGGCGAAGTCGTGTTCGGCGTGGGCATTCAACCAAACGAGCAGATCGACCTACCGCCCAATGTGGTGCCGCTCTCGCCCTCGCAGGCAGCCGAATTAGACCGTAATGCACTTTTACAAGGTGAAGATGTTCAGCTCGCTCGTGCATTAGAGTTGCTCTATGCAACAGCTAATGGCCCGTAAATGTAAAAATCGTCGTAACATATCTAGAAATTCTTGTTTAAATAGAGTATAATGTTCTGATATGGAGAGTTATTGCCGAGTCGATCCGTACCGCACTTGTTCTCATCCATAATGCGACTCTGGCCTGGTGTTCTGGCTCCTTCCCCGCATGCAGGAAGCCGTCTCGACGTACCAGAGTGCAGGTTTAACAACAAATGCATGCAGAGGTCAGCGACGATCTCGAAAGGAGACAGGTCAATGATTGATCCATCAGTTCGGAACCTTCTCGAACGAGCGATCGACACACCTATCAAATTGCAACTCCTCTTGGTGTACTACGAGAATCCTCGTTTTGAGGGAACTGCAAGTCAGATTGCAGAGCGGATTTATCGGGATATTTGGAGCACTCGTCAAGCGCTGAGCGAAATGACAGAGGATGGGTTGCTCACCTCCACATCAACCGGGAATGGCGAGCCGATCTACCGTTATCGGCCACACCCAGAGCATTGCGAATCGATCTTCCGTCTCGCTCAAACGTACAACGAGCCGTTCGAGCGCGAAGCGCTTCAGCAGACGTTACGAGAGATTTCAAGCTATGCTCCGTATCGGCGAAAAGCTACATTCACCCCAACAAATATTGATGGTCTCCCGATTTGATGATGTATAGTGGATATGAGACGAAGCTGGATGCACAATGCGTCCAGCTTTTTCTTTGCTTGTACAGCGTAGCTTGCTAAAGATCCAAAACGTGCTATCGTCCGTATACTCTGATGGAAGTTTCGACCACGGCAAGCCGAACTGCGTGGGAAGCTTCACAGCTCGCAACAACACTAGGAGCACACCGTTATGTTCAAAGCGTTTAACCGCCAGGCTCATTCTGGCGATCTGCAAGATCGCATTCCGCCCGGCCAACATTTGACCGAAAAGTTCCCTGTATTACATTATGGCGATATTCCCCATTATCAAAATCTAGAGCAGACCTGGGATCTGCGCGTGTGGGGTGAAATTGAGGCCCCCGCGAGGTTTTCTTTCGCTGAGTTTCGGGCGTTACCAACTATTCAAATTACCACGGATATTCATTGCGTCACCCGTTGGAGCAAGCTCGATACCCATTGGGAGGGCGTGCAGTTCAAGGAGTTCCTCAAGCATATTCCGGCGCTGAAGCCAAGCGCGAAGTTTGTGATGTTCCACTGCGAGCAGGGCTACACCACCAATGTGCCGTTGGATATTTTGATGGAGGATGAGGCGCTGTTGGCGTATCGCTACGAGGGCGCGGAGCTTACCCCCGAACACGGCTTCCCGCTGCGCTCGCTCACACCGAAGAAGTACTTCTGGAAGAGCGCGAAGTGGCTGCGCGGCGTCGAGTTTATGAGCCAGGATCAACTGGGATTCTGGGAGCGCTACGGCTACAACAACAACGCCGACCCGTGGCGCGAGGAGCGATACAGCGATTAATCGCACGTCGATACACTGTCGGTTGAGGGCATGCCACGTATGGCATGCCCTCGTTTTGTATCTCGGTTAGTGTTTTGATATTATGGCTACAAAAGTCATATGGTCATACCAAAACAAGAAACGAGCGCATAACAAAGGGGCGCACTCGGCGATGTGAGTACGCCCCTGGTGATGATGACCTATGGACGATTAGGGGATGTTGATCCGGGTATCGCCCTGATTGGCCTTGAAGTCGCTGGCGGTATCGGTGCCTTCGCCGCCATCGAAGAAGTCGGCGCCGTTACCACCTTTGAGGGTGTCGTTGCCGTCGCCGCCGTACAACTCATCGTCGCCGTTGCCACCCTCAAGAGTGTCGTTACCGTCACCGCCGTAGAGTAGGTCGTTGCCGTTACCACCTTTGAGCGTGTCGTCTCCGGCATCGCCGTACAGGATATCAATGCCTTCGCCGCCCTCAAGGGAGTCCTTGCCGTCGCCGCCATACAGCGTGTCGTCGCCATTGCCGCCCTTGAGTGTATCGTCGTCGGCATCGCCATACAGCGTGTCATCGCCGTTGCCGCCCTCAAGGGTGTCGTTGCCCGCGCCACCGCGCAGGGTGTCGTTGCCATCGCCGCCCTTGAGTGCATCCTTACCGTCGCCACCGTCGAGCAGGTCATCGCCTTCGCTGCCCTCTAGTGTGTCATTGTCTGCGCCGCCGAACAACGAATCGTTGCCAGGACCGCCCTTGAGCGTATCGTTGCCTGCGTCGCCTTCGAGCCAATCGTCGCCGTTGCCGCCCTCAAGCGTATCGTTGCCCGCGCCGGCAAAGAGCATGTCGTTGCCGTCGTTGCCGCTCAACTTGTCGTTGCCCGCGCCGCTCACTAGGATATCGGCGCCAGCACCGCCAGCAAGTTGCACGTTGCCGCTCGGAGCGCAAAGCATGTCGTTGCCGCCCTTGCCGTTCAGCTTGTCGTTGCCGCCCATACCGAAGATGATATCCGGCCCGTCGCTGCCGTTGAGGGTCTCGTTAGCGGGGGTGCCCACGATAACGCGGAAGCTGTAGCTCGCGCTGCCTGTGCCATCGCTCACCGTGAGCGTCACCTGAGCGGTGCCGCTCTGGCCGTTGGTCGGCGTCACCTGCACGCGGAAGCCGTTGGCGGGCGACGATAGTGCTGCGACCTGCACTTGTCCCGCCCCCACCAACGCGTTGTTGGTGGAGCTTGCGCTGAACGTGAGGGCGTTAACAGGAGTGTCCGGGTCGGTGACCGAAATGTAGAGCCAACCTGTGCCCTGAGCACACAACTCCACGGGCACCTCGCCGCGCGGTACAAGGTCGTCGATCGGCGCGATGCTGGGTGGACCACTCTGCCCCTGCACGGTGATCGTGACCGTCGCCACATTCGAGGTCAGTTCGCCATCAGAGGCTTGGTAGGTAAACGAATCGGTGCCCACGAAACCAGCCGAAGGAGTGTAGGTAAACGAGCCATTCGGGTTCAGCGTGAGCACACCGTTGCTCACATCGCTCACTAGAACAGCCGTCAGTGGATCGTTGTCGGGGTCGCTGTCGTTCGCGAGCACACCCTCTCCAGGAACGGTCAGGGTGGCGTTGGCATCGACGGTGTAGTTGTCGTCAACGACCACCGGCGCACTGTTCGGCGGTGTGGGTGCAGTTAGGTTCAGGCCGATCAGCACTGGATCGTGATCCGCCGTGCGATAGGCGTTCTCCTCGTAGATCGCCTGCTGCGACGCTGGTTTGAAGCTGGTGTCGTAGTCGTACACATCCGATTCGTCGGCATTGATATGCCAATCGGTCGCGCCCGTGACCTGCGGGAAGATGCTGGCGTTCGCCAATGCGTGATCGAGGTAGCCGAGCTGGCCATCGAACACGTAGGAGTAGGCGAACAGACCCTGGAAGTGCGCGATCAGGTTGGTCCAATCGTCGCTGGTGCCAAGCGTATCATCGGCACCCGCAATGATTGCTTTGATCGGATCTTCCTGCGCGTAGGAGTTCAGGTCACCCAAGATCAGGAAGTCGGGGTCGCCGCTGCCCGTCGGGTCGGAGGCGAGCCAATCGACCAGCGCCCGCGCCGCGTTGGTGCGCGTGCCGTTACAGTTGCCCTGACCATCGCCCGTGTCGGGATCACCAGCACAAGCCGAGCCCTTCGACTTCAGGTGGTTGACGGCCACCGTGAAGCGTGCGCCAGTGCCGACCTCCTCGAAGGTTTGCGCAAGCGAAGGTCGGTTGCGGCTCTCGTCGAAGCGTGGGTCAACGCTCGATGTGAGCACCGCGTAGTTGCCGACCGGCGTGACCTTGGCGGGCTTGTAGATGATACCAACCTTGATGGCATCCGTGCCCAGCGTGCCAGTATCGATGTAGGCGTACGTGTTCGGGCCGAGGATGTCGTTCAGGCCAGAGACGATATCGGCCAGCGGCTCGACGCCCGGCGTGTTCTCCAACTCGTTCAGGCCCAGCACATCGGCGTCCAGGCCGATGATCGCTTGAAGCAATTTGGCCCGTTGTCGTGGGAACTCGTTGGGCTGGCTCAGATCCGCGCCACGACAATCGAGATTGGCGTTGCCTCCACACACGTTATCGGCGGGATCATCATTGTTCGTGGAGTCGTCGAGAGCATCCAACGTCAGGAAGTAGTTCAGCGTGTTGAACGCACCCACCTTCAAGCGACCGCCGACATCCTCTGGAGCCGCTGGCCGTGGGTTCACAGCAGTGTAGGTGGCCGGAGCAGTCGGCTGGATGCGGTAGAGGCTGAAATCGTAGCTCAGCACGCCCGTCACACCCTGCACCTTATCGCCGCCACGGAAGGAGTTGTTGATGCCGAACGGCTGGCCGTTGGGGTGGCGCAACGTGTTGGGGTTCTGCACGCCCAAACCGTCGTCGAGCGTGATTTTGCGCAGCTCGTACTCTGCGGCGAGCGCTGCAGCGGGCGCACCCGGCGCAACAATCGCGGTCGGCGTGTAGAAGCGCTTCGGCCCAGTCAGTGCTGCAATATCGTCGGGGTACGACAACACGATCTCGCCGTAACGCTCATAGTCGAAGTATTCGGCGATCGTCAGCGCCTGCGGCAGCGTCACCAGCATGCCCTCGAAGCGCTCGAGGTAGGTGCTCGATGGGAACGGCATCGTCACTTCAACCGGAGTGATCTCCGCGCCCTCACCACAGATCGTGATGTTGGCGGCTGGCACCGCAGCGTTGTTGTCGTTCGCGCCGTTGAGCGAGGTCAGGTTGAAACGCTCACGAGCGTAGCCTGTCACGCGCACGTGCTGGCCAACGCTAACCGTATCGGTGCCGCCTGTGTAGACGAAGATACCATCAGAGGTCGTCGGGTCGTTATCGCCCTCCGGGTCTTGCAAGTAGAAGCCGCCGAGGCCACCACTGCCCTCGAAGTCACCGATGACCACACCTTCCACCGTCACAATGCCAGTGATCGCAGCGCTCATGCCGCTACCCTGAACCGCGTAGATCGGCGTGAAGGTCGAGCCACAGACCGCAACAGAGCCAGTGGTGAAGCTCCAGACGTAATTGGCGGCCATCGTATCCGGCGGGTCGTCGCTGTCCACATCGCTGATCTGCGACGCCACCAGCGTGACCGTACACTGCTCGTCGGCATCGAAATCGACATCGGGATTGAGCGTGTAGACGGTCGGACCGCCGCTCACGGTAGCCGTGTGGCTGCCGCTGTTGGCACACACGATCGAGAACCACGAACCCGTCACGACGACCGGCTCACTGAAAGTGATCTCGATCGAGCTAGCCGGAGCGACGTCGGTTGCGTTGCTGGCCGGAGTAGTGCTCAGCACACTCGGCGCATAATCGACGTGCAGCGGGTAGGGTGCGCCGACCTCGAAGTCGTTGGCGTTATCGTCGGTATCGGTGGCACCATCGCCCAAGCGCAGCGCCGCCGTGGTGTTGCTGAGCAAATCGGTGGGGCCGCTGCCCTCAAAGCAGTTCGCCGAGCCGTAGCCCACGAAATCAACGACCAATGGATTGCCGATAGGGCATGCGCCGCTTAGCGGAGAGGCACTCGATACCAAGGCCACCTTACCGCTCGTGGCACTCATCGGAATCGTACCGATCGCGTGCGGAGGCGGCAGATCGAGCGTTCCGCCATTACCAGCTGCCTGTTGGATCAGGTAATACTGCCCGGGCGCAATCACTCCCGACAGTGTCGTGACCTGCCAACTTGTGCCCGCCGCACTAGCGTATTGCACCGACCAACCAGCCAAACTCTGGCTCGCGGTGCCAGCGTTGTACAACTCGATAAAGTCGTTCTTCAGCGTTGCATCCGCGTTGCCGCCGCCGCCGTACACCTGGCTGATCACCACCTTGGCATCGCCAGCCGGAGCGGTCACCGTCAAGGCAACGCTGGTGTTGCTGCTGCGCCCCTCATCATCGCTGATTGTGATCGGCAGATCGTAGATACCCGCCGTAGTGGCGGCATCCACCGTGGCCTCAAACGAGAAGGTCAGGTCGCCGCTCGTCACATCGCCATGCGTACCATCATCGTACAGTGTTTGGTTGATCGAGCCGCCGATCGCCGCCAGATTCGCCACCACGCTGAGGTTGGTGCTGGCCGGATTCGTGCCGGGCGTCACATCGACCGTGATCAGCGTGGTATCGCCCGCATCCACACTCGCAGGCGTAACGGTCGCCGAACCTGTCGGGTTGGTGGAGGAAGAAGCGCCACCGGGAATCAGGCTGAAATCATCGATCGCCAATCCGTCATCGGCACCGCTCGCATCGAAATCGACCCAGCGAATCCAGAACGACGCGCCGGGATCGATCGTCAGGCCAGTGATAGTGTGGCTCACAGTTGTGCGGAACTGCGGGTCGTTACCATCGCGTGCGCCAGCCGTGCCACTGGAATCGGGCGTCACCACATCAAGCTCGTTGACATCGACAAACGCGCCAGTGTTGAGGCCAGTGGCCGTCAAGCTATACTGGAAGTCGATCCGATCATCACGGCCAGTAGTTCCTAATCGCCACAACTCGCCCGTGTAACTTATCGTCAACTGCGTGATGGTGGAGCCCGTATCATTGGTGAAATGTGCACCGATGATCGTATTGATTGTGCCACTGCGCAGCGCGCCGAGCGCCCGATCCGAGCTACCAGTTGCACCGAAGCTGTACGTATCGCCAGTATTGCTTGAACCAGTACCGGCGGTGTACAAGCCATTTACAGAGGCAGACGTGCCAGATTCCAAGAACTCCCAGCCGTTCGGCACCGTGCTCGACGTGCCAGAGCTGGCGAGCGTATCGAAGTCTTCGGACACCGCCACATTCAAATTGGTGAGACTGATCGTCCCTGCAGCCCATACTGGCGACGCCACAACAGCGACACTCAGCAGGATCATCACGATCGCCAGCCACAATCGTAGCAGGCCTAATCCTCGCACTGCCATACTATGTGTGGAGGGAAGCGTACCAAGCATACCAACTCCTTTTCGCGACAACAGCAGATAAGGGAAAACGCCAACGCGCTGTAGCACCGCCAAAATGCGGGACAGCCAAGAAACCAAGATAAGGGTTGTAGGTACCTTTGGGCGAAGACGAGAGCGGGATGTTGATTGCGGGGTAGCCCTATCCTAGCAGCGATCGAAATGCTTGTCAATGCGAAAATACAGGCTCAGAATAACAATTTATTCACTAGCAATCGGGGAGGGATAATCCACAGATTACACAGATTATTTGGAAGATGTTGTTGATGCTTTCCTGTTCAATGTCTCGTCCTGTCTTGAGCTTCTGGATGTCTTGACAAGGTGACTTGGTGAGCTGGTGACTTGGTGAGCGGAATACATCGCCCTTAGAGTCATTCTGAACGAGTGCGTAGCACGAAGTGAAGAATCTCCACGTCTCGTCCAGCCTTGAACGTCTAGAAGTGGTAGCAGCACGCTGCTACGAACCATACGAAGAATTTTATGTTAACCGTAACAACGATACATCCATACTGCTCAATCTGTGAAATCTGTGGATACCAAATCTCTGTGGATACGCAGCAAGTTGCCGCTGGATCGCATCCGTTGTACAATGCCCGAGTCTTTTTACCATGCTCTGCAAAAGGAACGAGTATGACAGGTGAGCTACGAATTATCCCAGTGCGTGGGATTGGCGATATTCACCCCGGCGACGACCTCGCCGCACTCATGCTGCAGGCCCTCGAACAGCACCAGCAAACCCTCGCCGACGGCGATATCGTCGTCGTCACCCAGAAAGTCGTCTCCAAAGCCGAAGGCCGCGTAATCGACCCGAAGACCGTTGAGCCATCGTACTTCGCCCAGCAGATCGCCGAACAGGGCGCTAAAGACGCCCACCACTACGAGGTGGTGCTGCGCGAAAGCCGCCGCGTCGTGCGCATGACCCGTGGCGTGCTGATCACCGAGACGCACCACGGCTGGATCTGCGCCAACTCTGGCGTCGATGAATCGAACGTGAACGGCAACGGCCTGCTCACCCTGCTGCCCGTCGATCCCGATGCCTCCGCCGCAGCGCTGCGCCAAGCCCTGCGCGAACGCGCCGGAGTCGATGTCGCCGTAATCATCTCGGATACCTTCGGGCGGCCCTGGCGCGAGGGCCAAGTCAACGTCGCGATCGGCGTGGCGGGCATGCTGCCGCTGAGCGACTATGCCGGACAACCCGACGCCTACGGCTACACCATGCACGTGAGCATGCTGGCCGTCGCCGACGAACTCGCCTCCGCCGCCGAGCTAGTGATGGGCAAAGTCGATGCGGTGCCGATCGCGATCGTGCGCGGCTACGCCTACACGCCCTCGGAGCAGGCCAACTCCCGCGCGCTTATCCGCGCTCCCGAAAAAGACCTATTCCGCTAGACCGCACTAGGAAGCCACATGGCAGAGACAACACCCAATCGCGAACACCTCACCTTGGCTGAGATCATCAGCGGGCGGCGCTCGGTGCGCCGCTACCACGACCGTCCGGTGCCCCACGAAGCGCTCATGGCCATGCTCGAAGCGGCCCGCTGGGCACCCTCGCCGCACGGGCGGCAGCCCTGGCGCTTCGTCGTGCTGACCCGTCCCGAGATCAAGCAACGCCTCGCCGACTCGATGGGCGACGAATGGCGGCGGCAACTCTCGCTCGACGGCCAAGCGCCCGAGATCATCGAGACGCGCTTCAACAAATCCAAACAGCGCATCCAAAACGCGCCAGCCATCATCATTCCCTGCCTCTACCTAGCCGACCTGGACAAATACCCCGACGCCGCACGCGACGCCGCCGAGACAACCATGGCCGTGCAGAGCCTGGGCTGCGCCGTGCAGAACATTCTGCTGACCGCCTACCAGCTCGGCCTGGACGGCGGTTGGATGTGCGCGCCACTCTTCTGCCCCGAAGTCGTCGTGACCGCGCTCGACCTCGACCCGGCGCTGATCCCGCACGCCCTGATCACCATCGGCTACGCCGCCGCCGACCCGCAGCGCCGCCCGCGCCGCCCGCTCAACGAACTGATCGTGCGCTTCGAGTAACGTTATGTCAAACGCCACCGATATACCAGCATTGTACTTGGTGGCGTTTGGCGCAGCGCCCGGATCACACCGCCGTAGCGAGCCGTAGTCCTGCACCTCCGCCCTGGCTAGCACTCCAAAGTCCAGAGCATGATCACGGACCTCCCCACACGGCAGCTTCCTCTTCTTGAAGAACTTTATGTCAACGTAAGCCAATACGATAGGT
This sequence comes from uncultured Roseiflexaceae bacterium, assembly GCA_937988885.1. Taxonomy (GTDB): domain Bacteria; phylum Chloroflexota; class Chloroflexia; order Chloroflexales; family Roseiflexaceae; genus CALKHR01. The sequence continues at coordinate 54,871 of CALKHR010000034.1, read as the reverse complement.
TTTTGGAGAAGAAGAGTTACCAGCGCCTTCACTCCCGTCGCTACGGGCAAACAACGTCGTGCACAACGTGTGCGCGCTCGGACAGCTGTGGCGCTGCGCGCCAGAACGCGCGCCGCCTTACTCGCGGTCTCCCAATGCTGCACTTTGCCTAGTTCTGAACACATTGTGACTGTCAAAGTCATATGGTCAAATTATCACGCCAAACGCACACTTGTGCTATACTAAACGAAACATGGCAGTGTAGCGCAGAGAAAGGACAGATCGATGCCCTTCACCGATCCCGAACTGGCACACTTCGCGGCGGAAGGTCCGACGCCGCTGCCCGCTGGCGGCGAACAAGGCTGGGTGGAGCACGCGGGCGCTCGGCTCTGGTATGCGGCCTACGGCGCGGGGCCAGCAGTGTTCCTGCTGCACGGCGGGCTGGGCCACAGCGGCAACTGGGGCTACCAAGTGCCCGCGCTGCTGGCAGGCGGCTATCGGGTGGTGCTGCTCGACAGCCGAGGGCACGGGCGCAGCACCCGCGACGGGCAGCCCTACAGCTACGAGCTGATGGGCGACGACCTCGCGGCGGTGATGGACCATCTCGGCATCGCATCAGCCAAGCTGGTGGGGTGGAGCGACGGCGCTTGCACAGCGCTCTGCCTGGCGGATCGGCGGCCACAGCGCGTAGAGGCGGTGCTATTCTTCGGCTGCAACATGGACCCCAGCGGTACCAAAGAGCTCACTGATTTCCCGCCGACGTTGCAGCACTGCATTCAGCGCCACCGCCAAAACTACGCAGCCCTCTCGGCGACACCGCAGCAGTTCGACGATCTGATGGAGGCGGTCAACCTGATGCAGGCGACGCAGCCGAACTACACCGCGCAAGACCTTGCGCGCATCCGCGTGCCCGTGGCGGTGGTGCACGCCGAGCACGACGAGTTCATCAAACGCGAGCACGCCGAATACCTGGTGCAGCAACTCCCCAACGCATCGTGGGAGCTACTGCCGGGCGTCAGCCACTTCGCGCCACTGCAACGGCCTGAGCTATTTAATGAGGTGGTCCTGCGGTTTCTCGCGGGGTAGGGTGGTCGTTGTCATTCGATGGAGGGCAGTGTTTTTCATTGCCTCCTCATTGTCATTCTGAATGGAGCGCAGCGGAATGAAGAATCTCATCGTGTACCCACTGCGCAACGCGATGATTCCACGATGAGATCCTTCACTTCGCCTTCGGTTCCGTTCAGGATGACAATGCTTTTCATCGTTCTTCGCTGTCATTCCGAACGGAGTGCGTAGCACGGAGTGAGGAATCTCATTGTTTCCTCACTGCCTCCCATTGCAACACATTGCATCCCCGCTGAGATCTCTCATTTCGCCTGACGGCTCATTCGAGATGACAACGTTTTTTCGTTGCCTCTCATTGTCATTCTGAATGGAGCGCATCGGAATGATGACAGTGCATTTCGTCGCTTCCTCATTGTCATTCTGAATGGAGCGCAGCGGAATGAAGAATCTCATTGTCTGCCCGCAGCGCTACACGTCGAGATCTCTCACGTCGCCTATCGGCTCGTTCGAGATGACAGCGCTTTTCGTCGCGCTCTAAATCCCTCACTTTATTCAATCTGTGTAATCTGTGGATGATCACGTCACCCCTTCACCGAACAGCGATCTGCGCTACAATAGGGCAACTCCAAGGAGAGACCAGATCGGAGAGGATCATGAAAACAAAAGCCGCTGTACTGTACAATATGCAACAACCCGCCCCGTACGCCGCATCGCAACCGCTTGTGATCGAGGAGCTTGAGCTTGAAGGCCCCGGCCCGGGCGAGGTATTGGTGGAGGTTGTTGCCGCTGGATTATGCCATTCCGATCTGTCGGTGATCGACGGCTCGCGCCCCCGCGTGATGCCGATGGTGATGGGCCACGAGGCCGCAGGGATCGTTCGTGAGGTTGGCGCGGGCGTGGTGGATTTTGCACCCGATGATCACGTGGTGTTCTCGTTTGTGCCGAGTTGCAGCCGCTGTCTGCCCTGCGCCACCGGGCGACCCGTGCTCTGCGAGAACGGCGCGCAGAGCAACACGGCTGGCTCACTGCTCAGCGGGCACCGCCGCTTCCGCAACGCCGCCGGGCAGACGCTTAACCACCACCTGGGTGTCTCGGCCTTCTCGCACTACACGGTGGCCGCGCAAGAATCGCTGGTGAAGATCGACCCAACGCTGCCGCTTCAGACTGCGGCGCTGTTCGGCTGCGCGGTGATGACGGGCGTGGGCGCGGTGGTGAACACCGCCCGCGTCGAGCCGGGCGCGAGCGTGGCGGTGTTCGGCCTGGGCGGCGTGGGCTTGAGCGCGATCTTGGGAGCGCGAGCCTCGGGCGCGTACCCGATCGTCGCGGTGGATCTGCTCGACTCGAAGCTGGAATTGGCCCGTGCGCTCGGCGCGACACACACGGTCAACGCGCGGGAGCCAAACGTCGTCGAGGCGATCAAGCAGATCACCAGCGGCGGAGCGCAGTACACCTTCGAGAGCGTCGGCAACGAGGTGGTGTTGGCGCAGGCGTACCAGAGCACGCGGCGCGGCGGCACCACGGTGACGGTGGGATTGCCGCACCCCAGCAAGCAGTTCACGATCTCGGCGGTGAGCCTGGTGGCCGAGGAGCGCACCGTCAAAGGCTCGTATATGGGTTCGGCAGTGCCGCGCCGCGATATTCCCCGCTTTATCTCGATGTATCAAGCTGGGTTGTTGCCCGTCGATCGGTTGATGAGCAGCACGATCACGCTGGAGGAGATTAATCCGGCCTTCGACGCGCTGGCGAGAGGCGCGGCGGTGCGCCAGGTTATCCAGTTCGCATAAGGCCGTTCTATGATGTGTGGGTGCCGCCCAACCTGCTGTTGAGGCGGCGCCTCTGGGTTATCCGTGGGCATGCCAGTAGGGCGCTGAGATGCCCACGCGGTTTTTTCACCCGAAAAAGAAGCTAGTGAGTTGGTATGGCGAAGAAGAAATATTACGCCGTGGTGGTGGGCCGCAAGCCCGGTCTGTACGATGAGTGGTTCGGCGAGGCGGGCGCGGAGGCGCAGGTGAAGGGCTTGACCAACGCGGTCTACAAGAGCTTTCAGTCGCTCAGCGAGGCCGAGGCGTGGTACAAGAGCCGTGCGAAGAACGATGCGCCGAGTTTCCTCACGCAGCCGGTGGACGAGCAGGCCGACGATTACTTCGCGCTGCACCAACAAGGGCTCGCCGAGGGCAAGGTGCTGATCTACACCGATGGCGGCTGCGATGGCAATCCCGGCAAGGGCAGTTACGGCGTCGTGTTGCTGCACAAGGATCGGCGCAAGGAGCTCTCCGGCGGGTTCGCGCGCACCACGAACAACCGTATGGAGTTGATGGCGTGCATCGTGGGCTTGGAGGCGCTGAAGCAACCGATGTCGGTGTTGCTGTTCAGCGATTCGGCGTATGTCATCGACGCAATGCAGAAGGGTTGGGTACGGCGCTGGCAACAATCGGGGTGGCAACGGGCCGAGGGCGCGCAGATGGTGGATGTCAAAAACGCGGATCTGTGGCAGCGCCTTGTGGCGCTGAGCGATCAGCACGCGGTGCGCTTTGTGAAGGTGCGCGGCCACGCTGGCAGTGCCGAGAACGAGCGATGCCATCAACTCGCCAGCCAAGCGATGCAACGGGCTAACCTGCCAGTTGATGAGGGCTATCAGGGATGAAGTGATCTAAAACGAACACCCAATTCAAAATGAGTGTCACCCTGCTCCCTTGCGAGAACAGGGTGACACATCACACATCATGGTTTAGGCAGCGACGGTCTGCGGCAGACGCACGGACTGCGTCTGGAGGGTGGGCTGGGTGCCCAACTTGCGGCCAAGCGCGTGGATCACATCGGCCACAATCGCCACCACCTGATCGACATCTTCCTGCGGGATGTTGAGCGGCGGCGAAAGCTGAATAACCGGGTCAAGCCGATCGTCGGCGCGGCAGATCAGGCCACGGCGCTTGAATTGATCGGACAACCACGCCATCAGATTCGGCTCCTCCAGCGGGCGGCGGCTCTGCTGGTCGTACACCAGTTCCAGCGCCATAAACAAGCCCTTGCCACGGATATCGCCGATGTTGGGGTGATCGCCGACCGCCGCGCGCAACTCGCGGATCATGTAGTCGCCCATCGTCACCGAGCGCTCGCAGAGCTGTTCGCGTTCGATGATATCGATGTTCGCCAGCGCGGCGGCACAACTGGCGGGGTGCCCGCCGAACGTCACGCCGTGCAAGAACTTATCTTCCTCATCGCCAATAAACACATTGGCCACTTCGGCGCTCGCCATCACCGCACCGAGCGGGGCATAGCCCGAAGTGATACCCTTGGCACAGGTCATAATATCGGGCTTGAAATCGATCGCCTGCGAACCAAACCACGCGCCGACGCGCCCAAAGCCGCAGATCACCTCATCGGCAATCAGCAGAATGCCGTAGTGATCGCAGATCTCGCGCACCCGCTGCATGTAGCCGGGCGGCGGCACAATCGCGCCACCACTGTTCTGCACCGGCTCCATAATAATCGCGGCGATCGTCTCAGGACCTTCAAATTCAACCAAACGCTCGACCTCGTCGGCGCAGGTGCCGCGACACCCGCTATTCAGGGCGCAGTAGTCGCAGCGGTAGCGGTGCGGCAGCGGAACATGGCGGGCACCAGGCACCAACGGGCCAAACCCGTTGCGCAAGCCTGTCAGACCGTTCACCGAGAGCGCACCCATCGAGGTGCCGTGATAGGCAACCCGTCGCGAAATCGTCTTGTGGCGATCGCCGAAGCCACGCTTGCGCTGGTAGGCCTTCGCCATCTTCAGCGCCGTCTCCACCGCATCGGAGCCACCACTCACGAAGAAGGTACGGGTATCGGGGCCCATCGGGCTGAGTTTGGCGAGTTTGGCCGCCAACTCAATCATCGGCATACTAGGGAAGGAGAAGGGGGAAACGTAGGGGATTTCCATCAACTGGGCGGTCATCGCCTCGACGATCTCTCGACGCCCATAACCCGCGTTCACGCAGAACAACCCGGCAAGCGCATCGATATACGCATTGCCGTCCTGGTCCCATACGCGCGACCCTTCTCCGCGAGTGAGAATTGTGGGCCGCGCGTCGGTACTGGATAAATGACCCATTTGGAAAAAGTGCAACCACACGCTGTCAGCCAGCGAGCGCTGCAGTGTCGGATCGAGGGGAGACATGAGAACCTCCTTATAAAGCTTTTACACTGTTGGTGAACAACAGGCGCAGATATCGGCGCAAAGCCGCCAGACATCTATTCGCAACCAGTTGTTCTGCCGTGTGCTTAGTGTGACCGTCTATTGGGCCTGTACGCTTGCTTTCCTACCCCCCACCAAGCGTCAAGGGGCAAAGCGCGCTCAGTTGCTTGCTATCTGGTCTATGGTCGCACACACCTCCTGTAAAAAGCCTTTCGGGAGATGCCTCCGGAAAAAGTTCAGAGCCACTTGCTCAAGCACGTCAACACCACGACGTGTTGAACGGCAGCATCTGTAATCTCGATCAGGGCACTGATTCAAGGGCGGTCCGCTGGAAGGCGTCACCAGCGGGTCGTCCTGGGAACTTACCCCACCACGTGGGGCAGGAAATCTTTATGGGCGTTACCACCGTCCCAGGCCTGGGCAACTACCCTAGGCTGACCTGATGCGTGATACTGGTGCGCGAAAACGCAGCGAACCGTGTATCAGGCTCCGTCCGGCCCAGCGGCGGCGAAACGTGTACCTCTTATATCTGCCCTCCTTTCAGACGATCTCGACAAACCGCGTACTCACACGTCGTTTACGGGGAACCAACCCGTCAAACGCGTTGAGCCGTCCAGCCGTCTAAGATCCTTCTTCTCGTACTAATCGCATCACACGGAACGCTTCGGCGTAGGGGAGGTTGGCTGGTTTGCCGATCTCGGCGGCCCAGGTGCGCACCCACTCGCCATCGCCGATCTGTAACTGGCTTTTGTGGCAGCCCAGCGCGGCGATTTTGCGTTCGAGCGTGGAGGAAATATCGATATGCAAGTTTGGTTGTTGGCTATCGCCGATGTACAACTCTTTGACTTTATGTGGCTCGTAGCCCTCGGCCAACAACTCCGGGAAGATCGGGCGCGTCTCTGCGCTCGGAAATACCGCGTACAACCCGGCCTCCGCAGCGGCGCAGTGGTCGGGGTGGTTGATATACTCATCGCCGTACAGCACCGCCGTCGGGTCGCCAATCACCACCCGATCGGGCCGCAATTGGCGGATCAGGCGGGTCAGGTCGCGGCGCAGTTCCAGCGTATGTTGGAGCGTACCATCGGCGTACCCTAGGAACACCAGGTCGCGCACGCCGAGCACATCGCAAGCGGCGCGCTGCTCGGCCTGGCGAATGGTGACGAGTTCATCAAGATCTTGGTTTGGATCGTTGCTGCCCGCCGCACCATTCGTCACGATGCAGTAGGTGATCTCGGCACCTTGGTCGGCCCATAACGCCGCGCTACCACCACACATAAACTCGGGGTCATCGGGATGGGCGAAGATGCCCAGGATACGCAGAGGTTGATCTGATCGAATGCTCATATGATCATTTCTCCATTATGAATATAGTCTACTACAAGGATCGCGGTTCTGTCTAGCCCCCGAATGCTGAGTCTGATGCGGGTTTTGATAATTCTGGGTTGCAGAGCGTTGGCCTAGAAACTGGTATACTGCAAGGGAAACGAGCGCTAATACCAGATCGGGTAATTACTCACACAATCGAAATCTTCAAAATGACGCGTCCTGCGTTTTAAGCGATAGCAGCCTCACCTTGGCAAGTGGTGTCGAGGCGCTGCTACACGCAGCGCCTCGACACCACAAAAAGAAGAAAGTACCTTGCTGCCGCAGGCTAAAACTGGCTATATCCTGACACTGTCCAACTGGGTTTGGTATAACGTGGCGATAACGCCTGTTCAATATAGAAGGAGAAAGCAGAATGATTGAATCCGTCGTTGCTGAAGCGGTCGGACGGATTGAGGCCACGCACGCGGCGCGCGAGCGGGCGCTCGCAGGTTCGCGGGCGTTGGTGCGCCAGTGCGCCAACGCGATTCGGGCGGTGCATCGCGCCGAGTTCGAGACGGCGCAACAGTTGCTCAATGAGGCCACGCAAATCGTGCAGAGCCTACGCACTGGGCTTGATGAACAGAATGCGCTCTTGTTCGCGGGGTACACGCAGGATGCGCTGAAGGAGTACGCCGAGGCTGCGCTGGTCTACGCCTTTTTGCACGGCGACCCGCCGCCGAGCGCCGATGATCTGCAGGTGGAGCCAGCCGCCTACCTCAACGGCCTTGCCGAGGCCGCATCGGAGCTGCGCCGCGCAATCCTTGATGGGCTGCGCCACGGCCAGGTGGCCCGCGGCGAAGCGTTGCTCAGCATTATGGACGATGTTTACTCGGCGCTCGTCACCGTCGATTACCCCGATGCGATCACGGGCGGGCTGCGCCGCACCACCGATGCACTGCGGGCCGTGCTAGAGCGCACCCGTGGCGATATGACCGCCGCCATCCGCCAGCAACAACTCACCGATGCACTGGCCGCCTTCGAAGCCAAAATCACCCAATAAGAACGATGGGAGGTGGCGTCACTTCCACCTCCCGAACCACATCACTCACAATTAAGGCACCATTTTCCTCGGCAATAACGTTATCTGGCAGGTATGGCAGAACTGTTCTAGCGTATACACCTTGTCGTGCTCGCGGTGGAGTTTCCGCCAGTAGCGCAAATACTTCATCTGTTCCTCAGAATTCAGAGCTTTGAGAATTGTCTCGATACGCCTGAGCGATGATGCGCCCGAACCTTGATCCAGTAGAGTTAGAAACTTCTCGTACCGCTCTTTCGACGCTTGCAACTGCTCCGCGACGTGCTCCAACTGCGTCGCAGTGCGTATCCCGTGGTTGTGCAACGTTTGTAGCGCTGGGTCCTGGCCCTGTGCCTGGTAGCGCTGGGTTGTCGCGCCCACGTACAGCGCCAACAACGCCTGGTCGATCAGATCAACTAGCTGGTGCGCGGGAAAGCGTGTGCGCAACAGCAGGTCGATCAGCGGGAAGTTGACCAAGTGCGAGATATTCTCGATGCCCTCGCCAAGCAAGCGCGACTGATCGTACAGACTTAATCCATCGAGATCGCGCAGCAGGCGATAGCGGTCCGGCAGCAGCAAGATGGGGTGAAGCTGACGCAGACGTTGGGTCAACACGATTATAGTGGTCCTGGTGGTCGGAGGCATAAACCCCATGATAAAGGCCAGCGCCGCTAGCAACAGTTCGGGCCAACCATCCAACGTGCCAAACATCCACATCCCAATCCAATAGAGCAACCAGGCTAAGATCATCGTTTGCAAGAGCCGCACGGTCATCGCCACAAAACACTTGGTGTGGATATCCATACGCATATAGCGCTGGAAGGAGACCCACAGCGCGAAGGTGTACGCGCCTAGAAAGCCACACAACAAGATAGGCGAATCGGGGTGGGTGAACATACCCAAGGAATCGAAGCGCTCCTGCAAGAATACCATGCTCCAACCCATGGTCAACAGCGCTGTCAACATCAACACCACAACATGCCCGCGGAACGGCACATGACCGTGTTTTGTGCCGATAGTGTCGTCGATCAGTTGGCCGTAACGCATCTCAACGGCCTCGATGGTTTGAATCTGAGGATCGAGCTGCAAGATATCGTAAATCATCTGCTTGCGGATGCGCCGCAAGTTCAGGCCGTAGCACAAGTAGAATAGGCTCGCAGGCAGCGTCGCAAAGATACCGATCGCGATGCATCTCAGCCAATTATCCAAGGTGAGTTGCGCGGGGTCACTCCACACGTCCAATATCAGCAGTGGCAAGCCGATACCGATCAGGGCCACGACAATATAGATGAACGAGGTCGATACCACTTGCAACAACAGCGACCACAAACCCGGTACACTCACCAGCGTAACCAGCAGCATCACACAGACCAATACACCCCAGAACCACGTCTCCGCCCATAATCCGGGCACCAAGCCGCCCATCAAGCCCAACATCGAGCCGCCGGTCACATAATTCACGGTATCGCGCAGTACCTCACCTGGGCGGCGGTACAGGCGGCGATCCTCGCAGATCACCAGACCCATACGCTCCCAATCGACGCAGGTAGAGCGGTTCAACTCGGCTCGCGAGCCGATGTAGGTGCCAAACGGTGGTATGACGATGCAATGAGTGCTCTGATCGTCACTTTTGAGTGTGATCGAAATTTTATAGGCTGTACGATTCTTAATGATCTGGCTGTTATCGATGTTGAGCGGCACCGACGACTGTCGCATGCTTTCTAACGGTGTGGTCGATAACGGAATATCTTGCATCGCTCACTCCTTGTGTGGTAGTTGCCAAAACGATGCTGATGGTTACGATGAAGTTGGCACTGGAATCGGCGCGGGCGGCGGACAGTCGCCTGCATTTGGAACGGTTGCCGTGCGGCGATCCGACCAACGCGCTGGTGGCGGCAGTTTCATAAATCGATCAACAAAATCCTGAAAGCGATAGGTGTACAGGCATGCCCGACTCATGCTGCGCCAATGCAGCAAATACGCCATCCACTCATCATCTTCCAGCGCGTGCAGCACCAACCGCAACTGCTCCTCCTGTTTCGCATCAAGTTGGCTACTCAGCCATTTCGAGCGAGCAGACGCACTTGTTGATTGCGAACCACTGCCGATCGAATGAAGATCCTGATGCGGCAAATGCCAATACATCAGCCACAGGTCGGTGGCAGTGCGAATACCGAGCGTGTTTAAGCGGTAGAGCAAGCCATCCTCTGAGGCTTCGAGCTGCGAACGAGCGATGTTGGCATTCACAGGGCCACGCACATGCAGGTACAGAATGGCTTGATCGACCAGATCGATCAGGCGAGGTGCGGGGATGCGCGTGCGCAGCAGCAATTCAATCAAGTTGTGGTGCGCCAACGCCTCGATATTCTCGATGCCTTCCTCCAACAGGCGGGCTTGGTCGTAGAGCGTAATGCCGTTGAGTTTATGGAGCGGATGCTGTTCCTGAAGGGCGGGAATGAAGCGCCCCACCCAACTCTGGCCGCGCAAGAAATCTTGCAGCACTGCCGAGGCGGTCTCGGGCACAATGCCCACAAAGAACGCCACGATATACAACACTCTAGCGTGCAGTCCTTGCGGTGTTGTTTCTCCCTGAGCAACGAGCAGCTCGTTCAATACCCACACCAATACAAAGGTGACCAAAATGCGCAGCCCCATATGCGTGTAGGCCTTGGTATTGAGATCGGCCCGTACATAGCGCCGAAATATCGTATTCAGTGCAAAGAAGTATGCGCCCAAGAAGCCGAAGATCAATGCATTGCGCAATGGCGTGAGCGGCTCGTTATTACTATCAACTTGATTCACCAGCAGAGTGAGCGTCCAGCCCATTGAAAAGAGGAACGTGCTCACCAAGACCGGAATCTGCGCTACAATATTGATCGATTCCGGCGTTCTGCCCAAAATATCGCCAACTGTCGCTTCGTGAGTCGTCTCAGCATCGGCCTTAGTCAGCGTAAAAGGGCTGAGGCGAATGATATCCTGATAAAAATTATCACGCAGTGTCTGGAAACTCTGGCTATGGAACAGGTACAACATCAAGGCTGGTAATATCGATGCAACAAAAATTAGCCAGAGACGCATAAACAGCATGATCGGTTCGTTGTTCAGGCCTGCCATAAGGTCTAGCGGATCGGTGAATAGCGCCCACAGCTTAAGCAACATGCCTTTATCGCTGTACGCTGCGCCTGCTCTTTGCTTGGCGATCAGAATCGTGAAAATAGGTACCACAGCGCTAATACAAATCACAACTGGCAAGCGCTTGGCAACCCGAATATAACTCTGGATAACTTCACCGAAACGCTTGATCCGCAACCATAACTTGCCCATCAACGATTCGGATGGAGCCGCACGCATTAGACGAATAGCCTGCACAATGCAGAGCAATATGGCGGTCACGAGCGCAATCACACCGCTTAAAAAATAGCCATTAATGTATAAGGGCACACTGAGAGCAAGCAGCAGACTCGCGCAACCAAGCAACACAATCGACAAAATCCAGGCGATTCGCATTGAGTTATTCAGCGAAGAAGGTGGCGAATCCGCAAGGGGAGGCGGCGCGGATATTTTTTGAACTTGCACTAGGCCAAAGCGCTCCCAGGCTTCGTGGGCATATAGATCGTTATCGAGTTCGCGCTTGCCAAATGGTGGAATCACCAAGCAACCACAGAGCGTGCTGGTATCGGTGCTCGGCGCACGGGGATCGATAGCAATACGCATAGCCGTCTGATTGATGATGACGATCTTTTCGGCTTTGGTAAGCTGCTCAACACCATTGGTTAATTGGGCAACACTAGTACCTAGTTGCTCAGCACCATTGGTTGGTTGGGAATGCTTCATCGTATCCTCCCACGTTCGACATCCAACAAAACGCCTGCAACAACTTTCCAAGGATGAGCGGTAGGGCGTTCACATCGCCATCAGGTCGTTTCGCTACTATCAAACGCCACAAACATCATTTTCAACAACTGTTGCTTTAAAAATTGAATATATTTCATTATTTGTAATAGTTTATTCATACTCATCCGGGTATTACGTCGTTTAAAACGCCACAAATAACAAAATAGAAATAAAGATACATCAATATTCGGCTTCAAACATCTTTGATCGTATACATCGTTTGATCATCCTTTCCACTACAGAAATGAGTGTGTTATGAACCAATCGACAAACGGAGCGCAGGCGGGATACGGTGGGCATTCGATGGTGGCACGGCTGCGGCGCGTGCTGATGCGGCGCCCCGACGCGGCGTTCGGCGAGGCCGATCCGCAGCGCTGGCACTACACTAGTCAACCCAACTTGGAGGAGGCGCAGCGCGAGCACGATGCACTCGCGGCGATCGTGCGCAATAGCGGCGCAGAGGTGATCTACCAAGATGTGGCGCAGCCCGACCGCGCCGATGCGATCTTCGTATTCGACCCGATGCTGATCACCAATGCGGGCGCGGTGCTGCTGCGCATGGGCAAGCCACTGCGGCGCGGCGAGGAGGCGGCGATGGGCGAGACGATGAAACAACTCGGCATCCCCATCCTGGGGCAACTTGAGGGTGATGCGCTGGCGGAGGGCGGCGATATGTTCTGGCTCGACGAGCGCACGCTGGCGGTGGGGCTTGGCTTCCGCACCAATGCCGAGGGCGTGCGCCAGTTGGGCGCGATCCTCAGCGATTTGGGCGTGAGCATTGTGCCCGTCGAACTGCCGTACTTCACCGGCCCCGACGCCTGCTTGCACTTGCTCTCGCTGATCAGTATGGTCGATCACGATCTGGCGGTGGTGTATCCGCCGTTGCTCTCCACGCCGTTCTGGCAATTGCTCAAGCAGCGCGGCATCCGCATGGTCGAGGTGCCCGAGGCCGAGTTCGCCACTATGGGGCCGAATGTGCTGGCGCTCGCGCCCGGCGAATGCCTGATGCTGGAGGGCAACCCGATCACGCAGGCGCGCCTGGAGGCGGCGGGCTGCGAGGTGCAGACGTATCGCGGCAACGAGATCTCGCTCAAAGCTGAGGGCGGGCCAACCTGCCTCACCCGACCGTTGCTGCGAGCGTAGCGCAACTTTTTGCGGCCATCCTACGTATGATGTGTACGGACATTTGTTCGCATCATTACGAGTTACCTACGAACACAAGGAGCGCCGCATGAACCCTGCCGATCTAACGTTATTTCTCGAAACGCTGGTGACCAACCAGGTCAAGCTCAGCACCATGATCTGGGGGCCACCAGGCATCGGGAAATCGAGCATCGTCGCACAAGTGGCCGAGCGACACGGCCTCGCCTGTATCGACCTGCGGCTCTCCCAGTTGGCGCCAACCGATCTACGCGGCCTGCCTGTTGCTGAGGCGGGCCGCTCGCGCTGGTATCCACCCGAGTTCCTGCCCACCGAAGGCGCTGGCGTGCTGTTCCTCGACGAGATCAACATGGCGCCGCCGACTATGCAGGGCATGGCTCAGCAGCTCATCCTCGACCGCCAAGTCGGTAGTTACCGCGTGCCGGAGGGCTGGTTCATTTGGGCGGCGGGCAACCGCGACGAAGATCGGGCGGCGGTGTTCGAGATGCCCGCGCCGCTCGCGAACCGCTTCATCCACGTGGAAGTGTCACCCGATTTCGAGAACTTCAAGACCTACGCGCTGCAACGCGGCTTGCACGAACATATCATCGCGTTCCTCTCGTTCCGCCCGGCGCTGCTGCACAAAAACGAGCCATTACAAGTGGCCTGGCCCTCGCCGCGCTCCTGGGAGATGGCCAGCATGTTGCACAGCATCGGCCTCGATATCAGCGCGGCAGTGGGCAGCGCCGCCGCCAACGAGTTCATGATGTTTGTGGGCATCTACAACGAGTTGCCCGATATCGAAGCCATCCTGGCCGGAAACGGTGATAGCATCCCCTTCCCGTTGGAGCCATCGGTACGTTACGCCACCACCACAGGCCTGACCTCGCGCGCCCGCGATGCGCAGGAAGCCTACCACGGCCTACAATGGCTGATGCGAGTGGCCGCCAACGAGTGGGTGCAGCTGTGCGCGACCGACCTGTTCCGGCTGCTGCGCGCCAAAGGGCAGTGGAGCGCGTTTAAGCGGCTGGTCGCCAACGACCCCGACATGCAAGCGCTGCTGAGCGCGCCGCAGCCCACGGAGTCACAATGAAACTCGATCCCGCCACCGCCAAAGCGATCAGCGCCTCACTTCAACGCATGCAACAGCGCAGCGCGTTCTTCAGTTCGTTGGCGCTATTCGCCCAGTTTGAGATCAGCCATCACATCCCAACCGCCGCCACCGACGGACGGACGATTTATGTCAATCCAGAGTTCGTGGTGAAACAGACACCCGCGCAACTCGATGGACTCTTGGCGCACGAGGTGCTGCACGCGGCGCTGCTGCACTTGCCACGGCGCGGCGGGCGCGACCCGAAGCTGTGGAACGTCGCCGCCGATATTGTGATCAACGGCATGCTGCTCAAGGAGCGGTATGAATTGCCGGAAGGCGGGCTGCGCAACCCACAGTTGGAGCATCTGAGCACCGAGGAAGTCTACGACATCCTGATTCAGAAGCAGCAGGATCAGCAGAAGCAGGGGAAGAACCAACCCGATGATCTGTTGGAGGGGCCGCCCGCCGATGCCGAGAACGCATCAGGCGAGCAGACAGGCGATGCCGAGGCGCGGAAGCAGGAGCTTGAGCGGCACTGGCAGCACGCGCAGGAGCAGGCCCGAGAGTACGCCGAACAGCAGCAGATCGGCCATGGAGCGGGTGAGTTCGCGCGCGAACTGGGGGCGCTCTCGCCCTGCAAACTCGATTGGCGCAGCCTGCTGTGGCGGTTCCTGGTCAAAACGCCCACCGACTTCGAGGATTACGACCGACGCTTCGTGGGCCGGGGCATGTACCTGGAGACGATCAGCAGCACAAGCCTAACGGTATTGTTGGGCGTGGATACCAGCGGCTCGATCGATCAGGCCAGCGTGCAACTCTTTTTGAGCGAGGTACAGGCGATTATGCGCAGTTACCCGCATCTGCGCTGCCTGCTCTACTTCGCCGATACCAAGCTGTACGGCCCGCATAAGCTCAATGCCCGTGGCGAGTTGCCGCAGCCAATGGGCGGCGGCGGCACCGACTTTCGCCCGTTCTTCGAGCAGATCCCCAAGCACCGCCCGCCGTGGGAGCCATCGGTGGCGATTTACATGACCGATGGGTTCGGGCATTTTCCCAAGCAAGCGCCGCGTTTGCCGGTGCTGTGGGTGGTGACGCCGGGCGGCCTGCAAGCGCAGCGCTTCCCGTTTGGGCAGGTGGTGCCTCTGCTGAAGCACAGCTAGTCTTGCGCTTCGGGCGTGCCCTCCGACTGCGCGGCCCGAAAGCGTTCCCACACTTGGCTGGCTTGTAGTTCGGGCAGGCCGGGGCGCGAAAAGACCACATCATAATCGGGGCCAATACCGCCGCGCGTATCGTTGGTATCCCAGCCAGGAATGATAAAGTGCTGGGGATCGACGAGCACGGCGGTATGACGGCCTATCGTGAAGCTCGCCTGCTCGGCGTGCATTCTGCCGGACATCCGCCCCAGTGCGGTATCGTTCTCCCAGCGCGATTCGATATACAGCGTATCGCCGACCACGCGAATATCCCAAATATGCGCGGGCATCTCGTAGCCCTGCGTCTCGCCGATCCAGCGCCCAGCAAACTGCGCTGCGTGTGGATTAGGCATCACTCACCTCCTGCTCGGGCACGGTTGGGGTCGAGGCGACAAGCTGTGCCTCATAGACCGAAAGCGCCGTGAGAAAGACGACCATCAACACCGGGCCATAGACCACGCCGAAGAAGCCAAACAGTTCGAGGCCTCCCAACGCGCTCAACAGCACCAACACAAAATTCATCTCGGCCTCTTTGGGCACCAAACGCGGGCGCAGCAGCGTATCCACATTCGAGACTACAAGAAAATAGCCGATGATCACAACCGTGCCCTGAATATAATCGCCTATCACGATCTGAAAAATGCCGATCGGCACGGCCACCAGGCTCGCGCCCAACGGGAACAGCGAGGCCACCACGGCGAGCAGCGTCCAAAGCGGCGCATAGGGCACGCCAGCGATCCAGAAAAAGATTCCACACACCAAACCTTGTGCCACGGCGATCACAAAAATGCCCAAGAACATCGCCTGCACGGTCACTTTGATCTTCGACAAAAAGAGCGTATCGAGCTCGTCACTCAGCGGGCTAAATTGCCTGATTCGCCGCACAACCTCATCGTAACGAGGCAGAAGCGAAGCCACAATGCCGACAAAAATGATCACGCGCGAAACGAGGTCGGCGATTTGTGTGCCCATCCCAAGCGCTACACTCGCAAGCCAACTCGTAAGGCTGAGCAAGATCTGCTGAATCTGCTCTTGAAGCGCGGCACTCACCTGAATATCGCGGCCCAATAAATCATCGAGCGTCATATTGATCGTGTCAATAATTTGTTGCACCGCATTTGGTTGTTGAAATGAGGCAATAAATGTAGCTAACTGGGCGCTCACCACCTGCCAAACGAACAGCGTGGGGATAATCACAACGAGGAAAAAGATCAGCAGTGTGACCCACACGGCGGCGCCATCGTGACGATTAAGGCGGATGTAGATACGATCGTACAGCGGCTTGAGAATTATCACCATCACCAACGCTAGCGCGATGATATCTACGTAGGAATGTACCAACCAGAAGATCAAGGCGCAAAGACATGTAAATAGGATGGTGAAGGGGAGTTGTGATCTCTGTAAGGGCTTCGGCAGCATGACGCTCCCTACGATGATACAAACGAGGAAACGAAACGTGGGTAGGCAATAGCAAACAGCGATGGCTGTTGGTTGTGGGATGACAGCGCGATCCCGAATCGAAGCAAGCATCAATCCAAACGTGTGTACTGCGAGTATACCAGGGATACCGCGCGATGCCAATAGCAAACTTGCGCTCTATGCTATACTACGCACAGGTGTTCGTAGTGCTGAAGTTGAACGCTTGCTAGCGATAAGAGCCGCCTATGACCACACACACTTTGACAGGAACTCCCAACGAGCTTGATCCTGCGGCGTTGCCGGCGGCGGTGCTCGCGGCGATCAACGCCTGCGCCGATGCCTGTCGCGAGACGTTGCTCCAACTCGAAGGCGACCGCGACCGTCTGCGCGAGGCTTTGGCGCGCCGGATTCGCAAGGCTCCCAACGGCCCGGTGCGGCGATTGTGCGCGGTTGACGGCGCACATGCCACCGTGCCCGCCGCTGGCGCAACGTTCGCGGCGGTTGCGGCGGTCGCCGTCGAGGAGGCGAGCCTAACCGATCAATCGGTACTGGTGCAACTGATGCCGCCCGTCGAGGAGTTGGAGAGCATTCTAGGCGGTCTACGCACGATCCTGGAGTTGCGGCTGTTGGCGAAGCGCATTCGCGCCACCAGCACAGGTCTGTTCGTTTTGGATGGTTCGTTCTACTCGGCGCTGCTCGAGGTCAACCGCCTGCTGATGCGCTTTGCGCAGGACTCGCGCAGCGAGCAGATGCCGGGCTGGTGGGCGCCGTTCCGCAGGGTGCTCGAACAGTTCTTCGATGAGCAGGACTGGCGATTGGTGTTGGAGTGTCGGCGTGTGGTTGCGCACCCCAAGCAGGCCACCGCCGCCGACGATGTGGCAGCACTGGCGCCGCACCTCTCGGGCACCGTCACCGATCGCACGCTGTGGAGCACGGTGCTGGAGGCGGGTGAACATTCGTTGCCCGTACCGCTGATCAAGCAGGATCGCCCGCACTTGCTGACGGGCTACCGCTCAAACAATCTGCGCGATTTCAATGAGCGCCGTATGGCGATCGAGCATGGCTACGGCCAACTCTACGTGATCTACTACCGCCCCGACGAGACAGGGCCAGCGTATCGGCTCGAACTGCCCGCCGCGCTGATCGCCCGCGAGCCGTTGGGGGCGGTGCTCGCGACCTTCCGCAGCGCGTTGCAGGTCAATGGCGTGCAGGAGCCACTGCCGCAGTTCCTGGCCGACGCGATCTGCAAGCAGATCGGGCGCGCGCTCGACGCCACCGCCGAAGGCGCCCGCACCACCTTACAAAATCAGTTCGACCTCGCCTTGGTCCAGCGATACCTTGGCCCGTACCGCACGCCACGGGGGTAATAGCAATGTGGAACTGTTAGGAAGGAGTTGTGCTCCGTGGTGCTGTTCTGGTGCTTACGTGTTGGTAGAATAAAAAGAGTTCGTCGTTATATGGGAAGTTCAATGGGACGTATATGGTGCAAGGGCAAACTCAATACACTCTTCGAACACAGCTACAACCCACTCTCACTCTACAACGTATTTGCACGCCTGCCCATAGAGCAACCAATGTAAACTCTAGTTTGTAGAGTCTCTTACTCCTCCTTTACAAACGGTTTCCCAATGAGACTCCTTACTCAATTGTAATTTTTGCTTTCTAGTAAATAATTAGCATCACTCGATAGGTAATGTTTTATCAATCCCCACTATAGTAAAGCTGCATAACATAGGAACCTTATAAATAGCAAAGGACTGTTCCGTAATTATGTTTCAGTTACCAGATTTTTTAGATGCTACTGCTGTCGCACTAGATAAACATCTTACTACAAATAAACAACAACATCAGGCTGTAACAGCGGATAAAGGGCATTCGCTCTTTCTAGTGGCAGGTCCAGGTAGTGGCAAAACTACTGTACTGGCACTCCGAGTATTAAAACTTATATTTGTGGATAAGGTGCCTCCGAGCACTATCCTTGCAACAACCTTTACCAAGCGAGCTGCTGCTGAGTTGCGCTCGCGCATCCTTGGATGGGGAGATAATTTACGTGATACCCTAAAATCTAAAGCAAATCAGGAACAGCAACAGTGGTTAGAACGCCTCGATCTCAATCAAATATTCATAGGAACTCTTGACAGTATTGCACAACAGGTGCTTCTTGATTTTCGTTCAGCAGGAATGCAGCCTCCAGTAATGATCGATGAGTTTATTGGTCGAACGTTTATGTTCCGTAAGGGAGTCCTTGAAACTAATGCTTGGAATAATCTAGCGCTAAAATTGTACCTCAAAAATTTATGCTGCGAAGATTCTATTCTTACGCATCATATTGCCTCACTTGCTAGCGAGATCCGCCAACGCTTCATTCATGATCAAGTTGATAGAGAACAATTTCGAGCCTCTCAACCTACTGAAGTGAATGCACTTTTTGAGGTAATTGACGCCTATGAACAATATCTTGATAGCATACAGGTGCTCGATTTTGCATCATTAGAACAAAGTTTTTATCAACGACTAAAAGATGGTTCATTAAAACGTTTTACAGATACGCTTCAAGTAGTTTTAGTAGATGAATATCAAGATACCAATCTACTTCAAGAGTCAATCTATTTCACTCTAGCTCGTGCTGCTCATGCAAATAAAGGATCGATAACTGTAGTTGGAGATGATGATCAATCACTCTATCGTTTTCGCGGAGCAACAGTTGATTTGTTCCGTGATTTTGTACATCGACTCGAAGACGCTACAGGGATCCTTTCTCAAACAATTTATTTAAATACTAACTATCGATCAACCCCTTCAATTGTTGAATATACGATGAAGTACCTTCAACACGATCCTGACTATAGTGCGGCACGTGTAGCAGGAAAGCCACCTTTAATCGCAGGACGAGCAACACCATCGGTTGAATACCCTATCTTAGCAATGTTTCGCGATGATCTTCAGTGTCTCGCTACAGATCTCGTAACCTTTATTCAAGACGTTGTTGATAAGGGAAGAACTATCGCAACACAACACGGTAACGTTCATATTCCAATTAACCCCTCGGCTGGCTCTGTTGGTGATATTGCTCTCCTATCAAGTTCACCACAAGAATATAGCAGTAGCAAAAAACCACGCTTGCCATTGCTATTACGACAAGCCCTATTGCCATCGATCCGAGTCTTTAATCCACGGGGACAGGAATTTAGTGAAATTGAAAGTGTTGCACGCATTTGTGGTTTAATCCTAGAGTGCATTGATCCCAAAGGTGATGTCCAGACCAACAGACTCATCAGGAAATTACCCAACGATGTATACAACACCCTCAATGATTGGCGTTCTAAGGCGAATGAATATATTGCAACAAACCCACCAGCACCAGGAATACGTCGGCATTCATTAGGGGAGTTTGTACAAGCTTGGAAAGATCGGAAACCACAACATGGTTCTGGTTGGCCACAGTCTGTTAGGTTGATAGAGTTACTCTACAACTTAATCGTATGGATACCTGAAATGCAAGAGGATGCTGAAGGATTAGTGTATTTGGAAGCTATTACGCGCATTATGGCTCAATCTGCGCATTTCAGTCGATACAATGCAGAAATCTTCACAGGAACTTCATTTGATGAGGCTTCGGTTGAGGCTGCAATCAACGATATTTTAGCTCCTCTCGCTGCTGGCCACATTGAAATCGATGAGGATCTTTTAGAAACCACTCCGCGGGATCGTCTCAATATTCTTTCTATCCATCAAGCAAAAGGCTTAGAGTTTCCTCTAGTGATCGTCGATGTGGGTAGCGATTTTAAAAGGAACCATTGGAAACAACATTTTAAGCGCTTCCCCACTCAACATGGTCGCCCGCAAGCCTTGGAGGATGCGCTTCGTCCTCATTCTCCACTCTTGACACCGAAACGTTCAGCACTTGACCGAGCCTTTGATGATTTACTTCGCTTATATTTCGTAGCTTTCAGCCGTCCACAAGATGTCCTTTTATTGGTAGGATTGCGTGATCCAAAAACGCATCAACCCAATTCAAAAATCCCTAATATTGCACTGGGTTGGAATCGGAGAGATCCTTCTCCGAATGGTCTACGTTGGCCAATCGTACCTAATATTGTATATATTTAAAGTAAAGTACGAGGTGATATTGTGAGCCTGTCAACTCGGCCTGAACCATATATTATTCCTTCCTATAGCTTAACAGGCGATCTCTTATCCTTTATGAGTTGTGGTCGCCAATATCGATATCATAATCGTGGTGCACTACCACCCTCCAAACCTGTACAACTATGGTTCGGCCAATTTATTCACGGTGTTATGGAGGAAGCATACCGACGTTGGCACGATCAACGAGAGGCTATGATGGCGGGCGAGGGCATTGGACCATTATTGACCTTCCCTTGGGATATTCCTACGCTTGAAGATATTGAAAACACTATCATTAATCGCTTAGCTGCACAGGGTTTACGCTATCGAAATCAAGCCATGCTTAAGATAGCTCAAGTGCGCGCACGTAAGCTAATTAACCAGATTGGTAGATATTTATTTCTGTTAATCGATCAAGCAGAAGTGCGTCTCCGAGGCATTCGAACTATGCCAGACCTACAAGGGACGACGCCCCGTTCCAATTACTATGAAGTCTCAGGGGTAGTAGATGTTTTAACATCTCTGCAATTGGCTGCAGTCGATCCAAGCAACATCCTTTTACAAGCACTCCTCAACCACTCAGAAATTCAGCAAATGATCTCTGAGGCACATAAGCAACAGTCACATCTATCACGACCTCAGTTTGAGATAATTGTGGACTATAAAGGCATGCGACGCCCCAGCAACGATCCTGCCGATAATACATTGCAAAAATACGAATGGCAATTGCAAACCTATGCTTGGCTACGTGAACAACAAGCAAACTCCCATCAGGTATTAGCTGGCATGCTCATATTTGTGAATGAATTAGAGCCAAGCCAAACGGATCTGACACATCTATGGGAAGAGATTCATGGCAATGGAGCACCCAAAACAGATATTCTGCCAAATGGGAAGGATGCAGAGGTTTTGGCATCCTGGAATCCGAAGAGACGTAGAGATACATTGCCACAACTTTCAGATGCCTATCGTCTGCAACGTGCTATCCACATAGTACCAATTACAAAGCATACGATCAGCCAAAGTCTACAAGAATTTGATAATGTTGTTTCAAATATTGAGTTATCGATCAGCAAAGAGAAAGCAGGTGCATCTATTTCACAGTCTTGGGAAGCCATTCCAAAACCAGAAAACTGTACTGTTTGCGATTTCAAAAACTTTTGTGATAAATCAGGAATGCAGGGAACACCATACGCCCCATAGTGTATATCACCACGTTTTATGATTGCAACAAAACGATAACACTATATGCTTGCTTCTTGTACAACTTTACAATAGCATCTAGATTTCTCAGATTGGTTCCTTGAAGTGTGTTCTCAGAAGGCCTGCGGTGTGATTGAACCGTAGGCTTTCGTCATCACATCATCTGAGTTGGTGTGATTATAACTACCTCAAACATATGACCAATTGAGTTTCGCAGATGCTCTTGCAATTCAGTACCATCAAACCCACCATCGCCCAATAACACGGCCTAAACACTCTCGGACATAAGTACCTAGATTGGTGCGAGTAACAATATAAAACGATAACCTAATATTACAACGCAGGATCAAGCGCACCGAGCGAAGCCAACTTGCGTTTGCGATGTGAAAGGTAGGCGGCATGGTTGCGCCGTTGATAGTAGCACACCATCATCAGCGCCCGTGTCGCGTCCCGCACCAACTTCGGGATCACACTTGTCAACAATAGTCGCACCTGTGCCAGCGTCAGGGTTGGCGCTCGCTCCTGCCACTGTACCCGTACCCATACCAAAAATTGGTGCGCTAGCAACACTAAACTCATATGATGGTGCCAACCCAGCCACGAGCGCGTTTCGTACTGATCCAGGCCCAGTTCGTCTTTGCTGACCTCAAATGTCCGCTCAATCGGCCAGCGCATCCCACACATCCGCACCAGCCGTGCCGTATCGATCGTTTCTGGCGCATTGCACAGATAGTACTTCACCACTCTGGGATCGTTTACGTTTCGTCGGATCACCAGCCACAGTCGCGGTCCTGGCAGTCCAGCACGTGCTTCGGTCACACACACAAACGCGAAGTCACACACAATTGGTCCTTTACTGCCCTCCTTGACGGTTCCGCGTATCCAAGCTCTCTTTGGCAAGCGCCACAGCAGTTCATCCACACGATATGGTTGATTGCTCGGTGTTTTCAGTTGCATACGCGTCGGTTTACGTCCTTTACCCTTCCAGGCAGAAACAATCACTGCCGGATGACGTCGCCAGATCAGTTGCGAGCAGGCTACCTCGGTAAAGTACCATAGGTCCATCGCTGCGACTGCATCACGAAAGGCAGGACTATCGCCATAGAGCGCATTAGCTACCACTCAGCGCGCCTGCAAGACACCGCGTTTGACAATCGCCTCAAGCAATTGCACAGCCAATTGAGGTTTGGTTTGAAAGGTCAACTCGGCAGGCATGCCAACCTCGGCACGTAAGGTACCATGGTCGTCATCAAACCAGCACTCTGGTACAAACAAGCGACCATCCACCAGGATACAGCCCTTGGTGGTGGCATAGCCGATAAACACACCCATCTGACAGGAGGTAACCTTGCCAAGCGCGCCACAGTATTGGCGAGCGACACCAACGGAATGCAGACCTTGTTTGGGCATGCCAGATTCATCGACCAACAAGACGCCATCCTCGTCACCAAGAGTTTGAGCCATGAGGGCTTGCTGCTGGGCCAAGAGCGGTTCATAGTCCCAAGGGCTGTTTCCGATGAAGGCTCGTAGCGAGCGTATCGACAAACCAAAAGCCAACGCGAGGTTTGATAGACTTGCGTGGAAGATCGCTAAGCAAACCCTGGAGATACGCGTGAGCCCAAGCGTGCTGGTCGGCACGAGCAAAACAGGAGTTAAATTGAGTGACAAAGGCGTCGAGCTGTGAACGTAACTCCTGGACATCCTGCTCGGTCAGGTTGCAGGAAGGCAATGGGCAAGTCGGTGCTACAATAGTCGTGGACATGGTGTTCTTCCTTGCTATTGTGTGAAACGTTGTGAGGAGAGAATACCATGTCACTTATTATGGTCAAGTGCAGTCCGTGTTTCCTGAACCCTGCGTTGTAATACTAATGTGCAACACTTTTAGAGAATTAAGCTGAGACCAGGCTATCCAAATCAAGCGGAGCGCGACCAAGTTGCAGATTGAGAAACACCACAATGGTGCGCGCCAGCACCTTGCGTATCAGCCATTGCTGAAAGTGCCACAGATCACGGACCCGAATACGCGAGATCGCAAATCGTTCCGTGAGTTGCGAGGCAACTATTTCCACTCGCTTGCGGATGCATCGGCAGGCTTTCAGCAGAGCAGGCGTGCTGCTGGCTGCCATCCCTTTACGCGGTGGCGTTACAAGCAGAACACCGTGGCGTTCTTCTAGTAAGGCTTGACGGAACGCGTCGATAAAACCTTTATCAGCTGGCGTCAAACCGGTACATCCATCGACAAGATCGTCAAGCATATTGGTATCGTGTGGGCGGGCTGGCAAGAGCGGAAACGATGTAATCATTCCCAAGCGTGCCACTCGCAAACCAAGTTTGAAACTATAGTAGTGCATCTGTTTGGCCACACAGTAACCATACTCGGCCTGCATCGTGAAGCAACGCTCGCGTGGTGCGCGTGTGAGAGCACAGACTGGTAAAGGCAGCGTATCAATCACTTGCACCGGATCAGCAGCTTGACCGCTGATTTGAGTAAGACGCTGCTGTATCGCTGCCTTGACTTGCCAGAGATTGGCAGTTTGACGAACAAACAGCGAGCGTTCAGTCAAAGCGGGAAACCAAGTCCGATAATGGGTACGAAAGTAGTCAAAGATGTCTTGATCGGTGTTCAACTTGAAGTACTCACCACAGATTTCGAGTGTGATCACCTCGGCATCGATTAGGGCAGGTGCAAATCCCCGCGTCGGAGCGAATAGCGGCTCTAAATAGCCTGATACTGCTCGCACACCAAACAGTAGACAGTGATGATAAAATCATCGCGATCCATTGAGCACCTCCATCGGTATGAATAGCGTTTGGTAAGATCTATTCTAGGCATGGAGTACTCGATGGGTCGATCTGCCAAAGAGTCGTACATTAGGTAAAACGATAGTCAAGCCTTTTAATTTTATGTCAACTTAACCACTTATACAATCTACCAAAAGGCTTCTTGACCTACATGACCCTGTCGAGTATACTTGCGCGGCAATCGCACAAATTAGCGAAACTCGCCTCTCGTTAGGGCTATGTTGAAGAGCCTAGTTCCTGTACGAGGTGGTAATAGTTGTGAATCGCCCGTAGGTTAACGAATTTCTTGCCTTGAGGTTGTAGTAATTGGCTACTATCTTGCTGACAAACAGGGCAAGCGCATGGCAATGGGGAAGAGAGAAGTTCAGCAAAACTATAACTTCGTTGCCACTCTTTGAAATAAGGACTTTCAATTTTATAGCGCCTGAAGGGATGGCTATAAAATACTCCCCCGCGCCATGCCTCGTGGATGGGAGCTCCTGAGTCTGCTGATTCGACACCAATACGCCTAAGTTCTGGAAGGAGTGGTGCGGAACTCACACCAAGCACATGCAGGCCCGAACCAATAGCCTCAAGCGCTGACTCAACCCGCCGAAGCAGTTCATCCTTCGCGTATGCCACCATACGAGCCAATGATCCAAGAGCAAACGATTGATAGCCAAGTTCTGCGAGAACACAAGCGACGCTATAAATTTGTTCGCTTGTTGCACCTTGAATTACACCGATCAGGCGAATATTCGAGGGCAAGTCGAGTTGTTGAGCCCTTTGTATCAGCCAACGTGCGTTCACTAAATTCTGTTCCACGCGACGCTCTAGTTCTGCAAGGTTGCGTGTACCAGGCAAAGGCACATCAAGATGGCAGATACCTACTGGTATCGTGAGGTTGGCAACCATCTGAAGTTGTCGTTCAAGTACCGCTGCGGGATCAGGGCTACGACCTTCTCGATGATATTGGTAAGCTCCACTATCGAGAATTAAAGCATTCGGTAATGTAACCCAATCGCTAGGATGCCACGTACGATTCACATTCGGAGGGCTGACGAGTGCCCGCACATTTTCCAAGTATTGTTGATAAATAGGATCGCTGTGTGTCCAAGAAACATAGTAATCCATAAGAAGACATATTAAAAACTGGTGGGGTTAAAACAGATCATGCAGAGCGCATGTTTACGGTCTACAAAGCAGTAACGCTGCATCTCAAGCGAAAATAGCATATCCTTCCCCTCATGATCTGTCAAGAAACGATAGCACGCTCAAGAAAGGTCGAACCTTATAGTAACCTTTCTTCGATTAGAAATAGATAGATGAACAATGTCAATACAATACTATATTCCCGACTGGGATGACCGCGTTGATCCCGGGTATGACTTTCTCACAGACACTCATACTGTCGGTCGCAACCCTTACCAAGATGATCGTTATGCTCATGAGATCTATCCAGACCCTCCCTACGATGGTCTGTTACTCTCACGTGCTGTCATTGAAGATAACACTCGCAAGCAAGCAACTATCGTCAGCCTTGGATCAGTACACAATTATTTGCGTTGGCCTAAGGATGCACAACACCTTGTTCTCGGCGATTGCGGAGCGTTTAGTTATTGGGATCAACCAGAGCCTCCTTATCAAACCGCCGAAATGCTCGAATACTATCAAACCCTTGGCTTCGATCTCGGCGTCTCGATCGATCATCTTATTTTTGCAGAACACGAAGATGAAAAGGAGCGCCGCTGGAATATCACCATGCGCAATAATGAGGAGTTCCTCAAATTGCACAAAAGCGGTGGTTATACCTTTACTCCTATCGGCGTAGCTCAAGGGTGGAGTCCAGATTCCTATCGCAGAGCAGTGCACGAACTGCTACTCATGGGGTATCAATACATTGCGATCGGTGGCTTGGTTCGCAGTCAAACAAATGAGATTCTTCGCATCCTTAAGGAAATACAGCCTGAATTACGATTAGACACCCAAGTTCATCTGTTTGGTGTTAATCGCCCTGAAAAAATTCAAGAATTCGCGAAGTTAGGGGTGACAAGTTTCGATAGCGCTTCACGTCTCCGACGCGCTTGGATGGATGGACGCCGCAATTACTTTATTGGTGATCTCACCTTTACAGCTATTCGAGTCCCCGAAGCTCGTACCCTGGCTCGCAAGTTAAACGCTGATGAGACCGAGATCTCTCGCCAAGAGCAAAATCTCCTCAATATCCTACGTGCATACGATCGAGGAGAAGCGACATTAGAAGCAGCGTTGCGGCACGCACTCGCGTACGCATCGCTTTGGACAACACCAGGCGAACGCTTAGAGAGTGATTATCGTCGAACGCTTGAAGCCCGACCTTGGCAAGAATGCCCATGCCGTATCTGTCGTGAGATTGGCATCGAAGTTATCATCTTCCGTGGTAACAACCGCAATCGACGCCGAGGTTTCCACAATACGTGGCAACTGTATCAACAACTCCAAATGAGCGCGACTCTTAAAGCTTAAGACTTGGTCAATGTAAAAATAAAGATGTCGAGGCGCCGATCATGCAAAGCCTCGACATCTTTAGATAGGATCTAGGTCTGGTAGGTATTCTTGTCAAACTCAGAGCGCCCTAGACATGCTCAATATCAAAGCCGAGCGCTAACAATACTCGACGAGCAGCACCCGCATCAAATGCGCTTGTTGGCAAACCGGTCAGTTGACTCACCAACCATTTCGGGGCCACAGGCGCTCCATCGATTCTCACATACCAATGACGATACCGTCGTTGTGCACCTACTGTATCATTCGCCAGCGCCAGGCGTGCCTGAGCCAAAACTTCTTCCTGTGAGAGACGAAGCGCTACCCCACCAATCACAGCTTCACCACGCGGTTGCTCAGCAGCCTCAAGGCGTTGTGGTTGCTCAACATTCCGCTGCCATTCATAGCCCCTAAGCCAAGCACGTAATTGCCCCAACTTCATACCCATTGGGCCATCAGTGAGTGTCACTTGTACAGTTACAGGTACCACAGCTTCCCAACCTTGCATGGCTTGCAGATACCGTTGGCTCAAACCAAGACAGAGTTGATCATATCCCCGCTGCATCAATGTTTTGAAGGTTGCCAACACCGAGGGACGCAGCAATTCTGCCTGTGCTGGATCCATTGTTTGATCGTACCAGGGAATGGGCTTGTCCGCAGGAATCAGGCCAAACGCGGCTGAAAGGACGTATACATCTAAAGGTGGCACTATAGGCTGATGGTCGCGCAAATAACTGCGCAGCAACTGCCAAACAGGACCATCATAACGCTCGATTGCAGGAATGAGATCTTCACTGCCATGCTTGCGAGCAGAACAATTTAGGATCAGCAAGCGCATACGTTTCTCATGAATGATGCAACCATCCCATTAGCACCCTAAGATTCTGTGCCAGCCGCGTATCATACCAGAAACGTATGAAAATACAGCACTCATTACGCTCCTAGGAAGAGAGGGTATTTACTCGCTGACCCCACGCACTTTACAACGGGCGAGCCAAATATCCTCAATTTCCTCTGCATAGCGCAGAAGCAATTCCTGGCCAAATTCAGTCGGATCGATACCAAGTTCAGCGAGACCGACCGTTGGCACTGGTGTACCATCGGTCTGAATATTGAAACCTGTGTGGATGAGAGTTGAGGTGATACTTGCTGTGGCGATTGAAACTGAGAGTTTACCCAAGGTTCCATCGGCACGGGATAAGTAGAGATCATCGCCCTTACGGATCACCGATCGCTCAGTTTTGGTCTCTAACCACTCCTTAGCAGTCACGATTAGTAATCGCTGACGATACACTGTTTGATGCAAGTCACTACCAAAAAATTCAGCAATGACATGAAGCATCATTGGACTGTAGATTGGCGCTGCATTTTTTACATCCTCAATATCGACCATTTCGCTGAGATCAACTTTGCATGGCCCGATAAAAGTCACTGCAGCATCCCCGCATAGATTAAACGTACGATAGAGCCAATGAGGCGCGAGTTGTCGGCCATCATACGTTATCTGGCGATCCGATACGTTGAGAATCCTCATTGCCTTTTCCATTCACATTTGTTGAACGAGATGGTTGTCTCGCAGTTCACCGAATACCTACTTATGAGAGAAGGCGGTGAATTTGAGTTGCCAACGCCGCCACACTGTAATGAGCACCACTGCAAGGAGCGTCATCCAAAGCTTACCTGTGATCTGGCCGAGCAAAAATTCTAGCGATCCAAAGGCTAACCATAAGAATAACGCACTATCAACTACTGCACCAACAGTGTTGCTTACAGCAACAGCGGCAAACCAAGAGCGTTGTCGAAGTGGGGTATAGACAGCAAAATCAGCTAGCTCACTTAGAAGAAATGCGATACCACTAGCAAGCGCGAGTTGTGCACTAAGGAACGCTGAAACCAGCGCACCGATCAAAATTGCGGCAACAACCCAACGGCGCCCAAGCGTCTCCTGAATAGCATCACGCAGCGAAAAAGCGAGGCCAGCAAAATAAACGCCAGCAGGGGCCATGAGGCCAAAACCTACAGGAACAACACCTATCAAGGAAATTGCAACATTGGCAGCAAAAATGGTGAGGATATAGCTGATCAATGCAATGATCCCCAACTTTGCCTTAGTCGCCATAAACAACCTCCTTATCTATTAGCAGCACACTTGAACTCAACATCCTAGGCAACCGTTCCCAACAAGTTTGAGACGAATTGTCCTCTCTTTCTTTCAAACCGCACGATGTTGCACAGGTGATACCAGCGCACAACAATGCGCTACTACACTGTAGTTCTTCCACCAGTACTCAGCACTGATTATAGCGACGATGACACGTTTTGAACGTTACAGTCAAAACGCTACTGTCATTTGAGGAAGTGCGACGATGCATAGAGATTTGAGGAGTCGTGATGGCATAGCGCAGAAATGACCGCGCGCATTATACAAAAGGGTCGAATTGCTCGCAAATATGTTCGATCAGGAAGATATGCTCATTCCATCGAAATCGAACAAGCAAATCTTCCTCCTATAAAGACGCTACAACAACCCCCTCCGCTTCAGGCGTTCCTGCAGGGCTTTCGATTTGGCGTATGGCTCAAGCACTTCCTGCAAGCGCTTGTTGAACGCATCCACTCGCTTCTCGTGCACAGCCAGCTCATGCAACTCGCCTAATAGCTCCACGGCTTTGTCGTAGCCATACGCCTTGCGCGTCGTCAAATACCCCGCGACCTCGCCCCACGTCATTGCCTCGCGCTTGGCAAGCTTCGCAAGTTTCGCAAGGCGCGCCTTTTCGGCCTCGGCGCGCTCACGCTGTTTGCGCAGCCGCTGAACTTCCTCAGCGCGTTCGATGATCTCCCCTAAGCTGCGCCGTGAATCTGTGGAGATATCCGGCCAGGTAGCTCCACCAAGCTCACGCAGCCGCCGCAGCAGCGGGCCGTTGATCAGTTCGCCCTGCGCCGCACGCAACAGAAACGCGTCGCGCTCGGTGGCGGGGAGCAGTCGCAGCCATTCCTCGATCGGCTCTTTGGTGGCCTTGAGCGGAGCGCTTGCGCGGGCTGCCGCCACAACGAGATCTTGGTCGATCCCGATGAACTCGATGAACGCACGCAGCGGGGCGCTGAGTTCGTTGAGACCCGCTGGCACCGGCGGCTCAAGTTGATCTTCCTCTATCGCAGCAGCGAGCCAGGCTAAATACAACAGCCGCAAATCGCCCCGCATCAAATCGCCGCGCAAGGCAATCAGTGGCGCTATCTGCCCTTCGTCGGAGAGCCACTCACCGCCACCTTCATTATCACGAATCGTTATGTCAAGAATCTCGTACTGGCCGACGGTCTTGATCTCGATTTCGTCGGTGCCGTTGTAGTATGGCGCTAGCGCTTTGGCATCGAGTGTGCCCTTGGAAAAGCGAAATGCTAATTGTCGCGTGCCCCAGTTGGCCATGTACAGCAACATGTCGTAGTGCTTGGCTAACACGTTTAATGGGTCCGCAGGGAAATTGCCATAGGAATAGGTGAATAGTGCATGAGTGGCGGTGACATGGGCGCGGCTCGATAGATCCCGCACATACTTCAGCGCTTTGGCATCGAGTGACTGCTCAAGCGCTACAAACTCGTACAGTTGACACTCGCTCATCGCGCACCTCTCACTCCCGCTGCAAACGCACCACAGCGGGATGCTGACCAAACAGGCTGATGGTGAAGCTATCGTTTTGGCGCAGTTCGGGCCGACGGGCCAGAGCTGCCTGCATCTGTTCCATTTGCGTGCTGAGCAGCACCGCCCTGCCTCCCGGAGCCAACACCAGCGCGATCGAGCGCAGCGCCGCCTGATAGAACGCCGCGACATTATCGCCCGCCGCCACCTGCAGATCCCACGGCAGATTGGTGATCACGGCCTGGACGCTGGATTCGGGCAGGCGTAAGCCCCGCGCATCGCCCTGATACAGCAGCGCCGAGCTGGACGGCGCAGTGTGCAACGCCTCCGCCACCGCCGATTCCTCAACTGTCTGCACGGCGAGGCCGACGGCGCGCATATTCTCGGCGGCGAAGGCCAACGCGCTCGGTTGCAGGTCGCCACCCACCAAGCGGCCATTCCGCAGCCAGGTGCGCGCTTCGATCAGGATGGTGCCCGCGCCGCACATCGGGTCGAGTACAATGTCGTCGGGCTGCAGGTCGGCCAGCAGCGCCAAGCAGTAGGCCACGGGCGCTTTGAGCGATCCGGGCTGGCTGGCGACTTTGTAGGGCCGACGGTGCAGGGGTGTGGTGCCGAGCCGCAGGCCCACCAGTGCCCAATCGTCCTCCAACAGCACGCGCAGATCGAGGTCCTGCGCGGGTTGGCCGATCTGCGCCGTCTCACTGGGGCGGTTCGGCACGAACACCCACGGCTCACGCAAGCCCTGCTCGATGGCGTGCTCGATGTCATAGCGCGAGTAGTTGCGTTTGCCCAGATGGCTCGAGGTGACGCTGTAGCGGGGGCGGCGGGGCAGTTCGCGCACCTGAGCGATGCTGCGCAGCGCTGGCCCCATATCCAGTCGCCCGATCAGCGTGCTGATGGTGGCCAGGCTCGCGCGCGTGTGGTCAAGGCCAGTGAGCCGACCGACCAACACGTACACATCGTCGACGCTGCGCAGCGCCAACAAGCGCTCGGGCGACCCTGTGTAGGAGAAGTCGATGCGGCGATGCCCGTAGCCCCGCAGCGTTGCGCCGCTCAGTTGGGCGATCTCGCGCCATGCCACTTGCTCTAGGCCAGCTGTGACCCGTGCAAAATAGTTCATCGATACCCTCGGCACACTGTGGTTCGCGTGATGGTGCAGTGTACCACAGCTTATTGCTGATGGCGCTCGGCTTCCCAAACGCCACGCTCACGCAGCGCCTGCTCCACATCCGCGAGGCGTTCCTGCCCATAGCCCGCCGCCAGCAGCACCGCGCGCAGCAACGCCCGCGCCTTTAGCAGCGTCTCTTCGAACTCGGCGTCGGGATCGGAGAGCGCCACCAGCGCGCCACCCACACCCAACGTCAGCCTGTTGTCGGACATCACCAACGTGCGAATGACGATGTTCAGGTCAGCGGTGCCGTTCTGCGCCAGGTATCCCAGCGTGCCGGAATACACCCCGCGAGCCTGCGTCTCCAGCGCCTTGATGATCTGCATGGTGCGCAACTTAGGCGCGCCAGTCATCGAGCCGCCCGGGAAGGCCGCCCGCACGCAGTCGAGCACGCTGCACTCGGGGCGCAACTGCCCCCGTATCGTCGAAACCATCTGATGCACGGTGGCGTAGCTCTCGATCTGCATCAGGCCCGGCACGCTCACACTGCCGACCTCGCAGACGCGCCCCAGATCGTTGCGCAGCAGATCCACGATCATCAGATGCTCGGATTGGTCCTTGGCGCTGGCTTGCAACTGCGCCAACTGGGCCGAATCCCGCTCAGGCGTGTCGCCCCGCGCCACAGTGCCCTTGATCGGCTTGGTCTCGACCCAGCGCTGCCGATCGATACGCAGAAAGCGCTCCGGCGACGAGCAGAGCACTGAGACACCATCGAGGCGCAGGAGGGCGGCGTAGGGAGCGGGATTGATGCGCCGTAGGATGCGGTAGAGCGCCAACGGGTCGAGCCGCGCGTCGATCTGAATTTGGTTGGTGAGGCAGACCTCGTAGCTCTCGCCGTCGGCGATCAGGCGCTGGGCCTGCCGAATGTCGTCGAGGTAGCCAGCGCGGCTGCGAGCTAGTCGAATCGTCAGCGGGACGGCGTCGGGTGGCGCGGGTTGCGGCGGGAGCGGTGGCATCTGCGCTAAGCGCCGCTCGATGTGCGCAAACCAGGCATCCGCCTCATCGGTGCACTCGCTCACGCAGACGGCATACCAGCACGCTTCCTGATGATCGCAGATCAGCAGGCGGTCGGCGAGCAAGCCCGCAGCGTCGGGATAGGGCGAAGGGTGGCCCGCCTCGGCTCCGCATTCGGCTTGCAGTTCGTAGCCGAGATAACCCACAAATCCGCCGTTGAAGTCGCAGGGCAGGTCGGGCGTGTCGCAGCGCCGCTCGGACAGCACGCGCTCCAGGTAGTCGAACACGCTCTCGTTGCGCTCGCTGGTGCCGTTGGGCGTGTCGATGCGCAAACGACGCTGGGCGGTGTTGTAACGCAGCACTTGGCTGTGCGGCCCGCTGGCATCGCCGAGCAGCGAGAAGCGCGCCATACCCGCATCGGTGCGGCTGCTGTCGAGCCAAAAGGTGTGCGGTTGCTGGGCGAACAGGCTCACAAACACCTGCTCGGCATCGTAGGCATGATCGATGCGGCGGGTGAAGGTGGTGAGATGGGGCGCTGTCTCGGGTTCAGGTGCGGATGCGGGTGCGGTGCCGCCCTGCCACCATCGCCGCCCAACGTGCCGCTGGCCGTGCTGCCTGGTCAGATCACGGAAGTTCGCCAGCAAGCGGTGGCCATAAGCGCTTTTGATCGATTCGGGATGGAACTGTACGCCCCACAGCGGTCGCTCGCGGTGGCGCAAGCCCATCACCAGGCCGTCCGCCGTCCAGGCCGTGCGCTCCAGACTGGTAGGCAGCGGCTCGGCGACGATCAGCGAATGGTAGCGCACCACCTCGAACTGCTGCGGCAGGTCGGCGAATAGCTCGGTGCCACGATGGATGATGGTGCTGATGCGCCCGTGCATCGGTTCCGGTGCGTGGCGCACCGTGCCGCCCCAAACGTGCGCCAAGCCCTGATGCCCCAGGCAAACGCCCAACACAGGCGTGGTGGCGTGCCGTAGCGCGTCGGCGCAGATACCGAAGTCGCTCGGTTGCTCGGGTCGCCCCGGCCCCGGCGAGAGGATCAGGTTGTCGTAGTGGTATTCCTGAAGTTGCTGCCACGTTAGTTCGTCGTTGCGCACCACCAGCGGCGGCGTACCATTGACCTCGGCAACAAGTTGGTACAGGTTGTAGGTGAACGAGTCGTAGTTGTCGATGATGATGGTGTTCATGAGCCTGATGCTGCGGTTGCGCTCCTGTTGTGTGTTGGCGGCTGCCAGACGACCTCGCACCAGCCGCGCACGCTGTTGATCAGCCAGAGGCGTGATGCGCGCGCCAGCGCCTCCCTATCCAGCACAGCCTCGTGGATCGCGCCCTGTACCAGCAGTTCGGCCCGCAGCGTGCCGGGCAGCAACCCACACGAGAGCGCCGGGGTGAGGCGTTGACCGTCGAGTTCCACCACCAAGTTGCCGATGGTGAATTCGGTCAGTTCGCCGTCCTGGTTCCAGAGCAGTACGTCGAAGGCGTTTGGGAACTGGGCGCGGTGCGCGTCGTAGACGGCGCGATAGGTGGTTTTATGCGCCAAAAACGGGTCGTGGCGGTCGATCGGCTGAGTTGCCAGGGCGATCGGCTGCGGTGTGATCGGCGCGGGCGCGAGTGGGTAGTGTTCGAGTCGCACACTGCCATCGCGGGCCACGCAGAGCCGCACGCGCCAACGCCCGCTGGGCAGTTGCGCCGCAAGCGCATCGAGCGCCGCATCGATGGCGCTGGCAGTCGCTGCAAAGCCGAGTGCGCGCGCTGAGGCGAGCAGCCGCTCCAAGTGTCGTTCGCGCAACGTGAAGCGGCCCCGGTCGAGCAGCAGTGTTTCGAGCAGTTCGTAGTTAATTGAGTCGGCCACGTCGGCTCCTTCGCTAGGATCACCGCGTGGCATCATACCATATCGGCTGAGGGGGACATCCACAGATTACACAGATTACGCAGATTAAAGTTTGTAGAAGTGACGTGAGGGGCGAGCAATGAACGCCATCGTCATTCTGAAATGCCGATAGATCGATCATCCACAGATTACGCAGATGACACAGATGAGGTTTTGTAGGAGCGACGTGATGGCAATCAATGAACGCCATCGTCATTCTGAATGGAGCGCAGCGGAATGAAGAATCTCGCTGTCCACTCACAGCGAAATACAATGCCGCACATTGCCATTCTTTACCGACCTTTCAGGTGCTTTTATACAAATTTTAGAGTATTAGCAGACTTAAAACGCACCTGACAGGTCAAAATCAATGTCATTCATTGTTTTCATCGCTTCTTCGGTGAGTTCCTTCGCTTCGCTCAGGATGATAGCGCTTTGTCATCGTTTTTCGCTGTCATTCCGAACGGAGTGCGTAGCACGAAGTGAGGAATCTCATTGTTCCCTCACCGCTGCAGCACATTGCATCTCCGCTGAGATCTCTCATTTCGCCTAACGGCTCATTCGAGATGACATTGGTTTTCGTTGCTTTCTCGGTGAGATCCTTCACTTCGCCTGCGGCTCGCTCAGGATGACAGTGCGTTTCGTTGCTTCTTCGGTGAGATCCTTCACTTCGTTCAGGATGACAGCGCTTGTCGTTGTTTTTCGCTGTCATTCCGAACGAGTGCGTAGCACGGAGTGAGGAATCTCATCGTTCCCTCACCGCTTTCCATTGCAACACATTGCATCTCCGCTGAGATCTCTCATTTCGCCTGACGGCTCATTCGAGATGACAACGTTTTTCGTTGCTTTCTCGGTGAGATCCTTCGCTTCGCTCAGGATGACAGTGCGTTTCATGGAGTACAACGAACAATTGTCATTCTGAACGAGTGCGCAGCACGAAGTGAAGAATCTCTCTGTCTCAGGCTGCCTGTGCGTGTGGGTTTGCGTTCAGGATGACAGTGCTTGTCGTTGTTTTTCGCTGTCATTCCGAACGGAGTGCGCAGCACGGAGTGAGGAATCTCATCGTTCCCTCACCGCTTTCCATTGCAACACATTGCATCTCCGCTGAGATCTCTCATTTCGCCTGACGGCTCATTCGAGATGACAATGTTTTTCGTTGCTTTATCGGTGAGATCCTTCACTTCGTTCAGGATGACGGTGCATTTCATTGTCATTCCGAACGGAATGCGCAGCACGAAGTGAGGTATCTCATCGTTGTGCATTGAATATACATTGAGATCTCTCATTTCATTCGAGATGACACTGCTTTTTCGTTGCGTTCTTCGATGAGATCCTTCACTTCGCCTTCGGCTCGTTCAGGATGACAATGCGTTTCTTTGGCTCAGGTCACCCAGTCACCTTGTCACCTTGTCTCCCCTAGCGGCTCCGTTCAGGATGACAGTGCGTTTCATGGAGTACAACGAACAATTGTCATTCTGAACGAGTGCGCAGCACGAAGTGAAGAATCTCTCTGTCTCAGGCTGCCTGTGCGTGTGGGTTTGCGTTCAGGATGACAGTGCTTGTCGTTGTTTTTCGCTGTCATTCCGAACGGAATGCGCAGCACAGAATGAGGAATCTCATTGTTTTACATCGAAATGTTCTTTGAGATCTCTCATTTCATTCGAGATGACACTGCTTTTTCGTTGCGTTCTCGATGAGATTCGCCGCTTCATTCAGGATGATGGTGTTTCTCATTGAGCATTACAAGCAAATCTGTGTAATCTGTGGATGCCCAACAACCAGCAGGCCACACTGCCGTAGCACTGGGACGGGTGTGGTTGGTGGTGTCCGCTGCAAGTTTATGCGGGAGCATGACCACGGGCGCCACTCCACGAGGTTGCGCCTTTTGCGCCAGCAGAATCAACCACGTTGAAACGTGAACGCGCTCGCCTGCGCTAGCGGCATCCTGGCCGATATCAGCGCGCCGCGTTCTTAATGGAAATACAACCGAAATAATCCTTGACAGCCGTTTCAGAAGTTGGTACAGTTCTTTTGATCCAATCGCTGCAACGCATTCTGCTTTAATTATCACTTAAACCCACGTTTAACACCTCTTACTCTTGCAGTGGCAGGCTGCATGGTATGACAATAATTTATGAAGTGAAAACTCACTTCCGCTATAACAAGGCGCGTTTATGAGCAACCTTCCCTCCGCCGACGAGCTGCGGTCCCTGCTCGATCACCTGCGTCCCGCCACGTTGCTTAGCCTCCTCAACGTCGATGAGCTGCCGATAACGCTCGTACCCTATCAAGTTGATGCGCTGATTGAGCTTGACCGCGATGCCGAGGCGGCTGAGCGGCTCCTCGCGGTGGTTGAGGCGCTGAGCGGTGAGGCGCGTGTACTCGCGGAGCTTTGTCAATGCAAGTTGTTGCTGCGCCAGGGGCAGATCGATATGGCGATTTTGACCGCCGAGGCGGCTGCCGAGCGGAGTCCGTCGCAGCAATTGCGCGCTACGGCGCTGAGTTGGGTGGCGCGCGGTTTGGCCGCCAAGCGGAATTGGGCGCTGGCGGAATCCACATTGTTGCAGGCGATCTCGCTGGCTCCCGATGACTTGGGGGTGTTGCTGGGGCAGGCCCGTGTGGCGCTTTTGACCGATCAGCGGTTGCAGGCGCGCGCGACCTACGAGCGATTGCTCTCCTCCTATCCCGAGCATGCTGCATGGGGCCTGGCCCACGTTGCGTATCTGCTTGGTGAGTTTGAGGCTGCTCAACAACAGATCGATGTGGCGCTGGCCATTTCCGAGCAGATCGGGGCGCTGTTTGTGCAGGCGCAGATCGCGTTGGCGACCCGCAATGTCGAGTTGCTTGAGGCGAGTATCGCGGAGCTTGAGCGCCGCAGCCCGCTGGCGGAGTCGCTGGAGCCGTGGCGCACGATGCTGGCCGATCTGCGTAGGCAGTTGGCGCCCGCCACGGCTCCCCGCGTGCAGTTGACGGCCTTCCCGACCACGGTGCAGCGCCGCGATCACTGTGGGCCGTGTACGGTCGAGTTGGTGCTGCGGTATTGGAAGGGCGGCCTGGATTTGACCAATGATCAGATCGCGCAGGCCGTGAAGTTCCCCGGCGGCGGCACGCCGATCTACCGGATGCGCGAGTTTTTCCATTTGGTCGGCTTCGATACGGTGCGCTGCCGCGCAAGCATCGGCCAATTGAAGCGGTTGGTCGATGCGGGCTATCCGGCGATCATCGAGGAGGAGTTCCCGAACTCGTCGCACGTGACGGTGCTGATTGGCTACGACGATGCCGATGATACGCTGATCTTCCAGGACCCGATGACGCACGCGATCACTCGCACGCCGATCGCGCAGGTGAACCAGTTGCGCCGCCCGTCGCTCGATAGCGCGTTAGTGGCATTCCCGGCGGGGCAGGAGCATAATCGCACGCTGGCGCTGATCGATTTGTACAACGATCAGGCGTTGCTGTGGCTGGATCAGGCGTGTTTGGCGCTCGATGATGATCGGCTCGACGATGCCAGCGAGTTGGCGAGTCGGGCGATTCGTCGGCACCCGAACGATCAGTTGGCGTGGCGCGTGCGCTTAGCCGCCGAGTTGGAGTTGTGGGAGCGTTCCCGTGCCCCGCAAACGTGGCCCGAGGGGAGCATTGCCGCGCTGTTGGCCGGCGATACCTGCGATACCGCTGCGGCGGCGCACGCGCGCTGCTTGGCGTCGCTCGCCGAGGCGAGGACGGCGCTGCCCGAGGCGGCGTTTGTGCACCAATACGTCGGGCGCGTCGCGCTGCTCGATGGCAAGTACCAGGAGGCGCTTGAGGCATACCATCACGCGGTCGCGTTGGCGCCGCAGGATGCCCGCATTCACGCGGCGCTGGCCGAGGTGTATTTCGCCCAGCGCGAGATCGGCCATGCGCTTGAGGCGGCCCAACGCGCGGGGGCCGCTGATCCGAGTTCGGCGGCGGCCAACTGTTGGATGGCGCGCTGTTTGGCCGAGCAGGGCAGCACGCATGCCCAGCATTTCGCCCGTTGCGCGTTGGAGAGCGCGCCGCAGTGGTGGCTGGCCCACCTGGCGCAGGCCGAGGTGCATATCGCCCAATCGCGATTGGATGAGGCAATCCACTCGCTCGGCACGGCGCAGGCGCTCGCACCCCACAACGCCGATATTCAGGTGTTGAATGGGCTGTTGCAGTTGCAGCTCGGCACGCAGACGAATGCCGCCGCGATCTTCGAGGAGTGCTTGGCCAAGCCGCATCTGCTCACGCCGATCAGCCAGTACCGCGCTCGCCGCGCGCTCTGCCGCATCCTGTTCGGCAATCAGTTGTTCGAGTTGGCCTGCACGCACGCCGATATGTTGCTTCAGGAGTTTCCCAACGATCCTTGGGCGCTGCAATTCCGGGCGGCTGTCGGTGCCGAGGTGGCGATCGCCAGCGACAATCCGGCTCTCAAGAAGCGGGCGATCAAGGCGCTCCAACAGCGCTATGCCGTCGCGCTGGAGGCGTTCGATGGCGCGCGCTGGCTGGTGAGCGATTATCTCGGGTATCTCCAGCAGCTCAGTGGCCTCAAACGCGCCCTGGCCGAGGCCGCCGCCTTGCGCAAGCGCTTCCCCGAACATAGCCTCGGTCTGTTCCACGGACGGCTGTTGGCTCAGGATCATCAGCCTGGCGCCGCTGCCAAGGCGGTTCTGGCGGCGTTGCATCACCCCGAGGGGATCGATACAGAGAGCGAAATCTACGAGGCGATCGGTCTGATCCTCGATGGGATGGGGGTGGAGGCTGGCGCGGCGGTGATCTTGAACGCGCCGGAACAGCCGATCCCGCAGACGGTGCGCGAACAGGCGTTGGGGCTGTTGCTCGCCGACCATCCCGAGGCCGCCGAGCTGGCCCGCATGTTGTTGTTGCGCGCCAATGAGATAACGCCGAACGATGCCTCAATCGTGTTGCGCTTGGGTATGCTGGCCGAGACGACGAGTGAACAGGAGATGCTCTACCGCCGCACGTTGATGCTCGCGCCTGATTGGAGCCACGCCCGCCAAACGCTCGCGCAGTTTCTCTACGACAACAACCGTTTTATGGAGACGCTGGAGTTGACCAGCGGGCACGCCCACGATAGCATCGAGTTGAACGAGCTTCACGCCCGCGCGCTGCTGCGGGTGGGCCGCTACGATGAGTCTGCGGCGGCCTACGCCCAAACGCTGGCGGCGCTCGAGGAGCCGCCGCCGTGGCTGTTCTACTACAAGTGGATGGCCGAGAACGCGGCGGGTCTGCACGAGGCCGCCGCCGCAAGCGCCCAAACGGCGATCGAACGCTACACCGATGATCCCAGTTGGTACGTGCAACTCTGCGTATCGCTCACCGCCATGGGCAAGATCAAAGAGGCCCGCCAAGCGATCAAGCAGGCCCAGAGCGCGGGCATCGGCGCGCTCGACATGTTGGAGATGAGCTACACGATCGCCTGGAATAAGAACGATCTGCCCGAGACGCTGGCGATCATCGAGCAGGCGCTTGAACTGAACCCAGATAACGATGATCAGGCGCTCAGTATCTGGGAGCGGCGGCGCCTGCGCTTGCTGATCGAGCTTGATCGTATCGATGATGTGCATCAACTACTCGCGGCGCACGCGCTGGATGCCAATGAGCTGGGGCGCGCCGCGTGGGTGGCGATGGAGGCTGAGCGCTGGCCGCTAACGCTCGAACTGGCTGAGTTGACGCTGGCCCGCGACCCGCAGATCTTCAGCGGCTTGTTCGCGCACGCCGCCGCCCTCGACAAACTCGACCGCAACGATGAGGCGATCGCCGCCTACCAAGCCCTGCGCCAAACTCACCCCGCCGAGCACAATGCCTACGAGAAGCTTGGCTTTCTGCTGGCCCTGGACGGCGATTACGACCGCGCGCTGGAACTGGCCGAACGAGCGGTGGCGCTTGGGCCGTTCAGCCAGAGCGCCTGGGCCACGCGTGGTTATGTCTACTTCCTACGGGGCGAGGATGATAAAGCGCTCGACGACCTGCAAGCCGCCTGGGATCGCTCGAACATCGGCCAGCGCCGCAGCATGCACGTCTTTTGGTGGGTGCTGTCGGAGTTGCGTGGCAATAGCAAGGCCGCCAAGAAACAGCGCGATATCGCGATCGCCGAGGCCAACAACAACACCGACCGTCGTCATATCGAACTGACCAGCGCGGCGCTCTCGATGCGCCACAGGCACCGCACTCGCCCAAACACCCAGGTATAAGCGCTACCTAGAGCATCTCATACCAAATCCGGGTATTCACTTGCACGAAGAAGGGTGCTGGATGAACGACGCGATTCTGCCTTTCAATAGATACGAGCATTACCACCGCAAGTGATGTCGAGGCGCTGCGCGTAGCAGCGCCTCGACATCACAAAAAGAAGAAAGTACCTTGCTGCCGCAGGCGAAAACAGCTTTTAATAACAACTATCCAACCGGATTTAGTATCATAGAGAACGCCGCAGTGAGTATTTTCACTGTGGCGTTTTGATCTATATGGCCCAACCATCATCAAAAAAAGCCCCAATTATGTGCTCTCATTACCATCAAAATAATAATATCTTTATATTAAAAAAGCATAAAACTTACTAAATACCCATATTTAAATTACTACAGGACTTCATTAGTCCTAAGCAATTGTTATCCCGAGGTATGATACAATAGCCCACACGTTTTTATCGTGTATAAAAGGGCAATCTACAGAATACGGCAGCTGAGCAAGTTGCCTGTTCTGTGATTCTATGTTTCAGCAAAAAATAAGAAAATTCTTATAAGAGTGTCAAAATAATACAAAAAATTGTTTTACTTCAGTTATAATTATTCAGACGATGCATTGATGATAAAGGAATGTTGTATGCCATCCGAGTCCGCAACCCCGTTGATAGCGCAACTCCAGGAGCGTATCAGCAAACTCGAACAGGAATTACAACAGTACAAAGCCACCAACACAAATGCGCCTCCAACTTTTGGTTATCACAATGCAGTAGCCTGGATCGAGCAATGGCTCGAAGTGGCTCCTGATCCAACCATGTTCATGGACGAGCATGGGATTATCATCCAAGCCAACAAACAGTTATTGCAACTGTTCGGTTATGAACGCCACGAACTCATCGGCCAACCTATTGAAATCCTGGTCCCCCCCGAAGCGCGCCAAAAACATGTCAATCTGCGCTCTACCTACGTGAACAAACCTCGCACACGGGCGATGGCGCAGGGCCTCGATCTAGACGGCTATCACAAGCAGGGCTACACCATCCCGGTGGAGATCAGCCTAAGCCCAATGCAGACCGAATCTGGGACGATCGTCATCAGTTCGGTGCGCAATATTACAGATCGACGCCAAGCCGAACAAGCGCGCCTCAACAACGAGATCATCCGCATGCAGCGCGCACGCCTCGATGAACTCTCAACTCCTCTCTTACCGCTTAACGAAGATATCGTGGTGATGCCGCTGATCGGCATGATTGACGAGCACCGCGCACAACTCGTGATCGAAACGCTCCTCGATGGAATCGTGCGCCACCAGGCCACCATCGCCCTGATCGACATCACCGGCGTGCCAACCCTCGATGCCAGCGTAGCCAGCAGCCTGCTGCGCTGCACCCAAGCCGCACAACTGCTTGGTGCGCATGTCGTGTTGACGGGCATTAGTGCCGCATCGGCCAAAACCCTGGTCAATCTGAACATCGATCTCAAGGGGGTAGTCACCCACGCCTCACTCCAGAGCGGCATCGCCTATGCGCTCCAACTCAGCAGCAACAAGTCCATCTAAACGATGAATCTTACATGGTTGTGAATATTAACGCGTTCTCAGTCATATGGTCATACCATACGGTAACGGGGTAATGGTATACTAGGCCATCGCACCACAACAACACAGCAGCCACGCACCACTTTCAATCGCCGTTTGTTTGATAGGGGGTATTATGTCACGTGGCACCGAGGCCAATCAAGTCGACGAGGCGCGTATTGAAGCACTGCTGGAACAGATGACGCTCGAAGAGCAGGTTGCACTGCTCGCGGGCGCTGATTTCTGGACCACCGTACCGATCCCAAGGCTTGGCATTCCTGCAATCAAAGTGAGCGATGGACCAAATGGAGCCCGTGGCGGAGGCAGCCTCGTCGGAGGCGTCAAAGCCGCCAGCTTCCCGGTCGGCATCGCGCTCGCCTCCACTTGGAACACCGAGCTTGTCGAGTTGATCGGGGCAGCCCTAGCCGAAGAAGCACGCTCCAAGGGCGCGAGCGTGCTGCTCGCGCCGACCGTCAACATCCACCGCTCCACCCTCAACGGGCGCAACTTCGAATGTTACTCCGAAGACCCATACCTCTCCGCCCGCCTCGCGGTAGCCTATATCAACGGCCTGCAGCGCCAGGGCGTCGGCGCGACAGTCAAGCACTACGTCGGCAACGAATCCG
This sequence comes from uncultured Roseiflexaceae bacterium, assembly GCA_937988885.1. Lineage (GTDB taxonomy): Bacteria > Chloroflexota > Chloroflexia > Chloroflexales > Roseiflexaceae > CALKHR01. Next base: position 11,871 of record CALKHR010000034.1, on the reverse strand, counting down.
AGTTCCAACGTATGACGATCAGCTCGGAGATCGACGAACGAGCGTTGCGCGAGATCTATCTGCCACCGTTCGAGGCCGCCGTCAAAGAGGCGCACACTTGGGCGGTGATGTCCTCGTACAACAAGGTGAACGGCACCTACGTCAACGAGCGGGCCGATCTGCAGATCGACATCCTCAAACGCGAATGGGGCTTCGACGGCGTGGTGATGTCGGACTGGTTCGCAACCCACAGTACCGCCGAAGCAGCGAACGGCGGACTTGATCTCGAAATGCCCGGGCCTAGCCAGCACCGTGGCGCAAAACTGGTCGAAGCCGTGCGGGCCGGACAGGTCAGCACCGAACAGGTGAAGGACTCGGCGCGGCGCATGCTGCGACTGATCAGCCGTGTGGGCGGATTCGAGCAGCCGACCATCCCCGAGGAGCAGGCGATCGATAAACCCGAGCACCGCGCACTGATCCGGCGCGCTGGCGGCGAGGGAATCGTCCTGCTGAAGAATAACGGCGTGCTGCCGCTCGACCCACAGGCGATCGAGTCGATCGCGATGATCGGGCCGAACACCCGCGAGGCGCGGATTATGGGTGGTGGCAGCGCCCAAGTCAATGCGCATTACCGCATCTCGCCAGCCGAGGGCATCACTGCGCAAGTTGGCGAGCATATCGAGCTCACCTACGCGGTCGGTGGATTCAACCACAAGCACCTGCCGCTGCTACAGCGCCCCTGCACAATCAGCTACTACAACAGCACCGACCTCTCGGGCGCGGTGGTGGCCGAAGGACAAACCTCCGAGGCCGAGGTGATGTGGTTCCACAATCTGCCCAGCGAACTCGACCGCAATGCCTTCTCGGCCCGGTTCAGCACGACTGTCACGCCCGAACAGAGCGGTGAGCATCAGTTCAGCCTGATCAGCGCTGGCCTGACCCGCCTGTACGTCGATGGCGAGCTGCTGATCGACAACTGGGCGAACTGGCAGCCGGGCGACACGTACTTCGGCACTGGCAGCACCGAGGCGATCGGCAGCATCAACCTGGAGGCTAAGCACACCTACACGGTCGAGGTGGAGTACAGCAGCACTAGCAACACATTGCTGGCTGTGAAGGCGCTGCGCGTGGGCATGTGGCGTCCGCTCGGCGAGCAGGAGATCGAGCAAGCGGTCGCGCAGGCCGCTGCGGCGAGCGTGGCGGTGCTGTTCGTGGGTCTCAACGCCGAGTGGGACTCGGAGGGCGCCGACCGCCCGCATATGAATCTGCCGGGCAACCAAAACGAGTTGATCGCGCGGGTGGCCGCCGCGAATCCTAATACCGTGGTGGTGCTGCAAACCGGCGCGCCCGTGACGATGCCCTGGCTCGATCAGGTGGCGGGTGTGGTGCAAGCCTGGTATCTGGGCCAAGAGACGGGCAACGCGATCGCCGATGTGCTGTTCGGCGAGGTCAACCCGTCGGGCAAACTGCCGCAGAGCTTCCCGGTGCGCTTGGAGCACAATCCGGCGTTCCTGAACTATCCGGGCGAGAACGGGCGGGTGCGCTATGGCGAGGGCATCTTCGTGGGCTATCGCTACTACGAGAAGAAAAAGATCGAGCCGCTGTTCCCGTTCGGCTTCGGGCTGTCGTACACGACGTTTGGCTACGGCGAGGCGCAGCTCAGCAGCGATACGCTGCGTCCCGGCGAATCGCTCACCGTCAGCATCCCGATCAGCAACACGGGCCAGCGCGCCGGGCAGGAGGTGGTGCAGCTCTACGTGCGCGACCCGCAGGCGCGGCTCAGCCGACCGCCGCAGGAGTTGAAGGGCTTCGCGAAGGTGGCGCTGGAGCCGGGCGAGAGCAGCACCGTCACCTTCACGCTCGATCAGCGGGCGCTGGCCTACTGGGACGATGCGCAGCACGCCTGGGTGGCCGAGGCGGGCGAGTTCGAGATCGCGATCGGCAGCTCGTCGCGCGACATCCACGCACTGGCCAGCTTCCGCCTGCTAGAGACGACGACGTTCGGGCCGTAGATTCAGTTGCCGCGCAACAAACGGGGATCAGGATGCAGCCAATCGCTACATCCTGATCCCCGTTTATAATGAAGCTAGCGATAATCTTTGGATCGAAGAAACCACGATGACGTCACTTGAACAACTGCGCGCGTGGCTGCTCGCGAAGCCGGGCAGCAGCGCTTCCTATCCGTTCGGGCCAGGAGCACAGGTCTTTAAGGTGAGCGGCAAGATGTTCGCGCTAGTGGCAGAGAACGCGCAGCCGCTCACCGTGTCGCTGAAGTGCGAGCCAGACCACGCCCTGTTCCTGCGCGACAACTTTCCGGCGGTCAAGCCGGGCTACCACCTCAACAAAAAGCACTGGAACACCGTCACACTCGACAGCAGCCTGCCCAACGAGGCGATCCTGGCGTTAATCGACGAATCGTACCATTTGGTGGTGAAAGGGCTCACACGCGCTGCCCGGGCGAAACTGAACGAACTCACAGCCAACTAACTCACACCATTCCACCGCCGATGCAGCTTATGCATCTGTTGGTACACCTCCACAAATGTCGCGAAGCGCTCGTCGTAGAGGCGGCGGTGCTGTGGCGTGGGCGTGTAGGAGCGCCGCACGGGCACCAGTTCCGGCACATCCTCATAGCGGATCAGCCCCAATCCCACAGCGCCGATAAACGCCGCCCCGCGCGCGTTCGCCTGGATCGGGTCCTCCATCTGGTCGATCTGGCAGTTCAGCACATCGGCAAAGATCTGGCACCAGATGTCCGAGGCCGCGCCGCCACCCACGATGCGCATCTGCTTGACGGAGCGCTTGAGGAAGCGCTCGACAGGCTGCATCAGCCAGCGCGTGTTGAGCGCTACGCCCTCCAGCACCGCCCGTATGATGTCGGCGCGGGTGTTGTTCAGGCTCAGGTTGTAGAGACCCGCCCGCAGCGTGCGATCCTCCACAGGGGCGCGCTCGCCCCAGATCCAGGGCGTGTACAGCACGCCATTACTGCCCGCTGGCACCTGCTCGGCGATCTGATCCATCAACTTGAACACATCGGGTGTATGGGCCTCACGCAGCAGCGCGTCCTTGTGGTACAAAATATTGTCGCGCAGGAAGTTCAGGTTACCGCCCGCCGTAGCCTGCAGGGCCGTCAGCAGGTAGCGCCCAGGCACCGCGCAGGGCGTCGAGGCTAGGTAGGCGAACAGGTCGGTCTTCTTGAACGGCACATGGGCCGAGATCCACGACGATGTGCCGATGTAGAGGTGCGGCTCGTAGTCGCGCACGGTGCCCGCGCCGACCGCCGCCGCCGTATTGTCGATCGCGCCCGCCACCACCTGCACCTCGGCGCTCAGACCCAGCGCCTCGGCCACCGACGGGCGTAGCCGCCCCAGCACCGCCGTACAGGGCACGATCGTCGGCAGTTTGTTGCCATCAATGCCGCTCTGCGCGATCAGGGCATCGTGGTAGCGCACATTGTCGGGATCGCGGTTATCGGTGACCCACGAGGTCAGGATCGAATCGAAGGTGGCGGCGAATTCGCCGCACAGCCGCAGGTTCAGGTAATCCAACACATTGAGGAACTTGTAGGTGCGCTCGTAGACCTGCGGAAAGCGCTCGCGCACCAGCAGCATATGCCCGGCGGGGTCCTTACCCGAGAGCGATGGCATGCCGCCCGTCAAACTCAGCCAGCGCCACAGCTTGTGCGGCGCGGCCCCCGCGATATTCACGAAGCCACGCGCGTTGGCCTGCACATACGGCGCGCCACGCATATCCATCCAGATGATCGCGTTCATCAGCGCGTTGCCGTCGCGATCCACCGCCACAGTGCCCTCGCCCTGCGTCGAGCAGCAGACCGCCCGCACCCGCGCCGCTGCGCCCGGCGTCCGCGCGATAGCCCGCTTGGTGGCGGTGAGCAGCGCCTGCCACCACTCCTCCGGCGATTGCTCGACTCCGCCGTCTTCCGATACGTGCAGAGCGACAGGTTCCGTTTCCCAGGCCAACCGCTTGCCCTCGTGCGTCATCAGGGCGACCTTCACGCCCGATGTCCCCAAATCCACCGCAATGATGATCGGATCGGCTACGCTGCTCATCGTGCTCTCGCTGCTTTATAGAGTGTACAGTCGAAAGAGGTGTTAAACCTCCCTTTCTGTTGCAGGCTAAGTGGGGCTTAACTGCAACAGTTATGTCGTTACAGGGCGATCGTAATCCACCGTTAGCAGATTAAACTTATTGATCGTTAATTCCCTGATTTCGCTGAGATAATTACTATTCATGACAAGGATCTCTGCACCAGGTTCAAGCTGAGCAAGCACTTCTTCAGGAGCACGGACTTTGAGACCTGTCGATGCGAGATATTTGCCTTGCTTGGCGGGATTAATATCAATAACAAACTCTATCCCTACACCCGCTCGCTCCATAAACAATGCAAAGATGACTCCTTTTGAAGCACTGCCCCAAATAGTTGAAGCCCGCTGCGCGGAGCGCTGTGCTGCAAGTTTATTGACGTAATAGTCAACAGTGCTCAGGAAATCTGAGGGAAACTCGAAAGCGTCCGAAGCATCATAGACCGGTTCCTGAACCGTTGCGAGGTCGGCAATAATATAAAGATACTGTCCTCCAAAAGTGTGTCCCGCCTCGTATACTCGACCAAATATACGATAAAAATCACTAAGGCGAAAATAATTCACGTGTTCGTAAAAGATGTCGAACCAGGCTCGGCGTTGGCAAATCCATTCGAAACATGGCACTTCGATATAAATTTTGCCTGCACCACCATTCGCATCACGAAGCATAGCAAGGAAATCAACAGGATTCTGAATATGCTCGAGCACGTGCCGAAGAATGATGCCATCAGCTCGTAAACCAAGTTCGGGGTTAAAATATTCCTTGAGAATACGGGGATTCTCACCTTCATACGTTGGATCTACCCCTATGATATCAAAACCTTGCTCGTACAAATGCTCAAGAAAGTAGCCTTTGCCGCATCCAACTTCAATCAGGGTGTGATCATGAAAATGCTTGTGGATGAGCTCAGAGACATTCTCTAAGTGCGCTCGAAAAATGGAGCTCACAGCCTGCTCATTTTGATAATTAGCATCGTACTGCATCAGCTCAGGCCGAAAGGCCTTATTGAAGATCAAACCCGTTCGGAGATCCTGCACAAGAACGACATCGCCCTTACTACACTGTTTTGCCTCTTCAGGAGTGGCAAACATGCGATTCTGGAACACAGGCAGCTGCTCGACTCGGTATAGTTCTCTGAGATGGCTCATAAAAGCTCTCCACTCTGGATGTCTTAAAGTAGGAACCGTCCTGGCGCAAATGAAATGGCTTCATCAGACCAGCACGCACATATAATAACCGAGATTTAGATCATCAATACATGTTTTGAGGTCTTACAATTTTGCATAAAAAAAGAACAGATCCCTTCCAATTTGTATGTGGAGACGCCGCACAAACAGCGTCTCCACAATTGCAATGTTGAAGGGTATCCTTTCAATGTGATGAAATACTCTACAGCATTACCGCCGTTTGCCCATATCCACGTTCTTCAGCACTGCCTCGAAGCGCTCCAACGCATCGTCGATCACCTCGTCGGTATCAGCCATGCTCGTGTACATGCGGCTGCCCGCCAGCGTCACCAAGCCCTGCGACGTGTACGCCGCGCCCATCTCCTCCATCATATGCTTGCGCGGCTTCAACTCGCGCAATAGCTTAATCGGATGACGCAGATCGAGCAACATCACACCGGCGGTCTCCAAATGCACGATCGAGCCTTGATTATAGGCCACGAACGGCAATCCCAGCCGCGTGATGATTTCGTTCAGGCCGCGCGTCAGTCGATCGCCTGCACGCCCCGCGAGCACGGGCGCATTGCGGCGCTCCATCTCCAAGATCGCGTAGTAGCCCGCCGCGCACGAGAGCGGATTCGCCGAGAGCGTGCCGCCCACATAGGCCCGCCCGCCGATGCCTCCGATGCCCGCCGCGAACGTCTGCATAATCTCGCGCCGACCACCCACGCCGCCAGCCATCGGGAAGCCGCCCGTGATGCACTTGCCGAACACCGTCAGGTCGGGTTTCACGCCGAAGTAACCCTGCGCGCCGCCCAAGCCCACACGGAAGCCCGTCACCACCTCGTCGAAGATCAGCAGGGCACCGAACTCATCACACAACTCCCGCACCTGGCGGTTGAAATCGAAGGGCACGGGGCGTGTACCGCTCTCCGGGCCGAGCGGCTCCACGATCACCGCCGCCGTGCCGCCCCGCAGGCGATTCAACTGCAACTGCCGCCGCAGGGCCGTCAAACTGTTGGGGAAGAACTCGTGCGTGGCCGCTGTCGCGCCGCGCGGGATACCAGTCGCCTCCAGCCGCCGCGTGCCGGGCACGTGCAAGCCGTAGATCATCTGGTCGCTCCAGCCGTGGTACGCGCCACCCACCTTGATCACATGGCGGTGGCGCGTGGCGGTGCGCGCCGCACGGATCGCCGCCATCACGCCCTCGGTGCCCGAGCCGAGCATGCGGAACATCTCGATATTCGGCATTAAGCGGTTGATCAACTGCGCCAACTTCAGTTCGTACTCGTGGAACAGCCCCGTCACCGGACCGCACTCCCGCACCAACTCGAACACCTTCTCGCGCACTACCGCATCGTTGCTGCCCAGCAGCGTCGGGCCGCCCGCCTGCAGAAAATCGATATAGCGATTGCCATCGGCATCCCACAGATACGCGCCCTCGGCCCGCTCGATCGCCAATGGGAACGGATAGTTGAACGCCAAGTTATGCTGCACACCGCCGGGGATCAACTGCTTGGCCGCATCGGTCAGCGTGCGCGACTTCCCGCACTGCTGATCGAAGTACGACAGCACCTGCTGCATATAGTCGCGCCGAAGCGTGCGCGGAGGCTCCCGCAGCAGATCATTCAACCGAGCATAAATGAGATCAACATTGGGATATTCACTGATCGCATATTGCTGCGTCGAAGCAGCAACCGATTCCTGTTCAAGCATAGAAGCTCCTATTCACCACCTTGTGGGAGTTCACCGCGCGCAGCCCGCCGCTGATCCCCACGCAACTTCGCTACCGCGATCTCTCGCACAGCCAACGGAATACGCGAAACTGGACGTTCGGTGCACAGCGCCAATAAATATGCCTGCGCGCATTTCTCCAGAATCTCAACATTGTGCACGGCCCGCTCCAGCGAATGACCCAAACACAACGCCCCGTGATTTTTCATCAAATACGCATTATTGCCGTCGCGCACGTGCTTCGCGATCGCCTTGCGCAGCCAGCCCGTGCCCGAAGGCGCATAGGGAATGATCGGCACCGAGCGACCTAAAAAGCGCGCCTGCTCATCGAAGAGCGCAGGAATTGGCGCATCGATCAGCGTCAACGCGCTCGCAAAGACCTGATGGGTGTGTACCACCGCCTGCACATCGGCGCGTACCGTGTAGATGCTCGCATGCAAGCCACTCTCGATCGAAGGCTTGTGCCGTGCTTCGATGATCTTGCCATCCAACCCCACAATACAAACATCCTCGGGTTGCATGCGGTCATAATCAAAGTTCGATGGTGTCACCGCAAACGCCGCCTCGCCCGCCACACGCACCGACACATTACCGCCCGTCGCCATCAAAAAACCCTGGCGCACAAGCGTCTGCGTAGCCTCAAGCACCTGCGACTGCCAGATAGCGTATTGCCCCATCGCACACCTCGCTCCTTAATCTTACCAATGTACAGATTATAAAAGCCACTCTTGACAACGTCAAGATCTCAAGCAATACTACACTAACACCCCAACAAAAGAAGTATGTGTATGCCAAAGAATGATTAATAAGACATAGAACAATGAAAAGTAGTTATCATCACGGAAATCTGAAAGTTGCATTGATCGATGCAGGAATCGCGATTCTGAACGAACAAGGGCTACCCGCGCTCAGCCTGCGCAATGTAGCCCAACGCATCGGCGTGAGCCATACCGCGCCCTACGCTCACTACAACGACAAACACGCCCTGATCGCAGCCATCGCTGCGGCAGGCTACCAAGAGTTTACGCAAACGCTCCAAGCCATCGAACTGCAACACGCCGATAAGCCGCTCGCGCAGCTTTGCAGCAGCGCTTGGGCCTACTACCAGTTCAGCCAACGCTCACCCGCACATTTCCGGCTCACCTTCTCGGGCACCGTCGAACAACAGCACGACTACCCCGACTTCATCGCCGCTGCGCACGAGTGCTTCAATCAGGTGCTGTCGATTGTCGGCAATGCCCAGCGCGCCCAACTCCTCAAACCCGGCCCCATCGAACTGCTCACCATCAGCGTATGGGGCATGGTGCATGGCGTCGTCTTACTGCTGCTCGAAAACCTAATCTCGCACACCATCCTCGAACGTCAGACGCCCCGCGAACTGCTAGCCACCGCGCTCAGTCAGATCGCTCTCGTGCCGATCAGCGCTGCCGACTTCCCAGCCGACGAGCTATAAATCCAACACATCGCTCCGCTTATGGCCAGGCCACGGCTCAGCGGTCATTGTGAGTGTTTGTTACATTTTGGCGATAAAAGTCATATGGTCAAACCCGCGACATAGCCCAATGTGCGACCAAGCGGTACCTGTTGTCGTCATGCAAACGACATATCGCACAAATCTGTGCGTTGCGCATCGAAAGGGCAAATGAACATGCACCGAAAGCGACAGGTGTGCGTGCTTGGTAGCGCCGAGCCAGGCAGCCAAGCCTACGAACTGGCCGGACAGGCGGGCGAACGACTCGCCCAATTAGGCATCACGGTCGTGAGTGGCTGCGGCAGCCCAGCCACGCGCCACGCAGCTGAGCGCGCCATAGCCGCAGGCGGCTTGGTGATCAGCATCATCCCGAGCGGCGAGATGCCTCCTGCCAATTGGCCTGCCACGGTGGTCATCCCCAGCGGTATGGGTGATGCACGCAATCTGCTGATGGCCTTGGCTGGCGACGCCTGCTTGGTAATCGGCGGCAGAGCGGGCACCATCTCCGAGGTGAGCTTGGCGTGGCTACATCACCGCCCACTGCTACCCTTGGTTGGCTGCGGCGGATGGTCGGATACATTACCCAGCAACCCACCCGACGAGCGCAACAACTCGCCTATCCTGCCCTGGGGTTCGGTGGAGCAGTTGGAGGAACAACTGCGAGTGCTAGAACTTGTGGATTAGCGCACTGATACGCACCATTCAAATCAAAAAATGAGATGACGATGGGTTTCTACACACCATCCATCGACATCTCAGCACAGAAAGAAACTGAAAACTTGAATCGAGTTCTAAGGCATGCTATAGTGCCACAAATCAGGCTTCAGAACGCATAAAGGAATCCATGGACCGCCCGCTGCACGAACTCCATTGGCTAGGCTGTGCTACCAAGCGCTGCTGCACCCAACGCACCGTCATCCCCACCAGCGCCGAGATCTGGCGGATCGCGAGCCAACTCGATGTGCCGCCCGAAAGCTTCCTGCGCGCCGTGCCCACGCAGTATGCGCACGAGCCGTCCTTCCTGCTCGAACCGAACGGGCGCCGCATGCAGGCCGCGCTGCTGCGGCGCGCCTTGGGAGGCAACACAGCGGCATGCGTGTTCTTGATGCAGCTCGGCGCGCACAACCGCTGCGGACTCGACCCACTGTGCCCCATCGCCTGCCAAGTCTTCCCCGCCAGCACCGATAGCGCACCGCCCCACTTGGCCGAGACCGATGTGTGCCAATGCCGCCAGTGGTCGCTGGCCGATCTCGATCGTCCGCGCATCGCCGCACAACTGGAGCAACTCGCCCAGGAGCGCCAACGCTACCAACAACTCGTTGCAGCCTGGAACGAGCGCATCCAGAGCGATAACCGCACGGCCACCTTCGCCGAATTTTGCGCCTTTCTGCTGGCGGAACAACAAGCGAGCGCCCAATGACACAGCAGGTTTCGGAGACATGCCTTAATTGCGCCGGGCGCTGCTGCGTCACCTACATCGTGCCGGTGACGGGCTACGATATCTGGCGGATCAGCCGAGCGCAGCAGCTCGCGCCACTGGTGTTCGTGCAGCGCGAGCCGGAGCCGCCGTCCTCGGCCACGGGCTTCCTATTGCGCCCCGGCGGCCCAACCTACGGCACAGCGCTGCGGCACCAACCCGTGCGCCACAACCAGCGTCCCTGCCTGTTCCTGATGCACCTCAAGGACGGATATCGGCGTTGCGGCATCTACGCGGATCGGCCACGGGCGTGCCAAACCTACCCGCTCGAACTACGCGAACAGCGCGTTGCGCTGCGCAACGACCCGATCTGCGGGGCAGGATCGTGGCACGGCGCGACTGAGCAGGCCGCGTGGCGGCAACTCCTTCAGCATCAAGCTTGGGAGTGGGAAGTATATGGGGTGGTGGTGCGCGCGTGGAACGAGGGCATCGCCGCGCTTGCACCGGAGGATGGCCGAATCTTCGAGCAATACCTCGACTACCTGCTGCACGCCTACGACGCCTTGGCCGAAGCGGGCATCGCCCCAGGCGCGCAGCCGGAGTCGTTCGCCGAGCGACTGCGCGCCGTTGCAAGCGCGGTGCTGCGTAGCCAAGCGGCGAGCTGAACACACCATTGCTGTGCTATCGAGGCGCATGCGCAACGCCCGATAGCACGCGCCCGTCACTACCAGTTCGTCACGGAGCCATCAAGACGGTGGAGATGTGGCGCCTCCCAGAACTTGAAGCTCTGGCGCTTGATGTACTCCTCATCCACTTCCACACCGAGACCGGGCGTATCGGGCACCACGATGCTCGTGCCATCCAACTTCAGTTGGCTGGGGAAGATCTCGTCGTGGTAGCTCGTGGCGTTCTCGCCGGGTGTTACGCGCATCTCCAGCCACGAGAAGTTCGCCACCGCCGCGCCGAAGTGCACCGTCGCCGCCGTGCAGATTGGGCCGAGCGGATTGTGCGGCATCATATCGATGTAGTGCGCCTCCGCCCAGCCAGCCACCTTCATCGATTCGGTCAGGCCACCCACATTACACACGTCGATACGGGCGAAGTTGGTGATGCCCCGCTCGATGTACGGCAGGAACTGCCATTTGCTGGCGAACTCCTCGCCAATCGCGAACGGCACATCGGTCATGGTACGCAGCGCCTCGTACGCCTCGGGAGTTTCGTCGCGGATCGGCTCCTCAAGGAAGTCGAGCGTGCCCTTGGGCATGCGCTGGCAGAACGAGGCCGTCTCAGCGACGTTCAGGCGGTGGTGGTAGTCGATCCCCAGCACCGGCCCCAACCCGACCGCCTCGCGCAACTTGGTGAGCCACTGCGCTGTCACGGCGATCGAGGCGCGCGGCTCGAACAGCAACGGTTCGTTGGTGCGGGGCACGCCGCGCTTATCGAGGCGAGAGACCGCATTGCCAGCGGCGGGGCCAACGCGAATGCACTCCCAGCCCAGATCCACGAGCATCTGCACCTTCTCGATCAATTCCTCGACCGTGCTGCCTCCCGTGGTGGCAAAACACGGCACCCGATCGCGCTGCTTGCCGCCCAGGAGTTGATAGACAGGCACATTCAACGCTTTGCCCACGATATCGTAGAGCGCGATATCGATGGCCGAGAGCGCCGCCAACAGCACGCGCCCACCCTCGAAATACTGGCTCCGATACACTTCCTGCCAGATCCGCCCGATCCTGCGGGGGTCCTGGCCGATCAGGAACTCGCGATAATGATTGATCGCGCCGGCCACCGCCAGTTCGCGCCCCGACAGGCCCGCTTCGCCCCAGCCGTAGATCCCCTGGTTCGTCTCGATCTTGACGAGCATCTGATTGCGATGGCCGACCCACACCGGATACGGGATGATGTTGGTGATTTTGAGATCCATGAAGCACTCCATCATGTTGAAGTAAACGACTGCCAGCTAAAGCAGGCAGCTTTGCTCTGGCGCGACAACCGCCGTA